>NZ_JBBCTD010000002.1:0-768658 GCF_037148555.1 Microbacterium sp. MMO-113 | reverse complement strand
CCCCCCCCCCCCCGCTCCCCCCCGCGCCCCGCCCTTACCCCGGGGTTCGGGGGGGGCCCCCCCCGCCAAAGCGGGGTCTCGGCAGGGTCAGACGTAGATGCCGCGCTGCTCCATGAAACGCACGGGGTTCGTGTACCCGCCGTTGATGTAGACCTCGAAGTGCAGGTGGCAGCCGAACGAGCGGCCGGTGTCGCCGGCATACGCGATGACCTGACCGGAGCGCACCCACTGGCCGCTGCGCACGTTGATGCCGCCCGGCTTGATGTGCGCGTACCCGGTGCTGATGCCGCCGCCGTGCTGGATGCGGATGTAGTTGCCGTAGTTCCCGTTCGGTCCCGCGTAGTCGACCGTGCCGGAGTTGGCGGCGTAGATCGCGGCCCCACAGCCGTTGGCGAGATCCGCACCGTAGTGGAAGCTCGACGAGCATCCCTGAGGACCGCAGATGGGGGTGCGCGGCCCGTAGCTCGAACTGCGTGCGCCGCCGTGCGGACGTACCCAGCCGCCGCTGCCGGCCGAGCCGCCGCCACCGCCGCCACCACCACCGCCGCTGGTCCCCCGGCCGGCGGCGGCAGCAGCCGCGGCCGCCGCCGCTGCCTCGCGCTTGCGCCGGGCTTCCTCTTCCCGCCGTCGCGCCTCGACACCCGCCTGGTACCCCGCGACCGTCTTGGTCGTGGTGTCCTTGAGCGCCGCGAGCTGGGCCTTGAGGGTCTCGAGGTTCGCCGCCTGCTCGTCGAGCGCCGCCTGCGCGGCGTCCGCCGCCTGCTGCGCCGCGACCATCTTCTGCTCGGCGACCTGCTGCAGGCGGTCGCGCTCGTCCCGGGCGACGTCGGCCTGAGCCGTCAGCGCCTGGGCGGTGTCGCGCGCCGAGACGGCGTTGTCGTAGGTCGTCTGGTTGTACTCGAGGAACTTGTTCATCGTGCCGAGGCGCGACAGCAGCTCATCGGCGTTGGCGCCCGATCCCGCGAAGAACAGCTCCAGGGCGGTGTCGTCGCCGCCACTGCGGTAGAGCTGGGCGGCGACCTGACCGGCCTTCTTCGCGGTCTCGTCGGCGAGCGCCGCCTGCTCATCGGCCTGAGCCTGCAGCGTCTCCGCCTCCGTGATCGCCGCGAAGTACGCCTGCTGCGCCTCGTAGAACTCATCCGACGCGACCTGCGCGGCCGCCTGCGTCTCGGCGACCTTGCGCTCGAGCGACTGGATCAGCCCCTGGATACGGGTGACCTCGCCGGCCTTGGCCGCTTCGTTGCTCTTCGCCCGCTGGACGTCGTCCCAGCTCGGGTAAGACGCGGCGTGCGCGGCGGTGACGCCCGAGCCGACGCCGAAGGCGGCAAGCGCGACCACTCCCAGCGCGCCGATCCCGAAGGCATGGCGCCGGCTGACCGGCTGGTTCCACAGCGCGCCGCGCTCGGCTGCGGTCGGCGCGCAGCCGCACTCCTCGGCCGCCGTCGCCGCGGCCTTGTCCACGTTCCGATCCCGCACAAGGCTCCCTTCGCCCGCTGCTCATCGTCCCCCGCCCCTGGTCCCTATCGGCGACGACGCGCCCGCCGTGAGAAAGATCCCCTCCGGTCCCGACCCCGCGCTAACGCGGCGCAGCGCCCGGCCGACAGTCCTCTCCGACAGCCCAGGACGGGCCGTCGGTTCCCCGCTCTCGGGCGGGGCGAGCTTTTTCCAGGATGGAGCCCATGATCGTCCTCACGCGCCTGAACCGTTCCCGGTTCGCGGTGAACCCCGACCTGATCGAACGTGTCCAGGCCACGCCGGACACGACGATCATGATGGTCGACGGCGCGACCTTCGTCGTCACGGAGACGATGGACGACGTGATCGCCCGCATCACCCGCTTCCGCGCCGGCGTCCTCGCGACCGCGGCGGCGCTGGTCGCCGCTGGCACCGAGGACGTCCGACCCGGCGCTCCCGTCGCAGGAGGGGATTCCTGATGGATCCGTCCCTCATCCTCGGGCTCGTCCTCGCGTTCGGCGCCCTGATCGCCATGATCAACCTGGAGGGCGCGACGGTCGGGTCGCTCCTGCTGCCCGCGCCCATGGTGCTCGTCTTCGGCGCCACGATCGCGGTCGGCCTCGCCAGCGGCACGCTGCGCGACGCGCTGCACGCCGTGAAGTCGCTCCCGCGCGCTTTCCGCGGTGAGCGGCGCACCGCCCAGAGCACGATCGACACCGTGGTCGGCTATGCGGAGAAAGCACGCTCCGAGGGTCTGCTCGCGCTGGAGCAGGGCCTGGACGAGGAGAAGGATCCGTTCCTGCGGCAGGCCCTGCAGAGCATCGCCGACGGCACCGACGCGGAGGATCTGCGGGTGCTCCTCGAGGACGAGCTCACCTCGACCGCCGCCCGGAACCGCACCGCCTCACGCTTCTACATGACCCTCGGCGGATTCGCCCCCACCGTCGGCATCATCGGCACCGTGGTCAGCCTCACCCATGTGCTGGAGAAGCTCGACAAGCCGGACACCCTCGGACCCATGATCGCCGCGGCCTTCGTCGCGACACTGTGGGGCCTGCTGTCGGCGAACTTCATCTGGCTCCCGATCGGCGGCCGCCTGCAGCGCCTCGGTGAGCTGGAGCTGGAGCGCATGACGGTACTGATGGAGGGCATGCTCGCCGTCCAGGCCGGCGCCGCCCCCGCCCACGTCCGCGAACGTCTGAGCGCGCTCGTCTCCGACCGCTCCCCCGGCCGCTCCCGCCGGCGCGAGCAGCCCGCGGAGACGGAGGCGCACGAGGACCTCTTCTCATGAGCGTGCGCACCCGACGCCGTGTCCAGGAGTCCGAGCACAGCGGACCGGACGAGCGCTGGATGGCGTCGTACCTCGACATGGTGACGGTGCTCATGTGCATGTTCATCGTGCTGTTCGCGATGTCGACCGTGGACCAGGAGAAGTTCGAGGCCCTCAGCGCCTCGCTCGCGACGGGTTTCGGGCAGGAGCCCTCGGACGACGTCGACGTGACCAGCGGCGTGGTCGTGCCTCCGGAGCTCATCGACGACGAGGGCGAGGACTTCGCGGACACGGGTCTGGAGGCGGCGCAGCGCGAGTTCGACGAGCTGTCCGCGCTGCGCGAGCGGCTGCGCCAGGTTCTCGCCGAGCGCGGATTGGAGACCGACGTCACGTTCACCATCGACGAGCGCGGGCTGACGATCGGGCTCGTGAGCGCGGAGACGTTCTTCACCACCAACAGCACCGATCTCAGCCCGGCCGCGACGCAGGTGCTCGACGCCCTGGGGTCCGTCCTCATCTCCGCCCCGAACGAGATCTCCGTGGAGGGGCACGCCGACGCCCGCGGGTCGGTCGCGCCGTTCCCCACCAACTGGGAGCTTTCCGCCGGACGCTCCACCCAGGTGCTGCGCTACCTCGTGGAGGCAGCCGGACTGCCGCCGGCCCACCTCAAGTCCGTCGGCTTCGGCGACACCCGTCCGGTGGCCGCCGGAAGCACCCCCGAGCAACTCGCGGAGAACCGCCGCGTGGACATCGTCATCCTCTCCGACGCCAGCGAGGAGGTGCGAGCGCTGATCCCGGCTGCGGGTGCCGCGCAGACCTCCCCCTGACCCGCCACTAACGCACGCCGATCACCGCCCGATAGTCGGGTTCGTGGTGATGGATGACGGCGTGCGCTCGCGAGTGCGCGCGGAGACGGCGACCGCCGACGTCGAGGTCTACGACTTCGGACGCGCGGCGACGCTGTCGCGCGAGCACGCCCGCACCCTGGAACTCGCGTTCGAGACGTTCGCGCGTCAGTGGTCGGCCCAGCTCAGCGGCAAGATCCACGTGCGCGCGACCATCGCCGTCGAGCACGTCGGCATGCTCACGTACGGTGAGTATGCACAGTCGCTGCCGACGACGACGACCATGATCGTGTGCGCGCTGCCGGACTCCGACGAGCGTCTGATCGTGCAGGTTCCGATCCCGACCGCGACGTCCTGGATCGTGCAGATGGTCGGCGGCAGGGTCACCACCACCGCCGAGGACCGCACGTTCACGCCGATCGAGCAGGCCCTGATCCGGTCGTTGATCGGAGACGCGATCGATCACCTCACCAGCAGCCTCGACGGCCTGCTGCCTGCCGGCGTCGCCGTCGCCGGCATCCAGTACAGCTCCCAGTTCGCGCAGGTCGCCGCCGCCGGGGAGCCGGTGATCGTGGCCCGGCTGTCGATGCGCCACGGCGGTCGGACGGTGCCGGCGAGCATCATGCTGCCCGCCTCGGTGCTCGCCGGGTTCGCGGTGCGGGCCTCCGACGCCGACCGGTCCGAGACCCCTGGCCTCGTGCGCCGCCAGGTGGAGTCGACTCCGGTCGAGATCGCCCTCCGGCTGGCGCCGCGGAGCGTGCTCCCCCGCGAGGTGCTCGATCTCGCCGTCGGGGATCTGCTGCCCCTGCCGCACGCCGCCGACCGCCCGATGCTCCTCACCGTCGGCGACCAGACCGTCGCGACTGCGGCCGTCGGGAGCGCCGGCGCCCGCCTCGCCTGCGTCGTGACCGCCACCGTCCCCGAAACCGCCCCCGCTCAGGAGTCCGCGTGATCAGCACCACCGCCTACGAGTCCGCCGTCGCCGCCGCGTTCGCGGCGCGACTGCCCACCGCCGCACCGGTCACCGCCCGCGCCTCCCAGGTGTCCGGCGACACCGGCGAGGCGGTCGTCGCGCAGTTCGTGGGCGAGGCGAGCGCCCAGCTCGCCGTGCAGCTCCTCGATGCCGATGTCCTCGTCGACGGTCTCAGGGACCGTCCGCTCACCGACCGGCTGCTGGATGCGCTCGAGGCCGCCGCGACCGCCCTCGGTCCCGGGCTGCTCGGCGAGGCCGCGGTCGGCGACGCCTCGGCCGTGTTCGCCGACCCGCAGACCCAGCTCTTCGACCTCGTCGACCACACCGAGCGCACCATCGGCCGGCTCGCGGTCCGGATCACGCATCGACCGGCGCGTCCGACCGGAGCCGACGGCCGCCTGCACCGCATCGCGGGTGTCGAGATGGAGCTCACGGTCGAGATCGGCCGCACCCGCATGGCGGTCCGCGACGTGCTCGACCTCGAGCCCGGTCGCATCGTGGAGCTCGATCGCTCCGCGGGCGCCCCCGCCGACGTCAAGCTCAACGGCCGCACGATCGCGCATGGCGAGGTCGTCGTCGTCGACCAGGACTACGCGGTGCGGATCACCCGCATCCTCGAGAACGTCGAGGCCTGACCCTGGACGACCTCCTGCTCGCGCTGCGGGTCGGGCTGTCGCTCGCCGCCGTCCTCGGGCTGCTCTGGTTCCTGCAGCGCCGGGTCTCGAAGACCCAGGCGCGGCGCCGCGACGCCGAGGCGATCACGGTGCTCGGGCGGCAGGGCATCGGCCCGAAAGCGCAGCTCGTGGTCGTGCAGACCGACGATGCCCGTTACGTGCTCGGGGTCACCGAGCACGGTGTGAGCGTCGTCGACCGGCTGCCCCTGCGGCCGGAGCCCTCCGCGTCCGAGGAGGCACGCCCGCCGGCCACCCGCACGGCCGACGACGCCGAGTTCGACCGCATCCTCGCCGCCGCCGCACTCACGAGCGCGCCCCCGGCGGTCAGCCCGGCACCGGAGCTCCGTCGCCGCGTGCGGCACCGCAACGACCCGCTCCGCGGCTCCATCCTCTCCCCCGACACCTGGCGGCAGACCGCCGAGGCCCTGCGGCGCGCACGATGACCGCGACCCGTGCCGTCGATCGCGGTCGCGCCTCGCGGCTGCTCGTCCTCGTCGCGGTCGCGATCCTCCTCGCCGTCGTCCTGATCGCCCTCACCGGCACCGCCGCGCACGCGGAGGTCACCCCGGACGACGGCGAGGGTGTGACGATCGACATCAACGGCATCGACGGCGGCCCCTCCGGCTCGATCCTCACCCTGCTGGGGATCACGCTCCTGTCGGTGGCCCCTGCGCTGCTGCTGATGATGACGTCGTTCACGAAGATCTTCGTCGTGCTCGCCATGACGAGGAACGCGCTGTCGCTCCCGACGATCCCGCCGAACCAGGTGCTCGCGGGCCTGTCGCTGTTCCTGTCGCTGTTCATCATGTGGCCGGTCCTGACCGAGATCAACACACTGGCCGTGCAGCCGTACATCGACGGCGCGCTCACGTTCACGCAGGCCGTGGACGTCGGGCAGGCCCCCCTGCGGGAGTGGATGCTGCACTACACGCGCGAGGAAGACCTCGCGCTGATGACCCGGATGGCCGGGCAGGACAACCCGGAGGACGCCGCGAGCGTGCCGATGTACACGCTCATCCCGGCGTTCATGATCTCGGAGCTGCGGGCGGCCTTCATCATCGGCTTCGTGATCTTCGTGCCGTTCCTCGTGATCGACCTCGTCGTGGCGGCGGCGCTGATGTCGATGGGCATGATGATGCTCCCGCCGGTCATGATCTCGCTGCCGTTCAAGATCCTGCTGTTCATCCTCGTCGACGGGTGGGGGCTCATCATCAAGGCGCTCCTGGAGAGCTACGGAGGTGTGGGATGAGTCCCGAAGCCGTCCTCGACATCGGCGCCCAGGGTCTGCTGATCGCCGCCAAGCTCGCCGCCCCGATGCTGATCACGGCCCTCGTGGTGGGCTTCGCGATCTCGCTGCTGCAGTCCATCACCCAGGTGCAGGAGGTGACGCTGTCGTTCGTGCCGAAGATCGTCGCGGTGGGCATCGCCCTGCTCATCGCGGGGAACTGGATGATCGCCGAGATCATCGCCTTCACGAACGAGATGTTCGCCCGCATCCCGTCGCTGCTGAGCGGATGAGCCCGTGTTCATCCCGATCGACTTCGCGTGGCTGGAGGCCACCCTGCTTGCCGCTGTGCGGATCACGGCGTTCATCATGATCGCCCCGCCGTTCTCGTACGGCGCGATCCCGGTGCGCGTGAAGGCGATGCTCTCGATCGGACTGTCGCTCGCGGTGGGGGCTGCCGTCGCGCCCGGGTACGAGAGCCTGGACACCGGGCCGTTCCTCGGCGCGCTCGTGATCCAGCTCCTCACGGGCGCCCTGCTCGGGTTCCTCGTGCTGCTGTGCTTCTCCGCGGTGCAGGCCGCGGGCAGCCTGATCGACGTGTTCGGCGGCTTCCAGCTCGCCCAGGCCTTCGATCCGGCGGCGATGGTCAACGGCGCGCAGTTCACCCGGCTGTTCCACCTCACCGCGCTGACGCTGCTGTTCGCCTCCGGCGGCTATCAGCTCATCCTCGCCGGGCTCGCCCGCAGCTTCGACGCGGTGCCGGTCGACGGCATCTTCCGCGTGGCGGGACCGACGGAGCTGCTCGTGGACGGGGTGTCCCAGATGGTGCTGGCGGCCGTGCAGATCGCGGGCCCTCTCGTCCTCGTGCTCTTCCTCGCCGACGTCGGGCTCGGGCTCATCACGCGCGTGGCGCCGGCGCTCAACGCCTTCGCGATGGGCTTCCCCGTCAAGATCCTCCTCACCCTCCTGCTCGCGGGCGCCGTGTACGTCGCGTTCCCCGGCATCGTCGACGCCCTCGCCACCCAGGCGTTCCGCCTGATGCAGGGGGTGACGCCGTGAGCGGATCGGACAGCGGCGAGCGCAGCGAGAAGGCCACCGAGAAGCACCTCCGCGAGGCCAGGCAGAAGGGGCGGATCGCCCGCAGTCAGGACCTCACGGCATGGCTCGGCATCGGCGCCGCCGCCGTCATGATGCCGGCCGCCATCGCCGCGGGCACGGCCGCCGGCACCGAGCAGCTGGTGACCCTCGCCGGACTCATGCAGGCGCCTTCTCCGGAAGCCGCCCTCGCCGCCCTGGGGCGGGCCCTCGCCTCGGTGCTGCCCACGCTGGGAGCGCTGCTGGCGGCGGTCGCGATCGTGACGCTGTTCGGCGCGGTGGTGCAGGGCGGCGTGCACCTGCGGAAGCTGTCAGGGCGCTACGAGCAGTTCAACCTCGTCTCCGGAGTGCGGCGCGTGTTCGGCCTGCAGGCGCTGTGGGAGGGGGCGAAGGCGCTGCTGAAGACGGCCGCCATCGCCCTCGCCCTGTGGGTCGTCATCTCCGGGCTCATGCCCGTGCTCACGGCGAGCGGCGCCCATTCGGTCTCCCGGCTGCTCGGCACCGCGGCGGACGGCACCGCGGCACTGCTGCAGACCGCCATCGCCGTGGGTCTGGTGCTCGCCGCGATCGACCTGTTCGTCGTCATGCGCCGCAACCGCAAGCACACGCGCATGACCAAGCGCGAGGTGCGCGACGAGAACAAGAACTCCGAGGGCGACCCGCTCATCCGCCAGCAGCGCCGGTCGCGCCAGCTCGCCGTGAGCCGCAACCGCATGATCGCCGCGGTCGCCGGTTCCGACGTCGTCGTCGTCAACCCCACGCACATCGCCATCGCCCTGGAGTACGACCCCGGCACGTCCGCCCCGCGGGTCGTCGCGAAGGGCAGCGGCGTCATCGCCGAGCGGATCCGCGAGAAGGCGCTCGAGTCGGGCGTCCCGCTGGTCCGCGACATCACCCTCGCCCGCGCTCTGCACGCCGCCTGCGAGCTGGGTCAGGAGATCCCCGAAGACCTCTACAACGCCGTGGCACGGGTCCTCGTGTTCGTCGACGCGCTCCGGCGCCGAGGCGCCGCCCGCGGCATCCACTCGCTCCCCTACCGGAGGACCGTATGAAGAAGCTTCTCACCACGCTCGGGGTGCCGATCGGCGTCGTCGGCATCATCATGCTGCTCGTCGTCCCGGTGCCGCCGTTCCTGCTCGACGTGCTGATCATCCTCAACATCATGTTCGCGCTGGTGATCCTGCTCACGTCGATGTTCGTGAAGAAGCCGCTCGACTTCTCGGTGTTCCCCTCGCTGCTGCTCGTGGCGACGCTGTTCCGGCTGGGGCTCAACGTCGCCTCCACCCGCCTCGTCCTCGGCGAGGCGTACGCGGGACAGGTGATCGAGGCGTTCGGGGCGATCGCGGTGGGCGGCTCGCTCATCATCGGCGCCGTGGTCTTCCTCATCCTCGTCGTCATCCAGTTCGTGGTGGTCACCAAGGGTGCAGAGCGCGTGGCCGAGGTCGGCGCCCGGTTCACGCTCGACGCGATGCCGGGCAAGCAGATGGCCATCGACGCCGATCTCAACGCCGGTCTCATCAGCGACACCGAGGCCAGGGAGCGTCGGGCGGAGGTGGCCGCCGAGTCCGACTTCTACGGCGCGATGGACGGCGCCTCCAAGTTCGTCAAGGGCGACGCGATCGCCGGACTCGTGATCATCATCATCAACCTCGTGGGCGGCATCGCGATCGGCCTCGTCCAGCACGGCATGTCGATCGACCAGGCCGTCAGCACGTACAGCCTGCTCACGATCGGCGACGGCCTGGTCACCCAGATCCCCGCCCTGCTCATGGCGGTCTCGACCGGCATGATCGTCACCCGCTCGACCGCCGAGGCCGAGATGGGCACGGCGGCGTCGACGCAGCTCGGCCAGTCGCGCAACGCCCTCATCATCGCCGGATCCGCAGCCATCGTGATGTCGCTCATCCCGCACATGCCGATGCTCCCGTTCCTGGCGATCGGCGCCCTGCTTCTCCTGATCGCCCAGCGCATCACCGCGACGCGCAAGCGGGAGGAGGCGGAGGCCGCGCTGGCCCCCGCTCCGGTGCCCGCAGACCAGCCGGAAGAGCTCATCGAGCGCATGCGGGTGCACCCCCTGGAGATCCTCCTCGCGCCGGACATCGTGGATCTGGTGACCGGCGGCCCCGACGACCTCCTCGCCAGGGTGAAGGCGCTGCGGCGCCGCATCGCGCTCGACCTCGGCCTGGTCACGCCGCCCGTGCGCACCAGGGACAGCATCGAACTCCCCCAGGCCACCTACGTCATCCGCATCGCCGGCGTCGAGACCGGGCGGGGCACCGCGCCGACCGGATCGGTGCTGGCACTCGGACAGGGTCTGGACAGCCTGCCGGGGACCGCCGCCCTGGACCCGGTGTTCGGCCTCGAGGGCAAGTGGATCCCGATGGAGATGCGACACAGCGCGGAGTTCGCCGGGGCCACGGTGATCGACAGGGCGAGCGTCATCATCACGCACCTGTCGAGCGTGATCCAGACGCACGCCGCCCGGCTGCTCACCCGGGAGGACGTGCGCCAGCTCACCGACGCGCTCAAGCAGGTCTCGCCGTCGGCGGTCGAGGAGCTCACGCCCGCGCTGCTGTCGCTCGCGGAGGTCCAGCGGGTGCTGCAGGGGCTGCTCGCCGAACGTGTGCCGATCAACGACCTCAGCCGCATCTACGAGGCGCTCGCGCTGCGTGCCAAGGTCTCGACCGACCCGGAGGGACTGATCGAGGCCGCCCGCGCCGCACTGGGGCCGGCCATCGCCTCCCGCTTCGCGGAGGACGGCACGCTCCGCGTCGTCATGATCGCGCCGCTGCTGGAGCAGGCCATGCTGGAGAGCCTCCGTCCCGGCGACGAGGGCTCGCAGATCGTCTTCGACCCGCCGCGGATGGAAGCGGTGATCGCGTCGGTGAAGCAGGCCGTGGCCACGCAGACGGATGGCGGTGAACCGGTGCTCGTATGCGCCCCGTCGCTGCGTCCGGCCGTGCGGCGGCTCGTGTCGGCGCAGACCGACGGCCTCCCCGTCCTGTCCTACACCGAGGCGACGTCCGCATCGCTGACGATCGAGACGATCGGCGTGGTCCGCGACTCCTCCACCGCGTCGCTGGGGGCCGCCCCCTCCGCACCAGTAGGCTGAACGAATGCTGGTGTTGACGAGGCGGATCGGTGAGAGCGTGCGCATCGACGGCGAGATCGAGGTCACGCTGCTCGACATCAAGGGCGACAGCGTGCGCATCGGCGTCAAGGCCCCGCGGGAGACCCGCATCCAGCGCACCGAGATCATCGAGGCCGTCGTCGCCGAGAACGTCTCCGCGGCCGCCGACACCGACGCGAGCGCCGCCGACGCGATCACCGCGGCACTCGCGCGGGGGCGCGAGAAGCAGACCCCCTAGGCCCCGCGTCAGACGGCGGTCAGGTCGGACTCCTGCGCCCGCTTCCACTGATCCCCGCCGGCGTGCCGTGCCCGATCGGCCGCAGATGCGGCCGCCGCGACGAGCGTGTCGTAGTCGTATCCCGCGACGGATGCCGTCGCCCAGCCGATGCTGGCGGAGGAGCGGATCCCGCTCGCCGGCGCCTCGAGGTCGATGATCGACACGGATGCCAGGATCGCCCGCAGGTGGAACCGCACCGCCTCGTCGCTGCCGTGGATGATGACGATCGCGCGGTCGTCCGCGACCCGCTCCGCATCGGCCGTCGCCGGCAGCGCGTCGCAGATGTCCGCGTGGAAGCGATCGGCGATGCGGCGGAAGCCGGCGCTGCTCGACGCCTCGCGGAGGTCGGTGGGGTCGTCCAGACGGATGTCGAGGATCGACCACGCGGGGTCCTTCTGCGCCGCCGCCTTGCGCAGGCGCTCCCTGGCACGGTCCGCGGCACCGTCGGCCCCCGGTACCGGGCTCTCCACCCGCACGAGGAGCACGAGGGTGAACGCCGCACACGTGCTCACGACGATCGTCCCCAGCGCGTTCACGCCGCGGAGCGCGCTGAGCTGCTCCTCCGTGCTCACGCCTCCCGAGACAAGGGCGGACCCGGCGCTGACGACGGCGACCACGACGAAGCCGCACGCGGCGAGCGCGAGCGGCAGCACGACGTCCCGCGACGCCGGCTGTCCTCGGAGCAGCTCCCAGGCGAGCAGACCGGCGAAGACCGCCATCGCCAGGAAGACGACGTGGAAGACCGGCAGATACCAGCGTGTGCCCGCGGTGAGGATCAGCGCGGTGGGCACCCCGACGAGTGCGAGGACGACCGGCGTCCAGGGCGCCGACCGCCCGAAGTGCATCCGCACGCCGATCCAGACGAGCGGTACGAAGGAGACGACGATCGCGGAGGCGGCCGCGCGCAGCACGGGGCTGCCGGTGTGATGGCCGGCCAACCAGAGGTAGGCGCCGAGCATCCCGATACCGAAGGCGACACCCCACACGATGGTCGCCCTGCTCGGCCGGGCCAGGGTGGCGAGACCGACGACGATCGCGGTGAGCACCGTCACCACCGCGACCATGCTCGTGGTGACGTCGACGCTGACGGGCACAAGGGGTGTCATGCGGAGACCTCTTTCGTTCGTCGGGGGAAACGGACGGTGACGGTGGTGCCGACGTCCACCTCGCTCGCCACGAGGATGGCGCCGCCGTGCGCGACCACGATGTCCCGCGCAATGCCCATGCCGAGCCCGGTGCCGGCGATGCCGCCACGCACGGCGCTGTCGGCGCGGAAGTACGGCTCGAACAGCCGCGGCAGCTCCTCCTCGGCGATGCCGATCCCGGTGTCGGCCACCGTGACCTCGGCATGTCCGTCCGGCTCCGCCAGCCGCACCGTGATGCGGCCGCCGGCAGGCGTGTATTTGACGGCGTTGCCGAGCAGGTTATCGAGCACCTGACGGAGCCGGAAGGCGTCGCCGGTGATCACCATCCGGTCAGCCCCGTCGAGCACGAGCTCCTGCCGCGCGGCACCCATCAACGGTGCGAAGGACGCGGCGGACTCCTCCACGACGACGCGCAGGTCCACCGGTTCGAACGGATCGTGCGAGACTCGTCCTGTCTGGGCCTGCATGCTCGTGACGAGGTCCTGGAGCCGTTCCCCCGCGTCCGCGATGACCTCGATCTGCGCCGGCACCCGGCCGGGGAGGTCATCGCGCTCTCGCAGGAGCTCGACGTGGCCGATGATCGCGGTGAGCGGGTTGCGCAGCTCGTGGGAGATCACGGCGGTCAACGCCCGCCGCTCCTCGGCGGCCTCCAGGAGCGCGGTGACGTCGTCGATGACGACGAGGGTGATGCGCTCCCCCTCCCGCGCGCCGGCGATGGGCTGCGTGGACACGGCCAGGGCGTGCCACTGCCCCGCACCGTCGTACAGCCACACCCGCTCCTCCCGCATCTGCTCGCCCGCTGCGGCTCGCGCGAGTGTGGTGCGCTCCGGCGTCAGAGCCGTTCCGCGGCGCCCGTCGTACTCGACGGACGCGGACGGGAGGGCCGTGCCGAAGCGGTCACGGCCGTAGAGCGAGCGGTAGGCGTCGTTCATCTGCAGGATGCGACCGGCGGAGGTGACCACCACCAGCGCGATGCCCAGCGCGTCGATGACCTGGGTGACGCGCTCCTGATTCGTCTCGGCCCGCTCCGCCGCCCGGTTCACCTGCTCCGAGCGGCGCTGCAGGAGCCGGCGCGCCGCGCCGGACCGCTGGGCGCCGATGCGGACGGTCACGCCCAGGAAGCTCAGGGTGATGACGACCGTGAGCACCCGCAGCAGCACGTCCTCCGGCGGGCCAGAGCGGTCCGCGAAGAACACCAGACAGCCACCGCTGAGCACGATGCCCGCGAACACCCAGGGCATCGAGAAGTAGGTCGCCAACCAGACCACCGGGAAGACCCAGAGGAAGCCGAGCCGGAGATCCGGCACGTTCGTGGTCAGCCCCACCCCGAGCACGTCCAACAGCGGGAGGGCGGTCACGGCCGTCCGCGGCAGACGTCGCCACGGCACCATGAGCGCCACGAGGGTCGTGACGACGATGAGCCCGATTCCGCCGATGAACAGCGGGATCGCGAGGGTCTGCGGCTTGAAGCCCGCGACCATCACCACGATGGCCACGATGCTCGCGGTGAACACCAGCTGCCACCGCCAGATCGAGACCGTGCGGATCATCAAGGTCCGCCTCCCGGTCGATCCTCAGCATTCACGCAAGATTACTCAAAGATCGTCCCTTCTCGCTCTTCAGGAGGCCTTCCCGTCCTACGATTCTGAGTGGGAGCCGACGCTGCGACTGGGGATTTCGCAGAAGCTGGGGCCGCGCGAGTGGGGATTCGCAGGCATCCGGGGCCGCGGTGGGGGAGCCGCGGCCTCGACCCCTTCTTTCAGGCGGGGCGGTCGTCGGACGTGAGGCGGTACCCGACACCGCGCACCGTCTCGATGTAGCGGGGGGCGGTGGGGCTGTCGCCGAGCTTGCGGCGCAGGTTCGCCATGTGCGTCTCGATGGCCCGCTTGTCCGGTTCGCTCACCCGGTCGAACGCGTCGCCGGAGGTTCCGCGCAGTCCGCGAGCGAGCTCGACCTTGCTGCAGACCCTGCGGCCGGCCTCGAGGAGTGCCGCGAGCAGGTCGAATTCGGTGGGGGTGAGCTCGACGGGGCGCTGGGCGACGAGCACGAGACGCGTGTCGAGGTCGAGGCTGAGGTCGCGATGCACGAGCCCTCGCCACGTGGCGACGGTGGCATCCCCGGCGGGCACCGCCGGGAGTGGGGTGATCGACGCGGCGGAGGTCGCCGTGGCGGCGTTCGACGGCGGGGTGCTGGCGACCTCCGGCGCCCCCTTGGCTACGGCCGACGAGCGGTTGCGGCGGAGGAGCGCCTCGATCCGCGCCCGCAGCTCGCGTGGCCGGAAGGGCTTCACCAGGTACTCGTCGGCGCCGGAGGTGAGGCCGAGCACCACATCCGATTCGTCGGCCAGGGCGGACAACATGATGATGAACGTGTCGCTGACCTGACGGATGCGCCGCGCGACCTCGAAGCCGTCGATGCCCGGGAGGTTGATGTCCAGCGTGGTGATGATCGGATGGTGCGCCGCCACGGCTGCGAGACCCTCCGGGCCTGACCCCGCCTGCACGGTTCGGAACCCCGCGGCGAGGAACACCTCATCCAGGAGCGAACGCACACCGGGGTCGTCTTCGATGATGACCGCGACCAGCGGCTCCCCCGCCGTCATGCGCGCTCCTCGCGGGCGATCGTGACGAAGCGCGGCGCGTCCGCATCCAGCTCCGAGGGATCGAGGTCGGCATCGTCCTCGCCGGCCCCGACGGGCCGTTCGATCTCGATGTCCCACCAGGCGTCGGCGAGCTCCTCCGCCATACCGCGGCCCCACTCCACGACCACCACCGATCGCTCCAGGTCGAGGTCGAGGTCGTCGAGCTCGGCCGCGGACCCGAGACGGTACGCGTCCACGTGCACGAGGGGGGCGCGGCCGACGAGCGACGGATGGGTGCGGGCGATCACGAACGTCGGGCTCTGCACGGGCCCTCGGACCCCGAGGCCCTCGGCCAGTCCGCGGGTGAAGGTGGTCTTGCCGGCCCCCAGCGGCCCGGTGAGGATGAGCAGGTCTCCCGGCTCGAGCTGCTCGCCGATGCGCAGCCCGAGCTGCTCCATCTCCTCGGACGTGGCGATCCGGCGTCGTCCGAGGAACGCCGGGTCCAGGCTCACGTCGTCCTCCGCGGTACCCGGTGACCGATGCGCGTGACGATCTCGTACCCGATGGTGCCGGCGGCCTCCGCCCAGTCCCCGGCCGATGGCACGCCGAGGGTCGGATCCCCGAAGAGCGTGACCTCGTCGCCGACCGCGACCGGGGCGTCTCCGACGTCCACGACGAACTGATCCATCGCGATCCGGCCCACGTTGGTATAGCGGCGCCCGCCGATCGACACGGGCAGTCTCCCGGAGGCGCTGCGGGGCACGCCGTCGGCATAGCCCAGCGGCACGAGCGCCAGGGTGGTGGCGCGGTCCGTGCGATGCACGTAGTCGTAGGAGACCCCGGTACCGGCGGGAACCCGCCGCACGGCCGCCACGGCCCCGCGCAGGGTCATGGCCGGGCGCAGGCCCAGCTCCGCGGACGAGCGGTCATCGAAGGGCGAGAGGCCGTAGGTGCCGATGCCGATGCGCACGGCGTCGAGTCGTGTCTCGGGCAGATCGATGGCGGCGGCGGTGGCGGCGATGTGGCGGATCTCCGGACGCACGCCGAGCGCAGCGGCCTGCGCCACACCCTCCTCGAACCGGGCGAGCGCGGCGCGGTCGTCGGCCGGCGAGGCGTTGGAGAGGTGGCTGAAGAGCCCCACGACCCTGACCCTCCCGATCCGCTCCAGGCGGGCGGCCTCGGCGAGCACCGTCGCCCAGTCGTCCGGAGCGATGCCGTTGCGCGACAGCCCGGTCTCGAGCTTCAGGTGCACGGCGACCGGGCGGTTCGCGGATGCGGCGGCGGCTGCGGCCTGCAGCTGGTCGTACGACGAGATGCCGATCTCGACGCCCTCCGCCGCCGCCTCCAGGAACCGCTCCCCCGGCGCGTGCAGCCACGCCACGATCGGCGCGTGCACCCCTTGGCGCCGCAGCTCCAGCGCCTCCGGGATCTCGGCCACCCCGAGCCGTGTCGCACCAGCGGAGAGCGCGGCCACAGCGGCGGCGGCCGCGCCGTGACCGTACGCGTTCGCCTTCACCACGACGAGCACCTCCACGCCGGTGAGGCGACGGAAGTGCCGGACGTTGTCGGCGATCGCATCGAGATCGATCGTGGCCTCGCGGAACGGGACGGTCACAGCGGGGCTCCTTCGGCGACGACGAACGCGGCGGCGAGGCCGGCATCGTGGGTGAGAGTGAGGTGCAGCGTCAGGATCCCCCGTTCCTCGACCACCTCGGCCGTGGATCCGGACAGCACGAAATGCGGTCGTCCTGAGGGCTCGGAGGCGATCTCGATCTCGGTCCAGTGCACCCCGTCGGAGCCGCCGAGCGCCTTGATCAGCGCTTCCTTCGCAGCATATCGCGCGGCCAGAGACGGCAGCCGGAGCTCACGTTCGGACGGGGCGAACAGCCGCTCCCGAAGTCGAGGGGTCCGGGTCATCGTGCGCTCGAACCTCGGGATGTCCACGAGGTCGATGCCGGTGCCGATGATCACGCGTTCAGCCTACTCGGGCTTCCCCACCCACCCCGTTACGAACGCCCCACCCCTCTGCGTGCGCACGCAGAGGGGTGGGGTGAACAGAAGGGGGTAGGTCGGCGGTCACTCCACCGTGACGGACTTCGCGAGGTTCCGCGGCTGGTCCACGTCGAGGCCCTTCGCGGTGGCCAGCGCCATCGCGAAGATCTGCAGCGGGACGACGGCCAGCAGCGGCTCGAACATGGGGCCGGCGAGCGGGATGTGGATGACCTCGTCCGCGAAGGGCAGCACGGCGGCGTCGCCCTCCTCGGCCACCACGATCACGCGGGCACCGCGGGCGCGGATCTCCTGGATGTTGGAGACGACCTTGGAGTGCACGAGCGCGGAGTGCCGCGGCGACGGCACGAGCACGAACACCGGCTGCCCCGGCTCGATCAGCGCGATCGGACCGTGCTTGAGCTCGCCCGCGGCGAAGCCCTCGGCGTGGATGTAGGAGATCTCCTTGAGCTTGAGCGCACCTTCGAGCGCGATCGGGTAGCCCACGTGACGACCGAGGAACAGCACCGAACGGGTGTCGGCCATCCAGCCCGCGAGCTGGGTGACGTGCTCGTGCTCGCTCTCCAGCACCTTGGCGACCTTCTCCGGCAGCGCGGCGAGCTCCTCGACATCGGTCGAGGCGTCGGCCACCACACCGCGGACCCGTCCCATGTGCAGGCCGAGCAGCAGCAGGGCCGTGATCTGGGCCGAGAACGCCTTGGTCGAGGCGACGGCGACCTCCGGGCCGGCGTGCGTGTAGACGACGGCGTCCGACTCCCGTGGGATCGTCGCGCCTTGCGTGTTGCAGACCGACAGTGTGCGGGCGCCGCGCTCGCGGGCGTACTTCACGGCCATCAGGGTGTCCATGGTCTCGCCGGACTGGCTGATGGAGACCACGAGGGTGTCGGCGCCGATGACCGGGTCGCGGTAGCGGAACTCATGGGCGAGCTCGACGTCGACCGCCACGCGGGCCCACTGCTCGATCGCGTACTTGCCGACGAGCGCGGCGTACGAGGCCGTCCCGCACGCGGTGATGATGACGCGGTTGATGCCGACGAACAGGTCGTCGAGACCGTCGAGCTCCGGGATCACGACCTGGCCGTCGCGGATGCGGCCGCGGATGGTGTTGGCGACGGCCTCCGGCTGCTCGGCGACCTCCTTGGCCATGAAGCTCGACCAGCCGCCCTTCTCGGCGGCGGCGGCGTCCCACGACACGTCGAACGGCTCGGCGGTGACGGGGGTGCCGGCGAAGTCGGTCACGGTCACCGCGTCGGGGGTGATCGAGACGATCTGGTCCTGGCCGATCGCGAGGGCCTTGCGGGTGTGCTCGACGAAGGCGGCGACGTCGGAACCGAGGAAGTTCTCCCCTTCGCCCAGGCCGATCACGAGCGGCGAGTTGCGGCGAGCGCCGACGACGAGTCCGGGGTGGTCCTGGTGCATCGCGAGGAGGGTGAAGGCGCCCTCGAGGCGGTTGACGACAGCACGGAACGCGAGGGCGAGGTCGCCCCCGTTGCCGGCGTACTCGCGACCGAGCAGCGCCGCAGCCACCTCGGTGTCGGTCTCGCTGCGGAAGACGACGCCGTCGGCGAGGAGCTCGTCGCGCAGAGCCGCGAAGTTCTCGATGATGCCGTTGTGGATCACCGCGAGCTTGTCGTCGTCGGCGAGGTGGGGGTGCGCGTTGACGTCGGTCGGGCCGCCGTGCGTCGCCCACCGCGTGTGCCCGATGCCGGTCGTGCCGTCGTTGAGGGGCGCATCGCCGAGCGAGTCGCGCAGCATGGCGAGCTTGCCCGCCTTCTTGCGCATGCCCAGCGTTCCCTCGCCGTCGATCACGGCGATGCCCGCGGAGTCATAGCCGCGGTACTCGAGCCGGGCGAGGCCGGCGAGAAGGATGTCCTGGCTGGGCCGCGGGCCCACGTATCCGACGATTCCACACATGGGGATAAGGGTAAGCGGGAATTTTTGCGAGTCGTCCGAACAATAGAGCGCCGCCGGAGGGGCTCAGAGCTTGCGCAGGAGCACGCTCTCCACGTCGTGATCCGCGCTCTTCCGCAGGATCAGGCGCGCGCGGTGCCGGGTGGGCATCACGTTCTCGACGAGGTTCGGCATGTTGATCTCGTTCCAATATCCCAGTGCGGTCGTGATCGCCTCCTCGTCGGTGAGGTGCGCGAACACGTTGAAGTAGGACGACGGGTTGCTGAAGGCTCCCTGCCGCAGGGCGAGGAACCGGTCGACGTACCACTTCTCGATGTGGGCGGTGTCGGCGTCCACGAAGATCGAGAAGTCGAAGAGGTCGCTGACCGCGACGTCGTTCGGGGCGGGCGGGGGTTGCAGGACGTTGAGCCCTTCGACGATGACGACATCGGGGCGACGCACCACGACGTGCGCATCGGGGACGATGTCGTAGCGCATGTGGGAGTAGAACGGCGCCCGCACCTCAGGGGCTCCGCTCTTGACCTCCGTGAGGAACTCGATCAGCGCACGGCGGTCGTACGACTCCGGGAAGCCCTTGCGATCCATGAGGCCGCGGCGCTCGAGCTCGGCGTTCGGGTAGAGGAAGCCGTCCGTCGTCACCAGCTCCACCCGCGGCGTCCCCGGCCAGCGGCTCATCAACTCGCGGAGGAGCCGGGCGATGGTCGACTTGCCCACGGCCACGGAGCCGGCGACTCCGACGACGAAGGGCGTGGTCGTGTCGTCCTCCTGGAGGAACGACGAGGTGGCCGCACCGAGCTGCTTCGTGGCGCTCGCGTACAGGCTCAGCAGCCGGCTCAGCGGGAGGTACACCTCGCGGACCTCGGTGAGGTCGAGGCGATCTCCGATGCCTCGCAGCTCCACGACCTCGGTCTCCGTCAGGGGCTGATCGAGTCCGGCGGCGAGACGCGCCCATTCCGCGCGCCCGATCTCCCGGTACGGCGACAGCGGCAGCGTGGGGTCGGCGGTGGTCACGTCGTCCATCGTAACCGCGCGCGAGTATCCTCATCCCGTGCGCCTGGGAGTCCTCGACATCGGATCCAACACCGTCCACATGCTCGCCGCCGACGTGCGGCCGGGCGGACGACCGCTCGCCACCACGAGCGACCGGACCGTGCTGCGCCTCATGCGCTACCTCACACCGGACGGGGCGATCGCGGAGCAGGGTGTGCAGGCCCTGGAAGCAGCCGTCGCGCAGGCGCGCCGGGTGGCGGAGGAGGAACGCGTGGACGCGCTCCTCGCCACGGCTACGAGCGCCGTCCGCGATGCCCGCAACGGGGCCGAGGTGATCGCCCGCATCGAGGCCGTCCTCGGCCAGCCGCTCCAGGTGCTCGACGGGGAGACCGAGGCCGCGCTCACGTTTCTCGCCGTGCGGCGCTGGTTCGGGTGGTCTGCCGGCCAGCTGCTGCTCCTCGACATCGGCGGCGGCTCCCTGGAGATCGCCGCCGGTGCCGAGGAGGTTCCGGACGTCGCCGCGTCCGTCCCGCTCGGAGCCGGGCGCATGACCGTGCAGTTCCTTCCGCAGGACCCTCCGGGTGAGGGCGACGTGGAGCGCCTCCGGGCGCACGCCCTGACGACGCTCGACGCGGTCACCTCGCGGTTCCGCAGCCTCCCCCGACCGGACCACGTCGTGGGCTCCTCCAAGGCGATCCGCTCACTCGCCCGGCTCGTCGGCTACCCCGTCCCCGGCTGGTCGGGCATCGAGCGGATGCTGCTCCCCCGCGAGTCCCTCGGGTCGTGGATCCCGCGTCTCGCGCGCCTCCCCGCGTCGGCACGGCAGGAGCTCCCGGGGATCACGCCCGACCGGACCTTCCAGATCGTGGCGGCGGCGGTGTCGCTGCATGCCGCCATGGGCGCGCTGGACGTGGAGGAGCTGGAGGTCTCGCCATGGGCGCTGCGTGAAGGCGTGCTGCTGCGGTACATCGAACAGCTCGGCGGCTGACCGCCTCGGCCCGGAGACGACGAACCAGCCGGCCGCCGAGAGGCGACCGACCGGTTCGGAGACGACAGTCCTAGAGCGCGAGGCGCTCCTGCACGACGGCCGCGAGACGCTCTGCGTAGGCCCGGGCCGACTCGGAGTCGGCGGCCTCGACCATCACGCGCACGAGCGGCTCGGTGCCGGACTTGCGCAGCAGCACGCGCCCGGTGTCGCCGAGCTCGGCCTCGACATCGCGCACCGCCTGCTGCACGACCTCGTCCTCGGCGACGCGATCCTTGTCGACGTCGCGGACGTTGATCAGCAGCTGCGGGTAGACCGTCATGACCGAAGCGAGCTCCGCGAGGGACTTGCCCTGTCGCGCCATCTCGGCCACCAGGTGGAGTCCGGTGAGCAGGCCGTCGCCCGTGGTCGCGTACTCGCTCATGATGACGTGGCCGGACTGCTCGCCGCCGAGCGCGTACCCGCCCTCGTTCATGTCCTCCAGCACGTAACGGTCGCCGACGGCCGTCTGGCGCACCGTGATGCCGTGCTCGCGCATCGCGACGTGCAGACCGAGGTTGCTCATGACCGTCGCGACGAGCGTGTCGTCGGTGAGGCGTCCGCGCTCCTTCATCGACAGGGCCAGGATCGCCATGATCTGATCGCCGTCCACGACGTTGCCCTGCGCGTCGACCGCGAGACAGCGATCAGCGTCGCCGTCGTGCGCGATGCCCACGTCGGCGCCGAGCCGGACGACGGCTTCGGCGAGGTTGTCGAGGTGCGTGGAGCCGACGCCGTCGTTGATGTTCCAGCCGTCGGGGTCGGCACCGATCACGGTGACCTCGGCGCCGGCGTCGCGGAACGTCTCGGGAGAGACTCCGGAAGCGGCACCATGGGCGCAGTCGAGCACGACGTGGACGCCCTCGAGACGGTGCGGCAGCGAGCCGAGCAGGTGGACGACGTAGCGGTCCTCCGCGTCGGAGAAACGGTCGATGCGACCGACGCCGGCGCCGGTCGGACGCAGCATCTCGCCGTGCATGGCCTCTTCGATGCGCTGCTCGACCACGTCGGGGAGCTTGCGGCCGCCGCGGGCGAAGATCTTGATCCCGTTGTCGGGCGCCGCGTTGTGCGATGCGGAGATCATCACGCCGAAGTCCGCATCCCGATCAGCGACGAGGAACGCCAGAGCGGGCGTCGGGATGACCCCTGCCTCGAGGACATCGACCCCCGAGGAGGCGAGGCCCGCGGCGACCGCAGCGGTCAGGAAGTGCCCGGAGACCCGCGGGTCACGGGCGACGACGGCGGTGAGTCGCTTGCCTTCGGCCTTGCGAGCCTCCGCCGTACGGCCCTGGCCCAGGACGACAGCAGTCGCCTGGGCCAGGGTGAGCGCCAGGTCGGCGGTGAGGATGCCATTGGCGAGTCCTCGCACGCCGTCCGTGCCAAAGATCGGCATCGGAGCAGTGGACCTTAACGCTTCGAGTACTGAGGCGCCTTACGGGCCTTCTTGAGTCCGGCCTTCTTGCGCTCCTTGACGCGGGCGTCGCGCGAGAGGAAGCCGGCCTTCTTCAGGGTCGGACGGTTGTTCTCCGCGTCGATGCCGTTGAGGGCACGCGCGATGCCGAGACGCAGGGCGCCGGCCTGGCCGGAGTCGCCACCACCCGAGATGCGGGCGATCACGTCGTAGGCACCGGCGAGGTTCAGCGCGGTGAACGGGTCGTTGATGAGCTGCTGGTGCAGCTTGTTCGGGAAGTAGTCCTCGAGCGTACGGCCGTTGACCGTGATGGTGCCCGAGCCGGGAACCAGACGCACGCGGGCGATGGCCTGCTTGCGACGGCCGACAGCGGCGCCCGGGACGCTCAGCACGGGGCGGGGAGCCGCCTCGACCGCGTCGGTCTCCGGGGTCGACGTCGAGAAGTTCTGGAGGTTTTCGGTGGAGTCCTGGATGTCAGCCACGAGTATGTCCTTAGTCTGTACGGCGCTTACTGGGCGACCTGGTCGAGGGTGTACGGCTGGGGCTGCTGTGCGGCGTGCGGGTGCTCGGCACCGACGTACACCTTCAGCTTCGACAGCTGCTGGCGGCCCAGGCTGTTCTTCGGGAGCATGCCGCGGATGGCCTTCTCCACTGCGCGGACCGGGTTCTTCTCGAGGAGCTCGGCGTAGCTGACGGCCTTGAGGCCGCCCGGGTAGCCGGAGTGGCGGTACGCCATCTTCTTCTGGAGCTTCTGACCCGTGAGCGCGACCTTCTCGGCGTTCACGATGATGACGAAGTCACCCGAGTCGATGTGGTTGGCGAAGGTCGGCTTGTGCTTGCCACGCAGGAGCGTCGCCGCGTGCGAAGCCAGACGGCCGAGAACGACGTCGGTGGCGTCGATGACGACCCAGTCGCGCTGGACTTCGCCAGCCTTGGGGGTGTAAGTGCGCGTCACGATAGTGCTGCTTTCTTGTCGAACGGAGGTGTTCGTGAATCCCACTCCGGGGTGGTTCTTCCTGCTGGGGAGGAACACGCCAGTGGAGGGCTCACGTTCGGATGTGCATCTTCCCCGCAGGCAGGGAAGGGCACCAAAGAGTCAGCATACGCCACCGGAACGGCATTCCCAAACCGGCTCGGACCGGCGTCGTCAGTCCGGCCGGACGGTCACGAGGATCGGCCGGTGATCGCTGGACCGCTGCGGCAGCGTGGTGATGCGCTCGATCTCGAAGCCGGACGAGGTCGCGAAGTCGTAGTGTCCGCGGAAGACGCGGTACCGCGTGTAGGTGTGGTCGTCGCTGAGGGAGAGGGCGTAGCCCTGGTCTCGGACCGCCTGCCCGAGGTTCTCCTTGAACACGGGGTAGTTGTAGTCCCCCACCATGAGCTGCGGCAGCCCCTCGCCCAGCGTCGCGAGCTCGGCGAGCGCGGCGCGGATCTGGTGCCGGCGCAAGGAGTTCAGCGCGGTGAGGGGGGCGGCATGGAAGGACGCCACGATGAACTCTCCGCCATCGTCGATGTCGCGCAGGCGGGCGCCGAGGACCCGCTCGTGCGCGGGCTTGGCGATGCGATCGTGCAGCGACTTCTTCAGGCCGAGGGTGCGGATGCCGAGCAGACGGTAGGTGCTCTCGCGATAGAAGAGAGCGAGGCCGAGCCTGTTGCCCTGCGTCGCATCCGCCAGGACGAGACCGCCGATCCGATCCGGAAGCTCCGGGACGTCGCACTCCTGGAGGCAGAGGATGTCGGGATCATGCTCATCGACGAGCGCCGCGAGCTCGCCCGCGGCGCGGTGCTTGCGCAGGTTGTAGGAGATGACCTTCATGATCGTCCCCACGCTACCCGCCCCATCTGTGCCCCGGCTCCCGAGCCCGGCGTTCAGTCGCTCTCGCGGTCGCGTCGGGCCCTGGTCTGCGCGGCCCTGGCCGCCAGCAGCTCGTCGGCCGGATACCCGACCTCGGTGAGCGTGAGCCCGCGGGCGGCGAGGACCTTGAACGCGCTCGTCCGTGTCAACGCATCGCGGAGCACGACGAGGTCGTCCACATCGAGCCGCCCCTCCCCCACGGCGGCGCACGCGCCGACCAGCGCCCGCACCATGCTGTGACAGAACGCGTCCGCCTTCACCTCGGCCACGAGCACGCCCTCCGCGTCCCGCTGCCACCGGTAGTCGAGCAGCGTCCGGATGGTGGTGGCCTCCTCGCGCGGCTTGCAGTAGGCCGCGAAGTCGTGCAGACCGATGAGGGTCCGGGCGGCGGCGTCCATGGCCTCCGCATCCAGCCGGCCCCGGATGGTGGTGGTATCGAGCCGTCGCAGCGGGTCGTACCCGGCGAGGTCGTCGGCGAGCCGGTAGCGATAGCGGCGCCAGACCGCGGAGAAGCGCGCGTCGAAGCCCTCGGGGGCGAGAGAGGAGCGGATGACCGTCACGTCGGGGTAGGCGCCGAGCACCCCACGCATCCGCGCCGCGATGCTGCCCGCCGGATCCTCGGCGGCGCGGCCGTGGCGCGCCTGGATCCGCGCCCACTGCGCCTCGTCGAGATCCACGTGCGCGACCTGTCCGCTCGCATGCACGCCGGCATCCGTGCGTCCGGCGACGACGAACCGCACCGCGGAGCCCACGATCCGGGCGAGAGCCGCCTCCAGCGCGCCCTGCACCGTGCGGAGCGTCGGCTGCGTCGCCCAGCCGCGGAAATGGGTACCGTCGTAGGCGATGTCGAGCCGGATGCGCACGAGGCCAGCCTAGGACAGCCTCGCGCGCACCCTGCGCCTCAGATGCCGCCGTCGACCGAGCGGATCATCGCGCCCGGGTCCTCGGGCACCATCACCTCGGTCTCGCGGTTCAGGCTCTCGCCCCGGAAGAACCGCTTCGACCGCGGGAAGAGGTACCAGAGGAACATCAGGACCAGACCGATCGCGAGCGACCCGATGCCGATCACGAACGTGCCGCCGATGCCGAAGAGCACGGTGTAGCCGTAGTCCACGTCCCACATGTCGATCGCCGACTGCACGAACGCCCCGGTCAGCAGCAGCGCCCCGAGCAGCGGGAAGATGCCCTTGAAGAACAGGTCGCGGGCCGAGCGGCGCAGGTCGGCGCGGAAGTACCAGACACAGGCGAAGCCGGTGATGGCGTAGTAGAACGCGATCGCGAGGCCCAGCGAGAGGATCGAGTCCTGGAGGATGTTGTCGCTGATCAGGGTCATGCCGACGTAGTAGAGGGAAGCCACCACGCCCATGACGATCGTCGAGAACGACGGTGTCTTGTAGACCGGGTGCACGTCCTTGAACTTCGCGGGGAGCGCTCGGTACACGCCCATCGCGAGCGTGCCGCGGGCCGTCGGGAGGATGGTGGTCTGGGTCGACGAGATCGCCGAGATGATGACCGCGACCACCAGCACCCAGCCGAACGGTCCGAGCAGGCCGTCCTTGATGGCCAGGAAGAAGTCGTCGGCGTTGGCCTCGTTGCCGAGCCCCGTGCCGTCCTCGCCGAGCCCGGCGTACATCATCGCGGCGATCGTCACCGCGACGTACGTCACCAGAAGGATGATGCAGGTGAGCACCGCGGCCCGGCCGGGGATGCGCTTCGGGTCCTTCGTCTCCTCGTTGAGGGCGAGGCAGGTGTCCCACCCCCAGTAGATGAAGAGCGCGAGGAGGATCGCCTCCGTGAAGCCCGACCAGTCGGTGAAGCCGAACGGGTTAAGCCACTCCCACGCGAACGGCGTGGCGTCGGGGGCGTCGCCCGTGAAGAACTGCCAGAGGGCGGCGACGATGAAGATCGCCAGCGCGAGGTACTGGATCGCGAGGAGCACGTTCTGGATGCGCTCGCCGATCTCGACGCCGCGCCAGCTCACCCAGGTCATCGCGGCGATGAACAGCACCGCCACCACGACGACCCGCCAGTCGTTGTTCTCGAGGTCCTGGCCGATCAGCGACCAGAAGTAGACGGAGGCGATCTGCGCGAGGTTTGCGAGCACGACCATGCCGGCGACCGCGACGCCCCAGCCGCCCATCCAGCCCACCCAGGGGCCAAAGGACTTCGTGCCCCAGGTAAAGGTGGTGCCGCAGTCGGGGACGGCGTTGTTGAGCTCGCGGTACGCGAAGGCGATCAGCAGCATCGGCACGAAGGCGATGATGAAGGCGATCGGCGCCTGGGCGCCGACGGCGAGCACGACGAAGCCGAGCGTCGCGACGAGCGAGTAGACGGGGGCCGTGGAGGCGAGCCCGATGACGGTGGATCCCCACAGGCCGAGGGTGCCTGCAGCCAGGCCCTTGCCGTCGGGGCGTTCGAGGTGGATGGGCGTCGTTGCCATGTTCTGAACAGTACGGCCGGCCGCGGTATCCCGTCAATCTTTTTGTTCCAGCAACGGATTCCACGTGCCGCGTGAGGATATGCGAAGGATTCCGTGGATCAGTCGCGCCCGAGCATTCCATCGGCATGCGCCGCCACCCACTCCATCAGAGGCAGCATCCGCTCCATGAGGTCACGCCCCAGCGGGGTGAGGCTGTACTCGACGTGCGGCGGCACGGTCGGCAGCGATTCGCGGTGCACCAGGCCGTCGTCGGTGAGCGTGCGCAGGGTCGACGCGAGCATCTTCTCGCTGATCCCGTCGACCTCCCGACGCAGCTCGCCCCAGCGCCGCGTGCCGTCGGAGAGGCAGGAGAGCACCAGAACGCCCCACTTGCTCATGATGTGGTCCAGGACGACCCGCGTGCCGCACCCCTGATCGAAGAGAGCGGGCTGCGAGTCGCGGATCTGCGCAAAACTCACCGTCATGTGGGTACCTTACCGAAAAGTGGGTACCCGCCGAAAGGAATGCGCGGCTCGGGTGCGGGGGTTGTCCGGGGAGTCAGCTACGAAAGGACTCCCATGACCATCCTCGTCACCGGTTCGACCGGTCACCTCGGCCGCCTCATCGTCGCCGCCCTGCTCGAGCGCGGCATCGACCCACAGGCGATCCGCGCCGGCGCGCGCGACGTCGCCAAGGGTGCCGACCTCGGCGTGCCCGTCGTCCGTCTCGACTACACCGACCCGGCGTCGGTCGCGGCGGCGCTCGACGGCGTGGACACCGTCGTGCTCATCTCCGGCTCGGAGGTGGGCCAGCGCGTCGCGCAGCATCAGGCGGTGATCGAGGCCGCGAAGGACGCCGGCGTGTCGAAGTTCATCTACACGAGCGCTCCGAAGGCCAGCACGAGCTCGCTCGTCCTGGCCCCCGAGCACAAGGCGACCGAGGAGCTCATCGCAGCCGCGGGCCTGCCCGCGGTGATCCTTCGCAACAACTGGTACACCGAGAACTACGCCGCCGACCTCGCGCGCGCGGCCGAGACCGGCACCCTCAGCGCCGGCACCGGGGAGGGCCGCGTCGCCTCCGCCAACCGGAAGGACTACGCCGAGGCCGCGGCCGTCGTCGCCACCGAGGACGGCCACCTCGGTGCCGTCTACGAGCTCGGCGGGGACGTCGCGTGGACCTACGCCGATCTGGCCGCCGCGATGACAGCGGTCACCGGCCGCGAGGTCGCCTTCGTCCCGCTGTCCGCAGACGAGCAGCTCGCGGCGCTCCGTGCCGCCGGCCTCGATGAGGGCACCGCCGGGTTCGTCGTCGCCCTCGACGCCGGCATCCGCGACGGCGCCCTCGCGGACACCGACGGCACCCTCCGCCGCCTCATCGGCCGCCCGACGACGCCGCTCGTCGAGGGCCTCCGCGGCCTGGTCTGACCCGCGGAGCGCCGCCGTCACCGACGGCGGCGCTCCCCCGGCGCCGGCTCCACGGCGCTCTGCACGTAGGCGACGGTGAGCGTGATGCTGCCGCGGCGCAGGCCCTCGGCACGCAGCACCGCGTCCACGGCGTCACGGGCATGCCGCAGCGTCGCGACGCTGCGCACCCGCCCGTCGACGCCGATCGCCGCCTCCACCGCCACACCGTCCGCTCCGGCAGCGACGGCCACGATCGGTTCCGCTCCGCGCTCGTTCCCCCACACCGATGCGCCCGCACGCAGGAGGTGGGAGACGAGGGACCCCGATCGGTACACGCCGCGCACCCCGGAGCAGGCGCGCAGCGCCGCCTCGATCCGGAGCGCGAGACCCGCGCGCTCCTCCTTCGACAGCTGGGCGCCGGTCATCATGCCCCCTCCCTGACGTCGGTGATCGCGACATCGATCGCCGCGACCTGCAGGTCGGTATGACGACGCAGCCGGTCCTCCACCTCTGCGCGCAGGCGGTCGGCGACGCGGCGGAGCGGGTCGCCGAGGCGCACGCTCACGTCGATCGCCACGCGTACGGGCGCTCCGGGCTCGGTGACGTCGCCGTCCAGCCGGCACCGGCCGACCAGCACGCCGGGCACAGCCTCCTCAGCGGCACGGATCAGTCCGCGGACAGCGCCCTCGGTGATGGCCAGGTCCACGTCCGGATCGTCGTCGGCGAAGGGGATGCGGCGTCCCGCCTGGGCGTCCATCGCGATGCCGCTGAGGATCCGGTCCACCCAGCTCTCGTCCGCGGGCGGTGCGGACGCCGCTTCCTCGTCCATCAGCGCGGTCCCGAGACCCCGCAGTCTCTCCAGGGCGTCGAGGGCGAGCTGGCACCCCGGAGACTCCTCGATCGCAGGGTTCCTCGGGGTGCGTCCGGCCTCCAGGTAGTCGCTGAGGTCGTCGATCGTGTACCCGTCCAGGTCGGCGGGCTCCAGGCCGAGGCGGCGCAGCCGATCGTCCTCGTGGTGCTCGGTCATCGCCACCCCTCCATCCGTGTGATCAGGAATCGTCTCGCGCGGGACAGCAGTCCGCGCACCGTGCTGACGGGGATGCCGAGCTCCTCGGCGATCTCGTCGTAGCTGTAGCCGCCGAGTTCGCGCAGCACCCAGCACTCGCGCTGGGCCTCCGGGAGCGCACGCAGAGCGGCACCGAGGGCCGCCACGCCCGCTCGCGCCTCGACGACCGCATCAGGCGTGGTCTGCGGCGGTGCCGGACGATCGAGCTCGTCCACGTCGAGGGCGGGCCGCGTACGGCGCAGGAAATCCACCGCCTTGCGACTCACGATCCGCATGAGCCAGCTCTTGACCTTCGCCGGATCCTCCAGCTCGCCGAACCGCTGCCATGCGGTCACGAACGCGTCCTGCACGATGTCGTCGACCTCCGCCGACGCGTTGAGCATCCGCTGCGTGTACGCCCTCATCATCGGGGTGTACCTGCGTACGAGCACCGCGAACGCGGCGACGTCCCCATCCATCGCACGACCGGCGACGATGCGGTCCCCGGCCTGCTCCAGCGCCTCGCCCCAGCGATCGGCTGCCATTCCCCCACCCCTCGTTCACGGTTCACCAGCCGTTCGGAGCCCACGCCGGATCGGATCGAGACGACCCGACGCGCGCGGGCGGAGGAGACGCCCCTCCGGGCGTCTCCTCCCCTTCCGTCACTTAGTGAACGTGTCCTTGACATCCTCGGCCGCGTTCCTGACGTCGCCCTTGGCCTGCTCGGCCTTGCCCTCGGCGACGAGCTTGTCGTTGTTGGTGACCTCGCCGACGACCTCCTTGGCCTTGCCTGCCACCTTCTCGGCTGCGGCCTTGATCTTGTCCTCCGCGCTCATGGCGCCTCCTTTCCTCACACGACCCCGACGGTCGGGGTCGACGTCCGTGCGGCCTTCCGCTCGTGCGGTGCCGTCGTCTGCGTGGCCGCGAGCGAGCGGCGCATCCGCTGCCGCGACCGGAAGAGCTCTCGCCACCCGCGGTCGGCGATGTGCACGACGAGCGGCATCCGCGTCCCCGTGACGGCGTCCCACTCCTGCACGACGGCGTCGGCGGCGGCGAGCACCTGCCCCAGGGCCGCGCCGGGGCGCGGCGTCACCACGAGACCGAGCGCGATGTCGCGACCGACCTTCCGGCTCGTCACCCGGGCGGCCAGCACGTCCGCTCGATCGGCGAGGGGGCTTGCGAGCAGCTGCTCTGCCACACTCCGGTCGACGGTGGTGGTGCCGCCCTCACCGGCGAGCCGGAGAAGGGTGCGCTCCCGCCGCGGCCTGCGGGTGAGCAGGAACGCGAGGAGGAGGACGACGAGCAGCACCGCGGCGGCGAGCCCCGCGAGCGCCCACAGCGGCACGAAGCCGGCGCCCGGGATCTCGAGACCCCAGGCCCCCGACCACGCCACGACACCGTCGGCCTGGGCGAGCACATCCTCGGCGGGGGCCGGAAGCGCCCCCGCGCCCCGCAGTCCCGCAGCGAGGAGGACGACGCCCCCGGCCAGGAGCATCGCGGCTCCTCCGACGAGGACGATCCGGTTCGCGACGGTCCCTGCCGACGTCATGCGATCACCCCTTCCGGTGCCACCTGCACTCGCGGCGAGAGCCGGAACCCGGCCTCGTCCAGAACGCGCCCCGCCGCGTCCTCCGCGGCAGCCGGATCCACCGGGACCCCGCTCGTGGGCGTGACCCGGATCAGCACCGTGCGTCGTCCCACGGTCACGCGCACCTGGCCGCGTGGCACGCCGAGCCGGCGTGCGACGCCGTCCGCGACGGCGTCGGCGAGCACGCCGTCGTCGATCACGAGCGCCGCCCGCGCGTCGAGACGCGTGCGGCGGGCACGACGACCGGGCAGCACCGCTGCTCCGAGCAGGAGCAGGGCGAGCGCGACGAGCACGGCGCCCGCCGTGAGCAGCGCCGGCGCCGTGTGCGCGATCGCGGCGACGGGTGCGAACCACGCCCGCACCTGCGTGCGGAACCCCTCGTCGAGGGACCAGCCGACTGTGCCGCCCAGGAGAACGAGGAGGAGCACCGTCAGCACCACGGCGAGCGCGATAGCCGGGCCCCGGCGGGTCGCCCTCGCCTCTCGACGCAGCAGCCGCCGCGCCGTCGCTGTGTTCGCCGTCATGTCACTCTCCTCTGCATCTCCCGTCGGACGCCACGGAAGCGCACATCCACCGCTCCCACGCGTCGCGCTGCCAGGTCGCGCATTCCCTGCACCACGGCGTCGCGGACGGCGTCCGCCCGTGCGCTCACGGGGTCGGTGCCCTGACGAGCCAGCACGACCGGAACCTCCACGGAAACCCTCAGGTCGCCGCGGCGGTCCGCGAGCTGCACGCTCACGTCTCCGGCGCCGACCCGCGTGGCATCCCGGACGATTCCGACCGCGAGCCGGTGCAGCGCCCGGGCCTCGACGACCGTGGCCCCCGCCACGGTCGTCGGCCCGCCCGTCTGCATGACGCTCATGAGGACGATCGCCGCCCGCGCACCACGTCGGCGAGCGCCCGCACGTCCAGGCGACCGTCGACGATGCGGCCGACGACGGCGCCGACGAGCATCGCGAGGGTGACGAGCAGGAACGCCCAGAACCCCCAGACGATCCAGGTCAGCGCGAGCACCGTCGCCGCAGCTCCGCCGATCACCGAGGCGTTCACTGGACTCGCGCCTCCGGTGCCTCGTCGTCGTCGTCGGACGGGATGTGCACGTCATTGACGGTCACGTTCACCTCGGCGACCTCCATGCCCACCAGCTCCACCATGGCCCGGTCGATCGCGGCCCGCACCTGGTCGGCCACCTTCTGCAGGGACACCGGGTACTCCGCCACGATCGTCACGTCGACGGCCACCTGCGTCTCGCCCACCTCGACGCTGATCCCCTGCGCGAGGTCGGTCGTGTTGAGGGCGTCGCGGATCGCGCCCATCATGCGTGCGGCGCCACCGCCGAGTGCGTAGACGCCGTCGACCTCCCGCGCCGCGATGCCGGCGATCTTCGCGACCACCGCATCCTCGATCGTGGTCTTCCCCGCCGCCCCCTGCGACGTCGGAACGACCTGAGCCTTGGGCTGGGTGCCCCCAGTCACGTTCGCCATCTCGAGCTCCTTCATCCGTGTGACCACGCGGTTCCCGCGCGGGCCGTGTTCTCACGACACCACTAAGACGGTCGGGGAGCACAGAATGTCACAAACTTCTCCGAACGAGTTTCGGTTCGCCTTTCGGCGGCGACTCTCAGTGCACTCTAAGGTTGAGAGTGCAAAGTTGCACTTTATGGAGAACAGTGCAGAATCCACCCGCGAACAGCGCAAGCGGCGGACCACGCGCGCCCTCACCGAGGCCGCGCGCCGCCTGACCACCGAGCGGGGCTTCGCCGGCTTCACGGTCGAGGAGCTGTGCGCCGACGCCGGCGTCTCCCGGCGCACGTTCTTCAACTACTTCGAGAGCAAGGAGAACGCCGTCTTCGGGTTCGCCGTCATCGACTCCCGCCAGGAGGAGCTCGAAGCGGTCTTCCTCGAGCGCGACGGCGATCTCCTGGACGACTTCGTGCAGCTCACCGTCGAGCGCTTCGCCCTCTTCGACCCCATCGAGCACGCCGCGGAACTGTTCGCCGTCATCGAACAGGAGCCGCGACTGCTGCGCGCGGCGTTCGAGCAGCAGGAGAAGCACGAGCGGCGCGACATCGCCCTCGTCGCCCGCCGCATCGACACGGGGCCCGACGCGGAGCTGCGCGCGGAGGTGCTCGTCCACTCCGTCGGCGCGCTCGTGCGCCTGTGCATGGAGCAGCTGCTGCACCACCACTCCACCGAACCGTTCGCCGACCTCATCGCCCGCCGGCTGCGCCTCGCGCGCGACCTCTACTCCTCTTCAGAGAAAGACCACTGATGTCCGCCACCGCCACCGCGGATGCGCCCTTCCTCCTCACGAAGCGCCGCATCTGGATCATCTTCAGCGCCCTGATCGCGGGCATGCTGCTCGCGAGCCTCGACCAGACCATCGTGTCGACGGCGATGCCCACCATCGTCGGCCAGCTCGGCGGTGTCGACCATCAGGTCTGGATCACCACCGCGTACCTGCTCGCCACCACCATCGTCATGCCCATCTACGGCAAGTTCGGCGACGTGCTGGGCAGGCGGTCGCTCTTCCTCGTCGCGATCGCCCTGTTCACGCTCGCATCAGTCGGCTGCGCGTTCGCGACGGACTTCTGGATGTTCGTCGTCTTCCGCGCCCTCCAGGGTCTCGGCGGCGGCGGACTCATGATCCTCTCGCAGGCGATCATCGCCGACATCGTGCCGGCCAACGAGCGCGGCAAGTACATGGGCCCGCTCGGTGCGGTGTTCGGCCTCTCCGCGGTCGCCGGACCGCTCCTCGGCGGCTTCTTCGTCGACCACATGACCTGGCAGTGGGCGTTCTACATCAACATCCCGGTCGGCATCGCCGCGTTCCTCATCGCCCTCGTGGCCCTGAAGCTCCCCAGCAAGAAGGCGGAGAAGCCGATCGACGTCCTCGGCGTGCTCTTCCTGTCCGCCGCCACGACCTGCCTCATCTTCTTCACCGACTTCGGCGGCGACGCCGCGTTCGGCTGGGATTCCCTCGCGACCTGGGCCTGGGGCGCCGGCCTCGTGGTGTCGGCGACGGCGTTCGTCATCACCGAGTCGCGCGTGCAGGACCCGATCATCCCGCTCAGCCTCTTCCGCAACCCGATCTTCGTCAACGCCACCGCCATCGGCCTCGTCCTCGGCATCGGCATGTTCGCGGCGATCGGCTTCGTCCCGACGTTCCTGCAGATGTCGTCCGGCACATCCGCCGCCGCGTCCGGGCTGCTGATGATCCCAATGATGGTGGGCCTGATGGGGACCTCGATCTTCTCCGGCATCGCGATCTCGAAGACCGGGAAGTACAAGATCTACCCGGTCCTCGGCACCATCATCACCGGCATCGCGATGGTCGCCATGACCACCCTGTCGGCGGAAACGCCGATCTGGCTGATCTGCGCGTTCCTGTTCGTCTTCGGCGCCGGGCTCGGCCTCATCATGCAGGTCGTCGTACTCGTCGTGCAGAACGCCGTCCCGGCGGGCGAGATCGGCACCGCCACGAGCACGAACAACTACTTCCGCGAGGTCGGTGCCTCGCTGGGGACCGCGGTGTTCGGCACGATCTTCACGACGCGGCTGACCGAGAACCTCCTCGGTGTGTTCGCCGGCGCCGGGGCATCCCCGGAGGCCGCGTCCGAGGCCGCATCCACGATCGACCCCGCCACGTTGAACAGCCTCCCGGACGAGGTGCGCGACGGCATCGTCACCGCCTACGCGGATGCCCTCGCCCCGGTGTTCTGGTACCTCGTGCCCTTCATCGCCCTCGCGCTCATCCTGTCGCTGTTCCTCAAGCAGATCCCGCTGTCGGATCAGGCCGGACTCGTGGCCCGCGGTGAGGCGATCAGCGGCGAGGAGGCGGAGCGTCTGGAGGCGGAGCTCCGCACGGCCGGGCGCGTCGATGCCGGACGCACGGACGCCGAGCCGGGAGAGACCGGCTCGGCGCCCACAGGCAGGTAGCCCGCGCTAGGGGAGGTCGGCGACGTCGATGTCGTCGTCGTCCTCCCCGCCGCCCGTCGCCGGAAGCTCGTCGGGTTCGGGGTCGTGATCGGTGGTGACGAAGTCGGGGTCGACGCCGATGGCCTCGATCTCCTCCTGGTCGTCCTGGCTGTTCGACGTGTCGGACATGGCGCCTCCTGACGTTGGGGATCCGGACGGCCAGTCTGGGCGGGCCGGCTACCGGGACCGAGGGGGTTGACAAGGCGGGTCGAGGCCCGGCGCCCGACCGGCGGCTACGGAACCGGCCGACCGAGGTCTCGTGCGGATGATCGTCGTCCGCGGTCGGCGCTACAGCGCGCGTCACGCCGCACGCCAGACGGCGTGGGTGCCGACCGCCGCGATCGCGAACACCAGCACGGCCACCCGGTGGGCATCGCCGACGGCCAGGGCCGCGTCGGAGGCACCGATGAGATCGTCGGCCACGCCGGCCACCGTCGTCCGGGATACGGCGGCATCGTCCATCTCGGCCACACCGTCCGCGAGCCATCCCCTGACGAGTCGAAGGGCGGTCGGCCCGAGTTCGACCCCGAGAGGGACAGCAGGACAGCTCAGCACGTCGGCGACGGTCACGCCGTGCCGCAGCAGCCCGCCGAGCGCCCCGGCGAGGGCGCCGGTCAGCAACGCGCGCCCGTAGCCTTCGGCGACCAGCACGTCCCAGGACTCCTGCGGCGCGAGCGTCTCGAGCCCGAGGCAATGACCGCGCCCGTCCGCGACGGCTTCCTCCAGGGCTCGGCGGGCGTCCCGGAACACGATGCTCGTACGGCGATCGGGTGCAGACACGGCAGACCTCGTCCCTCGATGCCCGCCATCTCGGAGCCGACTGTGGGGCCGACGCGTCACACACTCTAGGACGCTGCGCGCAGGGTGAGGACGGTATCCCGGCACGGAGGTCGGAGACGACGAACCGGGCATCCGAGCGGGCGCTGCGCGACCTCCTCAAACCGGGTCAGCGACGCCTCCGCTTCACGAGTGAGAGCGCAGTCGACGCCGCCAGATCCTCTCCCGCATGTGCGCTCTCGACGTCCGCGTGTCCGTGTGGCTCGTCAGGCAGCGGTCGCGCCGAGCGGCGATCGATCGCAGAGACGATCCGCCTGCGGGGAACGACAAAACCCCCGGAAGGTTCCGGGGGTTTCATTCTGTAGCAGGAGCGGGGCTTGAACCCGCGACCTCACGATTATGAGTCGTGCGCTCTCACCAACTGAGCTACCCTGCCGCACGGCATCCGCATCGCAGATGCGAACTCCGAGCCCCGAGTCAGGATTGAACTGACGACCCCTTCCTTACCATGGAAGTGCTCTGCCACTGAGCTATCGGGGCGTGCTGCCCCTCGCGGGGTAACCACACGAGAATACCATCCCTGTGGCGTCCTCATGAAATCGAGACGGTCACTCCTCCGAGGTGAGCGACGTGCGTCCGGCGTTCTTGTTGAGCCACGGCATCGGGTCGATGGTCGTCCCGTTGACGATGAGCTCGAAGTGCAGGTGCGCACCGTAGGAGCGGCCGGTGTTGCCGGTCTTGCCCACGATGTCGCCGACCTTGACGGTGTCGCCAGCCTTGACCTGCAGCGAGCCGTACTGCATGTGCGAGTAGTGGCTCGTGATGACCGACCCGTCGATGACGTGGTCGATGTACACCGTGACGCCGTAGGCGCCACCCTGCTCGGTCGCGATGCGGACGGTGCCGTCGGCGATGGCCTGGATGGGCGCACCGTTGCCGGGGACGAAGTCGATGCCCTCGTGCAGGCGCCCGCTGCGCATGCCGTAGCCGTAGCTCATGCCGACGCCCACGAGGAACGGCCACTGGATGGCGGCATCCGGGTCGTTCGTGAAGATGTCACCGGAGTAGTTGATGCCCTGCTCGGCGGCGACCTCGACGAGCGAGACCGTGCTGAAGTTGTCGGCGCGGGAGAGCGGCTCGTTCTGTACGCCGGACGGCGCGACGAAAGCCTGGATCTCATCCTCCGCCGAGCTTGCCGCGTCGGCGGCGGCTGCACTGACGAGGGACGTCGAGGCGAGCGATCCGCCCTGGGCGGCCGCGACGGCCTCCGCGGGCAGGGTCATGGATACGGCCAGGAGCCCGGCGAGTCCCATCGCGCCGACAGTGGCGCCCGCGGCGAGGGTCTTGCGGATGCGGCGCGTGCGGCGAGGGCCGACGGCCGCGAGGCCTGCGGTGTCGATCTTCGGCGCGGCCTGCGATGCGGTGTTCGCGGCGAAGGCCGAACGCCGGGACGTCGACGCGGTCGGGATGGAGCCGGTGGTGCGGAAGGCGCGGGAAGCCCGCTCGAACGCGTCCCCCTCGGCATCGGCCTCGGCGACGAAGGGCTCGGACGCCGGCGCGATGTCCTCGACCGGGACCGCGTCGTCGGACTTCTCGACGATCTCGGCGACGACGGGCACCGCGGGGACATCGGCGATGGCGGGCGCAGCCGCGGCGATGAAGGGCTCCGCGGGTGCGACCGGGATCGGGGGCACCTCGGCCTGGCGCTGACGCGCAGCGCGACGGGATAGTGGGATGACAGCAGCGAGGGCGATCACGGTCTCCGCGTCAGCGAGGGGTGCCGTCGACCCGCTCGCCGAGGCCTCGGAGGCCGCAGTGCGAGGGCGGCTGGACCGGCGCGTGGGCGCAGCGGCAGCCTGGGGGTTCTCGAAGGGCAAAACTAGTCTCTCGGTCGTTCGTGATGCTCGGGGGCGCAATGACAACTCTCACCTTCGGGTGGTGAAAGTAACGATCGGGTAAACACTACCCCGATCCTCCTGTGAAAGCCATGGATCGGTCAGGGTTTTTCCTCATCGAGGATATCCCGGAGTCGGTCGTGCAGGGTCACGCCACCCGCGATCAGGAAGGGCCGGGGCGATTCCCGGTCGATCCGGCTCACGCGCCCACCCGCTTCCTGGACGAGCAGGGCACCCGCCGCGTGATCCCACGGCTTGAGCCCGCGTTCGAAGTATCCGTCCAGTCGGCCCGCCGCCACGTAAGCCAGGTCTAGAGCCGCCGATCCCATGCGGCGGAGGTCGCGCGCGATCGGCATCACCCGACGGACCGTCGCGAGGTCGCCGTCGTGGGTCGCCGGGTCGTAGCCGAATCCGGTCGCCAGGAGTGCACCGGCGTCGGTCGCCTCGGTCACCGCGAGCCGGACGCCGTCCGACCAGGCACCGTGGCCGCGCGCCGCCGTGAAGGTCTCCCCCACAGCGGGCGCGTGCACGGCGGCCGCCAGCGCCTCCCAGGCGTCGGGCTCCGCAGGACCGCTGACGGCCGCGATGCTCACGTTGTACGCCGGGATGCCGTAGGCGTAGTTCACCGTGCCGTCGATGGGGTCGACCACCCACGTGATGCCGCTGTCGCCGGCGGCCGCCCCTGACTCCTCACCGAGGAAGCCGTCCGCCGGCCGCGCCGCGCGCAGTCGCTCGCGGATGAGCGCCTCCACCTCGCGGTCGGCCTCGGTCACGATGTCGGCGAGGGTCGACTTGGTCGCGGCGAGCCGGACGCCCTCACGGCGTCGGGCTCGGGCGAGCGCACCGGCCTCTTCGGCGATCTCGGCCGCGAGCGCGCGGAGCTCGAGAACGTCGGTCACGGCGCCGGGTGCGAGGGTGCGGGCGGCGGCGGCGGGAAGGCCGGGGGCTCGCCCTGGGTGGGCGACGCCGGCTGGGGCGGGGCCGGGTGGGCCGGTGCCGACGAGGGCGGAGTCGGCTGCGGTGGAGCAGGCTGGTCGGGCACGGGCGGCACGGGCCCCGGAGCGGGAGGAGCCGCGAAGTCGGGCAGGACCGGAGCCGCCGATGCGAGGGGCGGTGCCGCCACAGGGAACGCCGCGGCGGGCGCCTGGCCGAGCGCCTGCGGAGCCGCCGAGGGATACCCCGTGTAGAACGCATTCCAGTCCGGGCTCCCGTCCGGGAGGACCGGGAGGGGTGTGATCCCGTCGGCGTAGGTGGGCCAGGACGGCGCGGAGGCGACGGGCCGGGCGGCAGGGGCCTTCTTCGGCGCGAACAGGGCGTTCAGCAGCGGGATGAGCGTCGTCCCGACGGCGACGAGGATCGTGAGGGCGACGACGATGCGCCAGTACAGCTCGGTGTAGTCGAAGGTGTTGGGGAACGCGAGGAAGAAGACCAGCAGGGCGACGAGGGCGCCGAGGAAGACGATCGTCACGATGTGGATCACCTTCGTGAAGGTCGTGACATGGCGCTGCGCGGCACGGGTGAACAGCCGCACGTGGAGCAGTGCGAGCTGCAGGATCCCGATCACGAGCAGCAGCTGGAAGAAGCGCTCGGCGCCGAAGTAGAGGCCGTCTTCCGGAAGCCAGATCTTCACGAGGCCGACGAGGAGCGCGATGACCCAGGTGACCATGCTCGCGAGCTGGAGCCAGTCCGGCCGGTTCGGCGCGAGGCCCGCCTCGAGGATGGCGATCCCGGCGAAGGCGGCGAGCAGGAGGATCGTGAGGAAGGCGCGGCCGATGAGGCCGTTCTGATCTCCGACCAGCACCCACACGACGCAGACCAGGGCCGCGGCGATGAGAGCGCCGATGGCGACCCACAGCGAGCCCCTGATGAGCAGCGACATGTTCTTCTTGTCACCCTGCGGCTGCAGCCGGGCGGTGTCCGGATGGGACATGGGGATCCTCTCGTCGAGCGGCGATGCCTTCATCCTGCCACGCGCGGGGTCGCTTGTTCCGGCTTCCCGCAGGTCGGCCGGAAGATCGTGAGCCGCCGCGACTGGGGAGGAGGAGTCAGCCAGCCTTCTTCGCGGAGGCCGCCGCGAACGCCGCGACCCGCGCCTGTGCATCCGGGGTCTCCAGGGCGGCGCCGATGGACCGGGCCTCCTCGCTCAGCTGCTCGGCGAACGTGCGCTCCGGCTGCGACCGCACCAGACGCTTGGCCTGCCCGTACGCGTCAGCGGCCCCGGCGATCCAGAACCGCGCCACCTCCTCGGCCCGCGCGCGGACCCGGTCGGCTTCCGTCCTGCCGTCCTCGCCCTCCACGACCTCTGCCACCAGGCCCCAGTCGAGGGCCTCCGCGGCGGTGAGCAGTCGATCCTGCAGCACGAGCTGGAGGGCGCGGCGCTGTCCGACGGCCCGCGCGAGCTGGGCCGACACGGAGAGGTCGGGCGTGAGGCCGATGTTCGCGTACAGGCTCCCGAGCTGCGACCGGGAGCCCACCACCGCGTAGTCCGTGGCGAGCAGGATGCCGAGTCCGCCGCCGGCCGTCGTCCCGTGCGCGGCGGCGACCACCGGCACGCTCGACTCCGTGAGCGCGCGGATCCCGGTGTTGATGACCTCCGCCAGCGCGGTGATCTCCGCCCCGGACGACCCCATGGTCGTCGCCATGTCGATCACGTCACCACCCGCGCAGAACGCCGGTCCCGCCGCGTCGATGAGGATGGCCTGCACGTCGTCGCGCGACGTCGCCTCGACCGTCGCGTCCCGCCAGGCATAAGCCAGATCGGCGTTGAAGGCGTTGAGGCGGGTCGGACGGTTGAGCGTCAGCCGCGCCATCCCCTCGTCGACGGCGAACAGGATGGCATCACTCATGGCTTCTCCTTCGAGCACAGGCGGATGCCTCCAGGCTAGTCGCGCTCAGGAGCCGTCCCAGACGCGAGCGACGAACCGCTCCATCCGTCGCCGGGTGCCGTCGAGTCGGTAGTCGACCTGTCCCGCCGCGCGGATCTCGTTCGGGGCGAGCGGATGCGCCAGGCGCACGTTCTCGTGGCAGGACAGATCGGCGCAGATGTAGGTGCCGACCGAGTCGCCGCGCTCCCCCGCCTCTCCCGTGCGTCGCGCCGCGAACAGCGCCACCTGGTTGCCCGGCTGCATCGTGTGGCAGATGTTGCACATGCCGGAGCGCCCACGCCCTGGTTCCGAAGCCCGCAGCACGACGCCGACCACGCGCCCCTCATGCGGGATGAGGATGTAGCCGCGCTTTCCGGCACTCGGGTCGCGCCAGGCGAAGAAGTCGAGGTAATCCCAGTCCACGAGGAGGAAGTCGTGCGGCATCTCCATGACGCGCAGCTCGTCGGCGTCCGCGTTCACGAACGAGGCCCGGACGTCGGCTTCGGTGAGAGGTCGCATCGCTCCAGTCTAGGAACTCGGCGCGGAGGTGAGGCCGGTCGCGCTCTGCGGCCGCCTGAGACCCGCGCGCGGGCTGAACTCGTCGATGCCTGCTGCGGACGGAACTAGTGGCATGCTCATGGATGGAGGTGCACGATGACGGCAGCCTGGGTGGTTCGGACCGGACGGTACGGAGAGCGCGATGCATGGGCGCTCAGCGAGAACGTCGCAGGCGGCGGCTGGGCCGAGGTCCCAGACCTCACCCCATGCAGTACCCGTGCGGACATTCAGGCACTCGTCACCGCAACGTTCCCTGAGGACTCCCTCGGACGGCGCGCGAACTACACCGGTCAGTTGTGGGCACTACGAGGCCGCATTCAACCCGGCGATGTCATGGCCCTGCCGATGAAGACCACCGGTGAGGTTGCCATCGGCTGTGTGACCGGTGGCTACGAGTACCTCGCTGACGAGGCAGACCCATCCAAGCGGCACATCATCCGGGTCGATTGGGCCGTGACCGACCTCCCGAGATCATCCATCAAGCAGGACCTCCTCTACACGTTGGGCAGCGCGCTGACGGTGTTCGCCCCGAGCCGTGGCCATGCTGTCGCTCGGCTCGAGACGCTGATGAGGACCCGCACAGATCCGGGCCAGTTGCCCTATAAACCCGCACCAAGCCTCAATGCCCCCTCTGCCCAGGGCGAAGACGACGTCGACGAGCCGGAGGCGCTACCGGACATCGCCGAACAAGCGCGCGACCAGATCCTCACCCGGATCTCAGAAACCTTCAAAGGCCACCAGCTCACCGTGCTCGTACAGGCAGTGCTTGAAGCGGAAGGATTCGTCTGCGAGGCATCGACGGGCGGAGCCGATGGAGGTGTAGACATCGTCGCGGGGCGCGGACTGCTCGGCATGGACTCCCCCAAGCTCATCGCTCAGGTGAAGTCAGGCGGCCAGGTCTCCGACCCTGTAGTGAGAGACCTGCTCGGCACCATGCAGCACGTGGGCGCCGAGCAGGGCCTGCTGGTCGCGTGGGACGGTGTGTCATCCTCGGCCCGGCATTCCTTGCAGCGGGAACGATTCCGCGTTCGGCTGTGGACGTCCTCAGACGTCGTCGATGCCGTACTCCGGGTCTACGAGAACCTCCCGGAGGCGATACGCGCCGATCTTCCGCTTAGACGAGTCTGGCTCCTCGCCGCCGAGTAGCCGCGGTACCGGCAGCAGCACGCGGGCGGGCCCGCGCCGTCCGTCGCGCCGTCCGCCGACCCTTCGAGCGGCGCGGTCCGTCGCAGAGAGCGTTCGTGACGAAGAAGGCCCAGTCACCGAGTTTCCTCGGATTCCGGGCCTTCCCATACTGGTGGCGAGTGAGGGATTCGAACCCCCGAAGTCGAAGACGGCTGATTTACAGTCAGATCCCTTTGGCCACTTGGGTAACTCGCCAGAGCGCACCCGTCCGACTTGAACAGCCAACCGGGGGCACGAAGAACAATCATACCTGCCGGAAGCGGGCGCGAGAAATCGAGGCATCAGCTCCCGTACAGGCCGCGGTCGGCGGCGGCCAGCGACTCCGGCGTGCGCAGCAGCCCGCCCTCTGCACGGCAGGTCGCGGCAGCGACATCCATCGCGCGCTCGAGCAGGGCGGACCAGCCCTCGGCCGCCTTCGGGGAGCCTTCCACCAGGCCGGCAGCGACGGCGGCGAGCGTCGCATCCCCGGCCCCCACGGTGTCGACCACGCGACCCGGCAGCGCCGAGATCGGGGCCGAGACCGACCCGGCGTCCGACTCGAGCACGGCACCGTCCGCTCCGGCCGTCGCGAGCACCGCCGCGACGCCAAGGCCCCGGAGTCGCGCGCGCAGGGCGTCGAGGTCGCCGTCATACAGCACCGCGGCGTCGTCGGCGCCGACCTTCACCAGGTCCGCCCTGGCGGCCAACCGCTCGAAGCCGCGGACGAACTCCTCGCGGTCGGACAGCATGCCGGTGCGCGGGTTCGGGTCGATCGCCAGCCGCGCGCCCTCGACTGCGGCGGCGAGGGCGTCGACCTCCTCGGGGACGTCGAAGGGGAAGCAGCTCACGGCCACGATGTCCGCGTCGCCGATAGCGGCCCTCGCCTCGTCCGCGTACCGGATGGTCCGCTCCTGGGCCGCGCGGTTGAAGACGTAGCTCGGCTCGCCGTTCGCGGCCCGGGTCACGACCGCCCGCGACGACCCGTGCGGGGCCGCGCTCGCGATCAGCCGCACGCCGTGATCGGCCAGGTACTCGCGGATGTGCGCGCCGGCGACGTCCTCCCCCACCATCGCGATGAGGGTCGTCGGGATTCCGAGCCGGCGCAGCCCGACCGCCACGTTCAGCGCTGCCCCGCCGACGAACTCGCGGACGCCGCTGTCATCCCGGATCTCGTCGATCAAGGCGTCTCCGATGACGACGGCCGCGCCGCCGGGGGAAGTCTCAGTGCTCACTCGCCGACCCTACCGCGCTCGCCCCGGTCACAGCTTCGGAGATGACGCCCGACACCCCGATGGATGAGCCCCACCGGCGGCGCGCCGCGCCGGATCTCCGACGCTGTGCACACCCCGACCGCGCCGAGAGACGACGAAGGCCCCGGGGAGAACCCCGGGGCCTTCGTTCACTCACTCACACCTCAGTTGTAGGTACCGGGGGTGATGTCGTCCGTCGAGAACGCGTCGAAGTCGACGTAGCCGAAGTCGCCGTCCGCGTACGCGCCGTCGGATGCGAAGATCCGGTTCGGGTAGCGCTCGCTCTTGGCTTCCTCGGTGGCCTCGACCGTGACGTCGCGGTACTTCGAGAGACCGGTTCCGGCGGGGATGAGCTTTCCGATGATGACGTTCTCCTTGAGACCGACCAGCGGGTCGCGCTTGCCCTCCATGGCGGCCTGCGTGAGCACGCGGGTCGTCTCCTGGAAGGACGCAGCGGACAGCCACGACTCCGTCGCGAGCGACGCCTTCGTGATACCCATCAGCTCCGGGCGACCGGACGCGGGACGCTTGCCCTCGGCCACGGCCTCGCGGTTGATCTGCTGGTAGCGCTTCAGGTCGACCATCTCACCCGGCAGCAGGGTCGTGTCGGCGTGGTCGACGACGGTGACCTTGCGGAGCATCTGGCGGACGATGACCTCGATGTGCTTGTCGTGGATCGGCACACCCTGCGAGCGGTAGACGCCCTGGACGCCGCCGACGAGGTACTTCTGCACCTCGCGGGCACCCATGACGCGCATGACCTCCTTGGGGTCGAGCGTGCCGACCTGCAGGGGCTGACCGACCGAGACGTGCTGGCCGTCCTCGACGAGGAGCGTCGCACGCTTCAGCACCGGGTAGACGACGGGCTCGTCGCCGTTGTCGGGCGTGAGGATGACCTTCTTGGCCTTCTCGGTCTCGTCGATCGTGATGCGGCCGTCGGCCTCTGCGATCGGCGATGCACCCTTGGGGGTACGCGCCTCGAACAGCTCCTGCACGCGGGGCAGACCCTGCGTGATGTCATCCGCCGACGCCGAACCACCGGTGTGGAAGGTACGCATCGTCAGCTGGGTACCGGGCTCACCGATCGACTGGGCCGCGATGATGCCGACGGCCTCGCCGATGTCGACGGTCTTGCCGGTCGCGAGCGAACGGCCGTAGCACTGCGCGCACACGCCGACGGCGGAGTCGCAGGTCAGGACCGAGCGGACCTTGATGGTCTCGACGCCCGCGGCGACCAGCTTGTCGATGAGCACGTCGCCCACGTCGTCGCCGGCAGCGGCCAGGACCTCGCCCGCGGCGTTCACCACGTCGGAGGCCAGCGTGCGGGCGAACACCGAGTTCTCGACGTTCGCGTCGCGCACCAGCTCACCCTGCGAGTTCGGAGCGGCGATCGGGAGCTCGAGGCCCTTCGACGTGCCGCAGTCCTCTTCGCGGATGATGACGTCCTGCGAGACGTCCACCAGACGACGGGTCAGGTAACCCGAGTCGGCGGTACGCAGAGCGGTGTCGGCCAGACCCTTACGGGTACCGTGCGTCGCGATGAAGTACTCCGCCACCGACAGACCCTCGCGGTACGAGGAGATGATCGGACGCGGGATGATCTCACCCTTGGGGTTGTTCACCAGACCACGCATACCGGCGATGTTCCGGATCTGCAGCCAGTTACCACGAGCGCCAGAGGACACCATGCGGTTGATGGTGTTGTCCTCCGGGAAGTGCGCCTTCATCGCGGCCTGCACCTCGTCGGTCGCCTCGGTCCAGATCTTGATGAGCTCCTGACGACGCTCGGCGTCGGTCGTGAGGCCCTTCTCGTACTGGGACTGGACCTTCGCGGCCTGCTTCTCGTAACCCGCGACGATCTCCGCCTTGTTCGGCGGGGTGAGGATGTCGCTCAGCGCGACGGTCACACCCGAACGGGTCGCCCAGTAGAAACCGGCATCCTTGATGCGGTCCAGCGTGGCGGCCGTCTCGACCTTGGGGTACTCCTCGGCCAGCTTGTTGACGATCTGCGACAGCTTGCCCTTGTCGGCCTGCTCGCGGACGAACGGGTAGCCCTTCGGCAGCGCGTCGTTGAAGATCGCCTGACCGAGCGAAGCGTCGACCAGACCGTGCTTCTCGTAGCCCTCGGGAGCCTCGCCCTCGAGGAAGGCGAGACCCGGGATGCGGATGCGGACCTTCGCCTGCAGGTCGAGCGTGCCCTCGTCGTACGCGAGCTGTGCCTCGCCGACGGAGCCGAAGGCACGACCCTCGCCCTTGGCGCCGGCCTTGACCGTCGTCAGGTGGTGCAGACCGATGATCATGTCCTGCGAGGGCAGGGTCACCGGACGGCCGTCCGACGGCTTCAGGATGTTGTTCGACGCGAGCATGAGCACGCGGGCCTCGGCCTGAGCCTCGACCGACAGCGGCAGGTGGACAGCCATCTGGTCACCGTCGAAGTCGGCGTTGAACGCCGCGCAGACGAGCGGGTGCAGCTGGATGGCCTTGCCCTCGACGAGCTGCGGCTCGAACGCCTGGATGCCGAGACGGTGCAGGGTGGGTGCACGGTTCAGCAGCACCGGACGCTCGCGGATGATCTCCTCGAGCACGTCCCAGACCTCGGGACGGGTGCGCTCGACGGCACGCTTGGCAGCCTTGATGTTCTGCGAGTGACCGAGGTCGATCAGGCGCTTGATGACGAACGGCTTGAAGAGCTCGAGCGCCATCTGCTTGGGCAGACCGCACTGGTGCAGCTTGAGCTGCGGGCCGACGACGATGACCGAACGGCCCGAGTAGTCGACACGCTTGCCGAGCAGGTTCTGGCGGAAGCGACCCTGCTTTCCCTTGAGCATGTCGCTCAGGGACTTCAGGGCACGGTTGCCGGTACCCGTGACGGGGCGACCGCGACGGCCGTTGTCGAACAGTGCGTCGACGGCCTCCTGCAGCATCCGCTTCTCGTTGTTGACGATGATCTCGGGGGCACCGAGGTCGATCAGGCGACGGAGACGGTTGTTGCGGTTGATCACGCGGCGGTACAGGTCGTTCAGGTCGGAGGTCGCGAAGCGGCCACCGTCGAGCTGCACCATCGGACGCAGCTCCGGCGGGATCACCGGGACGACGTCGAGCACCATCGCGGCCGGGCTCATGCCGGTCTCGAGGAACGAGTTGACGACCTTGAGGCGCTTGATCGCACGGATCTTGCGCTGGCCCTTGCCCTCCGAGATCTGCAGGTGCAGGCTCTCGGCCTCGGCGGCCAGGTCGAACGCGGCCAGGCGACGCTGGATCGCCTCGGCACCCATGTAGGCCTCGAAGTACTGACCGAAGCGGTCCTGCAGCTCGTGGAAGACGTCGTCCTCCGGGCGCAGGGCACCGACCTCGAGCGTGCGGAAGTCCTCCCACACGCGCTCCAGCTTCAGGATCGCCTCGTCGGCACCCTTGCGGATGAGCGACATCTCCTTCTCGGCGGCGTCCTTGACCTTCTTCTTGGCGTCGGCCTTGGCACCCTCGGCCTCGAGGGTCGCGAGCTCCTCCTCCAGCTTCGCCAGGCGCTCCGCGATCTTGGAGTCGCGGCGGTCGCCGAGCGTCTTCAGCTCGAGACGGATGTTGTTCTCCTGGGTGCCCAGGTCGCGGTGGCGAGCGTCCTCGTCGACCGAGATGACCATGTACGCGGCGAAGTAGATGACCTTCTCGAGGTCCTTCGGCGCCATGTCCAGCAGGTAGCCGAGGCGCGAGGGCACGCCCTTGAAGTACCAGATGTGGGTGACGGGAGCGGCGAGCTCGATGTGACCCATGCGCTCACGACGGACGGAGCTCTTGGTGACCTCCACGCCGCAGCGCTCGCAGACGATGCCCTTGAAGCGGACGCGCTTGTACTTGCCGCAGGCGCACTCCCAGTCGCGGGACGGGCCGAAGATCTGCTCTCCGAAGAGACCGTCCTTCTCCGGCTTGAGGGTGCGGTAGTTGATGGTTTCGGGCTTCTTGACCTCGCCGTAGGACCACGCGCGGATGTGGTCTGCGGTCGCCAGGCCGATGCGAAGCTCATCGAAGGTTGTGGACTCGAGCACTAGTTCTCCTGTGTCGGAAATTCTTTTTGAGAAGTCTGGGCTTCGACAGGCTCAGCCATCGCGGGGATGGCTGAGCCCGTCGAAGGATTAGATCTCGTCGATCGAGGCGGCCTCGAAGCGGCTGGAGATGTTGATACCGAGTTCCTCTGCGGCGCGGAACGCCTCGTCGTCGGTGTCGCGGAGGTTGACCAGCGTGCCGTCAGCCGAGAGGACCTCGACGTTCAGGCAGAGCGACTGCATCTCCTTCATGAGCACCTTGAACGACTCCGGGATGCCGGGCTCCTGGATGTTCTCGCCCTTGACGATGGCCTCGTACACCTTGACGCGGCCGAGGATGTCGTCGGACTTGATCGTGAGGAGCTCCTGGAGGGCGTACGCCGCACCGTAGGCCTCGAGGGCCCACACCTCCATCTCACCGAAGCGCTGTCCACCGAACTGCGCCTTACCACCGAGCGGCTGCTGGGTGATCATCGAGTACGGACCGGTGGAACGGGCGTGGATCTTGTCGTCGACCAGGTGGTGGAGCTTCAGGATGTACATGTAGCCCACGGAGATCGGCGCCGGGAACGGCTCGCCGGAGCGGCCGTCGAACAGCTGCGTCTTCCCGCTCGAGTCGATCAGACGGACGCCGTCGCGCGTCGGGAGCGTCGAGTCGAGGAGACCGGAGATCTCCTCCTCGCTCGCACCGTCGAACACCGGGGTCGCGACCTTCGTGCCTGGTGCGGCCTCGAACGCCTCCTGCGGGAGCTTCCCAGCCCACTCCGGAGTGCCCTCGACCTTCCAGCCCTGCTTGGCGATCCACCCGAGGTGGGTCTCCAGCACCTGACCGAAGTTCATTCGTCCAGGGATGCCGAGCGGGTTCAGCACGATGTCGACCGGCGTGCCGTCCGAGAGGAACGGCATGTCCTCGATGGGGAGGATCTTCGCGATGACACCCTTGTTGCCGTGGCGGCCGGCGAGCTTGTCGCCCTCGGTGATCTTGCGCTTCTGGGCGATGTAGACCACGACACGGCGGTTCACGCCGGAGCCGAGCTCGTCGTCGCCGTCCTCGGCGTTGAACTCCTTGACCGCGATGATCGTGCCCTGCTCACCGTGGGGCACCTTCAGCGACGTGTCGCGGACCTCGCGGCTCTTCTCGTTGAAGATCGCGCGGAGCAGACGCTCCTCGGCCGACAGCTCGGTCTCGCCCTTCGGCGTGACCTTGCCGACGAGGATGTCGCCGGGGCGGACCTCGGCGCCGATGCGGATGATGCCGCGCTCGTCGAGGTCCTTCAGCAGCTCCGGGCTGACGTTGGGGAGGTCACGGGTGATCTCCTCCTTGCCGAGCTTGGTGTCGCGGGCGTCGACCTCGTACTCCTCGATGTGGATCGAGGAGAGGGTGTCGTCCTTCACCAGGTCCTGGCTCAGGATGATGGCGTCCTCGAAGTTGTAGCCCTCCCACGTCATGAACGCGACGAGGAGGTTCTTCCCGAGGGCGAGCTCGCCGTTCTCGGTGGCGGGGCCATCGGCGATGACCTCTCCGACCTCCACGCGCTCACCGGCGTTGACGACGACCTTCTGGTTGTAGGAGGTGCCCTGGTTCGAGCGGTCGAACTTGCGCAGGTGGTACTCCTGCGTCCCGCCCTCGTCGAGCATGACCACGACGCGGTCCGCGGAGACCTCGGAGACGACACCGGCCTTCTCGGCGGTGATCACGTCACCGGCGTCGATGGCGGTGTAGCCCTCCATACCGGTTCCGACGAGCGGCGAGTCGCTGCGCAGCAGCGGCACGGCCTGACGCTGCATGTTGGCGCCCATGAGCGCGCGCTGCGCGTCGTCGTGCTCGAGGAACGGCACGAGCGAGGTCGCGACCGACACCATCTGGCGCGGCGAGACGTCGATGTAGCCGATCTCCTCCGGGAGGAACAGGTCGACCTCACCGCTGCCGCCCTTGGGGCGCGCGAGCACGTGGCTCTCGCGGAAGCGACCCTTCGCATCGAGCGGCGCGTTGGCCTGCGCGATGTTGAAGTCGACCTCCTCGGAGGCGGTCAGGTAGTCGATCTGGTCGGTCACGACACCGTCGACGACCTTGCGGTACGGGGTCTCGATGAAGCCGAACGAGTTGATGCGCGCGAAGGTCGCGAGCGCACCGATCAGACCGATGTTCGGGCCTTCCGGCGTCTCGATCGGGCACATGCGGCCGTAGTGCGAGGGGTGGACGTCACGGACCTCGACGCCGGCGCGGTCGCGGCTCAGACCACCGGGGCCCAGGGCCGACAGACGACGCTTGTTGGTCAGACCCGCGAGCGGGTTGTTCTGGTCCATGAACTGCGACAGCTGCGAGGTTCCGAAGAACTCCTTGATCGCGGCGACGACGGGGCGCACGTTGATCAGGGTCTGCGGCGTGATGGCCTCGATGTCCTGCGTGGTCATGCGCTCGCGGACGACGCGCTCCATGCGGGACAGACCCGTGCGGACCTGGTTCTGGATCAGCTCGCCGACCGCGCGGATGCGACGGTTGCCGAAGTTGTCGATGTCGTCGGTCGCGAGACGGATCTCGGTCTTCTTGCCGCCGCGGATGCCCTCGAAGGTCTCCTCGGTGCCCGCGTGCAGACGCACGAGGTACTTGATCGTGGCGACGATGTCCTGCACCGTCAGCACCGACTCCGTCAGCGGGGTGTCGAGACCCAGCTTGTGGTTGATCTTGTACCGGCCGACCTTGGCGAGGTCGTAGCGCTTCGGGTTGAAGTAGAAGTTGTCGAGCAGCGCGCGGGCGGCCTCGGCGGCCACCTGCTCGCCCGGACGCAGCTTGCGGTAGATGTCGCGCAGCGCGTCTTCCTTGGTGACGATCGTGTCCTTCGCGAGCGTCTCCTCGATGGAGGTGTAGCCGGCGAACTCCGCGAGGATCTCCTCGCTGGTCATGCCCAGCGCCTTGAGGAAGACCGTGACGGACTGCTTGCGCTTGCGGTCGACACGCACGCCGACCTGGTCGCGCTTGTCGATCTCGAACTCGAGCCAGGCACCACGGCTCGGGATGACGCGCGCCGAGACGATGTCCTTGTCGGACGTCTTGTCGGGGGTCTTGTCGAAGTAGACACCCGGCGAGCGCACGAGCTGCGAGACGACGACGCGCTCGGAGCCGTTGATGATGAACGTGCCCTTGTCGGTCTGCAGCGGGAAGTCGCCCATGAAGACCGTCTGGGTCTTGATCTCACCCGTGAGGTGGTTCATGAACTCGGCCTCGACGTAGAGCGGGGCCGCGTACGTCTTGCCGCGCTCCTTGCACTCCTCGATGGAGTACTTCTCGGGCTCGAGGTACGGGTTCGTGAACGACAGCTGCATCGTCTCGCCGAGGTCCTCGATCGGGGAGATCTCCTCGAAGATCTCGCCCAGACCGCTGTTCTCGTTCACGTCGGTGCGACCGGCGGCCTTGGCCTCGGCCACGCGCGCCTTCCAGGCGTCGTTGCCGACCAGCCAACCGAAGGACTCGGTCTGCAGGGCGAGAAGGTCGGGGACCGTCAGCGTGTCGGAGATCTTGGCGAACGAGAGACGGGAAGCTCCGCGTCCGTTCTTGGTGGTGGTGGATGTGGATGCGTTGGGAGCAGCAGCCAAGGGAATAACCTCCGTGAGCCCCGCAGGGCTTCTCGATTCCTTTGTCGTCAGGTGGAGTGCGCTCAGAAGCTCACGAGATGCCGACCACCATATGAGGGCAGGGAGAAGCGAGCGCAACTACCAACTATAGACGCGATCTCGCGACATGGCAAGCGCAATCCTTGACCAATCTTCGATGCTGCGGTAATGGGACCGCCGAGACCCCGCTTCCGCGCCGAAACCCCGCCCTCGCCGCGGAGGCAGGGCGGGGTTTCGGCGCGAAACCGGGGTCTCGGGTCAGGGACGATCAGGACGCGATGTTGAGCTCGTTGCCGGGGATCGAGGCGAGGAGGCGGCGCGTGTAGGGGTCGCGGGGGTTCGTGAAGATCTCCTCCGACGACGCAGCCTCCACGAGCTTCCCGTCCTTCATCACGCACACGTAGTCGCTGATGAGCCGCACCACCGCGAGGTCGTGCGAGATGAACAGGTAGCTCAGCCCGTACTCGCGCTGCAGGTCGCCCAGCAGCCGCAGGATCTGGTCCTGCACGAGCACGTCGAGCGCCGACACGGGCTCGTCGCACACGATGAGGTCCGGCGACAGGGCCAGCGCCCGCGCGATCGCGACACGCTGCCGCTGGCCGCCGGAGAGCTCGGACGGGTAGCGCCGCAGCATCGACTGCGGCAGCGCGACGTCGTCCAGGAGCTGCCGCACGCGCGTGCGCCGTTCCGCCCCGCTCCCCCGCTTGTAGAACTCCAGCGGCTCCGCGATCAGACGCTCGATCGTGAACATGGGGTTCAGGCTGGAGTACGGATCCTGGAAGATCGGCTGCACCCGCTGCCGGAAGTCCTTCGTCTCCGCGCGGCTCAGTGTCGAGATGTCCTTGCCCTCGTAGCGGATGAGGCCGCTCGTGGGCTCGATGACCTTGAGCAGCATGCGCGCGGTCGTGGTCTTGCCCGATCCGGACTCCCCCACGATCGCGACGGTCTCCCCGCGCGGGATCGCGAGCGAGACGTCGTCGACGGCGACGAAGTCCTCGTGCTTGCCGCGCACCGGGTACACCTTCGTGAGGTTCTCGATCTCGACGATGTTGCCCTTCGACGAGCTCAGGGACCCAGGGGCCGACTGCGACGCTGAGCCTGTCGACGCGTCGCGGACGAAGGCCTCGGGGCGCAGCCGTGCCACCGCCACCGACGGCGCCGCCTTCACGAGCGACTGGGTGTACGGATGCTGCGGATCCTCGAGGATCTGCCGCGCGGGGCCCTGCTCCACGACCTTGCCTCGGTGCATCACGATCACCCGCTCGGCGCGTTCCGCCGCGAGCCCGAGGTCGTGCGTGATGAGGAGCACGGCCGTGCCCAGCTCCCTCGTCATCTCGCCGATCTGGTCGAGGATGGTCTGCTGCACCGTCACGTCCAGGGCGCTGGTGGGCTCGTCCGCGATGAGCAGCCGCGGCTTGCACGCCAGCCCGATGGCGATGAGCGCCCGCTGCCGCATGCCGCCGGAGAACTCGTGCGGATACTGCTTGGCCCGGCGCTCCGGATCCGGAAGACCGGCGGCGGTCAGCGCCTCGACGACCTTGGCCTGCACGTTCTGCCGGGTGGCGAGGCCGTGGGCGAGCAGCGTCTCGGCGACCTGGGTGCCGATCTTCGCGACCGGGTTGAGGTTCGACATGGGGTCCTGCGGCACGAGGCCGATGTCCCGTCCGCGGATCGTTCGCAACTCGCTCTCGGAGGCGCGGGAGATGTCCCGCCCGTCGAGCTTGATGCTGCCGGCGGCCACCTTCCCTCCGCCCGCGAGCAGCCCGATGATCGCCATCGCGGTGGTCGACTTGCCGGAACCGGACTCGCCGACGATCGCCACGGTCTCCCCGGGGCGGATCTCGAGGTCGACGCCCTCGACGGCGTGCACGACGCCGTCCATGGTGGCGAAGTCCACCGCCAGGCCCTCGACCGACAGCAGGGGCTCGTCCGCCATGCCGTTCTCCTTCGCGGCGCGCACGGCGCCCTCGTCGCGGATGTTCATCGTGCCCTCGTCCTCGGGTCCATGGCTTCGCGCAGGGCCTCACCGAGCAGGGTGAAGCCGAGCGCGGTGACGGCGATGCAGATGCCGGGGAGGAACGCCAGCCACGGGGCGATCGCCAGCTCCGCCTGCGCGTACGTGAGCATGCGGCCCCATTCGGCCGTCGCGGGGCCGCCGCCGCCGAGGCCGAGGAACGACAGCGCCGCCGCATCGATCACGGCGGTGGCCAGGGTCAGGGTGCCCTGCACGATCACGGGCCCGATCGCGTTCGGGAGGACGTGCGACATCGTGATCCGGCCGCGGCCGAGACCGAGGGTCTGCGCCGAGAGCACGTAGTCGCTGGAGCGCTGCTGGAGCATGGACGCCCGCAGCAGGCGCGCGAAGATCGGCACCTGGGAGGCCCCGATGGCGATCATCACGGCGTACGGCGTCTGTCCGAGGATCGCGGCGATCGACACCGCCAGCAGGAGGTTCGGCACCGAGAGGATGATGTCGACGACGCGCATGATGACCGTGTCGACCCAGCCGCCGAACGTGCCGGCGAGGAGTCCGAGGATCATGCCGCCGACGAGGCCCATCGCGGTGGAGACGACGCCGATCAGCAGCGACGCCTGCGCGCCCCAGATGAGCTTCGACAGCACGTCGCCGCCGAACCGGTCCAGACCGAGCGGGAACTGCGGCAGCTCCCCCGGGCCGGGGATGTGCGTGGGCGTGATCTCCTTCGCCCCCGGGAGCGCGGTCTCGGGGTACGGAGCGAGGACCGGCGCGAGCACCGCGACGAGCAGGAAGAGGAGCACGATGACCGCGCCGATCCACGCCGTCGGATTGCGCCGGAGCCGGCGGAAGACGTCGCGCCAGAAGCCGCCGCCGCCGTCCTTGAGGTCGGCCTGGGCGATCGCGACGGTGTCGATGCTCCCGCCGCTCTCGGCGGACGGGCCCTGTGCGGGTGGGAGGGCGATGCTCATGCGAGCGCCTCCTTTCGGATGAGGGAGGAGGACATCACTGCACCCTCACTCTCGGATCGATGAAGCTGTACGACACGTCCACGGCCAGGTTGATGAGGGCGTAGGCGATCGCGATGAAGATGATGAACCCCTGCAGCACCGGGAAGTCGCGCGTGAAGATGGCCCGCGCGAGGAACGACCCGATGCCGGGGAAGGCGAAGACCGTCTCGGTGAGCACCGCCCCGGAGATGAGCAGTCCGGTCTGCAGACCGATCGTCGTGATGACCGGCAGCATGGCGTTGCGGAGGATGAACCGGCTGCGCAGCGTCGCCGAGCCCACGCCCTTGGCCCGTCCCGTCCGCACGTAGTCGGCGTTCTGCACCTCCAGCACGCTCGCCCTGGTGATGCGGACGATGATCGCGAGCGGGATGGTGCCGAGGGCGAGCGCCGGGAGGATCAGATGGAGGATCGCATCCCACGCGGCGTCGAACTCCCCCGTGATGATGCCGTCCCAGACGTAGAAGCCGGTGGGATGGGTCGCATCGATCCGGGGATCCTGCCGGCCGTCCGAGGGCAGCCACCCCAGCTGCACGGCGAAGACGTACTTGAGGATGAAGGCCAGGAAGAAGACCGGGATCGTGATGCCGATGAGGCTCAGCACGACCGACGCGTGATCGGTGAACTTGCCGTGGCGACGGGCAGCCCAGTATCCGAGCGGGATGCCGACGCCGATCGCGAAGATGAGCGCCGCGACGCTCAGCTCGATCGTCGCGGGGAAACGGCGGAGGAACTCCTCCGTGACCGGCCGGTTGGTCTGGATGGACGTGCCGAAGTCGCCCTGCAGCAGCCGGGTGACCCAGATGAAGTACTGCTCGATGAGGGGCTTGTTGAAGCCGTAGAGCTCGTTGACCCTGGCGATGGCCTCCGGGGTGGCCTTCTCGCCGAGGAGGGCGACCGCGGGGCCGCCGGGGAGGGCCCTGACCCAGGCGAACAGCAGGATGCTGAGCCCGAACAGGGTGGGGATGAGGAACAGCAGTCGCCTGCCGATGGTGCGCAGCACAGAGTTCTCCGTCGATCAGAAGGTACGCCGTGCCCCGGTCCCGCGAGAGCGGAACCGGGGCTCGGCATATCAAATGGTCAGGCCTACTTCGTGAGGACGATGTCCGTGAAGACCTCGTCGTTCACCGGGCTGGCGGGGTAGCTCTCGACGCGCGGGTCGAAGGCGAGCGTCGGCGCGGGGTGAGCGAGCGGGACGCCGGGGATGAACTCCGCGACCATCTCGTTGATGTCCTCGTAGAGCGCCGTCTGGTCGTCGAGGTTGGAGACCCCGCGCGCCTCGGTCAGCGCCTGGAACAGCTCCGGGTTGTCGAAGCCCCACTCGGAGCTCTTCTGTCCGAAGAACACGCCGACGAAGTTGTCGGTGTCGTTGTAGTCGCCGGTCCAGCCGAGCAGGTGGATGCCGTGGTCGGAAGTGCCGGTGGTGCGGTCGAGGTACTCGACCCACTCCTCGGAGACCGGGGTGGTCTCCACGCCGACCTCGGAGAGCTGCGACGACAGGACGGTGTAGATCTGCTCGGGGTCCGGCATGTACGGACGCGAGACGTTGACCGGGTAGTTGAAGTCCAGCGCCAGCGGGTTCGCCTCGTCGTAGCCGGCCTCCGCGAGCAGCTCCTTGGCCTTCTCCGGGTCGTAGTCGTAGGTCGTGACCTCGTCGTTGTAGCCGTTGACCACCGGCGGGACGAACTGCGTCGCCTTCTCGGTGCCCTCCGGGAGGACCTGGCTGATCAGCGCGTCCTTGTCGATCGCGTAGGACAGCGCCTCACGCACCTTCGGGTCCTGCAGCTCCGGGATCGCCTGGTTGAAGGCGAGGTAGAGGATCGTGAACGGGGGACGCGACACCATGGTGAAGTCGTCCTCCTCCAGGGCCTTCGTGTCGGCGGGGCCCACGAGGTCGTAGCCGTCGATGGAGCCCGACTCGAGCGCCTGGCGACGCGCCGTCGGGTCGTCGATGGTGCGGAAGATGATCTCGTCGATCTGGCCGGCCTCGCCCCAGTAGTCGTCGTAGGCCTTGAGCGTGACCTGCTCGCCCGGCGCCCACTCCTCGAACTGGTAGGGGCCTGTGCCGACCGGGTGGCCCATGGCGTACTCGGACAGCTGCGGCGCCTCGGCGGTGCCGCCGACCTCGTCCGCGCCGAACTCCTGCATCGCCGAGGGGCTCTGCATGCCGAAGGCCGGGAGCGACAGCGAGGCGATGAAGCCGGCGAACGGCTTGTTCAACTCGATCGTGACGGAGTTCTCGCCGTCGGGCGTGCAGGACTTGTAGACCGCGTCCTCCGGGTTGGAGGCGTAGCCCTTGAAGAGCTTGTTGTAGTAGTACCCGAAGGCCTCGGAGGCGGCGAGACCGGTCCAGTTGTACCAGCGGTCGAAGTTGGCGCAGACCGCCTCGGCGTTGAACGGGGTGCCGTCCTGGAAGGTCACGCCCTCCTTCAGCGCGAAGGTGTGGGACATGCCGTCCTCGGACGACTCCCACGACTCCGCCAGCAGCGGGGCCGGGTCGGCCGTGCCGGGCTCCGTGCCCACCAGACCCTCGAAGATCTGGCGCGAGACGCGGAAGGTCTCGCCGTCCTGCGCGAACGCCGGGTCGAGGCTCGCGGGATCGGACGAGGCGGCGAAGACGAACGTGCCGTCGACATCACCGGAACCCTCCGACCCGTTGTCCCCGCGCTCGCTGGCGACACATCCGGCGAGAGCGAGAGCGGCGATGGTCGCTCCGGTGATGACGGCGATTCCTCGCCGAGGCATGGCTGACTGGTGCATGGGTGTATGACCTTCCCTGTCGGGCGCTTCCTTGCGCGTCTCCGGGCATCGTCGCCGCGGAGACGGTGATTCCTCGAAGGTACCCAGCGGCCAGGCGGATGCCAAGAGTCCGATGTTGCGATCCGGTATCGACGCGGGGCCGCCCGTGATCCGGTAATGTCCAGAACGTGCCGGACACCACTCCCCGCGTCGTGTGCCTGGGCGAGGGCCTGGTCGCCCTCGTCGCCGCCACCGCCGGACCGCTCGAATCCTGCCGCACGTTCCACCGCTCCCTCGCCGGGGCCGAGTGGAACACCGCGATCGCGCTGGCCTCCGCCGGCATCCGCACCGCGGTCGTGTCCCGCGTCGGCGACGACGGCTTCGGACGCTTCCTCACCGCCGAGCTCCGTGCGCACGGCGTGGACGATCGGGCCGTGGAGGTCGACCCGGTCGCACCGACGGGGATCTACGTCAAGGAGCTCTCACCGCGGGCGGACGGCGCCGTGAAGGGGACGATGCACTACTACCGTGCCGGATCGGCCGCGGCGGCGCTGTCGCCGGCGTCGCTGGAGTCGCCCGTGGCGGTGGATCTGCTCGCCGCGGCGGCCCTCGTGCACACCTCCGGCATCACGCCTGCGCTTTCGCCCTCCGCACGCGCGGCCCAGGAGGCCCTGGTCGCGGCGCCGCGCCCCGGCCGTCTCGTCAGCTTCGATCTGAACTGGCGCCCCGCGCTGTGGCGGGGCCGGGAAGACGACGGACGCGCCGTCCTCACCGATCTCGCCCACCGCGCCGACGTCCTGTTCTGCACCCGCCCCGACGCCGAGGCCGTGTTCGGCACGAGCGCGCCGGACGACCTGCGCACGCTGTTCCCCGAGCCGCGCTACCTGGTCGTGACCGACCCCGCCGGCGCCGTGGCGTTCGACGGCGCCGAGCGCGCCGCGAGCGATGCCCTCGATGTGCCGGTGGTGGAGACGATCGGGGCGGGCGACGCCTTCGCCGCCGGCTTCCTCGCCGGCGTCCTCACCGGCCTGACGCTGCACGGAAGCCTGGCCCGCGCCCACCGCATCGCGACGCGCGCGATCGCCAGCACGCGCGACCACGTCGACTGATCCGGCGACGGCTCAGTCCGCGTGGCGGCCGTGACGCGGCGGGACCGCGTCGTGCGTGCGCTGCAACGACACTGCGACGTGCTCGCCCCGGTACTGCACGATGCGCACGAACAGCACATCGATGAGCGCGAGCTGCGCGATCCGGCTCGACATGGCGGCCATCCGGTACGGCGATTCCTGCGCCTGGCTGAGGAGCACGACGTCGGCGAGGGCCGCGAGCGGGGAGTCGGCAGCGCTCGTCACGGCCACCGCAAGGGCGCCCGCGGCCCGCGCGACCTCCAGGGCACGGACCGTCTCGGCCGTCTCGCCGCCGTGCGAGAAGGCGATCGCCACATCCGCGGAGGACCGCAGCGCGGCCGCGGTGACCGCGAGGTGCGGATCGGCCGAGTGGGTCACCGAGCAGCCGATCCGGGAGAGCTTGAGCTGGAGGTCCTGGGCGGTCAGCGACGACGCCGCCTGCCCGAACAGGTCGATGTGCCGGGCGACGACCACCGCCCGCGCCACCCGGTCGAGCGCGTCCGCATCGAGGGCCCTGGCCGTCTTCTCGATCGCGTCGATCTCCTGCGCCGCGAGCTTCGCGGCGATCGCCGCCGGTCCGTCGTCCCGGTCGATCGCCGTGGAGTCGAGTCCGAACCGGGCCTGCTGCGCCTGGGCCAGGGTGACCGCCCGCGCGACGGCGACCCTCAGCTCCCGGTAGCCGCTGTAGCCGAGCGACTGCGCGAAGCGCGCGACGGTCGACAGCGAGGTCTGGCAGAGCTGCGCGAGGTCGTTGATCGCGAGATCCACCACGAGGGTGGGGTCTCCGAGGATCCTCTCGGCGACGCGTCCCTCCGCCGCGCTGAGCTTGGGGAGGGAGCGCCGCACCACGGCCAGAACGTCGTCGTCCATGCGCTGATCCCGTCTCAACCGGCGGCGGTCGTCCTCTGTCGCGGCCGGAAGCGGCCGAGGAGCGCGTCCCGCGCGGTCTGAGCGCCGAGCCGGCTGGCGGCGCCGACCTCGACGGTCGGCAGCGGCAGCGGCTCCTGCACGGGCAGACCGACGTTCACCACGACCGCATCCGGGTCCCGGAGCGCGGTCCGCTCGATCAGCGCCCGCTGCGCCGGCTCGGCATCCGGTCGATCCACGAGGACGACCGTCGTGCCGGTCGCCGCGGCGACCTCGTCGATCACGGCGTCCTGTTCGGCCACGGGGCGTGCGGCCACGTCGAGCCGCACGCGGATGCCGTCTCCCGCGAGCGCCTCCGCGACGTACGATGCGGCGCTGTCCACCGCGAGCGTCGAGCGACGTCGCGCATCGATCACCGCCAGGGCCTCCGCGGCCTCGGGGGCATCGCCGGCGAGCGACACGGACCGACGGACGATCTCGGCGGCGTCGAACGCGGCGGCTCCCTCGTCCGGGGTTGCGCTCATGCGCAGTCGGTTCGCGAGGGCCGACACCCGCGCGGCGGCCTCCTCGACGCGCTCCCGGGAGAGCGAGCCGTCCCGCAGCGCGGCGACGATCCCGTCGCGGGCGGCAAGGAAGTCGCGCCGGTCCTGGTCGGGAAGAGCGGCCTCGCCGGGGTTGGTCGGGTTGCCGATGCACAGCAGGTCGGCACCGGCGGCCAGAGCGAGGGCGGCGCCCCCGCCGAGTCCGACGGTCTCGCGGATCGCGGCCATGTCCAGCGCGTCGGTGATGATGACGCCCCGGAAGCCCCACTCCCGCAGCATGCCGAGCACGCGCGGGTTGAGGGTGGCCGGCTGCGCGCCCCACGCGGGGACGACGATGTGCGCGGTCATGATCGCGTCCACCCCCGCCTCGACGGCGGCGCGGAACGGCTCGAGGTGCACGCGCTCGTACTCGGCCACGTCGAGAGCGATCTCAGGCAGGGCGTGGTGGGAGTCGAGGTGGGTGTCGCCGTGACCGGGGAAGTGCTTGACGCACGCGGCCGCCCCGCCGTCCTGGATGCCGTCGACCGTGGCGACGACGTGACGCGTCACCAGCGCCTCCTCGGCCCCGAACGAGCGGACGCCGATGACGGGGTTGCGCGGGTCGGTGTTGACGTCGGCGACCGGACCGAGCACGACGTTCGCACCGACGGCGCGCACGCGGCGGGCGAGCTCCGCCCCGGTCCGCTCCGACGCGACGACGTCGTCGAGGGCGCCGAGCTGTGCGGCACCGGGGAGGGTGGAGCCGCTTCCGGACTCCAGGCGCGTGACGCTGCCGCCCTCCTCGTCGACGCCGATCAGGGCGTGCGGGTTGGCGTCGACGATCTGCGCACTCAGCGCGGACAGCCCCTCACCGACGTTCTGACCGAAGTACACGACGCCGGCCAGGCCGTCGCGCAGCTCCTCCACGAGCCAGGCGGGGGCCGTGGTGCCGAGGAACCCGGGCCAGAGCACGCCGTTCGCGAGACGTTCAAGCTCGTCGGTCATCCCTTCACCGCCCCGGCGACCATGCCGGCGGAGAGCCGGCGCTGCACGATGACGAAGAAGATCATGACGGGGACGGTGATGATCGTCGAGGCGGCCATGATGCTGCCCCAGTCGTTCGAGTACAAGCCGAAGAACGACTTGAGGCCGATCGAGACCGTGTACTGGTCGGTCTGCGCGCCGAGGATCGTCATGGCGAAGATGAACTCGTTCCACGCCGTGATGAAGCTGAAGATGCTCGTCGCGACGAGGCCGGGCATCACGAGCGGCAGCAGGATGGAGCGGAACATCCGCCACCAGCTCGCGCCGTCGATGTAGGCGGCCTCCTCGAGCTCGACCGGGACGGCCGCGACGAAGCCGCGCAGCATCCAGATGCCGAACGCGAGCGACAGCGCCACGTAGACGACCATCAGGCCGATGATGCTGTTGAGCAGACCGAGGCTCTTGACCTGGAGGAACAGCGGGATGACGAGTGCCTCGAGCGGCACCATCTGCACCACGAGGATCATCATCAGGACCGTGGTGCGGAACTTGAAGCGGAAGCGCGCGACGGCGACCGCCGCGAGCAGGCAGACGATGGCGCTGACGAGGACGGTGACGAGGGCCACGATCGCCGAGTTGCGCAGGTACGTGCCGAAGCCGCCCTCCGTGAGCACGAAGGCGAAGTTGTCCCACGTGAACTCCTGCGGGAGGAGCGACTGACCGCCGCTGGACGCCTTGGCGTCGAACGCACTGGAGACCATCCAGTAGACGGGGAACAGGGTGAAGACGAGGACGGCGGCGACGCCGATGCCGAGTCCGATGCGCGACCGGAGCCTGGGGCGGGGGTTCACAGCTCGTCCTCCTTCATGAGGGAGCGGATGTAGACGATCGTGATGCCGATCAGCACGAGGGTCAGCAGCACGGCCAGCGCGGCGCCGAATCCGTAGCGGTTCTGACCGAACGACTCCACGTACGACCACACGCCGAGGTTGAGCACCTGACGGTTGCCGCCGCTGCCGCCGGGCATGAGGTAGACCTGCGCGAAGACCTTGAAGTCCCAGATCGTCGACAGGATGATGACGACGGAGAAGACGGGCTTGAGTGTCGGGAAGATGATCTTCCAGAAGCGGCGCCATGCGCCGGCTCCGTCGAGCGCCGCAGCCTCGAGCATCTCCTTCGAGACGCCCAGGAGCCCGGCGAGCACGGTGATGGCCACGAACGGGAAGCCGTGGTGGACGACGTTCAGCAGCACGATCGCGTAGAACGACCACTGGTTGGTGAACCAGTTGACCTGGCCGTCGATGAGGCCGAGGTCCTGCAGGACGCTGTTGAAGATGCCGCGGTCGGCATCGAAGATGAAGGTCCAGACGTACGTTCCGGTCACGGCGGGCATCGCCCACGCGACCATGATGCAGCTGGAGACGATGGTGCGCCACACGGTACCCAGGCGCGCCAGCAGCAGCGCCACGAGGGTTCCGAGTGCGACGGTGGTGAACACCGCGACGGCCGCGAAGCCGACCGTGTTGGGGAGCACCACCGTCCACAGGGTCGGATTGGTGAGCGCCTCGGCGTAGTTGGCCAGCCCGATCCAGTTGCTCTCACCGGTGTTGATCTCGCGCAGACCGTAGTCCTGCAGCGAGTAGAGGAACACCTGCACGAGCGGCCAGAGCATGAGCCCCGCGAGGATGATCAGCCCGGGGGCGAGGAGGAGCCAGGGGCGGGCCGTGACGATCGAGAGACCCCGACGCTTCCGGCCGCCGGCCACGGAGGCGGAGGAGGGCTCCGCCTTCGTGGCCGGCAGTGGCGCTTGCACCATCGACATGGAAGGAGTGGTTCCTTACTGGTTGAGCAGTTCGGTCATCTCGGCGGCGGCGTCCTTCGTCGCGGTCGCGACGTCCTTCTGCCCGCTGAGGATGGCCTGGATCATGGCGTTGGTGGTCTTCTTCGCCTGCACGGCGCCGAAGTTCGGCGTGACCGGGACGGACGCGCCGCCGTCGACCATCTGCTCGGCGAACGGAGCGACCAGCGGGTCGGTCGAGGCGAGGGCCTCCTCCATCGCGGACTGGACGCCCGGGAAGTAGCCGGTCTCGTCGGACCACTGCTCGGCGAACTCACCGGTGGTCATGAGCTTGACGAACTCCCACGCGAGGTCGGCGTTCTTCGTGGTGTTGAACACCGACAGGTGCGAGCCGCCGAGCACGGACGGAGCGATGCCGCCGTCCTGGCCGGGGATCACGGCCGCGCCGATCTTGCCCTCGAGCTCGGGGTTGGCCTCGATGAGCGCGTTCGGCGTCCACGAGCCGGAGAGCATCATCGCGACGTTGCCCTGCGTGAAGGCGTCCCGGAGGTCGGTCTCCTTCCAGGTGGTCGCACCGGCCGACGAGAAGCCGTGCTCGGTGGCCAGGCCCGTGTAGAACTCGATGCCGGCCTGCGACTTGGCGCTGTCGAGCTCGCTGGTCCAGGTGTCGCCGTCCTTCGTGGCGATCTCGCCGCCGGCGCCCCAGACCCAGGGGTAGACCTGGAACTCGGCGTCACCTGCGACGGGGAAGGGCAGCATGTCGGGCTTGGCGGCCTTGATGGCCTCGCCCGCGGCGACGATGTCGTCCCAGGTCTTCGGAGCCTCGAGACCGAGCTCCTCGAAGACGTCGGTGCGGTAGACGATGGAGCGGACACCCGCGTACCACGGCATGCCGTAGAGCTCGTCCTCGTAGGTGCCGGCGACGGCGAGGCCCTCGACGAGGTCGTCGCGCAGGCCGTCCTCGGCGTCGACGTACTCGTCGAGCGGGAGGAGCGCGCCGGCGTCGGCGAACTCGGCGGTCCAGGTGGTGCCGGTCTCGGCGATGTCCGGGGTGGTGCCGCCGGCGATCGAGGTGACGAAGCGGTCGTGGGCGTCGGCCCACTGGATCTCCTCGATGGTGACCTTCGCGCCGGTCTCCTCTTCGAAGGCGTCCGACACCTTGTCGTAGAAGGCGGTCGCGTCGGGGTTGGTCCCCTTCATGATCCAGACCGTCAGCTCCTGGCCCTCGCCGTTGGTCGAGCCGTTGTCGCCGCTGCCGCCGGCGCAGCCGGCCAGAGCGATCGTGGCAGCGGCGCCGAGCGCCACCGCCGGAAGAATGCGCTTGTGCATGGGGGGATCTCCTCTTTGAAAGTCCAGGTGTGCATCGGGTGCGTACCGGGGATAGGAAAAAGTATTCACGACTAACTAATTCCCTGCAAGTTCCTCCCAGAATCGTCATACCGCCGTAACATCAGGCCTCCGGGGTAGGCTCCCCGCATGCCCCGCCGTGGATCAGACGCCGACCGCCCTCCGCTCCCCCGGCACGCACCGCCGTCGACGCGCGGCCGGACCTCTCGGATTTTGCGGGGCCTCGGGATCGGGCTCGCCGTCGTCCTCGTCTCCACCGTGGCGGTCGCGGGATTCCTCGTCTGGGACGTCTTCAACCGCGTGGGCGACGGGGCCGTCACCCTGGAGGGCGCCCCGCAGGTCGACCCGCCCACCCTCGGCGCGTATCCCGACGACAAGGCCTTCAGCCTCCTCATCGTGGGGACGGACGAGTGCGGCCCGAAGGCCACCGCACTCTTCGACGAACGCTGCGCCGAGGCGGACGGACTCAGTCGGAACGACGTGAACCTCCTCGTGCACGTCTCCGCCGCACCCCGGAACGTGACCGTCGTCTCGCTCCCCCGCGACCTCGGCGTCCCCGTACCGGAGTGCACCCGTGAGGACGGCTCCGTCGCATCCGCGATGGAGAAGGCATCGATGAACTCGCTGTTCGAGCACGCCGGCCTCTCCTGCATCGCGAAGACCGTGAGCGAACTGGGCGACATCCCCATCGAGTTCGCCGCCAAGATCAGCTTCGACGGCGTCATGGCCGTCACGGATGCGATCGGCGGCGTCGAGGTCTGCATCGCCGGCGACGGCATCCGAGATCGTCACACCGGCATCGACTGGCCCGCGGGCATGCGGACGGTCTCGGGCGTGGAAGCCCTCCAGTTCATCCGCACCCGGCACGGCGTGGGGGACGAGAGCGATCTCGCGCGCATCTCCAACCAGCAGCAGTACATGTCACGGCTGGCCAAGAAGGTGCTCAGCGAGGACACTCTGACCGACATCCCCAAGGTGCTTCGACTGACGAACGCCATCGCCGACAACATCGATCCCAGCGATGAGCTCGCCGACCCGCTGCGCCTGGCCCAGCTCACACTCGCCCTCAAGGATGTGAACTTCAGCGACTTCGTGTTCGTGCAGTACCCGAACATCGCCGATCCGTTCGACGACGACAAGGTCGTGCCGGACGAGGCGGCCGCGGCCGCCCTGTGGGACGCGGTGCGAGCCGGGCAGCCGCTCCAGCTCACCGGCGACGTGACGACGCACCGCGGCGTCGAGCTCGTCACCCCCGCTCCCACGGCGCCCACGACGCCGGAGACGGAATCCACTCCCGAAACGACCGCGACGCCGGACCCGCGCGCGACGCTCCCGCCGGAGGTGTCGGGGCAGACCCTCGAGCAGGAGACCTGCGCGGTGGGCAACCAGCGCTGACCCTGGTCCGCGCGGCGTAGGCTCGACGGCATGGGACGGACGCGATCACGGGACGCCGAGCACCCGCAGACCCGCCTCGACCACGGCGGCCTCGCCCGGATCGTCCCGTCGGAGTTCACGAGCGGCTACGAGCTCGTCGTGGACGACACCCCGCAGTCGCACGTCGATCTCGACGACCCCACGCACCTGCACTTCGAGTACATCGTGCGGATGGGGGCGGTGATCGACCAGCTCCACCCCGGTCCGCTCACCGCGGTGCACCTCGGAGCCGGTGCCCTCACCATCCCCCGGTACATCGATGCGACCCGCCCCGGGTCACGCCAGCAGGTCATCGAGCTGGAGGCTCCGCTGGTGCAGCTCGTCCGCGAGCACCTCCCGCTGCCGAAGGGGGCGGCCATCCGGCTGCGGATCGGCGATGCGAGGGAGGGGGTCCGGAAGCTCCCGTCGGCGCTGGTCGGCACGTGCGACCTCGTCGTCTCGGATGTGTACTCGGGCGCGCAGACGCCCGCCCACCTCACGAGCGTGGAGTTCTACCGGGAGCTCGCCGCGCTGCTCGCCCCCGGCGGTGTCCTGCTCGTCAACGTGGCCGACGGCCCCGGTCTCGCGTTCGCCCGTCGCCAGGCCGCGACCATCGCCGAGGTGCTCCCGGAGATCGGGATCCTCGCTGACACCCAGGTGCTCAAGGGCCGCCGCTTCGGCAACCTCGTCGTGGCCGCCTCCGCCGCCCCTCTCCCGACGGAGTGGCTGCCCCGGATGCTCGCCGCGGGTCCGCATCCCGCGAAGATCGCCCAGGGGGACGAGGCCCGCGCCTTCCTCCAGGGCGCCCGGATCGTCACGGACGCCGACGCCGTCGCGTCCCCGCGGCCCGATGCCTCGCTGTTCCTGCGCTGACGTGGCGCGCCGCCCCGAGGAGCACGGAAGCGGCAGGCAGACTGGACGGGGACAGGTGCGGGGACGCGCGGAAGGAGAGCAATGAGTTTGATCCGGGGATACGACCAGGAGAGCCTCCGCGAACGGGTCGATCTCGATGAGTGCGCCGCTCGCCTGGCCGAGATCGAGGAGCAGCGCAGCCTTCCCGCCCTGCTCGAGCGGGTCTGGCTGCTCAAGGTGCTGGGACGCCTCGACGACGCCCTCGCGCTCGCCGACGAAGCCGTGCGGCAGGCCCGGATGGCCGGCACCCGCAAGGACGTGCTCCGCGCTCGGGTGCTGCACGCGACGATCCTGCAGTACCGGGGCGCATACGCCGCCGCCGAGCAGGAGCTGGCGACCTGCGCCGCGGAGGCGGAGGGGCAGCGCTGGCTGTCGATCGCCGCTTTCGCCTATCAGCACCACGGCAAGAACGCCTACGACGCCGAGGACTACGAGACTGCGCGGGAGAGCTTCAAGCAGTCGCTCTTCCTGCGGCGCGAGTCCGGCGCGGAGGACCGGGAGCTGGAAACCGTGCTCCTCGCCATCGAGGCCGTGGAGCGCCGTCGTCCGGCGCAACTCGTCGCGGGCTGACGCCGATGCGCCCGAGTGTCCGCGGCATGCCTTAGCCTGAGCGCATGGCGGAACTTGACCGCGTGCGCGTCTGGGGCGAGGCACTGATCCGGTTGCATCTCGACGACAGCTGGTCGTTCGACTTCGACCACGCCAAGCGTCGCGCCGGCCAGTGCGACTACACACGCAAGCGCATCACCGTGTCGCGGTATCTCGCCGCCCGCTTCGAGGACGACGAGATCCATCAGGTGCTCCTGCACGAGGTGGCCCACGCCCTCGCCGGGCACCAGGCCGCCCACGGCCCCGCCTGGAAGCGCGTGGCGCGCGACCTGGGCTATGTCGGCGGCACGACGCACCGCGGGGAGACCGCCGTCGAGCTCGCCCCGTGGGTGGGCCGCTGCCCGGCCGGTCACGTCACGTATCGACACCGCCGACCGAGCCGAGCGACGTCCTGCGCCCGGTGCTCCCGCACGTTCGATGCCCAGCACCTCTTCGCCTGGACGCGCCGCGAGATCACGACCGACGCCCGCCTCGCCGCGCAGGCCCCCCGCTGAGGGCCGAGGGAGCGGGGTCGCCCAGTCAGACGGCTGAACCGCCGGAGCGCGGCTGCTCTTCGGACGCGAAGCCGTCCTCCTCGGCCGGCGCGGCGCCGCGGTGGCCGCGGCTTCGACGGACGAGCGCGGTGAGACCACGCCAGCCGAGCAGGAACACAGCGAGCACGAGCGTCGCCACGATGATGAAGGGCACCTCCGCGGTGTCTCCGCTGAGCAGCCGCAGCAGCATGCCGCCGACGACCGTCACCGCCCAGACGACCGCACCCCAGGACAGCGACCACGGCCGACGCGGCCGCCCAGGGAGCAGCAGCGCGGCGGCGTGTCCCAGCAGCAGGGCCACGAGGAAGGGCCAGGCCGTGAGGAGGAACCCGGCCGGGTCCTCCTGGTGGGAGGCGCGGCCGATGGCGGCGAAGACGAGGACGAGGACGGCGTCGACGAGGAGTGCGGGGAGGAACCTCATTCCTCGACCCTACGCGGATCGCGTGCTCACTCGAAGCGCGTGAACCGCCCGTCGCGCAGAACGGGGACGGCGTCCACCGCGTCCAGGACGGCGGCGTCCGCGGTGCTGGTCGGCACCAGTCCGGCGGCCCGCATCCGCTGGGTCGCCGAGACCCCGGCCTGCAGCTCGCGACCGGAGCCCGTCGCCCCGATCAGGTGCTTCAGTGCACGACGCAGCGCGCGGAAGCCCTCCGCGGCCACGGCGGCGTCCGGGGCGGTGTGGTCGATGCCGAGATCGGTGAGCGCCGCGGCGATCGCTCCGGCCCCGAGCTGGTCCTCCACGGCGACGCGCAGCTCCCCCGCGGCGTCGAGCTCGCCGGCCGGGATCAGCGCCACCGAGGTGCGACCCTGGCGGCGTTCCTGCTCCACCTGCACGGCCCTCGCCACGGCACCGGCGTTGCGGATCGCGCCCAGCAGGACCGTGGCCCCGCTCGGGGCGGCGGCTGCCACCGCCGCCCCGTTCCGCGACCAGTCGAGCGCTCCGGCCAGTTCGACCTCCGCTCCCCCGGCCACCGCATCGGCGACCGTCGAGGAGAACCGGAGGACGTCGATCACCACGACGACGTCGGCCGGCGCGAGGCGGGCGAGCCCGGACACCCCCCAGTCGAGTCGGACCTGGTACGGGGACTGATCGAACGGCGACGGCATCCGTCCAGCCTAGAGCCGTCAGTCCGCGGCGAGTGCCTCGACCGGGGCCACGCGGGTCGCCAGTCGGGTCGGCGTCGCGGCAGCCACGAGCGTGAGCAGCGCGGTCGCGGCGACGATGATCACCACCGGCAGCCACGGCACCTGCGGGGCGACGAGTCCCGCGGGCGTGAACTCCGGCAGGACCGGCACGGAGCCGAGCAGCGACTGGGCCGCGATCCACCCGTAGAGCACCCCGAGCACGAGACCGGTGAGGGTCGCCGCCACCGTGATGTGAGTCGCCTCCAGCAGCACCATGCGGCGCACCTGGCGGTTGGACAGACCGATCGAGCGCAGCAGTCCGAGCTCGCGGCGCCGCTGCACGACGCCGATGGTGAGGAGGTTGACGAGGCCGACGGCTGCGATCACGGCCGAGACGGCGACGAGCACCATCATGATGGCCGCGAAGGCGTCGTACGGGGCGAAGAACTCCGGTGGGATCTCCTCGGTCGTCTGGCTCGTCATGAGGCGCTTCGACGACTCCAGCGCCACCGCGAACATCGTCACCAGGGTCACGCCCATGACGACGCCGATGGCCATCCGCGACGACCGCTCCGGGTACCGCAGGGCGTTCTCAGCCGCGAGACGCGCGGTCGCGCTCGACCCGAACAGGCGCCCCACGAGGCGGAGCACCGGAGGCATGAACAGCACGGACCCCAGAGCGAGCCCGGTGAAGGAGAGGATGCCGCCGATGAACGCGACCACGACGCCGAGCGGTGTGACCAGTCCGAGGACGACGCCGCCGGCGAGCAGAGCCGCGCCGGAGATCAGCAGGACCCAGGCCCCGACATGGCGGCCCTTGCGCCCGGAGACCTCGTCACGGGTGCGCTCGACGGCACCGCCCAGAGCCTGCAGCGGCGTCACCGCGAGCACGCGACGCGACCCCACCCAGGCGGCCGCCCAGGTGGTGAGCGCGACACCGACCGCCGGGAGGGCGAGAGCGGGCTGGGCGAGTGAGAAGGACGACGGCGCGGTGGCGACGAGCTGTCCGCCGAGCTGGACGGCCGCCGCGGAGAGGAGGAGTCCGGCGAGCAGGCCGAGCCCCGCGCCGAGGAGCCCGACGACGAGCCCCTGCCGGCCGACCTCCGCCCGCTGCGCACGAGCCGTCGCCCCGATGAGTCGCATGAGCGCGATCTGCCGGGTGCGGCCCGCGATGATCGTCGAGAACGTGTTCGCCGTGACGATCGCGGCCACGTACATCGCGACGGCGGTGAGCAGCACCGACAGGATCGCGACGACGACCGCGAGCGTGCCGCTGTCGCCAATGAACGGATCGGCCTGGAGCACGGCGCCGATGTAGGCCGTGATCTCGACGAGGAAGACGCCGAACGCGGACGAGAGCGCGGCGACGAGGACGCTCGCGCCCATGCCGCGGTCGCGGAGCCAGGCCAGCCGGGGACCGGTCGTCCGCGTCTCCGGGACGACCGTGGCGAGCGCGGTCATGCCGACACCTCCGCGGCGAGCATGTAGGCCGAGATCTGCTCCGCGGTCTGCCGCGGGTGATCCGCCACGATCCGGCCGTCGCCGAGGTAGAGCACCCGGTCGGCGTGGCTCGCCGCGATCGCGTCATGCGTGACCATCGCGATGGACTGGCCGTGCTCCCGGCTGGCGGCCGCGAGCAGGCGCAGCACCTCCCGTCCGGTCTGGGAGTCGAGGTTGCCCGTTGGCTCGTCCGCGAACACGAGGTCGGGAGCGGTGGCGAGCGCCCGGGCGATAGCGACGCGCTGCTGCTGCCCGCCCGAGAGCTGGTGCGGCCGGTGGCCGAGGCGCTTGCCGAGGCCGAGCGTCTCGATGAGCCCGTCGATCCGCGCCCGCTCGATGGCGCTGGGGCGGCGGCCGTCGAGCTCGAACGGCAGCAGGATGTTGCCGAGGGCGTCGAGCGTGGGGACGAGGTTGAACGCCTGGAAGATGAACCCGACCCGGCGGCGGCGCAGGATGGTCAGATCCAGGTCGCCGAGACCCGTGATCTCGGTGTCGCCGATCCACGCCCGCCCCTCCGTCGGGCTGTCGAGGCCGGCCATGATGTGCATGAGGGTGGACTTGCCGGATCCGGACGGACCCATGATGGCGGTGAACTGTCCACGGCGGATGCCGACGCTCACGTCGTCGAGCGCGCGGACGGTGCCCTCGCCCGAGCCGTAGGTCTTCTTCAGGTGCTGGACGCGGGCGGCGAGCCCGAGGTCGGTGGTCGTGATCTCCATGATGACGACGCTATTTCCGCGCTCCCGTCCCCCGCGTCGCCCGCCGGGAGCATCCCGCTACATCGGGAGGATGATCCCGCGTCCTCCCGACCCACCCCTTTGCGTTCCTCCCACCCCTCTGCGGACCGCCGCAAGGGGCCGGGTCGAACGGAAGGGGGTGGGTCGGCGTCAGGCGAGGCCGTGTTCGAAAGCGAACACGACGAGCTGCACGCGGTCGCGGAGCGCGAGCTTCGTGAGGATGCGGCTGATGTGGGTCTTCACGGTGGCCTCGCTGAGGAACTCCCGCGCGGCGATCTCGGCATTCGAGAGACCCCGGGCGGCGAGGGCGAAGATCTCCCGCTCCCGCTCCGTCAGCTCGGCGTACTGCGGCGGCACGGGCTTCGGAGCCTCCGCGAAGTGCTCGAACAGCTCGCGGGTCGCGGAGGCCGCGATCACGCTCGATCCCGCGTGCACGGTCCGGATCGCGGCGAGCAGGAACTCCGGATCGGCGTCCTTGAGGAGGAAGCCGCTCGCCCCCTGCCGGATCGCCCGCGCCGCCGCCTCGTCGAGGTCGAACGTCGTGAGCATGACGATGCGCGGGGGTTCCGGGCGGGACAGGATCTCGGCGGTCGCGGTCAGCCCGTCCATCACCGGCATCCGGATGTCCATGAGCACCACGTCCGGCCGAGTCGCCGCGATCACGTCGAGAGCCTCCCGGCCGTTGCCCGCCTCCCCCACGACCTCGAGGTCCGGCTGGGAGGCCACGAGCATGCGGATCCCGGCCCGGAACAGCGCCTGGTCGTCCACCAGCGCGACTCTGATCACTGCGGGGCTCCGATCGGAAGGCTGCTCTGGACGACGAACTGCGCACCACGGCGCTCGGCTTGCAGACTACCGCCCACGAGCTGCGCCCGCTCACGCATGCCGATGAGGCCGTGTCCTCCGGGGGTCCCCGGCGTCGACTCCGGCGAGACGGTGTTGCGCACCTCGATGTCGACGCGATCCGGGAGCCACGCGAGATGCACGTCCACCGCGCCGTCGCCGTGGCGGATCGCGTTCGTCAGCGCCTCCTGGAGGATCCGGTAGACCGCGAGCTGGATGGCGCCCGGCGGCTCCCCGGGGGGCATGGGGTCGACCGTGACCCGCGGCTCGATGCCGGCCTGGCGCACCTGGGCGAACAGCGTCTCGAGATCGGCGAGCGTCGGCTGCGGACCGTCGCCCTGACGATGACGAAGCTGGGTGAGGAGCATCCGCACGTCGCTCAGGGCCCCGCGGGCGGTCTGCGCGATCGTGCCGAGGGCCTCTGTCGCGATCTCCGGCTTCACCGCTGCGGCATAGCGGGCACCGTCGGCCTGGGCGATGACGACCGCGAGCGAGTGCGCCACGACGTCATGCATGTCCCGCGCGATGCGCACCCGTTCCTGCTCCTCGGCGGCCAGGGCCTCAGCCTGCAGCTGCGCCGAACGCGTGCGCCGGTTGCGCAGCACGACCCGCCAGAGGAGTCCGCACACCCACGCGAACCCCAGCGCCATGATGGAGGCCGCGACGAGCAGAGTGCCGCCGGTCACGAGCTCCCATCCGCTGCCGGAGCCGAGCATGGCGCCCCCGATGACCACGACCATGTACAGCGCGGCGACGATGCCGCCCACGATCACCGACCCGAACCCCCACCAGAGCACGCGGCGGGTGCCCCACGCGGAGGTCGCGTACAACACGAGGAGGATCGCGACGTCGGTCGGCAGCGGCCCGAAGCCGGCGAGCATCTGCACGATGGCTCCGGCCCAGGCCGCGGCGAGCGCGAGACCGGGGGCCAGACGACCGATCGCCACCCCGCCGAACAGGAAGACCGACGACGAGATCAGACCGATGACGTTGACCGCGGATGACCCGGCCACGTCTGGTTGGGGCGCATAGAACACCACCCCGAGCGGCGTCAGGAGCGCGAACAGCAGCACCGCCCCGACGATGTCGAGGACGAGGCCGGTGCGGGACAGCGGACGGATCACTCCCCCACGCTACGCGAGCCCGTCGGGGGCGGCATCCGTCGCGGGATGTATCCCTCAGGCGCGGGCGAGGATCTCCCCGTGCGGCACGAGGAACCAGCCGTCGCCGTCGTTGGCCCAGCGCTTCCAGGCGTCGCTGATCTCCTGCAGGTCGGCCGCGGATGCCATCTCCTGGTCCACGAGCTGCTTGGCGAGTGCCGATTCCAGGATGCGGTCGGCCCACATCCCGCCCCACCAGGCGCGCTCGGACGGCGTCGCGTAGCACCAGGTCGACGCCGTCGCCGTCACGTCCGCGAAGCCCGCGGCGCGTGCCCAGGCCAGGAGGCGGCGACCGGCATCCGGCTCTCCGCCGTTCGCCCGGGCGGCGGCGCGGTACAGCGCGAGCCAGCGGTCGAGCTCCGGGAGCACCGGGAACCACAGGAAGCCCGCGTAGTCGGCGTCGCGGGCGGCGAGGAGTCCCCCGGGCTTCGCGACCCGGCGCATCTCCCGCAACGCCTGCACCGGATCGGCGACGTGCTGCAGCACCTGGTGCGCGTGCACGACGTCGAAGGAGTCGTCGGCGAAGCTCAGCGCGTGCACGTCCTCCACGGAGAAGGCGATGTTCGCGACTCCCTGCGCGGCGGCGAGGTCGCGGGAGAGGGACAGTGCGGCGTCGTCGATCTCGGTCGCCGTGACGTGCGCGACCACTCCCGCGAAGTCCACCGAGATCGACCCGGGTCCCGCCCCCACGTCGAGGAGCCGGGTCTCTGCCGTGAGGTGCGGTCGAAGGTAGGCCGCCGAGTTCGCGATGTCCCGCACGCTGTGCGAGCGGAGGACGGATTCGTGGTGTCCATGCGTGTACGAGGCCATGCCCCCAGTCTGACACTCCCGCCGACCCACCCCTTTCCGTGAGTCCCGGCCCCTTCCGTACGGCCGCAAGGGGCCGGGGCGGCGCGAAAGGGGTGGGTCGACGGGCTAGAGCGAGGCGACCATGCGGCGGATCGCCTCGCGGTCGGGCTTGCCGGAGGAGAGGACGTCGAGTTCGTCAACGACGATCAGGCGGGACGGACGCGCGTGGGCGCCGATCTCCCCGGCCACCGCCTCCCTGGCCTGGGCGAGCTGTTCGGACTCGCTGCGCCGCAGGGCCTCGCCACGCGCCGCGACGATGACCGAGGCCTCCCCCCAACGCTCGTCGTCGACTGCCACGACCACAGCCTGATGCAGCCCTGGCACGGCGCGGACGATGCGCTCCACCCGGTCGAGCGAGATGTTGATGCCGCCCGACACGATCACGTTGTCCGCACGACCGTGCACGCGCACCACGCCGTCCTCGAGGAGACCGAGGTCGCCCGTCCGGTACCAGCGGATGCCGTGCTCGTCCCGCGCGAAGGTGCGCGCGGTCAGCGCCGGGTCGCCCAGATACCCCTCCGCGAGCATGGGGCCGGCGATCCGCAGCTCGCCGTCGACCGCCCGGACGTTCACGGTGTCGAGCGGGACGCCGTCGTACACACAGCCGCCACTGGTCTCCGTCGAGCCGTAGGTCCGCACGAGACGCACCCCGAGGTCGGCCGCCCGCTCCCGCAACGGCTCCGGGAGCGCCTGGCCCCCGACGAGGATGGCCTCATACGCCTGCAGCGCCGCGAGCACCCCCGGTTCCCCTGTCGCGTCCAAGAGCGTCGCGATCTGCGCCGGGACGAGGGAGGTGTAGAGGGTGGGGAGGACGCCCGCGGTCGTGGCGTGCAGCATGCTCCGCGAGGCCTCGGCGAACGCCCGTGGCGTGAACCGCCCCTCGATCCGGGTCGGCTCGGTTCCCGCGAGGATCGACCGCACCATCACCTGCAGCCCCGCGACGTAGCCGGCCGGTAGGGCGAGAAGCCAGCGGCCGCTGCCGATGCGGGCGGCGGTGGACGCCGCGCTCGCCCGCAGGGCCTCGCCGCTCAGCGCCACCCGCTTCGGGACACCGCTGGATCCGGACGTCGCGATCACCGCGGCGATGCCGTCGTCCACCTCCGCCGGGGCGTCGGCGAGCATGCCGAAGCCGAGGGCCGGTCCCTCGTCGAGCGCCCGGAGCAGCGCCTCCCGCAGAAGCCCGGTGTCTTCGGCGTCGGTCGGGATCAGCGCGGTCACGGTCGGCTCCGTCTCTCGTGCGGACTCAGTAGTGCCAGGGGAAGGAGGACCAGTCGGGGGCGCGCTTCTCGAGGAACGAATCCCGCCCCTCCACGGCCTCGTCCGTGCCGTAGGCGAGACGGGTGGCCTCGCCCGCGAACACCTGCTGCCCCGCGAGCCCGTCGTCGACAGCGTTGAAGGCGAACTTGAGCATCCGGATCGCCGTCGGCGACTTCGTCAGCACGGTGCGCGCCATCTTCAGCGCCTCGCGCTCGAGCTCGGCGTGCGGCACCACGCGGTTCACGGCGCCCGCCTCGTAGGCCCGCTGCGCCGAGTACTCCTCGGCGAGGAAGAACACCTCCCGCGCGAACTTCTGTCCCGTCTGCCGGGCCATATAGGCGGAGCCGTACCCCGCGTCGAAGCTGCCGACGTCGGCGTCCGTCTGCTTGAAGCGCGCGTGCTCGGCCGACGCGATGGTCAGGTCGCAGACCACGTGCAGCGAGTGCCCGCCACCGGCCGCCCACCCGGGGACCACGGCGATGACGACCTTCGGCATGAAGCGGATGAGCCGCTGCACCTCGAGGATGTGCAGCCGCCCGACAGCCGCCGCGGACGCTCCGCTGACGACGGCGGTCTCCGCGTCCGAGTATCTGTATCCGTCGCGGCCGCGGATGCGCTGATCGCCGCCGGAGCAGAACGCCCACCCGCCGTCCTTCGGGCTCGGTCCGTTGCCGGTCAGCAGCACCGCCCCGATACGCGCGTCCTGCCGCGCGATGTCGAGCGCACGGTAGAGCTCGTCGACCGTGTGCGGGCGGAAGGCGTTGCGCACCTCCGGCCGGTGGAAGGCGATGCGGGCGACCCCGCCGTCGCGGCTCACGTGCGCCGTGATGTCGGTGTAGTGCTCGGCGCCGGGCGCCAGCTCCCACTCGGCGGGATCGAACAGGTCGGAGACGAAGGCATCGGTCACGGTCTTCAGCCTATTCCCCGGGCACGCGCCGTCTTCATCCACCCGTCGACGATGTCCCAGGCCGGGAAGGCCACGAGGCAGACGCCGGTGATCACCGTGAGCACGCGCATCGTCTCGGCCTCCACCCCGTTGTCCGTGAACACGAACTCCAGGAAGGCCGGGTTCAGCAGCTCCCCCTGCAGGAGCAGGGTGAGGGCCCACACCGCGAAGGCGACGGCGAGCACGGTGTTCACGACGGCCGCGGCGACGGTCCACCGCCGACGCGCGTACACGGCGACGGCCAGGACGGCCTCCGCGATCATGAGCGCGAGGAGGATGCCGATGCCCACCGGCCAGAGCGCGGGCGCCAGGATCGGGATGGGGTCGCCGCCGGTCGGGAAGAATCCGAGCGTCGCGTCCCACACGATCGCGCCGATGCCGGCGAGGAGGAACACGAGCGAGGCGATCACGTCGGTACGGGCGGCCCCGTGCTCCGTGGGCTCGGGGAGTTGGTCCACGTTCCAGCGCACGCCGGTGTCGGCGCCGGTGCGCTCCAGCACGACGAAGACGAGCGTGACCCAGAAGCACAGGTGCACGATGACGGACAGGGTGACCGAGACGACCGCGCCGATGACCTCTCCGGGTCCGCCGCCGTTGATGAGCTGCCCGATCGCGACGCCCACCGCGGCGAACGGCGGCACGATGAACAGAAGCAGCTTCAGCAGCCGCCACCAGGTGAGGTAGTAGCGCGGACCGATGAGGTGCAGCGGGCGGTCGGCGTATCCGGCGGCGAGGATGCCCGGGTCGCCGAGGTCGGTGAGGACGGCGCGCTCCGCCTCCTCCGGGCTCTCGCCCTGTTCCCGCCGCGCGTCGACGGCGTCGGCGATGGCGGCTTCGAGTTCGGCGCGGACCTCGTCCTGCGTATCCGGCGCGAGGCTGCGGATCGTGGCGCTGATGTAGCGCTCGGTGAGGGTGCTCGCGGTCATGTCAGTTCTCCTCGGGGGTGAGGGAGGCGATCGCGGTGGTGAGCGCGCGCCATTCGTCGGTGAGGGTGTCGGCCAGCCGGGTCCCGGCTTCCGAGGTGCGGTAGAACTTGCGGGGCCGGGCCTCGTCGGTGTTCCACTCGCTCGTCAGGTACTCCTGCTTCTCCAGACGACGCAGCAGCGGGTAGAGCGTGTTCGCATCGGTGGCGAAGCCCCGACTCTCGAGCTGCTCGAGCAGCGCGTACCCGTACTCCGGCGTACGCAGCAGCTGCAGGCAGGCGAGCACCACGGTGCCGCGGCGCAATTCCTGCAGATGCGTGTCGAGTGCCTCGTTCATGTCGATCACAGTAGTGTGCGTCACACACCATTGTCAACGGCACACCTTCGTGCGACATGCTGCCGAGGGTCGTGGCGCACAATGGGGTCATGATCCCCGCCGTCACGGAGCTCCTCGATTCCGCCCGCGTCGTCGCCCTGCCGATGCAGACCCGCTTCCGCGGCGTCGACACCCGCGAGGCCCTGCTGTTCGAAGGACCGGAGGGCTGGGCGGAGTTCTCGCCGTTCGTCGAGTACGACGACGCCGAGGCCGCAACCTGGCTGGCGGCGGCGATCGACTACGCGTACGCACCCCAGCCCGCACCGCTGCGTGACCGCGTCGCCGTCAACGCCACGGTGCCCGCCGTCGGCGCCGACCGCGTGCCCGAGGTCCTCGGGCGTTTCGCCGGCTGCCGGACCGCGAAGGTCAAGGTCGCCGAGCCCGGCCAGGCGCTGGCGGACGACGTCGCCCGGGTCCGGGCCGTCCGCGAGGCGCTCGGGCCGGAGGGCCGCATCCGGGTCGACGCGAACGGCCTGTGGAACGTCGACGAGGCCGAGCATGCAGTGCACGCCCTCGCCCCGTTCGACCTGGAGTACGTCGAGCAGCCGTGCGCGTCGGTGCCCGAGCTCGTCGAGCTGCGCCGGCGCATCGCCTACATGGGCATCCCGATCGCGGCGGACGAGAGCATCCGGAAGTCCGGCGACCCCCTCGCCGTCGCACGCGCGGGCGCGGCGGACATCGTCGTCATCAAGGCGCAGCCCCTAGGCGGCCTGACCCACGCCCTGCAGATCGTCACCGCCGCCGGCCTGCCCGCGGTCGTCTCCAGCGCGCTGGACACCGCGATCGGGCTCTCCCAGGGGGCCGCCCTGGCCGCCGCCCTCCCGACCCTCGACTATGACTGCGGTCTCGGCACGGCCTCCCTGTTTCAGGACGACGTCGCCGACCTCCGCCCCGCGGACGGAGCGATCCCGGTGGGACGCCTGACCCCCGACCCGGCAGCGCTCACCCGGCTCGCCGCCGCGGACGAACGCCGTGAGTGGTGGCTGGCCCGGCTGGCCCGCTGCCACCACGAGCTGGTCGCAGCCCGCAGCGCCTAGGACTCGACGAGGAGTTCCACGAGCCGCCCAAGCTCCTCGCCGCCGGAGTGCCGCAGGGCCGCGTCGTCACGACCGGCCATGGCACCGCGGACGGTCATGCCCTCCCAGAGGATCATGAGCATGCGCGCCGCATCGGTCGCGGGCAGCCGGAGACGCAGCGTGCCCGCCGCCTCCACGATGTCCTCCACGATGCGCGCGATGCTCGCGACCATCTCGCGCTCCTGGGCGAGGTAGGCCTCGCCGAACTGCGGGTCGCGCAGGGCGCGGATCCGGATCTCGCTCATCAGCATCACGCCCAGGCGGTCGTCGCTGCCGAGCTCCATGATCTGCTGGACGAGATCCTTCGGGTCGCAGTCGTCGGCGAGCTCGCCGTCTGCACGCATCTGCTCCACGCGGGTCCGCACGGCTGCCACCCTCGCGTCGGCGACACCGGCCGCGAGGGTCAGGAACAGCTCGTCCTTCGAGTCGAAGTTGGAGTAGAACGCCCCGCGCGTGAAGCCGGCGCGCTCGCAGACGGCCTCGACCGAGGCACCGTCCAGGCCGGCCTCGGCGAACACCTGCGCGGCGGCCTCCAGCAGGCGCGCCTTCGTGTTCTCCCGGCTGCGGGTGGCGGGTGACGACATCGGAACCTCCTGGCCTTCCCTCTCGACGATTCACACCCGGTGCACAGACTCCGGATGGCGGATGACCTTACGATACATCTATGTATCGGATACACCTGTGTATCCACCCGGCACCCCACGGAGAATCGCGTGTCCACACTCCTCTCGTCCCTCGGACGCTGGTCCTTCCGCCACCCGTGGCGCGTCCTCGTCTCCTGGCTCCTCGCGCTCGGCATCGCCGGAGCCGGAGCCGTGGTCCTCGGTGCCGGCACCGACAACACGTTCTCCATCCCCGGGACCGAGTCCCAAGCCGGCCTCGAGCAGCTCTCCCGCTCCTTCCCGCAGGTGAGCGGCACGAATGCGCAGTTCATCGTCGTGGCCGCCGACGGCGACGAGATCACCGATGACGAGTACCGCGAGCCGATCGAGGATGCCGTGTCGGAGCTCGGCGACCTCGACGAGGTCCTCGCCGCCACCTCGCCGTACGACGAGATGGTCAACGGCATGATCAACGACGACGGCACGGCGGCCATCGTGCGCCTGCAGTTCGACGGTGAGTCCACCGACGTCTCCGAGGAGACCAAGGACGCCCTGCGCTCCACCGTCGACGAGCTCGCGGCAGAGCTCCCCGACGGTGCGCAGGCCTCTCTCGGCGGCGACCTCTTCGCGATCTCGATCCCCGGCGTCACCCTCACCGAGGCGGTGGGCCTGCTCATCGCGCTCCTCGTGCTCATCGTCACGTTCCGGTCGTTCGTGGTCGCCGGACTCCCCCTGCTCACCGCGATCCTCGGTGTCGGCATCTCCATGGCCGGGATCTTCACGGCGACCGCCTTCGCGACCGTCTCCTCCACCACGCCGCTGCTCGCCCTGATGCTCGGACTCGCGGTGGGGATCGACTACGCGCTCTTCATCGTCGCGCGCCACCAGGACCAGGTCAGGGACGGCGTGGAACCCGAGGAGTCGGCCGCACGGGCCGTGGGCACGGCCGGGTCGGCGGTCGTCTTCGCCGGCGTCACCGTGCTCATCGCGCTGATCGGCCTGGGCTTCGCGGGCATCCCGTTCCTCACCACCATGGGCGTCGCGGCGTCCGTGGCCGTCGCGGTCGCCGTGGCGATCGCGGTGACACTGACCCCGGCCCTGCTCGGATTCCTCAAGGGCCGCGTGGCCGGACGACCGAAGCGCGCGAAGGCCCCGAAGAAGGCGCCCGCGAAGGACGCCGTCACGAAGCCCCGCGGCAGCCGTCGGTGGGTGGAGGGCGTGACGAAGCACCCCGTCCTCGTCTCCCTCGCGGTCGTCCTCGGCCTCGGCATCGTGGCCGTCCCCGCTCTCAGCCTCGACCTCGCCCTGCCCAATGCCGGCGTCCTGCCGAAGGACTCCGAGGCGCGACAGAACTACGACCTCGTCGGCGAGCAGTTCGGTCCCGGCTTCAACGGCCCGCTCATCCTCACCGGCACCATCGTCACCTCCACCGATCCGCTCGGTCTCATGGAAGACCTCGGAGACGCGGTGGCCGAGGTGCCCGGTGTGAAGGAGGTCGCCCTCGCGACGCCGAACGAGACCGCCGACACCGGCATCGTCCAGATCATCCCGGAGACGGCTCCCGACGACCCCGCGACGGCCGACCTCGTGCGCGAGCTCCGCAGCCACCACGACGAGTGGCTGGACGAGTTCGGCATCGACCTCAAGGTCACCGGCTTCACCGCCGTCGGCATCGACATCTCGGATCAGCTCGGGGCGGCTCTGCTGCCGTTCGGGATCTTCGTGATCGGCCTCTCGCTGATCCTCCTCACCATCGTGTTCCGTTCGCTCTGGGTGCCGATCACCGCCGCGGCCGGCTACCTGCTGTCGATCGTCGCCGCCTTCGGCGTCGTCGGGGCGGTCTTCGAGTGGGGCTGGTTCGCCGACCTCCTGCACGTCGCGAAGGTCGGACCGATCATCAGCTTCATGCCGATCATCCTCATGGGCGTGCTCTTCGGCCTCGCGATGGACTACCAGGTGTTCCTCGTGTCGCGGATGCGCGAGGACTTCGTGCACGATCCCGACCTCCGCCAGGGTGCGGGAGTTGTGAACCGCGCCACCCGACGGGCCGCGGCGCTGCGCGCGGTACGGAGCGGGTTCACCGGTTCGGCGAAGGTCGTCACGGCGGCCGGTCTCATCATGTTCGCGGTGTTCGTCGCCTTCGTGCCGGAGGGCGACTCCTCCCTCAAGCCCATCGCCCTCGGACTCGCCGCCGGCATCGCCTTCGACGCCTTCCTCGTGCGCATGACGCTGATCCCGGCGCTCATGGCGATCCTCGGGGAGCGCGCGTGGGAGATCCCGTCGTGGCTGGAGCGGATCCTCCCCCGCGTGGACATCGAGGGCGAGGCGGTGGAACGCGAGCGGCACCTCGAGGCGTGGCCGGGCGACGGGTCGCTCGTCGCGGCCGATGACCTGGAGCTCGGTGCCGGCCCCTCGGCGACGGAGGGACTGTCGCTGCGGCTCGCGCCCGGCGCAGCCCTGGTCGCGAGTGGCGGGGATGCCGGGACGCTGCGGGCCCTCGCGCTCACCGTCGGCGCCCGCATCGCCCCGGCCGACGGACGCCTCCGCGTCGCCGGGCACCTGCTCCCCGGTCGTGCGGCCTGGGTCCGTTCCCACGTGGGCTGCGTGCTCGCGGGAGACGACGCCCCGGTGCTCGCCGACCTCCGCGAAGCCCTCCGCGGTCGTTCCGAGCTCGTGGTGATCGACGGCGCGGACCGGCTCCGCGGCGGCGAGCGCGACCAGGTCGCCGCGATGCTGCGCGATGCGAGGTCGCGCCGAGAGCTCGCCGTCTTCGCCACCGCCGTCGATCCCGACGCGGCCCGTTCCCTCCTCACGGACGCCGGATGGCCGTCCGCCGACGTACTCGACACGCGCGCGCCCCGCCCGAGCGCCGCAGAAACGACCGAGGTGCCCGCATGACCCTCCCCCTCGAGCGCGCCCGCTCACGCAAGCCCATCACCTGGCTCACGATCCTCGGCGTCCTGCTGCTGCCCGCCGCGATCGGCGGCATCCTCATGGCGGCGCTCTACAACCCGACCGAGCGCCTCGACTCCATGACCGCGGCGATCGTGAACCTCGACGAGCCCGTCGAGATCGACGGCCAGACCGCGCCTCTCGGGCGGCAGCTCGCGTCCGGGCTCGTCGAGGGCTCGGACGATCTCGACTCGAACCTCACGTGGGTCATCTCCAACGAGGAGGACGCCGCCGACGGGCTCGCCGACGGCACCTACCAGGCCGTCATCACGATCCCCGAGGACTTCTCGGCCGCGGCGACCTCCGCAGGTCAGGCGGTCGCGGACGGCGGCGGGGACGCGGAGCAGGCGACGATCCAGGTGACGACGCCCGACGACGGCCTCGTGGCGGACGACCTCATCACCGGGCAGATCGCCGACGTGGCGGCCTCGACGCTCGGCACCACGCTGTCCGAGGCCACGACCGAGAACATCCTCGTCGGCTTCACCACCATCGGCGACCAGATCGGCGACGCGGCGGACGGGGCCCTGGAGCTGGCGAACGGGGCGCGTGACGCGGCGACCGGCGCCGCGGCCCTCCCGGAGGGTGCGACGCAACTCGCCGCGGGCGCCGGAGAGCTGGGCACCGGGGCCTCGACCCTCGCGTCCGGCCTCGACACGATCGCGGGGCAGACGCGGCAGGCGGCAACCGGCGCAGGGACGATCGGCGCGGGACTCACCTCCGCGGCGACTGAGCTGCAGGGCCGGGTCGCCGGCGTCCAGAAGCTCACCGGTAGCATCCAGTCGGCGGGCGCGTCGGCGAAGTCGGCCGCGACGGACTCGGCCACGGTCGCACAGGGTCTCGGGACGATGGCGGCCACGGCGTGCGCCGCCGACCCGGACTCGGCGGAGTGCGGGCAGCTCTCGGACCTCGCCGCGAAGGCGGCGGCAGCGGCGAAGTCGGCGGGGACCGCCTCCGGCATCCTCAACAGCCCCCAGGTCGCGGGCGGAATCGCCGCGCTTCCGCGGTCCTTCTCCACGCTCGCCACCCAGCTCGGCGAGGCGGGCGCCGGGGCGACCGAGCTCGCCGGCGGGCTCAACCGCCTCGCTACAGAGGGTGTGGATCAGTCGGCCGCGGGAGCGCGGGCGCTGTCGTCGGGCGCGACGCAGCTCGCCGACGGCGCGACCCAGCTCGCCGACGGCAGCACGGAGCTCGCCACCGGTCTCGACACCCTCGCGACCGGCACCGGCGATCTCGCGGGCGGACTGCGCACCGCGGCCGACTCCCTCCCGTCCTTCAGCGACGAGGAGTCGACGTCGCTGGCGTCGGTGATCGCCGACCCCGTGGCGACCGACTCCTCGATGGGCTCGCTCTTCGGCCCCACCGCGATCCCGCTGCTTACCACGGTGGTGCTGTGGTTCGGCGGCCTCGCGTCCTTCCTCGTGCTCCGTGCCCACACGGCGCGCACCCTCACCTCACGACGCTCCTCCGCCTCCCTCACCTTCCGCGCGTTCTGGCCGGCCGCAGCGATCGGCGCGGCACAGGGTCTGCTCGTCTCGCTCATCGTGCAGATCGTGGCCGACTACGACGTCGCGGAGTGGTGGGCGTTCGCGGGGACCGCCGTCCTCGCCGGGGTGGTGTTCGCCGCGGTGAACCAGGCCCTCGTGGCGGTGTTCGGCGGCGTCGGACGCTGGATCGCCGCACTGATCGGTGTCATCGCCGTGGCGACGGGACTCATCTCGACCGTGCCCGACTGGCTCGCGAGCATCGGGGCCGCCCTCCCGACCGCACCGGCCTTCGCGGGTCTCGTGGAGGCGAGCGGGGCCGCCGTCGCCGCCCTCGTCGTCTGGGGCGTGCTCTCGCTCGTCGCCACGACGGTGGTCGTCGCGGTCCGCCGCACGACCACGGCGCGTGCCGTCGTCACCGCCTGACCCCGGGCACAACTTCGGAGATCACGCACGACACGCCGCCGGGCACCCCGCTCCGGCGGCGTGTCGTGTGGCGATCTCCGAAACAGTGCACGGACGCGACGGCGACACCCCGTACCCTCGTGCCATGCGCCGACCGTTCATGGACACTCCGGACCAACTCGCGAGCCTGGAAGGACAGCAGTATCTCGTGCTCCGGCCGACCGGGGCCGTCGCCGCGGAATACCGGGCCATCCAGGAGGCCGCGCTCGGTCGTCTGGACACGCCGCTCCGGCATCCGCACACGGAGCACGTGACCCTTCGCGGCTTCTTCGAGCCGGAGCGTCGGGAGGAGCTGCGGGCCGTGATCCGGGCCTGGGCCGCGGAACAGGGTCCTCTCGAACTCACCGCCGACGCCGTGGACGTCTTCCCCGCGCCGTGGCAGATCGGGATCCTGCGCCTCGCCCGCACGCCCGCGCTCGTGCACGCGTACGCCTCGCTGACGGAGGTGCTCCGGCCGACGGACCTCCGCCGCCTCGACGAGCTCTCCGTCGAGGACTGGACCTTCCACCTCTCGGTGCTCTACGGCACGACGCTGGATCCCGAGACATGGCAGCAGCTCGCCGCCACCGAGGTCCGTCCGCTCCTCCCCGCGCCGACGGAGGTCGTCACGGAGGCCGAGTTCGTCTGGTACGAGAGCGGCGTCGAGCACGCCGAGGTCATCCCCCTCGGCAGCTGAGCCCAGCTCCGGCGGGCACGACTTCGGAGATGGCGGACGACTCACCGACACCGAGCCCCGCCCGCCGGTGTGTCCCTCGCGACCTCCGAAGCTGTGCTCGGTGGGATCAGCTCAGGCCGGAGTAGGCGTGCAGGCCCTTGAAGAAGACGTTGACGATGGTGAAGTTGAAGATCACCGCGGTGAAGCCGACGATCGAGAGCCAGGCCGAGGGGTTGCCGCGCCAGCCACGCGTCGCCCTGGCGTGGATGTATCCGGCGTAGAGCACCCAGATCACGAAGGTCCAGGTCTCCTTCACGTCGAAGCCCCAGAAGCGGCTCCAGGCGTAGTACGCCCAGATGGACCCGGCGATGAGGGTGAAGGTCCAGAGGATGAAGCCGATGATCGTGAACAGGTATGCCAGGCTCTCCAGGCGCTCCGCCGGCGGGAAGGTGCGCAGGAACCCGGGGCCGGTCTTCGCCGCCCCCTCGCCGAGCAGCCGCTCGCGTCGGGCCTGCATGAGCTGGATCACCGAGAGCGCGAAGGCGAGGGCGAAGAACGCCGTGGCGAGCGAGGCCACGAACACGTGGATGATGAGCCAGACGCTCTTCAGCGGGTCCATCAGCGGGGAGACCTCGACGTAGAAGTTCGTCGCGCCGAGGCCCAGGAGCACGACCACGAGGCCTGTGATGAAGGTGCCGAGGAAGCGCAGGTCGAGGCGGGTCAGCACCACGAGGTAGACGGCGATGATGAGGAGCGTGCCCACCATCGCGAACTCGTACAGGTTCGCCCAGGGCACCCGTCCCGCAGCGATACCGCGGGTGAGGGTCGCCGCAAGGTGGAACACGAAGCCGAGCACCGTGAGCGAGGTGCCGATGCGGGCCATGACGAACCGCTGCGGCGCCGCCGCCGGGGCTCCGGTCGCATCGAGCGGCGCGGAGACGCCCCCGGCGCGACCGGCGGCCACGAGCTCGCCCTCGCGGACGGTGTGGGCGTCGGCGGTCGCCTGCGAGCGACGCGCGAGATCGAAGGCGTAGGCCACGAAGGCCGCCGCGTAGATCGCGATCGCCGTCCAGAGCAGGACGGGCGAGATCACGGTGAGCTCGAGCATGGTGTCAGTCTACTTTCCGGGTGCCGGGGCCGCAGGGTCCGCGGCGGCGTCCGCGGCATCCTCGTCGGCGTCTTCAGGGGTGCGGGCGATCGTGCCGCCCGCGGCGTCGAGCAGCCGGGCGTGACCGGCGCGGAGGTCGTCCACGGCGCGGGCGAGCGTGGGGTCTTCCCCTCGGGCCAGGGCCGCGTACTCGAGGTCGACCGCGCCGTCCGCCGCGGTGGCCTTCACCCACACGCGCCGACGCGGCACGAACAGGGCCAGCATGAGGCCGCCGAGGGCGAGCAGCGCGAACCCGAGCACGAACACCCCGGACTCGTCGCGGTGGATCTGCAGGGAGGCGAACCGCTTGACGGACTCGGAGGAGTCGGTGGCGCCCTCCGGCGACTCGTCGTCGAAGGTCACCGAGCCGAGGCCGTTCGGCAGCTGCGCGGTCTCACCGGGTGAGAGCTCGATCGACTCGACGTCGGTGCTGCGTCCGGTGAGCTTGGTCATGTCGGAGGTGTCGAGCACGTAGACCGAGCGCGGCACGCCGTCGTTGATCCCGAGGTCGCCCGTGTACACGTCGAGCGTGAGCGTCGGGTTGGTGAGGTCGGGGTAGGCGGAGAAGAAGGCGCCCGTGTCGAGCACGCCGGTGGTCGGGTAGAAGAAGCCGACGAGGCCCACCTGCTCGGCCAGGCCGTCCGGCACCTTGAGCACGCCGAGCGAGGTCATGTTGTTGTCCTGCGGGAGGAACGGCGTGCTGTTGTGGAACACCACGTTGCCCTCGGGGTCGCGCACGGTGACCGTCGGGGCGTACCCGTTGCCGAGCAGGAACACGTCGTCGTCGGCCACGCCCAGGGGCTCGTTGACCTTGACGGCACCCTCGCGCTCCTCGCCGTTCTCCTGGATGGTCATGTTCGCGGAGAAGTTCCCGGCCTGGCCGGAGCCGGGCTCGCCGAACGGCTGATACGTGACGTCGAAGGAGTCCAGCCGCATCGAGTACGGCGCGAACGAGTCGTCGGCCACGAAGCGCCCGCGGTTCATCGAGTCGTAGTCGAGCAGCGTGTTGGCGAAGGTCTCCCCCTCGACGAGCACGCGCTGGCCGGTGTAGGCGAAGCCGCCGCCGACGCCGATCGTCACGAGCACGCCGACGAGGGCGAGGTGGAAGAGCAGGTTGCCCGTCTCCCGCCAGTAGCCGCGCTCGGCCGACACCGAGTACGTGCGGCCGCGGTCATAGCGCTCCACGCGGTAGCCGAGTGCCTTGAGCTGCTTCGTGGCGACGTCGATCGAGGCGGCGGCCTCCGCGTCGGCGTCCCCCGTCCGCGTGCCGGAGTCGGCGACCGTGTCGCGGGTGACGGCGCGGTAGTCCTCCAGGCGCCGCAGCCGCGCGGGCGTGCGCGGCGGGCGGGCCTGCAGCGCCTTGGCGTGGTGCTTGATGCGCGGGATGACGCAGCCGACGAGCGAGGTGAACAGCAGCAGGTAGATCGCCGAGAACCAGGGCGACAGGTACACGTCGAAGAGCTTGAGCGCGTCGAGCACCGGGAACAGGTCGGGGTTGTCGCGCTCCCACTGCGTCACGCCGTTCGGGTCGGCCATCCGCTGCGGGAAGATCGATCCGGGGATGGCCGCGATCGCCAGGACGAGCAGCAGGACGAGCGCCGTGCGCATCGAGGTGAGCTGACGCCACCCCCACCGCAGCCAGCCGACGAAGCCGAGGCGCGGCTGGGTGATGGTGTCGTCGCCGTCGACGTGGTCGGACGGGCGGAGCGGATCGCTGGAGTCGTTGGTCACGGCACCCTTGTTCTTCGTCATGGTCTTCTCGGAGCGGTCAGAGCGGGAGGACGACACTGCCGATCACCGCCGTCAGCCGCGACATGATGTCGGTCCACAGTCCGGTGACCATCAGCACGCCGAGCAGGATCAGCAGCACGCCGCCGAGGATGTTCACGACCCGGATGTGGCGGCGCAGGAACCCGATGGCCTTGGTCGCCCAGCCGAAGCCGAGGGCGACGAGCAGGAACGGGATGCCGAGGCCGAGGGAGTACGCGAGGCCGAGAAAGCCTGCGCGGACGGGATCGCCGGCGTTGAAGGAGAGGGCGAGGATGGCGGCAAGCGTGGGGCCCATGCAGGGCGCCCAGCCGATGCCGAGCGCGACGCCGAGGAGCGGAGCCCCGACCATCCCGGCCTTCGAGTCGACGTGGAAGCGGAGCTCCTTCTGCGCGAACCCGAAGAGCCCGAGGAAGACCAGGCCCATCGCGATGATGACGACGCCGAGGATGCGGGTGATGAGATCGCCCCACTGGAGCAGGAACACGCCGGCGGTGCCGCCGAGCACCGTGTAGAGGATGAAGACCACGGTGAAGCCGAGGATGAACAGCAGCACGCCGAGGACGAGGCGGCTGCGCGTCGCGGTCTGGGGGGCGCCGTCGCCGGTCGCCGAGGTGTTCCGCGGCGTGACGGCTCCCCCGAGGAAGCCGAGGTAGCCCGGAACGAGTGGGAGCACGCACGGCGAGAGGAACGAGACGAGTCCGGCGAGCATCGCCACCGGGACCGCGATCCAGAGGGCTCCGGATCCGATGATCGCGTCGGGGTTCACGACGACCTCGCGGACATCAGGAGTCCTCCGCCAGCGCGTCCTTGACGAGCGTGGAGAGCACGGAGGTGCCGTCGATCGGACCGATGATCTTCGCGGCGACGCGGCCCTGCTTGTCGAGCACGAGCGTGGTGGGGGTGGCCGAGATCGGCACGACCTTCGCGAAGGCGAGCTTGGCCTGGGCGGTGTCCACGTCGATGAGGCTCGGGTAGGTGATCCCGAACTCGTCGGCGAACGCGACAGCCGTGTCCGCCTGGTCGCGCGTGTTGATACCGATGAACTGCACGTCCGCGTCCTGGTGCTCCTGCCAGACGGCCTCCAGGTCGGGGGCCTCGACGCGGCACGGGGCGCAGCCGGCGTACCAGAAGTTCACGACCGCGACCTTCCCGGCGATGTCGGCGCTGTCGAAGTCCTCGCCGTGCTCGGTGACCCCGGCGAACTCGACCGGCTCTCCGCGTTCGGCGACGGGGATCTCGACGATCGCGCCGTCGGCGGCGACGTAGCCGGTGTTCTCGCCGTTCAGGAACGACTCGCTCACGGCGTCGGGAGCGCAGGCGCTCAGACCGACGGCGAGCACCGCAGCGAGCGCGGCTCCGCCCAGGCGGCCGAGGGGCCGAAGACGGGAGGGGCGGCCGTTGCGGATCGGGTGAATCCTGGAAGCGCGGGACACGTCTCCGAGTTTACGCAGAGCTTCCTATGCATCGGCCGGGTACCCCCGGGGGGAGTCAGAAGCGCGCGAGCACGTCGTCCACCCCGGCGCGGAACCGCGGACAGGTCGCGATGTCGTGCGCCCGGCACCCCATGGCGTGCTCGGTCATCTCCCGCGATCGCCGCATCTCCTCCATCCGGCGGTCGAGGTCGTCGAGATGTTGCTGCAGCACCTGATGCCGCCCGGCGCTGCCGTCGTCGAGGAGCACGGCGATCTGGTCGAGGCTCATCCCGGCGGCCTTGCTGCGCTGGATGACGGCGATGCGCACGACCTCGTCCTCGCCGTACCGACGCCGGCCCGCCTGGTCGCGGGGCGGCCGGAGCAGTCCGACGGTCTCCCAGTGCCGCAGCACGTTCGTCGGCAGGTCGAACCGCGCGGCGACCTCGCCGACGGACCATGGGTGCGGGTCGCTTGACTTCATGTTGACATGAAGTCACAGACTGGTGCCGAACGCAAGACGCGAGAAGGGAACCCCCATGTACGACGCGATCGTGATCGGTGCCGGCCCCGCCGGACTCCAGGCGGCGCTGACCCTCGGACGGATGCACCGGCCCGTGCTCCTGCTGGACTCCGGCGAGTACCGCAACGGCACCGTGCGGCACATGCACAACATGATCGGCGCCGATGGGAAGGCCCCGGCGGACCTCCGCGCCCAGGCCCGCACGGAGCTCGCGGCCTATGCGGACGTCGAGGTGCGCGACGTCGCGGCGCAGCGGATCTCGGGCGACGCGGAGACGGGCTTCTCGGTGAGCCTCGCCGACGGGTCGGTGGCCGACGCCCGACGGGTGATCCTGGCGACCGGCGTCGCGGACGACCTCCCGCCGGTGCCTGGTCTCGCCGAGCTCTGGGGCGTCCGGGTCTTCAGCTGCCCGTTCTGCGACGGACACGAGCACGCCGGGAAGCCGATCGCGATCCTCGGGGCGGCTCCCCGGGCGGCCCATCTGATCGGGTTGCTCGGCCGTATCGTCGGCGAGATCACGGTGGTCCCGGTGGGCGAGCCGTTCGCCGCGGAGGACCGTGTCGCGCTGGAGGAGCTCGGGGTGCGGGTGGCCTCCGCTCGGGTCGAGGCTGTCGCCGCGCACGGAGACGGGGTGCGGGTGCGCAGCGCGGAGGGCGTCCTCGACGTCGCGGGTGTGTTCGTGCCTCCGGCACGATGCGGCACCGGGCGTCGTTCGCCGCGGACCTCGGGCTGCGGCTCCTGGAGTCGGGGTCCATCGAGATCGACGAGTTCGGGAGGACGTCGCTTCCGGGGGTCTTCGCGGCGGGCGACCTCGCCCATCGCGCGACCCTCCCCGGCCCGATGGCCTCGGTCCTCCTCGCCGCCGCCGCGGGACAGCTCGCCGCGGTGGGGGTGCTCCAGTCCCTCTGACTTCGAATCGCCCGATTGGTCCCATCTCCCGGCGGGATGGGGCCATTCAGGCGATTCGAACGGGGGTCAGACGGCCCCGACGTCGACAGCACCGCCGGTCGCGGCGGGCTCGGCGTACGAGACCTCGCGCCAGACGTCGCCGACGCGCGCGAACGAGGTCACGCTCGACAGGGCGCAGCGGCGGGTCCGCGGGTCGTGCTGAAGCGGGAGGCCGGCGACGCGGAGGTGCGTGATCCAGATGGGCGCCTGATGCGACACCATCACGATGTCCCCCGCGGTCGGAATCTCGGCCGCGGCCGTCCACGCCTCGTCCATCACCCCGAGCATGCGCTCCGCGATCGACGCGTACGGCTCGCCCCAGCTCGGCAGCGACGGCTGACGCAGGTGCCACCAGTTCATCGGGTTCATCAGCGACCGCCGCATCCGGGTGCCCTCGAACACGTTCGTCGGCTCGATCAGACGGATGTCGGTCTCGGGTTCGAGGTCGAACACCTCCGCGAACGGGGCAGCCGACTCCTGCGCACGCTCCAGCGGCGACGCGAACAGGGCGGTCACCGGATCGCCGAGCCCCGCCACGTGCTCCGCCGCCGCCTGCGCCATCTCCTCCCCCGCAGTGCTGAGGTGATAGTCGGGCAGCCGTCCGTAGAGCACGCGGGACGGGTTGTGCACCTCACCGTGGCGAACGAGGTGCAGAAGTGATGCCGCCACGTCAGACCTCGCGGTAGCGGGAGTCGCCGAACCCGAGGATCAGATAGCCGATGTAGGGGAAAAGGAACAGCAGGAAGAAGGAGAACACCCCGCCCTTGCCGAAGCGCGCGCCGAGCTTGAACGCGACGATGACCCCGAGGATGAAGTTCGCGATCGGCACGAGGTAGAGCAGGGCGAACCAGCCCGACATCCCGGCGATCTTCACGAGGAACACGACATTCACGATCGGGATGATCGCGAGGATGCCGGGGTACCCCGCCTTCGTGAAGACCTTCCACAGTCCCACCACGACGAGGATGTAGAAGATGAGGGCGATGAGTCCCGTCGTGCCCGAGAAGATCGCGCCGAACAGGTCGGGAAGGCCGTTGCCGTCCGAGATGGAGAGGTGCATGGGGGTCCGCCTTTCGTCGTGGCGATCCTACTGAGGTGCCGCTGCTCCGCGCTGGTGACCCGGCCGGGAAGGGCCGGGACGCCCGCGTAGACTGGGCGGGTTCATCTTTTCCCCGGATCAGGAGGAATCCTCCGTGCTGCGCACCCACTCCGCAGGCTCCCTGCGCGCCGAGAACATCGGTCAGACCGTCACCCTCACCGGGTGGGTCGATCGTCGTCGTGACCACGGAGGCGTCGCTTTCATCGATCTGCGGGACGCGTCGGGCATCGCCCAGGTCGTCATCCGCGACGAGGAGATCGCCCACCCGCTGCGCAATGAGTTCGTGCTCAAGGTCACCGGCGAGGTGTCGCGACGCCCCGAGGGCAACGCCAACCCGAACCTCCCCTCCGGCGAGATCGAGGTCATCGCGGCCGACGTCGAGGTGCTGAACGAGTCGGCCCCGCTGCCGTTCCAGGTCTCGACCGCTCTGGCCGACACCGAGACCGTCGGCGAGGAGGCGCGCCTGAAGTACCGCTACCTCGACCTCCGCCGCCCGGCCGCCGCCTCCGCGCTGCGCCTGCGGTCCGACGTCTACAAGGCGATCCGCGACGTGCTGCACGCCGAGGACTTCACCGAGGTCGAGACCCCGACCCTCACCCGTTCCACACCGGAGGGCGCCCGTGACTTCGTCGTCCCCGCCCGCCTGCACCCGGGCAGCTGGTACGCCCTGCCCCAGTCGCCGCAGCTCTTCAAGCAGCTGCTCATGGTCGGCGGCGTGGAGAAGTACTTCCAGATCGCCCGCTGCTACCGCGACGAGGACTTCCGCGCCGACCGTCAGCCCGAGTTCACGCAGCTCGACATCGAGATGAGCTTCGTCGACCAGGAGGACGTGATCGCCCTCATGGAGTCGCTCATCGTGGCGATGTGGAAGACGATCGGCGTCGAAGTGCAGACCCCGCTGCCGCGGATGACGTACGCCGACGCCATGGCGAAGTACGGCTCCGACAAGCCCGACCTCCGCTTCGGGCTCCAGCTCGTCGAGGCGACCGAGTACTTCAAGGACACCCCGTTCCGCGTGTTCCAGGCCGAGTACGTCGGTGCGGTGCGCATGCCCGGCGGTGCGAGCCAGCCGCGCAAGCAGCTCGACGCGTGGCAGGACTGGGCCAAGCAGCGCGGCGCGCGCGGTCTCGCCTACGTGCTGTTCAACGAGGACGGCACCCTGGGCGGCCCCGCCGCGAAGAACCTGTCCGAGGCCGAGCAGGCGGGCCTGGCGGAGTTCGTCGGCGCCGAGCCGGGCGACTGCGTGTTCTTCGCCGCCGGTGCCACCAAGGAGAGCCGGGCGCTGCTCGGCGCCGCACGGGTCGAGATCGGCCGTCGCCTCGGCTACCTGAACCCGGACGAGTTCGCCTTCACCTGGGTCGTCGACGCTCCCATGTTCGAGCCGGCCGCCGACGCGGTCGCCTCCGGAGACGTGGCGGTGGGCGCTGGTGCCTGGACGGCTGTGCACCACGCGTTCACGGGCCCGAAGCCCGAGTTCGAGGACACGTTCGACACCGACCCCGGATCGGCCCTCGCCTACGCGTACGACATCGTGTGCAACGGCTCGGAGCTCGGCGGCGGGTCCATCCGCATCCACCGCGAGGACATCCAGAAGCGGGTCTTCGAGGTCATGGGCATCAGCGACGAGGTGGCGCAGGAGCAGTTCGGCTTCCTCCTCGATGCGTTCAAGTTCGGCGCTCCCCCGCACGGCGGCATCGCGCTCGGCATGGACCGCGTGCTCCAGCACCTGACGAAGACCGAGTCGATCCGCGACGTCATCGCCTTCCCGAAGTCCGGGAACGGCTTCGATCCCCTCACCTCCGCTCCCGCGCCGATCACCCCCGAGCAGCGCGCCGAGGCCGGTGTGGACTTCACCCCCGAGGACGAGGCCTGACCCGCCGAGACCCCGTCTTACCGCCGAGACCCCGGGACGCTGCCGCTGGCAGCCCGGGGTCTCGTCGCGTACCCGGGGTCTCGGCGAAGAAAGAACGGGAGAATCAGGCGAAGAGGGGGGCGAGGTTCTCGTTCCACACGTCGACGCCGAGCTTCGCGATGAGAGCCACCACGACGACGAGGAACACCACGCGGATGAACGTCGTACCGCGGGAGATGGCCATCCGCGAGCCCAGGTAGCTGCCGCCGACGTTCGCGACCGCGAGGATGCCCCCGAACAGCCACAGCACTGAGCCGTGCGGGATGAAGAGGAGCAGCGCCCCCGCGTTCGTCGCGAGATTGACGATCTTCGCCTTCGCGCTCGCCTGCAGGAAGTCGTAGCCCAGCAGCGCGACGAGAGTGATCACGAGGAAGGTGCCCGTCCCCGGACCGATCATCCCGTCGTAGAACCCGATGCCGAGCCCGGCGAGCCCGGCCATGATGTGGTGCTTGTGCCCGTGGAAGCGCAGCTGCGTCGCCGCCCCGAGCTGCGGCCGGAGCGCCGTGAACAGGGCCACCGCCAGCAGGGCGATCACGATGATGGGCTTGAAGGCGGCCGGGGGCAGCACCGTGGCGACCGCCGCACCCCCGAACGAGCCGATCAACGCGATCACCGCCATCGGCAGAGCTGTGCGGAGGTCGGGCTTGGCCCGGCGGTAGTAGGTGATGCTGCTGGTCGCGGTCCCGAACACGGAGGCGAGCTTGTTCGTCGCGAGCGCCTGGACCGGGGCGATGCCGGGGATGAGGAGCAGCGCCGGGAGCTGCAGCAGCCCTCCGCCGCCGACGACCGCGTCGATCCACCCGGCGCTGAACGCCGCCACGATGATGAGGATCAGCATCCCCCAGGTGAGCTGCTCGAGACCGAGGAGGCTGCCGATATCCACTCCGCCATGATTCCAGACCCGCGGGCGCCGTCCCGCATCCACCGCTGGCAGACTGGGCTCATGCTCGCCGCTCTCCCGCTTCCGCATCCGTTCGCATCGAGGAGCGGGGACGCCGTGCTGCGGCGGGCGACCGAGGCCGACGCCGACGCCGTCATCGCGCTGCTCGCCGACGACCCGATCAGCGCCGCCCGCGGCGATGTGGCCTCCGACGAGGACCGCCCGGCGTACGAGCGCGGCCTCCGCGAGATCCTGGCCGACCCGTCGAACGACCTCCTCGTGATCGAGCTCGACGGCGCGGTGGTCGGCACCCTCCAGCTCACCTCGATCCCCGGGATGGCACGCCGCGGCGCCCGGCGGCTGCTCGTCGAGGCGGTCCGGGTCCGCAGCGACCTGCGGTCCTCGGGCATCGGCTCCGCGGTCATGCGCTGGGTCGGCGACACGGCGGCGCCCGCCCTCGGTGCGGCCATGGTGCAGCTCACCTCCGACGCCGCCCGCGCCGACGCCCACCGCTTCTACGAGCGCCTCGGCTACGTGGGCTCGCACCGCGGCTTCAAGTACACCGTCCCGCAGCGCTGAATCGCGGCGCATCCCCGCGCCACCCGCGCGACACCGAGCGTTCACCGGAGCCGCTCCCTGCGGCTACCTCCCCCTCGTAGTGTCCTCTCGCAACCCGACACCGGCGCACAGCGCCGGACACCGAGAGGACACTCATGGCACGCTCCATCCGCCGCGCACGCATCGGCGCCGGCATCGCCCTGGCCACCACGGCCGTCATCGCTCTGACCTCCTGCGCCTCCGCGACCGACTCCCCGGCCGCCGGTGACGACGCCGTGGACGCGGCGAGCGCGACCTCCGTCGAGGACTTCGGCTCGTTCGCCGACCTGGAGGCGGCCGCGAAGGAGGAGGGTCAGCTCAACGTCATCGCCCTCCCCCGCGACTGGGCGAACTACGGCGAGATCCTCGACCTGTTCACGGAGAAGTACCCCGAGATCACCGTCAACGAGGCCTCGCCCGACGTCTCCAGCGCCGAGGAGATCCAGGCGGCCGAGACGAACAAGGGCCTCGACACCGCCCCCGACGTCTTCGACCTCGGCCTGACCGTCGCCCTGCAGAACACCGACGCCTTCGCCCCGTACAAGGTCCAGACCTGGGACGACATCCCCGACGAGCTGAAGGAGCCCACCGGCCTCTTCGTCGGCGACTACGGCGGCTACATGTCGATCGGCTACGACTCCTCCGCCTTCGAGGCGCCGGCGGAGCTGTCCGACCTCCTCTCCGCCGACTACAAGGGCGCCGTCGCCATCAACGGCGACCCGACGCAGGCCGGAGCGGCTTTCGCCGCCGTCGGCCTGGCGACCGTGCAGTCGGACGGCACGCTGGACGACTTCCAGCCGGGCATCGACTTCTTCGCCGACCTGCAGAAGGCCGGGAACCTCCTCAAGGTCGACGTCACGACCGCGACCGTCGCCAGCGGCGAGACCCCCGTCGTCTTCGACTGGGACTACCTGAACGCGGCGCACACGGCCGACAACCCGGACTGGAAGGTCGTGGTCTTCGACGGCACCGGCTACGCGGGCTACTACAACCAGGCCATCAACGTCGACGCTCCGAACCCGGCGGCCGCGCGTCTGTGGCAGGAGTTCCTCTACAGCGACGAGGTGCAGAACCTGTGGCTGAAGGGCGGCGCCCGTCCGGTGCGCATGGAGGCGATGACCGAGGCCGGCACGATCGACGAGAAGCTCGCGGCCGCTCTCCCCGACGCTCCGGAGGAGACCGTCGTGCCGACCGAGGAGCAGTCCGAGAACGCCGGCACGCTGCTCGGCGAGAAGTGGGCAGCGGCGGTCCAGTGACCTCCGTCGTCGCACCGGGGGTGGATGCCGCGGCGTCCGCCCCCGCCACCGCCGCCGGACCCGCGTCGCACACGCGGGCCCGGCGGTCGGCGCCGTCCGTGGCGTGGCTGGGACTCGTACCGTTCGCCGCCTACGTGCTGCTCTTCCTCGCCGTGCCGACCGTGCTCGCGATCGGCTCCGGGTTCTTCGACCGCGACGGCGCTTTCACCTGGACGAACGTCGCCGCCCTCGGCGACCCGGTGGTGCTCACGACCTTCGCGAACTCGGCGGGGCTGTCGCTGCTCACCGCGGCGGTCGGCGCCCTCGTCGGCGCCCTCGTCGCCTACGCTCTCCTCGGCATGAACCCGGACGGCGTCGTGCGGCGCTCCGTGGACGCGGCCGCCGGGGTCCTCGCGCAGTTCGGCGGGGTCATGCTCGCCTTCGCCTTCATCGCCACGATCGGAATCCAGGGCGTGGTCACGGTCTTCCTCCGTGACACGTTCGGCGTCGACATCTTCGCCGAGGGCACGTGGCTGTACGAGCTGCCCGGCCTCATCCTTCCGTACATCTACTTCCAGGTGCCGCTCATGGTCATCACCTTCCTACCCGCCCTCGCCGCCCTGAAGCCGCAGTGGGTCGAGGCGAACCTCACCCTCGGGGGCAGCAGGGCGAGCTTCTGGCTGCGGATCGGCCTCCCGGTGCTGGCGCCGTCGTTCCTCGCCAGCCTGCTGCTGCTCTTCGCGAACGCGTTCTCCTCGTACGCCACGGCCGCGGCGCTCGCGAGTCAGGGCTCCCAGATCGTCCCGTTGCAGATCCGTACCGCGCTCACGAGCGAGACCCTGCTCGGCCGGGAGAACCTCGCCGGCGCTCTCGCCCTCGGCATGATCATCGTGGTCGGGGTCGTGATGGCGCTGTACTCGCTCATCCAGCGACGTGCCGCGCGGTGGCAGGCATGAACGGCCTCGCCCCGTCGCGCGCGACCCGTGCGGTGATCGGCATCGTCGTCGGGGCGTTCTTCGCGGTGCCCCTCGTGTCGACGTTCCTCTTCACGCTCCGAGGCACGGACGGGCTCTCCTTCGCGCACTGGACCGCCCTCTTCGACCCCGCGGCGTCGGCAGCCCTGAAGCCCCTCTGGACGGGTCTCGGGAACTCGCTGGTCCTCGCGGTCGTCACCGTGGCGATCGTGCTGTTCCTCCTGGCCCCCACGATGATCCTCGTGAACCTCCGCTTCCCCCGGCTCACGGCAGCCTTCGAGTTCGTCGCGCTCCTGCCGATCTCGATCCCCGCGATCGTGCTCGTGGTGGGGCTCGCGCCGATCTACCTGCAGATCGGTCGGACCGTGGGCACCGGCACCTGGACCCTCGCCTTCGCCTACGGCGTCACCGTCCTCCCCTTCGCCTTCCGCTCGATCCAGGCCTCGATCGATGCCGCCGATCTGCGCACGCTGTCCGAAGCGGCGCGCTCGCTCGGGGCGGGCTGGCCGACGGTCGTGCTCCACGTTGTCGCGCCGAACCTCCGACAGGGCCTGCTCGCCGCCTCGCTGATCTCCATCGCGGTGGTGCTCGGAGAGTTCACAATCGCGTCCCTCCTCAACCGGCAGGTCTTCCAGACGGCGATGGTCGTGGTGCAGAAGCAGGACCCGTATGCGCCCGCGATCTTCACACTGCTCGCCCTGTCGTTCGTCTTCCTCCTGCTCCTGCTCATCGGCCGCGTCGCCCGCGGTCCGCGAAAGGCCCGCTCATGACCCTCGATCACGCACTCCCGCGCACCAAGGACAACCTGCTGCTCGCCCAGGCCGGCGACGGCACGCGGGTCGAGCTCCACGGCATCGTCAAGAGCTACGGCGGTACGAGGGTGCTGCACGGCGTGGACCTCGACATCGCCCCCGGGGAGTTCGTCTCGCTGCTCGGTCCCTCCGGCTGCGGCAAGACGACGCTGCTCCGTGTGCTCGCGGGACTGGAAGGCGCCGACGAGGGAACCGTCCTCCTCGGCGGCGGGGACGTCTCGCGAGTGCCGACGAACCGGCGCGACATCGGGATGGTGTTCCAGTCGTACTCGCTCTTCCCGCACCTCCGCGTCGTCGACAACACGGCCTTCGGGCTCCGTCGTCGAGGTGTCGGCAAGACCGAGGCGGCGCGGCGTGCCCTTGATGCGCTCGCCCTCGTGGGCCTCGCCGACCTTGCCGACCGGTTCCCGCATCAGCTCTCCGGCGGACAGCAGCAGCGGGTCGCCCTGGCTCGCGCCCTCGTCACGGAACCCCGGGTGCTTCTGCTCGACGAACCCCTGTCGGCTCTCGACGCCAAGGTGCGCGTGCAGCTCCGCGACGAGATCCGGCGCATCCAGCTGCGGCTCGGCATCACGACCGTCTTCGTCACGCACGACCAAGAGGAGGCCCTCGCGGTGTCGGACCGGATCGCGGTCATGAACGCCGGTCGCATCGAGCAGATCGGCTCCCCGGAAGAGCTGTACACGACTCCCGCGACCGCCGAGGTCGCCGCGTTCGTGGGCCTCTCCAGCGTCGTTTCCGGCGTCGCGGACGGCGAGCACGTCGTCGTGTGGGGGCAACGTCTCCCCTTGCAGACCCCCGCCGACGGCCCCGTCGACGTGTACCTCCGTCCGGAGAACGTGCGCTTCACCACCGCGGAGGACGCCGCCACCGATGCCCTCGTGGAGGAGAGCACGTTCCTCGGCAGCATGCGGCGGACCCTCGTGCGCACGGAGTCGGGCGAGCTCGTCCGCGTGCAGCACGATCCCGCCCTGCACCCGTCGTTCGGTGACCGCGTCCGCATCGCGGTGACCCCTGTCCCGGTGGTCGCGCGCCCCCGCGGCTGACGAGACCCCGGGTTCACGTCGAGACCCCCGGCTGCAGACGTCTGCAGCCGGGGGTCTCGGCGAATGCCCGGGGTCTCGGCGACACCCGAGGCGAGAACTACAGGACGCGGGAGAGGAAGTCCTTCGTGCGCTGGTGCTGCGGATTCGCCAGCACCTCGCGGGGGTCGCCCTCCTCGACGATGTGTCCGCCGTCCATGAAGATCAGCCGCGAACCGACCTCGCGCGCGAAGCCCATCTCATGCGTGACGACGAGCATCGTCATGCCCTCGTCGGCCAGCGACCGCATGACCTGCAGCACCTCGCCGACGAGCTCGGGGTCGAGGGCCGATGTGGGCTCGTCGAACAGCATCATGTCGGGGTTCATGCACAGCGCCCGGGCGATGGCCACCCGCTGCTGCTGCCCACCCGAGAGGTGCCCGGGGTACGCGTCGGCCTTCTCCGCGAGGCCGACGCGCTCGAGCATGGCGCGGGCGACCTTCTCCGCCTCGGCCTTCGAGCGCTTCTTCACCCGCTGCTGCGCGATCGTGAGGTTGCCGAGCACGCTGAGGTGCGGGAAGAGGTTGAAGCTCTGGAACACCATCCCGATACGGGTGCGCACGCGGTCGATGTCGATGTCGGGATCGGTGATGTCGATGCCCTCGATGAGCACCTTGCCGCCCGTGGGCTCCTCCAACAGGTTCACCGAGCGGAGCAGCGTCGACTTCCCGGAACCGGACGGGCCGATCACGCAGACGACCTCGCCCGCCAGAACCGTCAGATCGATGCCCTTGAGCACCTCGTTGTCGCCGAAGCTCTTGTGCAGGTCCTGGATCGCGATCGCCGGGGCCTGTACGTCGATCAGGTCGGTGCTCATCGTGTCCTCGCCATCCGACGCTCCAGCCACGCGCTGAGACGCGTGAGCGGGATCGTCACGATCAGGTAGAGGATCGCCGCCATGATCAGCGGCGTTCCGTTGGCGTTCTGCGTCGCTGCGTCGCGGGCGAAGTTCGTGAGCTCCTTCGACCAGATGAAGGAGCCCGCGACGAACAGCAGCGACGTGTCCTTCAGCAGCAGCACGAACTCGTTCGTCAGCGGCGGGATGATGATCCGGAAGCCCTGCGGGACCACGATCCAGAAGGTCGTCTTCATGGGCGACATGCCGAGCGAACGCGCCGCTTCGGTCTGTCCCTTCGGCACTGCCTGGATTCCGGCCCGAATGGTCTCTGCCATATAGGCGGAGGCCACGAGGATCAGACCGATCAGGCCCAGGACGACCGGCCCGCCGAGGCGGGTCGCCGGCACACCGAGGCCGATCGGCAGGATGAACGCGATCGCGAAGATCGTGAGGATCGCGGGCAGACCGCGGAACAGCTCGATCCACGCCGTCGCGATCCACCGGAACGGCGCGATCACCGAGAGCTTCATCAGCGCCAGCAGGATGCCGAGCAGCAAGCCGCCTGCGAACGCCACCGCCGTGAACCACAGGGTGTTGACGAGCGCCGTGGTGATGATGCCCGGAAGCATCTTCGCCGCGACCTCGGGGTTGAAGTAAAGCTGCGCGATCCGCGCCCAGTCGGTGCTGACGATCGCCCAGACGACGATCGCGAGCAGCACCGCGTAGATCGAGTACCGGTACAGCTTCTGTTTCGTGGTGCGCCTCAACGCCATTGTCAAGGTCCTCCCGACCGACTCAGCTCTCGACTCAGTTGGCCGTGAAGTACTCGTTGTAGATGGTGTCGTACTCGCCGTTGTCCCGGAGCTCCTGCAGAGCCTCGTTCACGGCCTCGCGGAGTTCGTCCTTCTCCCCCTTGGCGAACGCGAAGCCGTAGGACTCGTCGGTCTCGTAGGTCTCGACGATCTTGTAGGCGGAGTCAGCCTTCTCGTGCTCGAGGTTGACGGGCTGATCCTGCAGGATGGCGTCGATCTGCCCGGCCTGCATCGCGGGCCACAGTTCGCCGTCCGACGGGTACTGCACGAGCTGCGCGCCCTTCGCGTTCTCCGTGGCGTAGGCCTCGCCGGTCGTGCCCTGCTGCACGCCGACGTTCTTGCCATTGAGGTCGTCGATGGACTCGATGCCCGAGTCGGTGCGCACGAGCAGCGACTGCAGCGAATCGTAGTACGGGTCCGAGAAGTCGATGTTGGCCTTGCGCTCGTCGGTGATCGTCATGGCCGAGGCACCGATGTCGCACTGGCCGGCGGCGAGAGTCGTGCCGGACTGCAGCGCATCGAAGCCCACATCCTGCACGGAGAGCTCGAGGTCGAGCTGCTCGGCGATCGCACCGAGGAGGTCGATGTCGAAGCCGGTGTACTCACCGTTGTCACCCTCGAACTCGAACGGCGGGTAGGGGATGTCGGAGCAGACGGTGAGCTTGCCCGCCTCGATGAGTCCGTAGTCGTCACCGGCAGCGGACTCGCCGCCACTGCCCGCGTCGGAAGAGCCGGTGGCGCATCCGGCGAGCGCGAGGGTGGCGGTGGCCGCGATCGCGAGGCCGGCGAAGAGGTTACGACGGGACATGTCGGCTCCTGGGAGTCGGGGGGCGGGTGAGCCCACGGACGGGTAGGAGTTCATCTAAACATGCGGCTCGTCGCGTGACCAATGACATCCCCTCGCGCCGCATTACGTTTGTGTTTCGGTGCCGGGGGCCACGGCTCGACGCTCAGAGCTCGGCGTCGACCGCCACACGGCCGGAGACGACCGAGCGGATGTATGCGGCGACCTCCTCGTGCGCGGGGTGCACCTGGTACTGCTCCAGGTCCGCGACGGAGTCGAAGTCCGCGACCAGGGTCACGTCCCAGTTCGCGTCGGGGTAGACGTCGTTCACACCGGCCCAGATGCTGCGCAGCTGCGGCACGACCCCGTCGAGGGCGTTGAGGCGGCGGGCGACCTCGGCCGCCTGGGCCTGCCGCTCCTCCGCGTCCTCCGCGGCGAGCTTCCAGGTCACGACATGGCGGATGGTCATCGCAGCTCCTTCTGGTCGGCACGGGCCTCCGCGCCGACGGCTTCCTCCAGCGCTTCGCGCAGCCGGTCGGGGGACACGCGCCAGTGCGCATGCAGTCGTCCGTCGATGAGGACGACGGGGATCTTCTCCCACCACTGCTCGTACAGGGCGGGGTCGTCCTGGATGGACGCCTCGACGATCTGGATGCGCTCCGCGGCGGCGTCCGGCAGTTCGGCGACGACCGCGTCGACGACCTCGGAGGCCACGGCGCACAGATGGCAGTCGGGCTTGCCGATGAGGGTCAGCGTCATCACGACGACGGGACCTCCACCTCGCGTCCCTGGGCGATCCACTCGCCGGTGCCGCCCTCGACGTTGGTGGCGTCGTAGCCGCGGGCCTCAAGCGCCTCGACCACACGGGCCGAGCGGCCGCCGGCCTGGCAGATCACGTCGAACGACTCGGCGGGAAGCTCGTCCAGGCGGTTGCCGATCTCGGACATCGGGATGTTCACGGCGCCGGGGACGTGGCCGGCCTGGAACTCGTGCACCTCCCGGACATCGATGAGGGGCGTGCCGGAGCGCTCGGCGAGTTCGGCGACGGTGATCGACTTCATGACATCCTCTCGGCGGTGCGGAACGGCGCGCAGAGACACAAAGCGCCCGTCCGAAGACAGGCGCTCGGTGTCTGGCCGCTTACTTCTTGTTGCGGCGCTGGTGGCGAGTCTTGCGAAGCAGCTTGCGGTGCTTCTTCTTCGCCATGCGCTTGCGGCGCTTCTTGATGACAGAACCCACGGAAACCTCACTAAGTCAGGGGCTGGGTGTCGCCGGAATCGGACACCCGGGTACGAGCACGAAAAATGCCTCGGATCATCCTAGCAAACTCAGGAGGGTGCCCCGCGCCCTCCGTCAGCCGGCGTCGGCGATGGGCCGCTGCAGAGCCTCCGCGACGGCGGATTCCGGCACGCGGTAGCTCCGTCCGAATCGGATGGCGGGGAGGTCACCGGCGTGCACGAGCCGGTACACGGTCATCTTGGACACGCGCATGAGCTCGGCGACTTCGGCCACCGTCAGGAATCGGACGTCTGGAACCTCGGGCATCCCACGTACCCCTTTCTCGATGAGCACACTCTATGGGGTCGCTGGGACGCGTGTAAACCCGCGTGGCTGTTGTGATCAGTGGGATGTAGGCACGGTCGCGAACGCCCGGACCGGGAACGTGCCGAACCCGCGGATCGCCGGAGGGGCCGCGGTGAACCGCGCCCCGCGCGCGGGGAGGCGATCCAGAGCGGTGAGGTGCTCGACGACGTGCACGCCCGCCGCGAGGAGGATGCTGTGCGCCGGCCGCTCCCCGCCGCTCTCCGTGTCGTCGATGTTGAGCGCGTCGATGCCGACCAGACTCACCCCCGCGTCCACGAGGAAGCGCGCGGCGTCCTCCGCGAGAAAGGGCGAGCCGGTGCCGTAGGCGGGCGTGCCGAACAGCCGGCTCCAGCCGGTATCCAGGAGCACCGCGCTGCCGCGGAGCTCGCGGTCGGCGAGCGTCGCCGCCTTGATAGCGCGGCGTTCGCGGCAGGTCGAGCCGGAACCCCTTGTCCCTGCAGTCCTCCGCCGTTGGCGAAGGCGATCGCGAAGTCGAAATGCGCGCGGTACTCGTCCGTCATGCGCTCATCCTGCCGGAGACAGCCGACACCGCGATGTGCGCGCCCGCCCTGCTCGAATCGGCACGCCGACGTCCAGCCTGCGCATAGCCCGCATTGCCCGATCGCTCAGACAGCCCTGCCAGTGTCGGTGCAGGACCCGTGCCGGCACCTGCCGAGTCCGCGCGGATCTGGGGTCCGCACACCGCCCCCGACGGCATCCCCCCTGCTGTCGGGGGCGGTTCTCCGCCGGTGCGAGGCGCGGTATCAGGCGCCGAGGCGCTTCAGTGCGTTCGTGACGACGTGCTTGGCGGAGGCGGCCGCACGCCCGACGACCTCGGCCGCGTGTGCGGCTCCGTCGGGGATCGGGGCGCCGGGGTACGCGATGTCCGGCGCCGCATCGCCGAACGCGTCGACGAGGAACGGGACCAGCCAGTCGTCGACGGCTTCCAGCGGCGCGACGGAAAGGCTGTAGAAGCGGCGCTGGCCGTCTTCGCGGACGGTGACCAGCTCGGCGTCGCGGAGCACCTTGAGGTGCTTCGAGACGGTGGGCTGGCTGATGCCGAGGTCGGCCACGATCTGGCTCACGCTCGTGCCGGACTCGCCTTCGGACGTGCGTCGGAGCAGGAGCTGGAGGATGTCGCGCCTCGTACCGTCTGCGATCACGTCGAAGATGTCCGTCATGTGATCAGGGTAGTGCGCCCCGGCACGGAGTACCATGACGAAGGCTCGGCGAGAGGCGCCGTGGTGCGGCCGTGGAACGGACGGCGCAGAAGAAGGGGGCAGCGATGTCGGGCATCGTTTCGGCGTCGTCCCCCCGCACCGGTCTCCCCGGAGCCGCCGGCCGGGTGAAGCACCTCATCACCTCGTCGCCGTCCCGGTTCGCCATCGCCGTCTTCGCACTGCTGATCCTCGTGTTCACGGTGCTGTTCTCGCTGCCGATCGCGTCCGCCAGCGGCACGGTGACACCGCTCAGCGACGCCCTCTTCACCGCCGTCTCCACGATCTGCGTGACGGGCCTCGCGACCGTCGACATGGCCAACCACTGGTCACCCTTCGGACACGTCGTCGTGTTCATCGGCGTCAACATCGGCGCCCTCGGCGTGCTGACCCTCGCCTCCCTCATGGGGATGCTCATCTCGAAGCGCCTCGGGCTCCGGGCGAAGCTCATGGCGGCGGGCGACACGAACCCGCTCCGCGCGCACGGCGGTGTGGTGAACGAGAGCCAGACGGTGCGTCTGGGCGAGGTGGGCCAGCTGCTCACCACGGTCGCCGTCTCCGCCCTCTTCATCGAAGCCGCCCTCGCCGCCCTCCTCTACCCGGCGCTGGTGATGGCCGGGGTCGACCCGATCGCCGCGCTCTGGGAGGCCCCGTACTTCGCGGCGATGGCGTTCACCAACACCGGCTTCGCCCCGAACGACGGCGGGGTGGCCGTCTTCGCCGACGACTACCTCGTGCTGTCGCTGCTCATGGTCGGCGTGTTCCTCGGGAGCATCGGCTTCCCGGTGATCTACACGCTCGCGAAGCACGTCTGGCACGTCAAGCGGTGGTCGCTGCACTCGAAGCTGACCATCGTCACCACGGTGCTGCTCTTCATTCTCGGCGCCGCCGCCTTCCTCATCCTCGAGTACGACAACCCCAAGACCTTCGGGTCCATGGACGCGGCGGACACGACCTTCCAGGCGTTCTTCCTCTCCGCGATGACCCGCTCCGGCGGCTTCAACGTCATCGAGATGGACGATCTCAACGGCTCGTCGCTGCTCGCCGCCAGCATGCTCATGTTCGTCGGCGGCGGGTCCGCGTCGACGGCGGGCGGCATCAAGGTGACCACGCTCGCAGTCCTCGCGATCGCGGTCTGGTCCGAGGCGAAGGGCCGCCAGTCCGTCGAGGCGTTCGGCCGCCGCATCCCCAGCGACGTGCAGCGCGTCGCCCTCAGCGTCGTCGCCTGGGGCGCCACGATCGTGGCCCTGTCGACCATCGTGATCGCACAGATCACCAAGGCCGACATCAGCCACGTGCTCTTCGACGTCATCTCCGCGTTCGGCACGGTCGGGCTCTCGACGGGCCTCACCGGGGAGCTTCCGGATTCCGCCTCGTACGTCATGGCCGCGACGATCTTCATGGGCCGCGTTGGTACAGTGACTCTCGCTGCGGCAGTCGCCGCGACATCGCGCACGCAGTACTACTCACTGCCCGTGGAAAGGCCGATCGTTGGTTGAAGTCCTTCGGGGGGACGCTCCCGTCCTCGTCATCGGTCTCGGCCGGTTCGGCGCCGCCTGCGCCGGCGAGCTCGACCGCCTCGACCGCGAGGTGCTCGCGATCGACGACAACCTCGAGCTCGTGCAGAAGTGGTCGGACCGCGTCACGCACACGGTGCAGGCCGACGCCCGCAACATCGATGCCCTCCGCCAGATCGGCGCCCAGGACTTCCAGGTCGCGGTCGTCGCCGTCGGCTCCTCGATCGAGGCGTCCGTGCTCATCACGGCCAACCTCGTCGACCTCAAGGTGCCGCAGATCTGGGCGAAGGCGGTCTCGCAGTCGCACGGCAAGATCCTGGCCCGCGTGGGCGCCAACCACGTCATCTACCCCGAGCGCGAGGCCGGCGAGCGCGTGGCCCACCTCGTGAGCGGGCGCATGCTCGACTTCATCCGCTTCGACGACGACTTCGTCCTGGCCAAGATGTACCCGCCGAAGTTCATCCGCGGCGTCGGTCTGAACGAGTCCGGTGTGCGCTCGAAGTACAAGGTCACCGTCGTCGGCGTGAAGAGCCCGGGCAAGCCGTTCCGCTACGCGGAGGCCAACACGATCGTGACCAACCACGACCTCATCATCGTCTCCGGGACGAACAGCGACATCGAGCGCTTCGCCGCCCTCGACCGCTGAGCCGGGTCCTCACCGCGGCGGGAGTCCTCCCCGCGGTGGATGCGGCCTCTGCGACGCCCGTGGTGGGATGGGGGCATGAGCGATCACGCCCCCGCACCGCCCGTCCTCGCCCTCCGCGGGCTCCGCAAGCAGTTCGGCCAGAAGGTCGCCGTCGACGCGCTGTCGCTGGACGTCCCCGCGGGCTCGATGCTGGGGCTGCTCGGCCCGAACGGTGCGGGCAAGACGACGACGCTCGCGATGACCACCGGGCTCCTGCGCCCAGACGCCGGGACGGCCTGGGTGCTCGGCGCCGACGTCTGGCAGGACCCTGCCGCCGCGAAGGCGCGGATGGGCGTGCTCCCCGACGGTATCCGGATGCTCGACCGGCTCAGCGGCGCGGAGCTGCTGCGCTACACCGGCCTGCTGCGCGGCATGCCGGAGGCGGAGGTCGTCTCCCGCTCCGGCGAGCTCCTCGATGCCCTCGGCCTGACGGAGGCGGGCGACACCCTCGTCGTCGACTACTCGGCCGGCATGAAGAAGAAGATCGGCCTGGCCTGCGCGCTCATCCACGCGCCCCGGCTGCTGATCCTCGACGAACCCCTCGAAGCCGTCGACCCGGTCTCCGGGCAGACGATCCGGCAGATCCTGCGCTCCTTCGTGGACGGCGGCGGCACGGTCGTCCTCTCCAGCCACGTCATGGAGCTCGTCGAGTCGCTGTGCGACCGCGTCGCCATCGTGGCCGAGGGGCGTCTGCTCGCCCACGGCGCCCTCGACGAGGTTCGGGCCGGACTCACGCTGCAGGAGCGCTTCCTCAGCCTCGTCGGCGCGCACGACCTCGGAACGGAGACCCTCGCGTGGTTGCGCTCCTCGTAGGTCTGCGGCTGCGACAGCTCGGGCATCAGCTCTCCCGCAACCCCTGGATGATCGTGACCCTCGTGATCGTGGGTCTCGTCGCGCTGAGCATGCTGGGACTGCTGACCGTCGGTCTGATCGCGCTGCGGGTGGGCGCTCCGGACGTCGCCGTGACCGCGATGGTGCTCACCGGCGCCATCGTCGTGCTCGGGTGGTGGATCGGGTCGATCCTCGTCAGTGCGGACGACTCGCTGGCACCCGAGCGGTTCGCCCTGCTTCCGGTGACCGCCCGCACCCTCCTCCCCGGTCTCGTCGTGGCGGGGATGACGACGATCGGCGGCATCGGCACCGCCCTGGCCCTGCTGCTGATGCTCGTGGGATGGTCGGTCAGCGTTCCGGCCCTCCTGGTCGCGGTGCTCATGGTCCCCGTGGCTCTCGCGACCTGCGTGCTGGGCGCCCGCGTCGTCAGCGGACTGCTCGCGGGATGGCTCGCCCGCCGGCGGACGCGCGACCTCGTCCTCACCCTCGGCGTGGTCCTGCTCGCCTCGTCCGGCCTCCTCCTCAACATCGGGCTGCAGGCGCTGTCGGCCGTGCGCGACGTCGGTGGCGCCTTCGCGGCGGTCGCCGAGATCGCCGCGTGGACGCCGGTCGCCGCCGTGTTCGGAGTCCCCGCCGCCGTGGCACAGGGCGACGTCGTCACCGCCCTCCTGCGGCTGCTCGTCGCCGCCGCCACCCTGGCGGTCTTCTGGGTCGCCGCGCGCGGCATGCTCGCCGCGCGCCTCGTCGCACCCCTGCAGTCGAGCGGGGGCGGACGCGTGCGCTCGGGAGGCGTGCTCGACCGCCTGCTGCCCGCGGGACCCGTCGGCGCCATCGCGGGACGGACGCTCCGCTACTTCCGCCGCGACCCGCGCCAGGTCGTCAACATCGTGATGCTCCTGCTGCTCCCCGCGATCTTCCTCGGACTCGCGCTCATGAACGGACTGCAGCAGGACAGTACCGGCTTCGCACCCGCGATCACCCTCATCCCGGCGATCAACGCCCTGCTCGCCGGGAGCATCGTGCAGATGGCGATCGCGTACGACAACGACGCGGTCGCGCTGCACATCCTCACCGGGGTGAGCGGGACGGCCGACCGCGTCGGACGGCTGCTCGGGTTCGCGCTGGTCGCCGTGCCGATCACGATCCTCCTGTGCGTGGTGACCTGTCTGCTGGCCGAACGTCCGGATCTGCTTCCGGGCAGCCTGGGCGCCGCGCTCGGGCTCATGGCGGTGTCGGCGGGCGCGGGATCCTGGGTGGGGGCGTTCCTGCCGGGGCGAGCTCCGGCACCCGAGGCCAACCCGTTCGGCCGCGGCTCCTCCGGCGGCGCGCAGTCCTTCCTCGCGATGCTCATCATGTCGCCGATCACGCTGCTGCTCGGCGGTCCCGCCCTCGGCTTCGCGATCGCGTCGATCTGGATCCCGCCCTTGGGCTGGGCGAGCCTCGCGGCCGCCGTCGTCCTCGGGGGTGCCGCGATCTGGGGTGGCACGGTGCTCGGCGGTCGCGTCCTGCAACGGCGCTGGCCCGAGGTGCTCGCCGAGGTCGGCAGCGACGCCTAGCCGCCCGGCCCCTTGCCGCAACAGGCACTCGCGCGGGTTCAGGCTCCAGGGCTGCTGGCTGCCTGAACTCGCGTGATCGCCTGCTCTCGCGAGGTCGCCTGCTCCCGCGACACCTCGCCGCAACAGGCACTCGCGGGAGTTCAGGCTCCAGGGGTCCTGGCTGCCTGAACTCGCGTGATCGCCTGTCCTCGCGGGGTGGGAGCGCGCGGGAACAGGCAGGTGGGATCAGGCGCCGGCGGCAAGCTCCTTCGCGCGAGCGAGGGCGGCGGCAGCGGCAGTGGCGAAGGTGTCGGACAGGTGGGCGTCCTGGAGCACGGCGACCGCGCGCTCCGTCGTCCCCTTCGGGCTCGTCACCCGGCGGCGCAGCTCGGCGGGGTCCTCCCCCGTCGAGTCCAGCAGAGCCGTCGCGCCGATGAACGTCTGCTCCGCCAGCAGACGGGCGTCCGCGTCGGCGAAGCCCATCTCCCGCGCGGCCGCGGTGAACTCCTCGATGAGGAGGAAGACGTAGGCGGGACCGGAGCCCGAGATCGTCGAGAGCGCATCGATCTGCGACTCGGGGACCTCCACCACCGCCCCCACCGTCTCGAACAGACGGCGCACGAGCGCGAGGTCGTCGGGAGTCGCCGCGGCGCCGGTCGCGAGCCCGGTGACCCCCTTGCGGATCGTCGACGGGGTGTTCGGCATCGAGCGGATGACGCGGGCCTCCGGGCCGAGGACATCCGCGAAGGTCTGCAGCGTGACCCCCGCGGCGAGGCTCACCACGACGGTCTCCGGGCTGAGGTGCGGCGCGATCTCACGGAGGAGATCGGGGACCATCGCCGGCTTCACCCCGACCAGGACCACCCGTGCGCCGGCCACCGCGTCGGCATTGCCCTCCGGCCGCTCGGACAGCGCGATGCTGGTGACGCCGTCGAGGCCCGCGAATGCCTCCGCCTTCTCCGGCGTGCGGTTCGTCGCGGTGATCCCTCCGTCCACAGGGACCCCCGAGGCGAGCACACCGCGGAGGATCGCTCCCCCCATCGAACCGGCACCGAGGAACGCGAGGGACGGGAGCGCATCAGCCATGTCGTCATCCTACGGCGGGCGCTCCTGTGACGGCCGTGTTGCCGTCCTAGACTCGTCGCATGAGTGCATCCGGAGGCAGCAAGGCCATCGTCGCGGCGTTCCTGGCGAACCTGGGCATCGCTCTCGCGAAGTTCCTCGCGTGGGCTCTCTCCGGCTCGGCCTCGATGCTCGCCGAGGCGATCCACTCCGTCGCCGACTCGGGAAACCAGCTCCTGCTGATGCTCGGCGGGCGCAAGGCGAAGCGCCACGCGGACCGCTCGCACCCGTTCGGCTACGGACGCGAACGCTACGTCTACGCGTTCGTCGTGTCGATCATCCTCTTCTCCGTCGGCGGACTCTTCGCGATCTACGAAGGCGTGGAGAAGCTCACCCACCCGCATGAGATCGACCAGACCTGGTGGTGGCTCCCGCTCGTCGTGCTGTTCATCGCGATCGGCCTGGAGTCGTTCTCGCTCCGCACCGCCGTGCGCGAGAGCAATGTCGTCCGCGAGAAGGGCCAGTCCTGGTTCTCCTTCGTCCGGCGGTCCAAGGCACCGGAGCTCCCTGTGGTCCTCCTGGAAGACGTCGGGGCCCTCACCGGCCTCACCTTCGCCCTGCTCGGCGTCGGCCTCACGCTCCTCACCGGCAACCCCGTCTTCGACGCCCTCGGCACGGTGATGATCGGTGTCCTCCTCGTGCTCATCGCGATCGTGCTGGGGGTCGAGACGAAGAGCCTGCTCGTCGGCGAGGGCGCGGCCCCCGCCGACTACGACCGCATCGTGGACGCGATCAACGACGGTCCGGAGATCGAGAAGATCATCCACATGAAGACCCTCTACCTGGGGCCCGACGAGCTGATGGTCGCCGCGAAGATCGCGCTCAGCGCCGACAAGCCGCTGCGCGAGGTCGCGGACGACATCGACGAGATCGAGGCCCGCATCCGCGCCGCCGTGCCGGTCGCCCGGGTCGTCTACATCGAGCCGGACGTCTACCGTCCCGCGATCGATCCGGAACCCTCGACGGACGTCTTCGTCCTCAAGTCCTCGGACTGAGCGTTCAGCGACGGTCCTCGAAGAAGGCGCGCAACAGCGCGATGGACGCGTGCTCGTCCACGCCGCCGATCACCTCGGCACGGTAGGGCAGGCGGCGGTCGCGCAACACGTCGTACATCGAGCCGGCCGCTCCCGCCTTGTCGTCCCACGCCCCGAAGACCACGCGGCCGATGCGCGCCTGGAGGATCGCACCGGCGCACATCACGCAGGGCTCGAGGGTGACGACGAGCGTGCAGCCGTCGAGGTTCCACGACCCGCGGACCGATGCCGCGCCGCGGATCGCCTCGATCTCGGCGTGCCCGGTCGGGTCGTGCGTGGTCTCGCGGGTGTTCCGCCCTTCGGCCAGGACACGGCCCTCCGCGTCGAGCACGACGGCGCCGACGGGGATCTCCGCCGCGGTCGCGGCCTCGGCGGCGAGCTCGAGTGCGCGCTGCATCGCGAGGCGGTCGGCGGCGGTCATGCCCCGAGCCTACGGCAGCGCGAGGCGGCCGCCACGGCACCCGATGTCGTGCGCGGACCCGGCGCGCATTAGCCTGTATCCATGCGTGTTCACGTCGCCGACCACCCTCTCATCACCCACAAGCTCTCGGTGCTGCGCGACGCGCGCACCCCGTCGCCGGTCTTCCGCCAGCTGACCGAAGAGCTCGTGACGCTCCTCGCGTACGAGGCGACGCGGAATGTGAAGGTCACTCCCATCGAGATCACGACGCCGGTCACCACGACCACGGGTGTGAAGATCTCCGAGCCGCGACCCATCGTCGTCCCCATCCTGCGCGCCGGTCTCGGCATGCTCGAAGGCCTCGTCAAGCTCCTCCCCACCGCGGAGGTCGGTTTCCTCGGCATGGTCCGCGACGAGGAGACCTTTGAGCCCACCACCTACGCCGAGCGGCTTCCGGACGACCTCTCCGACCGTCAGTGCTTCGCGATCGACCCGATGCTCGCGACCGGCGGCTCTCTGGCCGCGGCCATCCAGTTCCTGTTCGACCGCGGCGCGAAGGACGTCACGGCGATCTGCCTGCTGGGCACCCCGGAGGGCGTGGCCGCGATCGAGGCGATGGCCGGCGACCGTGATGTGACCCTCGTCCTCGGAGCGCTCGACGAGCGTCTCGACGAGAAGGGCTACATCGTGCCCGGCCTCGGCGATGCGGGCGACCGCCTCTACGGCACCGTCTGACCTCGCTCGCGCTCTCGACTCGCGCTCTCGACTAGCGTCAGAGGGTCAGGCGATAGCCGCGCTCCTCGCCGTAACGCGTGAAGCCGGCCCTCGCGAGGATCGGTGCCGAGGTCGAGACGCGGCCCTTGACGAGCGCCGTTGCGGCCCCGCGCTCGGCGCTCTGTCGCAGGCGCTCCGCGAGGACCGCCCGATAGACACCGCGCCCGCGGTCGGCCTCGAGTGTCGCCGCTCCCCACAAGCGGGTGAACCCGTCGACGATCGTGCAGCCGCCGGTGCTCACCGCGCGGCCGTCGATGCGGCCGAGCACCCGGAAACCCTCCCCGGCGGACGGGGCTGCGGTGAGTTCGGCGAACTCGGCGTCCAGACCGTCGTCGTCCAGCGGCTGCTGCTCCCAGACCCGGACGTTGATCGCATCGACCTCGCGGAGCTGGTCCTTCGTGCGCACGACCTCGGCGGTGACCCCGGGCGGCACGTCGACCGCGGCTCCGATGGTCGGTCGCGCGAACACCGTGACGGTGTCGAAGTGCACGGCCCTTCGGCGCTGGAGCTCGTCCTCGAGGTCCGGGTCGTCGGCGGGGTTGGTCCAGAACGTGAAGACGTTCTCGCCCCAGGCTCTGGTGCGTTCCAGTGCCGCGTCCAGCACCTCGGCGGCGGGACGCATCGACGTCACCTGGGAGCCGCGGACGCCGCCCCCGAACCGCTCCGGGTAGCGCACGAGCAGCAGGTCGTCACGGACGTGCTCGCTGCCGCGCGGAAACCACGCCCATGCGGCGGCGGCGCGCAGGATCTCATCGACCGTCGGCGTCTCGACGGGAGCACACCCGGCGACGGACGACATCATGATCCCTCCTCTTCGGCCGCACCCACCAGGCGGGCGAAGGCGCTGAGTCGCGCGACCCCCTCGGGTGTGTACGGCAGGTCGTCGAGCAGCGCCGGCGAGTGGATGAGGTAGGCCACGACCTGCGCGCGGGAGATCGCCACGTTGAGCCGGTTCTGCAGCAGCAGGAACTCCGGGCCCCGCGGGGCATCCCGGCCGCTCGACGCGGCGAGCGTCGTGATAGAGACGACCGCCTCCTTGCCCTGGAAGTTGTCGACGGTCCCCACGGGGACCCCGCCGAAACCGGCCGCCGCGAGCGCGTCGTGCACGAGCTGCCGCTGCGCGTTGTACGGCGCCACCACAATGATGTCCTCCGGCGTCAGCGGGCGGACGGTGCCCTCGGCGTCGTTGTCGTGGAAGGTGCGGCCGACGAGGTCGCGGACGATACGCACGACCTCTGCGGCTTCCTCCGGGGACTGGGTCGCGTTGCCGCGGTGCCGCAGCGGCACCACGTGCAGGCCCGGGTCGATGCCGTCGACGGCGCGCCGCTCTGCTCCGGGAGCGGACGCGAGCTTCCCGGCGTAGGCGAGCTTCGACACCGGAGCCGCGACATACGGGTGCATGCGCCAGGAGCGGGCGAGGAAGTAGCCGTACTCCGGACGCACGACGGGATCGCCGTCCATCACCCAGCCGAGCGCAGAGGTGTCCACCGGCTCCGGGTGGGCGCCCTGGCTGACCTGAGGCAGCTGCTGAGGGTCGCCGAGGAGCAGGAGCCGCTGCGCACCGGCGGCGACCGCGATGGTCGAGGCGAGCGAGAACTGTCCGGCCTCGTCGATCACGAGCAGGTCGAGCTCTCCCCTGGCCACCCGCTGGGTGTTGCTGAAGTCCCACGCGGTGCCGCCCACGACGGCACCCTCGTTCCCGTGCTCGGCGAGGAAGGCGGCCATCCCGGTCTTCGGGATCACCGTGTAGCCCGGATCGGCGTCGGCATCCTTGGGGCACTTCGCCACCTGACCCGGGGCGACGCCGTCGGCGACGACGCGCTCCAGCAGCGTCTCGATGATCGCGTGGGACTGCGCGACGACGCCGATGCGGAAGCCGTGCGCGTTGACGAGCCGGGCGATCACCTGCGAGCCGGTGTAGGTCTTCCCCGTGCCCGGCGGGCCCTGCACTGCGAGGTAGCTGTGGTCGAGGTCGAGGACTCCGCGGACGATCGCATCGATCGGATCGTCCCCTGCGGCCGGAAGCGCGTTCCCCGACACCGTGCGCGGAGGTAGGCGGCGGAGGATGTCGGTGGCCGCGTCCTCGGGAAAGCCCGGGGCGGCCGCGTGCACCGCGTCCGCCCACTCGTCGATCGCCTGCTGCAGCGACACCACCCGAGGCGGCGCGGCAGGGGTGAGGGCGACGGGGAGGTCGTCCCAGGTCTGTCCCTGCACGGCGGACTCGACCACGAGGTACCCGTCGTCCAGCACCTCGACGACCGTGACCCCGTGCGGCACGTGCACGGCCCGCGACGGGACGTCCGTGTCGAACGGGGCGGGGACGTCGTAGAGCGCGAACGGCTGCGCGCCGGGGCCGAGCGTCGTGACCGGGGACACCTCGCCGCGGATCTCGAGCTCCCGCGACAGCACTCGGCGCCCCTCGCCGATGCTCCAGTCGCGGCGCACCCGCGAGCGGGTGGCATCGACCTTCACCACATCGCGCGTGCCGTCCCACATGGTGACCGGCTCCCGCAGCCGTTGGAAGTGCGCGACCCAGAAGCTCTTCGCCTCGCGGGGGAAGTAGTCGATGGCGGCCGCCGCGATCCGGTGCACGAGCCCGTCGTCACCGGCCTCCACCGCACGCTCCGCGTCGCCGAGCAGAGCGAGCGAACGCGGCGATGGCTCGTAGATGACCTCGTCCGCATCGTCCGGCGGGGCCGGCGTGACGCCCTCTGCGCGGGCGATCTCGATGAGCCAGTTGCGCAGCCGGCGGGTCGAGACGCAGTCGTAGCGGTTGTAGTCGGCGAGGTCGGCGAGCACGGCGTCGGCCTCGGTCTGCACGCCCGCTGCCGCGAGCTCCCGCGCCGCGACGTACTGCACGATGGAGTCGTCGCCCTTCTGGACGTCGCTCGTGCGCACGTCCTCCCCCATGTAGAGCGGCTCGAGCTTCTTGATGGAATAGGACCGCGAACCGACCCGCACGGTGCGCAGCACCAGCGGGTACAGGTCGACGAACACGCCTTCGCGGAGCAGACGGTCCACCTCGCCCTCGCGCACGCCGTGGCGGGCGGCCATCGCGACCAGATGCGAGGTCTCGTAGGGGGCGTAGTGGTAGATGTGCATGCCGGGGTGCGCGGCGCGGCGCACCTTCACGAAGTCGAGGAAGGTCTCCAGCGCCCGCCGCTCCTCCGCGAACGAGTGCGCCCAGAGCGCGGTGTACTGGTCGGCGTTGTCGACCCAGCCGAACAGATAGTCGATGCCCCACTCCGCCTCGCCGTCGGGGGCGGGCTCGGTGTACAGCGGATCGCCCTCGAAGTCGAAGAAGATGTCGCCGTGGCTGGGCACCGGGAGGGTGTGGATCGCCGCGGCGTAGTGCACGTCGTACGTCGCCGCGCCCTCGGCATCCGCCCGCAGCTGCACGCGGGCCTGGGCGCGGAGGTTCTCGAAGGTGTCGACGTTCATGCCCTCGGGGGCCTGCGTCGCCGCAGCTAGGTCGTCGATCGTGAGGATCCCGGCGGCGCGGAGACGGGCCCGCTGCACCGGACGCATGCGGGCGACCATGAGGAGGTCCCGGTGAGCCAGCACCTGCTCCTCGCAGGTGGCGCAGCGCCCGCAGGCGACCACGCGCAGGTCGCCGCGGTCGTCACCCCACGCGAGGGGCGCCCCGGCGGCACCATCGGCCACGGCGCGGTCCGCGATGAGAGCCCGCAGCCGCGACCGGCGAACCCGGAACAGCGGAAGGAGGTCGTCGACCGCGTGCGTGCTGACGCTGTTGTCCCCGTGGATGAGGTCGACCTCATCCACTCGGGGGATGCCGAGCCGGTCGAGCTGGTCGACATATGCCGCGAGCTGCATGAGCGCGGTCACTCGGGCCTTTCGCGCGAGCTTGGAGTCCTGCACACGCCAGCGCCCGTCCGCATCGCGGCGGAGGAAGTCGGCGAACCCGACGAACTCGTCGGTGGCGAAGGCTGCCTGGAAGACGACCAGCGCGTCGGACCGTAGAGCGCTCAGCGTCTCATCGACGGCGGCCGCGAGGGCCTCAGGATCGCTCGAGGAGACCTTGGCGATCCGATGCACCCGTTCGTCGCCGAGCTCCCGGATGTAGCGGTCGAGCACGTTCTGCTCGTGCACGTCTCCCAGCTGAGCGGCGCGGAGGAGCGTCGCGTCCTCCGGCTCCTCGACCGCGGGGACCCGACCCAGCTTCGCGTCGATCGCCCGCGACCATGCGAACTCGCACTCGGCGGCCGCCTTGAGGTCGCTCGCGCTCCAGATGACCCGCTGCGCCTCTGTGTCGATCCGCACGATTCTCCCGTTCTGTCGGCTGCTTCGACACTATCCGTGGCATCCGACACGGCGAAAAGCGGGCGGTCCCGCACGACGGGTCGCGGTCAGCGCCACCAGGTGTCGTCGGGGGTCACCGGGAGATGACGCTTGTGCTGGGTCGCGAGGTACCGCGCCTCGATACGGCCGGCAACCTCGGGGTCGACCTCCCGCCCCTCGAGGAAATCGTCGATCTGCTCGTACGTCAGCCCCAGCTCGTCCTCGTCCGTGCGCCCCGGCTGGTCGTCGAGGAGGTCGGCAGTGGGGACCTTGAAGGCCAAGCGCTCCGGAGCGTCGAGGAACTGGAGCAGGGCGCGCCCCTGTCGCTTCGTGAGTCCGGCCAGCGGGAGGACGTCAGCCGCTCCGTCGCCGAACTTCGTGTAGAACCCGGTGAGGGCTTCGGCGGCGTGGTCGGTGCCGATGACGATCAGCCCCTCATGCCCGGCGAGCGCGTACTGCGTGACCATGCGGAGGCGCGCCTTGATGTTGCCGCGGTTGAAATCGGAGATGTCGCTGGAGACGGCGGACTCGATGTCCTTCTCGACGCCCTCGACGCCGTTCTGGATGTTCACCTCGATCGAGGAGTCCGGCGCGATGAAGTCCAGCGCGGCCTGGGCGTCGTCGGCGTCGTGCTGGACGCGATAGGGCAGGCGGACGGCGAGGAAGGTCGCCTCCCCGCCCTCGGCACGCACGCGCTCCACTGCGAGCTGGGCGAGGCGCCCCGCGAGCGTCGAGTCCTGTCCGCCGGAGATGCCGAGGACGAAGCCCTTCGCGCCGGTCGTGCGCAGATAGTCCGCGAGGAAGCCGACGCGACGCTCCACCTCCGCTTCGGGATCGATGTCGGGCCGGGCGCCCAGGTCTTCCGCGATCTGCTTCTGCAACGACACGTTGTCCTCCGCTCATCGGTTCGGCTCCAGTATCCCCCTTCCGTGTTTCGTGCGGATCACGCCACCGCGCGGACGAGCTATCCAGCGGCGACCTGACAGACTGTGACGGTGAAGCTCCTCGTCGCCGCCCTCGAGTCCGAACTGTCCGCCTTCCCCGAGGAGCTCGACGGCTTCGACCGCCTTGTCACGGGCCCGGGGAAGCTGCCGGCGACGTACGCGCTGACTCGTGCCCTGGACGCGAAGAGCTACGACGAGGTCGTCGTCGTCGGCACCGCGGGTTCCATCGAGAAGGGGCGTGCGTACGCGGTACACGAGATCGCGACCGCTGTTCAGCACGACGTGATCGACCTGGACGGCGTCGTCGGACGGCATGTCTCGCTTCCGCCGCAGGTGACCACGGGCCGCGAGGGCGTCGTGATCGCCACGGGTGACCACTTCGTGAACGACGCCGAGGTCACCGCCGTGATCCGGCCGATGGGTGCGGCGCTGGTGGACATGGAGACCTACGCCTACATCTGGGTGGCGGGGCAGTTCGGCGTGCCCATCCGGGCGTTCCGCGCCGTCTCCGATCAGGCGGAGGACGGCGCCCTGGCCGACTTCCGCGAGGCCATCGCGCGGTGCAGCATCGAGCTGCGCGAGGTGATCCGCACCGAGTACGGGGTCTGACCTCAGCGCGTCTCGATGACGCTCGGTCCGTTCGGCAGCGCACGGACCGTGAGCTGCGCGGGGATCTGCTCCTGCATGGCCTCGACGTGGCTGATGACGCCGACCGTGCGGCCGCCCTGTCGCAGCTCGTCGAGCGTGCGCATCGCAACATCGAGCGTGTCGCCGTCGAGGGAACCGAAACCCTCGTCGATGAAGAGCGTGTCCAGGCGGATGCCTCCGGCGCGGGCCGTCACGACCTCGGCCAGGCCGAGGGCGAGCGCGAGGGAGGTGAGGAAGGTCTCGCCGCCCGAGAGGGACTGCGGCGGACGGGTCTGCCCGGTGAAGGCGTCGGCGACCACGATGCCCAGTCCGGAGGCGGCACCGCGCGCAGCCAGCGCATCGGAGTGCTGCAGACGGTAGCGTCCTTCGGACATGTCGTGGAGCCGGCGGTTCGCGGCGTCGACGATCTCCTCGAGCTCCGCCGCCAGCACGAAGGTCTCCAACGTCATCTTGCGGGTGTTCGCTCCGCGTCCGGCGATCGTGTCCGCGAGAGCCTGGAGCACCTCGAACTCCGCGGCATCCTCCGCCGTGCGGGCGTGCTCGTCCTTCGCGGCGTCGATGAGGCCGGCCAGCCGCACCGCGTCGCCCGCCGCCCTGGTGGCCTCGTCGACGGCCGTCGACCACGCCGCCCTGGCCTCGCGGGCGGCCTGCTCGACCGGCGCGAGGTCGATGGGCTCCTCGGGCAGCGTCCGCAGCTCGAGGTCGAAGAGGAGGGCGCGCTCCTTCTCGCGCTGCACCGCGTGCGTCGTCACCCGCTCGTCCAGCTCCGTCTGCACCGCCGGCGGACGCAGCGCCGCGGTGGCGGCCTCGACGTCAGAGAACTCGGAGGCGTCGAGGGCGGCATCCCTCTCGGCAGCCGCCTCCGCGGCCGCCTGCTGCCTCCGCGCCCGTTCGGCTTCGGCGTCGAGGAGGCGGCGTGCAACGGCGAGGTGGGTGGTGGCCTCCGTCAGGCGCTCAGCCACCGACGCGTAGCTCCCTCGCGCCTCGTCGATCGCCGTACGGGCGGCCTCGTCGCGCTGGACGACCAGGGCGAGCTGCTCGCGGGCTTCGGCGAGGGCCGCCTCGTCCTGGACGCGCCGCTCCTCGAGCGCGCTCTGCTGGGCGCCGAGTTCGACGAGCTCGCCGTCGCGCAGCCCCGCTGCCTCGGCCGCGGCGAGCGCCTCCTTCTCGGCGGCCACGGCGGCATCGAGCTCGGCCTTCGCCGTCTCGACGTCTCGTCCGTCCGCGCGCGCCAGAGCCGCAGCGAGCTCGACCTGCAGCGACGTGCAGGTCGAGCTCGCCTGCTGCTCGCGGCGCGCCGCCTCGTCCCTCCGGGTCTCCGCAGCCGCGATATCCTCCACGGAGACCGCGGCGCTGTGGTCTGCCGGCGTCGGATGCTCCCGCGCCCCGCACACCGGGCAGGGGTGATCCTCGATCAGAGCGGACGCCAGCTCGCCGGCCATGCCGTCGATCCGGCGCTGACGCAGATCGGCCAGAGCCGACTGCGCGGCGGCCTGCGCGGACGTCGCCTCGGCGAGGACCCGGTCGGCCGCGGCGCACTCCTGCTGCAGACGTGCCGCCTCTTCCGCCGCCTCCCGGCGGAGCTCGGCAGCGACGCGCGCGCTCTCCATGGCGGGGAGCCGGTCGCCGAGCCGACGGGCGTCGTCCCGCTCCGCGGTGACGGCGGCGATCCGTCCGGGCAGCGCCGCGCGCTCCGCCTCGCCGTCGGCGCACCGGCGCTCGGCGGCGGCGACGGCCTCTTCTGCGGTGACGCGCTCGGCGGCGCGGCGCGGCGTCTCGGCCTCCAGCGCGACGGCGCGCTCCCAGACCCCGGATGCCCGTGTCCGGTCGGCGATCCACGCATCGAGGTCGTCGGTCTCGACACCGAGCTGATCCCAGTCCGCCCGTGCGCGCTTCTCCGCAGCCACCGCGTCATCAGCCGCCGTCCCGGCACGGTCGGCCGCGGTGATCGAGGACCGCAGCACCTCGGCCGCCCGCGCCCTGGCGAGCTCCGCCTTCGCCTCGGCGATGGCTTCCTCCTCGGCGTCCAGGCGCGCCATCGTCGCACGGGCACGGTCCCGCTCGCTCTGGGCACGCTGATCCTCCCGTGCGGCGGCCAGAACAGCATCGGCGGCCTCGAACCGCTTCTCCGCCTCCTGGCGCTCGGCAGCGCGCCGTTCCGCCCGGTACGCAGCGCGAGCCTGCGCCCGTTCCAGCTCGGCCAGGCGATCGGCCGTCGTGACGCTCCCCCCCGGCACCTCCGGTCCGACCTCGCCGTCGGCGTCGCCGGCATCGCGCCCGAGGTCGGCATCCGCCACGAGGCGCTCGGCCTCGTCCAGCCGGGCGGACACCGTGGCGAGACGCGCCCCGAGACTCTGCTCGGCGTGGCGCCGCCGCTCGTCGAACCGGGCCTGCACGTCTTCGAAACGCTCGGTGCCGAAGAGCCGGCGCAGCAGCGCCTGCCGGTCCCTGCTGCCTGCGAGCAGGAACTCCGAAAACCGGTTCTGGGCCAGCAGGATCACCTGCAGGAACTGCTCGCGGCTGAGCTGGAGGATGTCATCGAGCTCGTGCGCCACGTCGACCGCCCGCGCCGCGCGTCCGACCCAGCCATCGTCCGTGAGCTCCTCCAGGGAGACCGCCGCCGCCTGCTTGGTCAGGCCTCCTCCCCGCCGGGCCGGCCGGAGGTACTCGGGGGACCGCGTGACCCGGTAGCGGCCGGACGGCGTGCTGAACTCGACGACGACCTCGGAGGGGTCGTCCGGTTCGCTGTGGTCGCTGCGGAGCCTCTTCTCCCCGCCGTCGTACCGCGGCACCCCGCCGTACAGCCCGAAGCAGACCGCATCGAGGATGCTCGACTTCCCCGCTCCCGTGCGGCCGGCGATGAGGAAGATCCCGTCGTCGGCGAAGGCGTCGAAGTCCACGGTCTGCCGGGCACGGAAGGGGCCGAACCCCTCGACCTCCAGTCGATGCAGCCGCACTAGACGAGGGCTTCCGCGCGGACCCGGTCGTCGAGCACCTCACGGATCAGCTCGCGTTCGACCTCGGTGGCTCCGTGGCCGGCCCGCACGTGCTCGAGGAACGCCTCGATCCGGTCGGCATCGGTCACCGCGGAGCGCAGCCGCTCACCGTACGAGCGCTCCTGCATGCCCGCGACCACCGCGGGCTGATGGAGCACCATGGCGCAGTGCGGGTACGCCTCGCGGAGCCGACGCATGGGCTCGGTCTGCGGTACGGCGTCGGTGTAGACGGCGCACACCCAGGCGTCGGCGTGCGCGGCGATGTTCTCTGCGGAGAGGATTCCTTCAAAGGTGCCGGTCAGAGTGACCAGGCGCCGCGGAACCGGCAGCTCCAGCCACTCGACGCCCGCGAGTCCGTCGGCGTCGAGGTCGACGAGCCAGGAGCCGCGCGGCTTCTGCTGCTCGCCGAAGCTGTAGTGCAGCGGAGCGCCGGCGTATCGCACCCGCTCGCTCACCTGCTGACGACCGTGGATATGACCTAGTGCGACGTAGTCGGGGCCGTCGAACGCCCGGAGCGGCACGACGTCGAGACCGCCCTGTCGCACCTCGCGCTCCAGACCCTCCGTCGGCTCCACTCCCGCAGCGAAGCAGTGGGCGATCGCGACCGCACGGCCTGCGTGCTTCTGCATGCCTGCGCGGACGAGGGTCATAGCGTGCGTCATGGTCTGCGCCTGCGTGCGCAGCTGCCGACCCTCGGCGTCACCCTCCGGCCAATGCTGACGGACGATCGCGGGCTCCAGATACGGAATCCCGAAGAAGTGCACCGGACCGTGGGCGTCGTCGATCGTGACGGGGGTACCGACCGCGAGGGGGTCGGTGAGCACGTGGATGCCGTCGCGCAGCAGCCGGGCCTGGAACCCCAGCCGCGCGGCCGAATCGTGGTTCCCGCTGGTGACGACCACCCGCGCACCCGTCTCGTGGAGACCGACGAGGGCGTCGCCCAGCAGCGTGTACGCGGCGGCCGAGGGCGTGGCGGAGTCGAACACGTCGCCCGCGACGATCACGACGTCGACCTCGTGCTCCCTGACCTGCGCGGTCAGGGCGGCGAGCACCTCGGCCAGCGCATCCATGGTCGAGTTGCCATGGAACGTCCGGCCGATGTGCCAGTCCGAGGTGTGCAGGATCCGCATACCCCCACGGTACGAAGACCCTCGGACATTCCCTCCGAGGCGTGCCGGGAGCGCCGTCTCCCGAGGCACGAGGAGGAAGCGGAAGGTCCCCTGACCCACCCTCGTCGCGGCGACCGGCACGTGGTGATGCGAGATGCGCTGTGCACCTTCACCTGTGCGGCGTGCGGGGCTGCGCGATGCGAGATCAGGGCTGCCCTCCGCCCACAGGGGCCGGCTTGCCCCGCCGGCTGAGGGTTGTGCCCGCTCCGCCGCGACTACCGACTTCCGCTCTCCTCCTCGAGGTCGTGCGACCAGTTCGCCTGCTGGATCCGGTTGTCGAGCTCTCGGAGCTCCTGGGCGACCGCATCCGCCCGCGCACGCAGCGCGGCGACGGGCAGCGCCGACACCTGCCGCAGCTCCGAGCGCATCTGGCGCAGGTACTGCTCGCTCGCCCCCGAGGCCGCGGCCGCCGCGTCCGTGAGCACGGCATGGCGCAGGCGCAGCACGTCCCGCGCGGCGAGCGCATCGGTCATCGTCCCGTCCGCGCCGAGGTCGAGGCGGGCGTTCGTCGCGTTGATGCGTCGGATCAGGCTCTGCAGCCGGGTCAACGCGCCCTCCGCCTCTTCGATCAGCGCCGCCGCATCCTCGGCGGGCTCCTCACCCTCCTGATACCGGGCGTTCGCGACGATGCGCGCCCGCAGCTGCTCGATGCGGCGCTGCAGGTCGGCGCGGGCGGCGAGGGCTTCGGCGAGTCTCATGCCCTCATCCTCGCAGGCGGCGGCCGTAACAGTTCGTCATACAGGCCGAAGGTCAGCGCGTGCGGAGAAGGCCCGACTGCTCGGGGTGCGCGGCGAACCACTCCGCCACGTACCAGCAGACGGCGTCCACCTTGCGGTCGCCGCGCTCCGCGATGTCGGCCACGGCCCCCTCGACAACCTTCCCGGCATACCCGTTTCCGCGGAATGCCGGGACCGTATAGGCCCGGGTGAGCGCGACCGTTTGGCCGTCGTCCCGGTAGTCGAGCACGCTGACGAGCTTCCCGTCGCGCGTGAGGGTGTACCGCGATGCGTCCTTCTCGTCGGTCAGGATGAAGCCGCCGACGGTGTGCGAGATCGTCATCCGTGTCACGTTACGCCTCTTGCGACGCGCCCGGGCGTTTTGACATGTCCCGTCACGATCGGACATAATCCCCCCCATGACCATCAACGCACGCCCTTTGTCCGCCCAGGAGGCGAACGGGACTGCCGGGATGATGATGCCCGGTCGCGTTGACATGTGTTGCCGAATGTGTCGCTGAACGAACAGCCACCTCGCCTGACCTGACTCCTCGCCATCTGCGAGAGCAGCGTCCCGAGCACACACCCGTGCTCGCTTCCCCGGCTCCGCCGGTCATTCGTGCAACGCATCCGAGCCCCCTCCCATCGGGCTCACGTCCTGAGGACCCATCATCATGTCGAACTCCGCCCTTCTCGAGCGTCCCGCCGTCACCGCCCTGAACCGCACCGTCCGACCCGCCGAGTCGTCGGCTCCGCTGGCCCCGGCCGGCGCCGACCTCCCCGCCGTCCGCTCGCCCCGCGGCTTCGCCCTCTACGTCGGCCTGGACGAGATCAAGGCCGCCGAAGCCGGTGTGAGCCTTCCGCTGCTCGTCGACGCCCTCCGCCGCACGCTGGCCGAGCTCGCGCCCGGCGCCGAGACCCACGCCACCGTCGCCCTCGCCCCGCACGGCTCCGGCGGCCGAGACCTGGACGTCGTGCGTCTCGCCCTGCAGGAGCCCGGCGCGATCGCCCGCACCAAGGCCGCCGCCGAGGAGGAGACCACGCCCGAGGAGTCCGGCGTCACCGTCGACATCTCCCGCAAGCGCGTGCTCATCGACGGCGAGTCCGCCGCCTTCACCTACAAGGAGTTCGAGCTGCTGCAGTACCTCGTCCTCCGCGAGGGGCGCACGATCGAGCGCAGCGAACTCGTCGCCGCCCTGTGGCAGGCCCAGGACGACGAGACCCCGGGCGAGCGCACGATCGATGTGCACGTGCGGCGACTGCGGGCGAAGCTCGGCCGCTACGAGGACATCGTCCGTACCGTGCGCGGCATCGGCTACCGCTTCGACCGTCATGCCGATGTCGTCATCCGCTACGGCCACGGAACCCCGTCGCCCGACCGCTTCTGACCCGCTCTGCTCAGCCCGGAGGCCTGTGTCAGGAGTCGCGCGTAGGGTGGGCGCATGACCCTCGCCGCCGCCCCCGCGACGGCGGACGCCGTCCGCGCGGATGTCCCGCGGGAGACGACGTACCGCCCGCCGCACCCGCTCGATCTCCGGCGCACCGTCGGCATGCTGCGTCGCGGCGGCACCGATCCGACGACGGTCTTCGACGGCCCCGTCATCTGGCGCGCGGTCCGCACGCCACAGGGTCCGTCGACATTGGCGCTGCGGATGTCGGGGAACGAGGTCAAGGCGACCGCCTGGGGTCCGGGCGCCGAGCACGCCCTCGCCCTCGTGCCGACGCTGTGCGGCGCCGGCGACGACCCGACCGGCTTCGATCCCTCCCTGCACCCCCTCATCGCCGAGGCAGCCCGGCGACACCCCGGCATCCGGCTCGCGCGCACGGACGAGGTCTTCGATGCCCTGGCCTGCGGCATCCTCGAGCAGAAGGTCACCTCCATGCAGGCCTTCGGCGCCTGGAGGTACCTCGTCTCGCGCTACGGCGACCCGGCACCGGGGCCGACGCCGCGACCGATGGCCGTCGCTCCCACGGCGGCGCAGTGGCGACGCATCCCGTCCTGGGCATGGCATCGCGCCGGCGTGGAGCCGCCGCAGTCGAAGACCATCGTGCGGGCCGCAGAGCGCGGCGATCGCATCGCCGCTGCCGTCCGAGCGGCCACGACCGGCGCTGACCGTGACCGCGTGCTCACGAGCCTGCCCGGAGTCGGGGTCTGGACCGCCGCGGAGACCCGGATCCGCGCGCTGGGCGACCCCGATGCCGTCAGCGTGGGCGATTACCATCTGGCGCACGAGGTCGGGCATGCCCTGACCGGGCACCGCACGGACGATGCCGGCATGGTCGAACTGCTCGCACCCTGGGCCGGCCACCGGCAGCGCGTCATCCGGCTCATCTTCGCGAGCGGCGTCGCCGAGGCGCGGCGCGGACCCCGGCTCGCCCCGGAAGACCACCGCCGACGCTGACCAGCCCGTTCCCGCAGCGGCCGACGTATGCTGAGCGCATGTCCCGTACCGCCCTGCGCATCTTCGTCACGGTCGGCCTGCTGATCGCCGGTGTCGTCCTCGGCCTCATCTTCCAGAACGTCTGGCTGGGCGTGCTGCTCGCCGCGATCGTGTGGTTCGGCTGGTTTCTCGGCTACGAGTCCCGCCGCGGTCACAACGCGGGCGTGAACGACGAGGACCATGGCGTCGAGCTCTGACGCCCGTCAGTAGTAGACGGCGAGGGGGCCGGAAGGTCCCTCCACGACCTGCACCGGGGTGTCGAACACGCGGCTCAGCACGTCGTCCGTCATGATCTCGGCCGGGGTGCCGAACTCCACCACCCGGCCGTCCTTCATGGCGCAGATGTGGTCGGCGTAGTGTCCGGCGAAATTGATATCGTGCAGCACGATGACGATCGTCCGCCCCAGCTCTTCTGCCGCGCGCCGCAGGTGCTTCATCATCTGCACGGCGTGCCGCATGTCGAGGTTGTTGAGGGGCTCGTCCAGCAGCACGAACTCCGTGTCCTGCGCGAGGACCATGGCCACGTAGGCCCGCTGCCGCTGCCCGCCGGAGAGCTCGTCGAGGTAGCGCCCCTCGAGCGCCCCCAGATCGAGGAAGTCGATCGCCTGGCTGATGACCTCCTCGTCGGCCCTCGTCAACCGGCCCTGGGAGTGCGGGAAGCGGCCGAAACCCACGAGCTGCCGCACCGTGAGCCTGGTCACGAAGTGGTTCTCCTGGCGGAGGATCGAGACCACCTTGGCCAGATCCTTCGACTTCGTCGAGGCGACGTCGAGCCCCGCGATCTCGATGGCTCCGGCGTCCATCCCGTTCAGCCGGCCGATCATGGTCAGGAGCGTCGATTTGCCGGCACCGTTCGGCCCGATGAGGGCCGTGATCCCGCCGGTCGGGATACGGAGGTCGACGGGGCCGATCGCCACCTCGCTGCTGTAGTCACGGCGGACGCCGTCGAGTGCGATCACAGTCTGCCCTTTCGGAGGATGACGATGAGGAACACGGTGCCGCCCACGATCTCGATGAGGATCGAGACCATGCCCTGCGCGTAAAAGACGTTCTTCATGACGAAGTACGCCCCCGCCAGGATCGAGAACGCGGTGAGGACGGCGACGGGGAAGATCAGCCGATGGTCGTGCGTGTCGGCGAACTGGTAGGCGAGCGTCGCCACGAGGAAGCCGAGGAAGGTCATCGGCCCGACCAGGGCGGTGGAGGTGGCCATCAGCACGGCGACGAGCGTCAGGACGAGGAACTGCTCCCGGCGGTGGTCGAGCCCCAGCGACCGCGCGGCATCGGGGCCGAGCGCGAGGACGTTCAACCGGCGAGACCGCAGCCACAGGAGGGTCGAGGCCGCGATCACGAGCGGGATCGCGAGCGGGAGGTACGAGGGATCGGCGTTGGAGACGTTGCCGAACAGCCGGGCGGCGAGCACATCGAACTCGCTGGGGGTGAGCAGCCGCTGCATGAAGGTGGCGATCGCCCCGAGACCTCCTCCGATCACGATGCCCACGAGCAGCATGATCTGGAGGTTGCCGTACCGGCCCGAGAGCAGCCACCCGTAGAGGACGACGGCGAGCCCGACCATGATGAGCACCTGAAGCGCGAACTGGCCGACCCCCTGGATCGCCACCAGCCCTGCGACGCCGAAGAGGTACACGGTCGTGGTCTGGACGACGCGGTACAACGACTCGAAGCCCATGATCGAGGGAGTGATGATCCGGTTGTTCGTGACCGTCTGGAAGCTGACCGTGGCGACGGCCTGGGCGACCGCGACGAGGGCCATCACGACCACCGCGGTCGCGCGGTGCTGCGCGATGCGCCAGAAGCCGGGGGTGCCGATGGGGAGAGGGTTGTCCCAGGCGAGGAGACCGAAGGCGGAACCGAGGGTGATCACGCCGAGCACCACCAGCACGACGATGTAGCGGCGGCGCGCCCGCGGAGTCGTGAACGCCCCGGCCGACCGCGTCGTCCGCGGGGCCCCGGTCGCCGTCATCGTCTGCTCAGCCACGACGACGCTGCCGCAGGAGGAGGAGCACGAACACGACCGCGCCGACGACACCGAGGATCAGCGACACCGGCACCTCGAACGGCATGATGATCGTCCGGCCGATGATGTCGCAGACGGTGACGATCGCGATGCCGAGCAGACACACCCACGGCAGGTTGCTGCGCAGGTCGTCACCACGGACCATCGAGACGATGTTCGGGACGATGAGCCCCAGGAAGGGGAGGTTGCCGACGACCACGGTCACCACGCCGGTCGTCACCGCGATCAGCGCGGTGCCGAGCAGGATCATCCGGTTGTAGTTCACCCCGACGTTGGTGGCGATCTCCTCCCCCAGCCCGGCGATCGTCAGCCGGTCGGCCACGAGGAAGACGACGACGCCGATGATCGCGACGATCCACAGCATCTCGTACTGGCCGCGCATGACCGAGGTGAAGCTGCCTGCGAACCAGACGCCGATGATCTGCAGCGAGTTCGTGACGAGGGCGAAGTAGGTCGTGATCGCGCCGACCACCGCGCCCAGCATGATGCCGACGATGGGCACGATGAGCGACGACTTCAACGCCACCCGCCGGAGGAACGCGAAGAACACTATCGTGCCGACGAACGCGGCGAGCACGGCCCCGGCCATGCGCAGCGGAAGGGAGGGCTGCGGCACGAGCACCATCACGGTGAGGAGCCCGAGTCCGGCCCACTCCGTGGTCCCGGTGGTGGTCGGCTCCACAAAGCGGTTCTGCGTGAGCAGCTGCATCACGAGGCCGGCCATCGCCATCGCCGCGCCGGCGAGCACGAGCGCGATCGTGCGGGGAACGCGGGTGATCTGGAACATCTGCGCGCCGTCGTCCGCGCCCGCGATGTCGTACACGCCGGTGAAGAGCGAGATCACCAGGAGTGCCGCCACGACGAGGACGCCGACGAGCAGCTTCGGATCGAACAGCCGTACGGACGATCGCGGTGTCGCTGTGAGGAGAGGAGAGGTCATGGGGGGATGCCGGCGGCGGCGCCCCGGTCGGGACGCCGCCGCACAGCCCTTACTTGTCGGCGCTCTTCTCGAGCGCGTCGGCGAGGTCGTTGAGGAACGTCGTGTACGTCTGGATGCTCTCGTTGAGGTAGGTGTCCGTGGGCATGTAGACGATCTGGTCGTCCTTCACCGCGGTGACGCCGGTGAGCGCCTCGGAGTTCTCGATGATCTCCGCCGCCTGCACGTAGTCCGGCGTCTCCGCCGCGAACACGGCGTCGCGGTCGAGCACGAGGATCCAGTCGGGGTTCGAGGCGGCGATGGCCTCGACCGAGATCTCGTCGCCCTGGTGGTCGTCGCTCGCGTCGTCGACCTGCAGTGCGGGCGTGAGGCCCAGCATGTCGTAGATCGGGCCCAGGGAGCGGCCGACGGTCGGGGCGAGGTAGCCGATCTGCCCGCCCGAGGTGTTCACCGCCATGACGGTGTCGGCGTCGTCGTAGGCGGCCTTCGCACGGTCCACCGCGGCGTCGAACTCCTCGACGAGCTTCTGGGCCTCGTCCTGCGTGCCGAAGATCTCGCCGAGGACGGTGGTCTGCCGCTTGAGCTCCTCGTCGAACGGCTCGCCGTCCCGGGGCTCCAGGTCGATGATCGTGGCGTCAGGGACGAGCTCCGCGATGGCCTCGTTGTGCTGCGTGAACCGCTGCCCGCTGATGATGAGGTCGGGGTCGGCTGCCACGATCGCCTCGAGGTCGGGTTCCGTGTGCAGGCCGATGTCGACGACGTCCTCGTCCTTCGCGTAGGAGACGGTCTCCGGCATCAGGGAGACGGCACCGGCGGAGAGCTCGATGCCCCAGTCGGAGAGGGTCTGGAACGTCCGGTTGTCCAGAGCGACGACCGAGGTCGGCGGCGTGGTGATCTCGTGCGTGCCGGTGTTGTCCTCGATGGTCACGGTCCGCGATCCCGCCGTCGTCTCGTCGGGTTCGGCTTCGCCGCCGGACGCGCAGCCGGAGAGGGCGAGCAGGCCGACGAGAGCGACGCTCGTGGCGGTGAGGATTCTGGGCACGGACATGGAGAGACTCCTGTTCTGCGGGGATGTGTGCGCTCTCGTGGAGCGCCGGTCCGACGGGCGGGCGAGCCGACCGCGTCGGTTTTTAGGTTAGCCTTACTTTATGAGCGATACGAAATCCGGTTTCTCGATCGAGCGTCGCGGCCTCGAGCTGCGCGGCCTCGAGCTGCGCTTCCGCAACGTCACGCTGAGCGCCCGCGAGTGGCTCGCTCCGGATTTCGTGCGCGTCCGCCTGTCCGGGCCCGACCTCGCCGGCTTCGACTCCCCCGGCTCCGACGACCACATGCGGCTCTTCTTTCCGAGCGGCCCCGTGGACTCGGTGGAGGAGCTGCGCGCCGCCCCGAGCCGCGAGTACACGCCCCTCGCCTGGGGTGACGACTGGCTCGACGTCGAGTTCGCCGTGCACGGCGATCAGGGCGTGGCCGCCCCGTGGGCCGCGAACGCCCCGCTCGGGTCGACCATCGGCGTCGGCGGGCCGCGCGGCGCCGCCGTCCTCACCGGAGAGCCGGGATCCTGGCTCCTCCTCGGCGACGAGACCGCCATCCCCGCGATCCGCCGCTTCGCCGCCCTCATCCCCGAGGGCACCCCCGCACGCATCGTCATCGAGACGGTGTCGGCGGGTCGCGAGGTCGAGATCGACGCTCCGGTGCCGGTCGAGTGGCTGCATCGCGGCGACGCGCCGGCCGGCTCCGCGCTGATCGCCTTCCTCGACGCGCTGACCGCAGACGACGTCGTGGGAGACGACCCGTTCGTCTTCATCGCCGCCGAGCAGTCCATCGTGAAGCCCGGCCGGGCCCTGCTCGGGCGCTGGGACGTGGACAGCGCGAACGCCGTCGTGAAGGGCTACTGGAAGCGTGGCGAAGCCGAGTACCACGCTCCGCACTGACACGGAGGTGCTGCGCTGACAGACTGGGCGCATGGCTCTCCTCGATCACCTGGGCATCACCGTCGCCGACCTCGAACGCGGGCGCGCGCAGTTCCATCCCGTGCTCACCGCGCTCGGCTATGAGCTCGGCGGCGAGGACGATCACTCGATCTCCTGGCACACCGGCGAGGAGACCGAGATCATCCTCTACACGTGGGACGACGATTCCGCGCCCCACCGGCACGGGCGCGTCGGCTGGCAGCACATGGCTTTCGCGGTGCCGTCGCGGGCGGAGGTCGACCGACTCCACGACCTCGCCCTCGACGCCGGATGGACCGCGGTGCGCGAGCCGAAGGAGTACCCGCGGTACAGCGAGCGGTATTACGCCTCCTTCGTCGAGGACGCCGACGGCATCCGGCTGGAGTTCATGTACAACCCGCCGAAGGACGCTTGACGCCCGGGGCGTGTCGCCGCCTGGGCCTCACTTCATGATCATCCTGTCCGAGCCCGTCCACGGGCCTGAGATTCAGCTCGGAGCCGGCGTGACCCGGGTGTTGGAGACGGCCGCGAATCGCCATTCCCGTCCGGCGCATTCCGCGACCCCGGTGAGGATGCCCGATCCGTCCGGCACGCTCAGGGCGGCGTCGGCTCCGTCGGGCTGCTTCAGCGTCCAGAACCCGTACATCACGACGACCTCCGAGTCGACGTCGACGACTTTCACCTTGTCCAGATTCAGGTCGGCGACGGCGATCCGGCTGTCGAAGGCGTCGGCGTGACCGGACTCGATGCCGTCTCGGCCGGGCATAAACTGCCCGAAGATGTTGACGAAGTTGGCGTCTTCCGTGAACAGGTCTGCGAGCTGCGCCGCGTCGTGCGCGTTGAAGGCTTCCGTGAACTCCGAGAACAGCGTCACGGGCGACGCGCTGCATGCGGGGGTGGGAGTCGTCTTCGGGGAGGGCGGAGGCGCCGCCGTGCAGCCTGCGACCAACATGCCGGCAATAGCGGCGATTGCGCCGACCGCCATCATGCGCGGTCCCGGTGATATCGACATCATTCCTCCTCTTCTGCGGGGGCACACGCCCCTCGTGTGATCGACGACGACTCTTCTTGCGAGGTCAAGGAGGGGAAACGCTGCCCTGGCCGGCGCTGAGCTTTCTGCTTCGTGGTCAGCGCCATGGCATCGGCCGCATGGGCGGCGAGCCGTTCGAGCGGCCCCTTGCCCGCCGTGCGGGTCCAGATCAGTGCTGCGATCATCATGAGGATCGACAGCACGACCCAGGAGAGAACGGGGTTCGGCAGCCATGCCGAGGCGCCGGCACGGATGAGGATCGCCTGGACGACGTAACCGGTGAGAGGTACGGCACCGTAGGCGGCCAACGGGAGCACGGCCCAGCGAGCGTAGCGGGTGACGAGGAGGCAGAGCCCGAGTACCGCGACGGCGAAACCGCCTGATCCCACGATCTCGAGGACACCGCCGGAGTGCGGCGAGACACCCGTGACCGCATTGAGCATCGCCGCCGGCGGATCCTGGGAGACGACCCAGTCGAAGTAGGAATCCTCCGAGTCGGCTCCGCCGAACAGAGAGACCCGCTCGGGTGCGACACAGGCGACGATGCCGTCGCTCTTGTTGCACGTCAGGCCAGAGATATCGATCTCATCCCCCGGGACCATGCCGCTGGATGAGGAGGGAGCAGTCGACGAGGAAGCATCTCCCTGCGGTGGAGCGAGGATTGCGCCGAGGGTGTACGCACCGAGGCAGAGCAGCGTGCCGCCGACCACCATCATGAGCCCCGTCCGCACCCGCGTCAGATCGAGGCGTCCGATGATGAGCCCCGCGCAGAGAAGCGCGGCCCACACGGTAATCGGATAGGTCCCGAACACCACCAGAGCGAGTCCGGGACCGGAGAGATCCGGAGAGAGCGTTCCGACGAGGGCGAGCAGCGGTGGACCGAGCACGATGAGTCCCCCTCCGGCGATGAGGAGCGTCTTCGTGCGCAGATGCACCGTGAACGCGGCGAGGACGTACAGGACGCCGTAGAGGCTGAGGATCACGGCGATGCCCGACCCCAACAGCTCGACACCGAGCCCGACGACGAAGATCGCCGCTCCTCGCCCTACCAGCCGAAGACGCACCCTCCTGAGCTCGTCCGCCGTGGCATCGCGAATGCCCACCGTCATGAGGGCAAGCGAGACGCCCGCTAGCAACGCGAACAGAATCGATGAGCGCCCGTTGACCACATCGAGCCAGCTCGAAGGATCGAAGAGCGTGAGCCCGGGCCCGCTCGCCACCGCCAGATGGGCACCGAACATCCCGACAAGAGCGAGGCCGCGGGCGACGTCGACCCCCACGATGCGCGGTCTCCGCACGGCGGCGACTGCGCGGTCGTGCGGGTGGGTGCCGGAGCCCGCGACGAAACCGTCCGCCGTCGGGCCGTTGGCGGAGGGAACGGCAGGGGATGTGTTCACGTGACGACCTCTCATCGGCTTCTGCTCTTCGGGGAAGACCCGGAGACACGTCACGCCACGACCCCTGCAACGCGCGAGGTAACATGTTAGACGCTATCCAGAATTCTCCGCTCGCCTGACCGGTCACGCAAGAGCATCTGAGCGCGGCTGAAGGATCCGGTGCCACGATGAGGGGATGGAGACCATCGACGGTGTGCAGATCTGGACCATGATCGGCGATGCTGTTCATCCGCGTCTTGCGCAGCGAGATCGGCGGCCTACGCAACGAGATGACCGCGCATCGAAGGGTCCGACCGTGATGTGCAGGCGCTCGTGAAGCGCACGTTCGGGCTGGATCGGGAGTGAGGACCGACGCATGAGGATCGTCGTCGCAGGAGGGACCGGCGTCGTCGGCACGCCCACGGTGGAGGCCGTCCGGAGCGCCGGTCATGAGGCCGTCGTGCTCAGTCGTTCGCACGGCGTCGACCTGGTCAGCGGGCGCGGGCTGGAAGCGGCGCTGGCCGGAGCCGACGCCGTGATCGATGTCGTGAGCGTCGAGACCCTGAAGGCGAGCACGGCGATCGAGTTCTTCACGGCCGCCACCGGGAACCTCCTCGCCGCCGCCGCGGACACCGGCGTGGGACACGTCGTCCTGCTCTCCATCGTCGGCATCGACCGCATCCCCTACGACTACTACGCGGGCAAGGTGGCCCAGGAGAAGCTTGTCTCCGCGTCCGCCGTCCCCTCGACGATCCTCCGAGCCACGCAGTTCCACGAGTTCGCCGCGCAGATGTTCGCTCGGGCGAAGGCGGGGCCGCTGCATCTCGCCCCGCGTGCGCGCACGCAGCCGGTGGCGGCCCGCGAGGTCGCCGAACGGCTCGTCACGCTCGCGACCGGGGACGCGCGGGGTCGCGTGCCTGATCTCGCCGGCCCCCGCGAGGAGCAGCTCGCCGACATGGTGCGGGCGTACGCGCGACGCATCGGGTACCGCGGCTGGATCCCGGCACTGAACGTGCCCGGTCCGCAGATGGCGGGGATGCGCGCGGGAAAGGCGCTGCCGGGACCCGACGCGGTACGCGGGACCCAGACGTTCGCAGATTGGCTTGCCGAGGCGGTGCCGGCGCGCGCAGACTGAGGTGGGGCGGGGGTCTTTCCGCAGTCGAGCGACCAGGAGCAGCACGCATGGCGAACCTCAATCCCTACCTGTCCTTCCGCACCGAGGCCCGCGAGGCCATGGAGTTCTACCGGGGAGTCCTCGGCGGCGACCTCGACATCACGGTCTTCGGCGACTTCCCCGACATGGTGCAGGATCCGAGCCAGAAGGATCTCGTGATGCATGCGCAGCTCACGACCCCCGACGGGCTGGTGCTCATGGCCTCGGACACCCCGGAGGGCATGACCTACGAGAAGCCGCAGGGCGTCTCCGTGTCGCTGAGTGGCAATACCCAGGAGGTCACCCGGCAGGTGTGGGACCGTCTCTCCGAAGGCGCCACGATCACGATGCCGCTCGATGTCCCGCCGTGGGGCGGCACGTTCGGGATGCTCATCGACCGCTTCGGGATCGCCTGGATGCTGCACGGCGACCCGGAGTGACCCCGGACGGTGTGCTCCGGACTCAGCCCGGCAGCACCGCCCGGCAGGCGAGATGCAGCGCCAGCCGCGCCTCGGGGTCGTTCATGTCGATCCCGAGGAGCTCCTGTACTCGTCGGATCCGCACGGCGACCGTGTTGCGGTGCAGCCCGAGCGCGGCCGCGGTGGCCGCGATTCCGGACTCGTGGTCGAGGTACGCCGACAGAGTCCTGAGCAGCTCGCCGCTCCCCTCGGCCAGAGGGGCGAGCAGCGACTGCGCGGCCGGGACGAAGGTGTCGTTGCCGGTCCAGGCGAGCAGGAGCTGTTCGAGCCCGAGGCTGTCGACGCGGACGAACCATCCGGTGGCCGACCGGGCCGCAGCGATCCGTGCGGCGTCGCCGGCCTCGTCGAGGGTCGCCGCTAGTCCTTCCGGCCCGGTCTGTGCCGAGCCCACCCCGGTGGCCACCGCGAAGTCGCGCAGTGCCGCGAGGTGGAGCTCGCGCAGTGCCGCCACAGCCCGCTCGACGCGGTCGGGCTCCGGGGCCTCAGCGAAGGAGAGCCAGCCGCTGAGGCCTCGACCCGCCGTGGTCGCGTGCGCCTCGGCGTCGATCGCGCTGAGCCCGGGCCTGATCGCACGGAGGAGCGCGAGCGGCTCCACCCGGCTGCGCGCCACCATGCGGAACCCGAGGTGATGCCCGCCGGTGCGCCATCCCCGCTCCGCCATGCGCCGCTCGACGTCGGCATCGGCGGCTCCGCGGAGCTCGACGAAGTCCCGCAGCAGCCCCGACGACGCGGCGACGTCGTTGACCGCCGCGATCTCGTCGATGAGGATGCGGGCGGCCACCGCGGGCATGGCGACCTCCGCGGCCACCAGGAGCGATTGCAGCTGCGCCTCTCCGAAGCCGTGGCCGAACAGGACGAGACGCAGACCGGACCGGCCGGGGCTGTCCACCCGCACCGAGGCGGCCGTGCCCTCCCCCGCCCTGGCACTGTCGCTCCACGCGTCGAAGCGGATCGCCGCGTGCAGTTCGGCGTCCAGGTGTCCGCCGGCTTCACGGAGCACTCCCGCGGCGTCGACGAGGGCGACGCCCAGACCGAGGTTCGCCGCGAGGTGTCCGAGCAGGTCGCCGAGGTCGTCGGCGGCGTACTCGAACGACTGCGCGACCTTGCGCACCCGCGTGAGCGTCAGAGCGTCGCGGGCCTCGATGAGCATCCAGCAGGCGCGGGCGAGCTGGACCGGCCTCTCGACATCGAGCAGGGCGAGACCGATCCGGTCCGCGAGGCGGAGTGCCCCGGGGTCGACACCGGCGGCGCCGGGGAGCGCGAGCCCCGTGAACCCGCGGTCACGGACCCGGCGCAGCATCGCGTCCTGCTGCCAGGTGGCGATCGGCGCCCCGGACGTGAGGATCGCGAGCCGGCCGATGCCCTCGTCGGGCAGGTCGGACTCGCCGGCTTCCACCACCACCGCGTCCCACGCGACATCCCGCGGGCCCGCGACGTGGCGGAGGACGCCGTTCTCCTCCTGCGCCAGCAGCGCCGGCAGCGCGAGCGCCCCGCTCACGCCGCGTCCAGATCGACGAGCCCATAGGCGGAAGGCACCACCCGGGCCCGACGCTCGGGGCGGGCGTTCCACCATGCGGGAGCGGGGAGGGCGAGGGCCGCCACGGTGCGCCCGGGGGCCAGCTCGGTGACTTCGAGGACGTCTCGGGACACGGCATCCAGGAGGACGATGATCTCGGGCGCCGCGGCCACCAGCAGGCCGTCGGTGAGCACCGCGAGGGTCTCGGACCGGGTGACGATGCGGTGCACCGCTCCGCCGAGTCCGGCGATCTCGACCGCGTTCACGTGCGGGTCGGCTGCGGAGGACGCGGTGGTCACGATGCGGCCCTCGGCGAGCAGCGTCCCCCCGAGCACCTCGGCGAGGACCGGCAGCGGTGCCGCCCGGTGCGCCAGGAAGCTGCGGCCGAGGGCGAGCGCGCGGGCGAGGTGGTCGGCGATGGCGTGCTCGCGCAGGTCGCCGACGGTGAAGCCGGCGAGAACGGCGCAGCCGACGCCTCCGGCCTGGACGATGGCCGAACGCACGACGCGCTCGGCATCGATCGCCCGCGTCGCCTCCACGAGCGCCACCCCGTCGGCACCGGTCTCGCACGCGAACACGAGCCCAGGGACACGGTCGACGAACAGCGACATCTGATCGAGTCCCGGCACCGCGCGCCCGGTGCAGTCGGCGTCCACCACGGTGTGCGATCCGGCCAGAGTGAGCGGCGCGAGGCCGTTCATCCCTCCGCCCTCGAGCGAGCACACCGCCGGGACGGGATGCCCGAGCCACCTCTCCACTGCGCGCAGCAGCGGGGCGAAGGGGGCGGCACCGGGCATCCGCTCCCCGAGCAGCATCGTCGACCCGACGAAGGCCACGCCGAGGCAGGGCGTCGCGGGATCCAGCGCGTCCACCGGCGCGATCTCGAGCGGCCAGTGCGCGGTCGTACCGAGGATGAGTTCGAGCATCGTCGTGGAGCCGCCGCCGCCGGAACCGAGCAGCGCGTACCCGCGGGCGAGCGCCTCCAGGTCGTCCCGCTCCAGCCTCATGGGATCCAGCCTAGGACGCGACCATCCCCTCGACGGGAGCGAACTCCTCGGTCAGGCCGAAGGCGGAGGGGCCGAAGGCCGCCAGAGCCTCGGGAGTGCGCATCATCGCCGGCGTCGAGATGCCGAGCACCCGGACGCGCTGACCGTAGCGGAGGCCCTCCGTGGTGATGGGCTCGGCCGTCTCGTGGTCGACGACGCAGATGAGATCGGGAACGATCGCGACGAGCCGCCCACCCCGCCGCGCGGTGAGGTTCTCGTTCTGGAAGGCGATCTCGAACGTGTCGTCCTCCGCGGCGCCGAGCGGAGCGATGACCGCCCGCCCCTTCGCGAAGCCCTCGGTGGTCCGTCGTTCGACGTCCACCACCTTCCCGACGCAGAGCTCGCGCACATGCGGGTAGAGCGTGGTCGCGAGCGTCGCGGCGATCGCCTCGAACGGCGAGCGGTGCTCCTCCCGGGCGAGCCGGATCGCCCGCCCCAGGGCGAGGGCCATCGAGATGGTGCGCGGCACCGCCGTGCGTCGCACGTCGGCCCCGCTCATCGCGTACTCGGCGATGTGACCGACGCCACCCAGCCGGATCGTGATGCCGCGGGCGAGCCACTCCATCTGACGATCGTCGTCCCCGGTGTCGATGACGACGCGCTCTCCGCGCTCTCCGGCGAGGGCGAGCGGCGAGCCGTGCACGCCGTAGACCGCGAAGGTCTCCATCGACAGCTCGGGGAACGCCCGGCCCATGCCGTCCGCGTCCACGACCGGAAGACCGGTCTCCGCGGCGACGATGAGCGGGATCATCGAGTTGATCCCGCCGCACTCGATCGGCATGGTGGCATCGGCCCGGCGTCCCAGGTGATCCTCCAGGGTGCGCAGGGCGAGCGTGGGCTCGGTGCCGGCGGGGATCTTCTCGACCATCACGGTCGGTGCCCCCATCTGCGCGGTCGGGATGACGAAGAGGTCGTCGGCGAGGTCGTCCGGGTCGAGGATCGTGATCGCCCCGTCGCCGAGCACCCGCTCCACCAGCATCTTGCCGATGTAGGGGTCGCCCCCGCCGCCGGTGCCGAGCAGCGTCGCGCCGCGGGCGAGGTCGGGCAGATCCGCCGCCGTCAGCTCCCAGCTCATGCGGCGGCCCCCGCCGCGGCGTCTCCGGCGGAGACTGTGCCGTCGAACCGGTGCGCCGGGATGTCGTAGCCGAAGTACCCCGGGCCGACCATCGCGAGAGCCGCGTCCGAGTGCCAGCGCTCGTCAGCGGGAGCGGCGATCACGCGGACGCGCTGACCGTAGCGCAGCCCTTCGGTCGTGACGGGCTCCCCCGACTCGCCGTCGAGCACCATGATGAGGTCGGGGGTGGTCGCCAGCACCCTCCCGTCCGCTTCCGCGACGAGGTGCTCGTTCTGGAACTGCAACGTGAGCGAGGTGCCTCCGTCTCCGTCGATCCGTGCCCGACCACGGGCGAAGCCGGTCGTCGTGGCCCGGTTCACGTCGGCGACCTTGCCGCCGAACAGCTCGCGGCCGCCGAGGAGCTCCACGACAGCGGCGACCGGGTCGGTCTTCGCCTCGCGGGCCTCCGCGATCCGCTGGCCGATGTCGATGCACCGGGACAGCGATCCCGCCACCAGCGACTGGCGTGCGGCGGCACCCGACATCGAGAAGCCGGAGATCATGACGGAGCAGCCCATCTCGACGCAGGCGACGCGGGCGATGCGCTCGGTCCAGGAGTTGTCGGCGGTCTGCAGCACGCCCGTGTTCCCCTTCTCGTCGCTGAAGGCGAGCGGCGAGGCCGTCACGCCGTACAGCGTCGGGAGCACCATCTGCAGTTCGGGGAACGCGCGTCCCATGCCGTCCGCGTCGACGAGGGGCAGCCCGAGCGCTGCGGCGGCGGCGATCGGGATCGTCGAGTTCACCCCGCCCACCTCTGCACAGGCGATGTGGGTGACCGGGCGGCCGAGATGGATGCCGAGCGCCTTGACCGGCTCGATGACCTCCGCGAGGCTCGGCAGCTTCTCCACCATGACGGTGGGCGCGCCCATCATCGCGACGAACAGCACGAGGGCATCGTCCGGCACCTCGTCGAGCGCCACGACCGTGACGTCTCCCGCGGCGAGGGCCTGGCGGGCGAGGAGGGCGCCGATGTACGGGTCGCCGCCCCCGCCGGTGCCGAGCACGGCCGCGCCGCGGGCGAGACCGTCGATGTCGGCGGCGGTGATCGTCGTGCTCATGTCAGGCCCCCATGTCGAGGTCGCCGACGGCCTTCACGCGGATGCGCGTGGCGTTGCCGGGAAGATACGGGATGGGGACCTCGTCGAAGTCGATGATCGACACGGTCGCGGGCTTGGCGCCGGCCGCGATGGCCTTGTCGACGGCCTCTGCGCGCACCTCGGCGATCGTCTCGTCGCGGCGGCCCGGCTCGATCGCGTAGACCTTGTCGATCTCGCCGCCGACCTGCGCGATCGAGGCGCCGATGGCGTTGGCGACCGCGTAGTTCTCCGGACGATGCACGGTGCCGAACAGGGGCAGCTCGTCGGGCAGCAGGATGGACCCGCCGCCGACGGCCACGACCGCGATGGGCTCGGGCGACGTGCGCATGCGGTCCACCGCCTCCGCCACCCGCTCCGCGATCCGGGCGAGCACGCGCTCCACGAAGGCGGGATCGAGGTGCGCGACCTTGGCGGGGTCCCCCACCTGCGCACGACCGGCGGCGACCGCGATGTCGGTGGCCGTGAGGGTCGAGCCGCCGAAGACCAGAGCCTCCGTCGTCAGCCGGTAGCCGACCGAGGCCGGGCCCACCTCGGCCGTCTCCTCGTCGACGATGCTGCCGCCGCCGATGCCGAGGGAGAGCACGTCCGGCATGCGGAAGTTCGTGCGGATGCCGGCGACCTTCACCTCGTTCGCCGTCTCCCGCGGGAAGCCGTTGATGAGCAGCCCGATGTCGGCGGTGGTGCCGCCCACGTCGATGACGGCGCAGTCGACGAGGCCGCTGGTGGCCGCCGCCCCACGCATCGAGTTGGTCGGGCCGGAGGCGAAGGTCGCGACCGGGTACCGGCGCACGTAGTCCTCGTCCATGAGCGTGCCGTCGTTCTGGCTGAGGAAGATCGGCGCTTCGATGCCCTGCGCACGGACCGCCGAGGTGAGCCCGTCGACGATCTCCGACGCGAGCTCGCGGAGGGCGGCGTTGATGATCGTCGCGTTCTCGCGCTCCAGCAGTCCGATGCGGCCGATCTCGTGCGACAGCGAGATGGCGGCGTCTTCTCCGAGCACCGAGGCGACGATCTCGGCCGCCTGCACTTCGAGGTCGTGGTTGACCGGGCTGAACACCGACGAGATGGCGACCGAGCGGATGCCGTGCGCCTTCATGTCCTCGGCGTGCGCGCGGATCTCGTCGGGGTCGAGCGGCGAGATCGGGCGGCCGTCGAACTCGTAGCCGCCGTGCGCGAGGTAGCTGCGCGCCTGGGTGGCCGCGACGAGAACCTCCGGCCAGTCGATCAGCGGCGGCAGGGCCCGCGTCGCGGGCAGGCCGAGTCGAAGGGCCGCCACCGGAGCGAGCCGGCTCGCCTGCACCAGCGCGTTGATGAAGTGCGTCGTGCCGATCATCACCGCGTCGATGTCGCCACCCTCGAAGGAATGCCCCGCACGGAGGTCTTCGATGGCCTGGACGATCCCGCTCGTCACGTCCGGGGTCGTGGAGTGCTTGACCCCGGCCAGGGTGCGGGTGCCGTCCATGAGGACGGCGTCGGTGTTGGTGCCGCCGACGTCGATGCCGATGTGCATGGTGCTCGCTTTCGTGGAGGTGGTTCGTATCCGGCGGGTCTGCTCAGACCGCGGCGGGGGCGCTGTCGACGGGGCTCGCCTGCCGGGTGGTCGCGACGCCGACGCCGCGCACCCAGCCGAGCTTGCCGGCGACGATGTAGAGCACCATCGACAGGAAGAGGCTGAGCAGGGAGGGGATGCCCCAGGTCACGAAGTAGCCGACCAGCGAGGAGACCAGCCAGACGACGATCGTGGCGGGGACGATCCGCGGCGCGGTGGCGGGCAGGGTTCCGGCCTCGCGCGTCGCGTCCAGCTCGGGGCGCCAGCGGCGCACCACGTAGTACTCGGCGACCATGATCCCGGCGATCGGCGGGAACGCGACGCTGAGCACGATCAGGAACTCGGTGAACTGTCCGAGGATGCCGACGGCCGCCAGCACCGATCCGACGACGCCGAGGACGATCGTGGTGGTGACGCGGTGCAGATTCTTGCCGAAGGCCGTCGAGATGAAGTTCACCAGGCCGAGGGTGGAGGAGTACAGGTTCCAGTCGTTGATCTTCAGCGTGCCGGTGAGCACGATGAACAGGCCGACGAACCCGACGGACGAGGTGACGATCGCGACGATGTCGCCGGTCGCCGCCGCGTGGGCGAGGAGGACACCGGCGAGACCGATCACGAACTCGCCGAGGGAGACGCCCAGCACCGTCTGCTTGACGACGTCGGCGCGGGAGCGGTTGAAGCGGGTCATGTCCCCCGTGATGATCGCGCCGACGATGAGACCGCCGGCCACGATGCCGGTGCCGGCCCAGACGCTCATGGTCGGTCCGGGCGCGGGGCCGGTGAGCAGCTCGCCGATGTCGTGGCGGGTGAGCTCGGAGATGACGGACCAGCCCACGAGGATCAGGAACAGCGGCACGGTGATGTTCGCGAGCCACTGCATCCCGACGAACCCGAAGGCCACGATCGCGGTGACGGCGAGGCCGAAGATGAGGCTCCAGGCCCACACCGGCAGGGCTCCGGGCATCAGGGCGTCGAGGGACTGGGCGGAGATCGCGGACTGGATGCCGAACCAGCCGATGAGGCTGATGCCGATGGCGAGGCCGACGAGCGAGGCGCCGATCTCGCCGAAGCCCGTCCAGCGGGCGAGCAGCGCGGTGTTCAGGCCTTCGCGCTGGCCGATGAAGCCGACCACGCACATGATCACTTCGAGGATGAGCGAGCCGAACAGGAAGGCGAGGACGGCCTCGCCGAAGGTCATGCTGTAACCGAGGGTCGCGCCGAGGAGGAACTGCGAGAGGGCCGAGACCTGTCCGAATCGCTGGACGGCGATTCCGAACCAGGGCTTGCGGGCCTCGGGAGTCACTCGGGAGAGCGCGAAGTCGTCTGCGTGCGCCGTGCGTGCCATGGGAAGTCCTTCGGGAGGAGGATACGGGTTGCCCGCCACGGTACTCATCCCCCCGCCTTCCCCGACATGTGCACTCTGCCTCAATCCCCCTTCCCTCTGTGCACCCTGCCCACCCCCTCCCTTCCCGCCGCGTCCCTCTCTCTTCCCGCCGCGTCCCTCTCTCTTCCCGCCGAGACCCCGGGTTCACGTCGAAACCCCCTGTCTCCGGCGTCCGGGACAGGGGGTTTCGGCGCGAAAGCGGGGTTTCGCGAGTCAGTGGAGGGCGTTCTCCTCGATGAAGGCGCGGAGAGCGTGCTCGTCGTCGGGCATCTCGGTCACGTGCTGGGGGGCGTCGAGCATGGCGCGGAGCTCGGGGGCGTACGCCAGCTCCACCCCGATGGCCTCGTGGATCGTCTCGGCGAACTTCTCCGGCTTGGCCGTCTCCAGCACCAGCATCGGCACTCCGGGCTCGACATACTCCCGCGCGACCTTCACGCCATCGGCGGTGTGCGGGTCGATCACCTCGCCGGAGGCCTCGTACACGTCGCGGATGGTCGAGAGCCGGTCCTCGTGCGTCGAGGTGCCGCTCACGATGCCGAACTCCTCGGTGAAGCGCGGCTGCTCGGCCGAGAAGTCGAAGAAGCCCTGCGCCTCCAGGTCGTCCCACGCACCGACCACTCGCGCCGGATCGCGGTCGACGAGCTCGAAGATGAAGCGCTCGAGGTTCGAGGCCTTCGAGATGTCCATCGAGGGGCTCGAGGTGGCGAGCGTCTGGGCGGCGCTGCGGGGGCGATACACCCCCGTGCGGAAGAACTCGTCGAGCACGTTGTTCTCGTTCGCGGCCAGGACGAGGCGCCGGATCGGCAGTCCCATCTGCTTCGCGAAGAATCCGGAGAGGATGTTGCCGAAGTTCCCGGAGGGTACGGTGAACGACACCTCGGTCCACCCGCCGGCATCGGTCGCCCGCAGCCACGCCCAGAAGTAGTAGACCGTCTGCGCGGTGATGCGGGCGAGGTTGATCGAGTTCACAGCGCCCAGGTGCTGAGCGCGCTTGAAGTCGAGGTCGCCGGCGAGCTTCTTCACGAGGTTCTGGCAGTCGTCGAAGACGCCCTCCACCGCGATGTTGTGCACGTTCGCGTCGTCGAGCGAGAACATCTGCGCCCGCTGGAACGCGCTCATCCGGCCCTGCGGCGACAGCATGAACACCGCGACGCGCTCCTTGCCCCGCAGGGCGTGCTCCGCGGCGGAGCCGGTGTCACCCGAGGTGGCACCGAGGATGTTGAGGACCGAGCCCTGGCGCTCGAGCGTGTACTCCAGCACCTGCCCGAGGAACTGCATGGCCATGTCCTTGAACGCCAGGGTCGGGCCCTCGGAGAGGCCGACCAGCGTGAGGTCGTCGTCCACGCGACGCAGCGGGACGACGCCGTCCGGGAAGTCCGCGTACGCCGCCGCCGTCATCCGGGCGAGATCCTCCCGCGGGATGTCGGTCGCGAAGAGGCCGAGCACCTCGGTCGCCAGCTGCGGATAGGTCAGGGCACGCCAGCGCTCGAGCGTCTCGCCGTCGACCTCGGGCATGACGTCGGGGACGGCCAGGCCGCCGTCGGGCGCCAGGCCCTCCAGCAGCGTCTCGCTGAACGACTGCGGCTGCATGCCGCCGCGGGTGGAGATGAACGGCACGTGTGCTCCTCGGCTCGGGACTCGGCGCCTCCATTCTCGCAGGCCGCGACCCTCGGAACGGACGCGTGACGATGCTCAGATCCAGCCGCGCTCCTCGGCGACGAGCACGGCCTGCTGACGGGTGCTCACCGAGAGCTTCCCGAGGATCACGGAGATGTGGTTGCGCACCGTCCCCGGCGCCAACGCGAGCGCCCGCGCGATCTGTCCCGTGGTCTCCCCTCGACGCCCGGCGCGGAGCACATCCAGTTCCCGATCGGTGAGCGGCGACCGCTCGTCGCTCAGCGCATCCGCGGCGATCTCCGGATCGACGTACCGGGCGCCGGCCGCGACGCGGCGGATGATCGCGGCGAGCTCGTCCGCACCTCGCGACTTGGGCACGAACCCGGAGACGCCGGAGGCGAGGGCCCGCCGGAGCACCCCGGGGCGGGCGTGCCGGGTGACGACGATGCAGCGGGTCGCGATCGTGCGGTTGAGCCGCTCGGCGACCTGCACACCGTCGAGTCCCGGCATCTCCAGGTCGAGCAGACACACGTCGGGCTCGACCCGGACGGCGGCGGCGACGGCCTCCTCGCCATCCGCGCACTCCGCGACCACGTCGATATCGGCCTCGAGACGCAGCAGGGCGGCGAGCGCGGAGCGGATCATGCCCTCGTCGTCGGCGAGCAGCACCCGGATCATCGGACGATCTCCGCGCGCGCGGGCACGGTGACCGTCACGACGAACTCGTCGGCGTCCCGCCGCTGCTCGTACGTGCCGCCCGCCTCTCCGATGCGCCGGCGGACGCCGTCGAGCCCGGAGCCGCCCGCCCCGTCCTCGGACGCGGGGTCGGTGTCGTTGGCGACCTCGTACCGCCAGGCGTCCGCCGTCCGGTCGAGGATCAGGCGCGCGTGACCACCGCGTCCGTGCCGCAGGACGTTCGTGGTCGTCTCCCGGATCACCGGGCCGAGGTCGGCCACGGGTGCCGCGTCCGCATCCGGGTGGATCCGGGCCTCCACCGTCAGCCCTGCGGCCGCGAGCAGGTCTCGGGCGTTCGCCAGCTCGTCGCCGAGGGGCACGGAGCGGAACCGCGTGGCGAGGTCCCTGGTGCCCTGCCGCGCGTCGTCCACACTCGCCCTGGCGGCGCGGAGCTGCTCCATCCCCGCCTGCGGATCCGTGGGCAGCAGGCGCTCCGCCAGTTCGAGCTGCAGCGCGATCACCTGGAGATGATGCCCCTGGAGGTCGTGCACGTCGGTCGCCACCCGCAGGCGCTCCTGCGTCGCCGCCAGGCGCGCCTCCGAGGCGCGTGCCCGGTCGAGGGCCACGAGCACGTCCCACCACCACAGCGAGCTCACGGTCATCCCGGGGAGCATGATTCCGTAGAGCACCGGCACCCACGCCGGGATCCCGGAACCGAGGGTCGTGGTCGAGTCGAGCAGCGCGAGAGCGACGAGCACGACCGTCGCCGCCACGGCCACGCGCACCCGGATCCCGCGGGGCCAGCTCACCAGCACGAGGACCTGCACCACGGGCATCGCGGCGAGCTGCCAACTACCGACCAGAGCCCCCGCCGCGCCGCCGTAGATCAGGGCGACGACGGTCGGCACGGCCAGCCGCACCCAGCCCACCCCGGGGCCGGCGTCGACGCGATGACGGTAGTCGACCAGCAGCAGGACGGTCGACGCCGCCCAGAGCACCCCACCGACCCCCACGACGAGCAGAGCGACGCCCGAGCGATCCAGTGCCACGGCGATGCCCAGCCAGGCGGCCACCAGCATGAGCTCGATGAAGATCACCCCGCCGACCGTGTACCACCAGGTGGCGGTGATGCCCCGCGCGAGCTGGCGGGCACCGGGACCGGGATCGGAGAGGGCGGGGGAAGGACTGCTCACGCTCCCCACGATAGAGGCGTGACACATGTCACGGGATCCGGGTGCGAACCGCACGGAGAGCGGTGACGCGGCGGCACTGCCGCCCCGGGGCGGCATCGACTGGACTGGGGTCATCGCGACGGAGAGACCGTCTGCACCGACACCCGGAGCTTCCCCCATGAACCTCATCGAGACCTTCCAGAACCTCGTCGCCCAGGTCCCCGACCTCGTCCAGCCCCTCATCGTCGCCCTCGCCGGGGCAGTGCCGTTCGTCGAAGGCGAGGGTGCCGCGAGCATCGGCATCCTCGGCGGAATCCCGCCCGTGGTCGCGGCCATCGCCGCGATGGTCGGCAACTTCCTCTGCGTCGCGATCCTGGTGCTCGCCAGCGCGGGCGCCCGCCGGGCCATCGTGGACCGCTCGCGGGCGAAGCAGCCGGTGACGGTGGGCGGCGGGACGAGCCTGGAGGCCGACGGCGTCCCGGCGGAGACCGGACGCGGGTCCGCCCGCCGCGAGAAGTTCCAGCGCGCGTTCGAGCGCTACGGCGTCCCCGGGGTGAGCCTGCTGGGACCGCTGCTGCTGCCCACGCACTTCACCGCCACCATGCTCGCCGCGTCCGGCATCGGCAAGGGGCGCATCCTCGTATGGCAGGCCGTCGCGATCGTCGCCTGGACGACCGTCATCGCGGTGATCGTCGGCAGCGCCGTCTACGCCATCCGCTGAGCGTCGCGATGTCGGACGCCCGATGCAGGATGAGCGCATGATCACACTGCTGTCGTCCCCCAGCAATCTCGGCCTGCGCCCTCCGGAGCCCGGCAGCGTGCCCGGCTCCGCGAAGGCACCGGAGGCGTTTCGCGAAGCGGGGCTGTTCCGGCGCTTCACCGACCGGGGAGTGAGCGACGGCGGCATCGTCCTCGCCGGGCGCTACGTGGACGACGACGCCACGCGGCCCGCTGGCCGAGTACGCAACGAGGCCGCATTCGTCGACCACTCCCTCCGTCTGGCTTCGCGTATCGGCGAGATCCTCGACGAGGGCCGCGCCCCGCTCGTGATCGGCGGCGACTGCGGCATCCTCGTCGGCGCCGGGATCGCCGTGAAGCGCCGTGGAGGCGCGGGCCTCGTGCACATCGACGGACACACCGACTTCCGCCACCCGGGCAACAGCGACGAGTGCGCGAGCGTGGCCGGCGAAGCGCTGGCGGCCGCGGTCGGCAAGCATTGGCCGGCGATCGCCGACATCGACGGACTCGCCCCGTACTTCCCCGCCACCCGCACGGCCCACATCGGGCACCGCGACGACGACGAGGAGCAGGCGGAGGCCCGCGGCCTCCTCGCGCGCGTCACGCCGGCGGCCGACGTCCTGGCACGAGGGGCCGGCGCGGTCGCGGCTGAGACCGCCGCGTCCGCGGGTGGGCGCTACTGGTTGCAGCTCGACGTCGACGTGCTCGATCCGTCGGTGATGCCCGCCGTCGACAGCCCGGACCCGGGCGGACTCGGGGCGGCAGACCTCACCGCCCTCCTGCGCGCCCTCGCCCCGCAGGCGATCGGGGCGAGCATCACCGTGTTCGACCCGGACCTCGACCCGGACGGTCGCTACGCCCGGCTCCTGACCGAGGTCCTCGGCGAGGGCCTGCGCGAGCTGGGCAGCGGAGCAGGCGACTGACGCGCCCCGCCGCCCGGCCGGCCGTCAGTCCTCGACGCCCCGCTCGGCACCCGGATCGGTGTGCATCGAGACGCGCACGCGGGCGATGCGGCGGCGATCGATCTCGACCACCTGGATCGTCGCGCCCGGCACCTCGACGGTGTCGCCGACCACGGCGAGCCGTCCGAGCTGCTCCGTGACGAATCCGGCGATCGTGTCCGAGGAACCGCGCGGCATCGCGAGCCCCGTCGCCTCCTCGAAGTCCTGCAGGTTGAGGCGCCCGTCCAGTCCGTCGTCGGCGGAGAGGAAGACCTCGGCGTCGTACTCGTCGAAGATCTCGCCGACGACCTCCTCCACGAGGTCCTCCAGGGTCACGAGACCGTCGGTGCCGCCGTACTCGTCCACGACGACGGCGATGTGGTGTCCCTCGGCCCGCATCCGGGTGAGGGTGGGCAGCACCCCCGCCGTGGACGGGATGTAAGGGATGTCGCGGACGAGCCCCTGCAGCGGACGCTCCGGGTCGTCCGCGGCAGCCTCGAAGAGGTCGCGCACATGCACGAAGCCGGTGATGTCGTCGATCGACGTCTGCGACACCGGGTACCGGGAGTAGGGCAGCTCGCGCACCTGCTCCACCGCCGCCCCGACCGTGCCAGCCTCGTCGAGCGCCACGACCTCCGGTCGCGGGCGCATGACCTCGCTCACCTGGCGCCCACGCAGCGAGAGCACGTCGTCGAGGATGCGGCGCTCGTCGTCGGGGAGGCCCTGGTGGGTCGCCACGATGTCGCGCACCTCCTCATCGGTGAGCTCGTCGCTCGTCTTGTGCGGGTCGCCGCCGAGCACGCGGACGAGGGCGTTCGTCGAGACCGACAGCAGCCAGATCACCGGGCGCATGACGGTCGCGAAGCCGTTCAGGGCCGGTGCCACCGCGTACGCGAACTGCGCGTTGCGCTGGATCGCGAGCCGCTTCGGCACGAGCTCGCCGAGCACGAGCGACAGGTACGCGATGATGAGCGTCAGCACGATCGTGGCGAGGGTCATCGCGAGCGGAGGCGCGACACCCCAGCCCTCCAGCAGCGGCGCGACGGACGGCGCGATCGAGGTCGCCCCGTAGGCGGCGGACGCGAAGCCCGCCACGGTCACGCCGATCTGCACCGCAGAGAGGAAGGTGTTGGGGTTACGGGCGAGGGCGGCGACCTTCGCTCCGCGACGGCCGCGGACGGCGATCGCGTTGAGCTGGCTCTCGCGCAGCGTGACCAGCGCCATCTCCGTCGCAGCGAAGACACCGCCGATCAGCACGAAGAGCAGGACGAGGGCGATGTTCCAGAGCAGATCGCCCATCAGCGGGCGACCTCCTCGGTGGCGGGGTGAGCACCCGGGATGAACCGGGTGCTCGTACTGTCAGAGTCCGAAGAGTCAGAACAGCGCTGCGCGCTCAAGAGTGCTCCTTGTCGATGGTGGGGGTGGAATCGGTCGGGGAAGAGACGGAGTTGCGGTGCCGGCGCGTCTTCATCAAGCTCGCGACGGTGGCGACCGCGATGGTCGCGGCGATGAAGAGCAGCGAGAACCAGATCGGGATCTCGGGCGCCCACAGCATCGGCTCGCCGCCGTTGATGAACGGCACCTCGTTGACGTGCAGGGCGTGCAGGACGAGCTTCACACCGATGAACGCGAGGATGACGGCGAGGCCCTGAGCCAGGTAGACCAGGCGCTCGAGCAGTCCGCCGATGAGGAAGTACAGCTGACGCAGCCCCATCAGGGCAAACGCGTTCGCGGTGAACACGATGTACGCCTGGTCGGTGAGGCCGTAGATGGCGGGGATCGAGTCGACCGCGAAGACGAGGTCGATGAAGCCGATCGCGATGATCGTCAGCAGCATCGGCGTGACGTAGCGCTTGCCCTTCTGGACGACCGTGAGCTTGTCGCCGTTGTACTCCTCGCTGACGGGGAGGTGCCGACGGACGAAGGTCATGAAGCGGCCGTTCGCGGGGTTGCTCTCATGATTGCTGAAGGCCTGCCGGTACGCGAGGAAGAGCAGCAGCGCGCCGAAGACGTAGAAGATCCAGGAGAAGTTCTCGATGAGGGTCGCACCGACGGCGATGAAGATGCCGCGGAGGATCAGCGCGATCACGATGCCGATCATCAGCACCTTCTGCTGATAGATCTTCGGCACCGCGAAGCCCGTCATCACGATGAGGAACACGAAGAGGTTGTCGATCGACAGCGCCTTCTCGGTGAGGTAGCCGGCGAAGTACTCGCCGCCGTAGGTCCAGCCGGACACCATGCCGATGCCCACGCCGAAGAGCAGCGCGAGGCTGATGTAGAAGATCGACCAGCGCGCGGACTCGCCGATGCTCGGCTCGTGCGGCTTGCGGACGTGCGCGAAGAACTCGTACACGAAGAACGCGATGGTGACCGCGATCGTGATGACCCAGATCAAGGGGGTGATTTCCAACGGGTACTCCAGACTCGGGCGTGACGGAACAGCGCCAAAGTCTTCCCCATCCCGAGCGGGACCGGTAGGCCGGGATGCAGACGCATCCGTAATGACGACCCGACCGTGTCGGAGTACTCCCCTTGGATAATCCAGGGTACGAGACGGCACCCAAGCGATTCTGTGGATCTGCCGAGAACGCCCCTAGACTGGACGCGGCGACCGCCGGGGCGTGACGACCCCCGGCCTCCGGGCAGGCGGTCCCCGCGCGTCCGGCGTACCGACGAGAGGCCGGCTTCTCACCGGCGAAGGTGTGGTGGCACCGCGATCTGGCCCCCGCCCACACCTCCAGGGCTCCCACAACCTGGAGGAGAAATGAGATCACCCGACCCCGCCCGCACTCTCGCCGCGGAGCTCGTGCACATCGTCTCCGGCCGCCGCGTCACGCTGCTCGGCCACGTCCATCGGCGGAGGGAGCTCGCCACCGTCGCGTTCCTGATCGTCCGCGACCGCTCCGGACTCGCGCAGGTCGTGGTCCGTCCCGCCGAGCATCCAGCGGACGGCCTCCCTCCGGAGGAGACCGTGGTCCGCGTGACGGGGACCATCGCCGCGAACCCGCAGGCCCCCGGCGGCGTCGAGATCGTCGACCCGCAGATCGAGAGCCTGTCGGAGCCGGCCGCACCGCCGGTCGTGGAGCTGTGGCGCCCGACGCTCGAGACGAGCCTGCCGACACTGCTCGACCACGCGGCGGTGACCTGGCGCCACCCCGCACGCCGCGCGACCTGGCAGATCGCCGCGGCGAGCGTGCGCGCGTTCCGCCGGGTCCTCGACACCGCGGACTTCACCGAGGTGCAGACCCCGAAGATCGTCGACACCGTGACCGAGTCGGGCGCGAACGTGTTCCCCGTCGACTACTTCGGCAGGACCGGGTACCTCGCGCAGAGCCCGCAGTTCTACAAGCAGCAGCTGGTCGGCGTGTTCGAACGCGTCTACGAGGTGGGGCCCGTCTTCCGCGCCGAGCCGCACGACACCGTGCGGCATCTGTCGGAGTACGTGTCGCTGGACGTCGAGCTCGGGTTCATCCGCGACCACCGCGACGTCCTGAGCCTTCTCGGCGACGTGCTGCGCGGCATGCTCGGCGGCATACGCACCGACGCGGCGGACGAGCTCGCACTGCTCGACGTGACGCTCCCCGACATCCCCGAGGACATCCCCGTCGTGCACTTCCGCGACGCGCTGCGCCGGGTCGGTGCTCCGGCCGACGAGCCGGACCTCTCCCCGGCGCACGAGCGCGCGCTCGGGGCGTGGGCGAAGGAGGAGTTCGGCAGCGACGTGCTGGCCGTCGAGGGCTACCCGCTGCGCAAACGCCCGTTCTACACGCATCCGCAGCCCGACGACGCGGAGGGGAGCAACAGCTTCGACCTCCTGTTCCGCGGTCTGGAGCTCGTGACCGGCGGACAGCGGCTGCATCGGCACAGCGAGGTCGTCGCCGCGATCGAGGCGCGAGGAGAATCGCCCTCGGCGTACGCGGGCTACCTGGAGGCGTTCGCGCACGGGATGCCTCCGCACGGCGGCTTCGCCATCGGACTGGAGCGCTGGGTGGGCCGCCTGGTCGAGGCGGCCAATGTCCGCGAGGTGACGCTGTTCCCCCGCGACGTCCATCGCCTCACGCCGTAGCCCGGACGCGACGAGGGCGACCGCGGTGTGCGGTCGCCCTCGTTCGTCAGCCGTCGATCACTCCGAGATCTCGGCCAGTCCCGACTGCTCGGCCCGATCGATGATCGCCGGGAGCGTCTCATCGAAGAAGCTCACCAGCACGGCACGGGTCTTGACCGCGTCGCGCTCCGACGTCGCCTCGCGGATCGCACCGACGAACTCCTCGACGGCGGACCAGTCCACGGCGTCCTTCGCGTGCTGGGTGAACCGACGGATCTGCGGGCCGAGACGCTCGATGGAGTTGGCGCGCGTGGCGTTGCCCTCGATCCGGGCGAAACCCGTCGCCGCACTGCGGAGCGCCGCGCCGAACGCGATGATGTCCCGCGCCTGCACCGACGCCGCCATGTCGTCGGCCAGCTCGACGAGGTAGGCCACATCGTCGTCCTGGATCACCGGCATGACGTGACGGACCGAGCCGATCCAGATGTCGCCGAACAGGTCGACGGCGTTGCGCACCCGCTCCAGATCGATCGGAGCCACGCGGGTGTAGCGATTGCGCTGCATCTCGACGAGGCCGTTGTCGGCCAGGCGGTCGAGGGCATGACGGATCGGCGTCTTCGAGGTGCCGAGGCGTTCGGCGAGCTCGTAGTCGCGCAGGCGCTCGCCGGGCTGGAGTTCGCCGCTGATGATCGCATCCTGCAGGCGCACGAAAGCCTCGTCGCTCATCGACCGGCGTTCGAGGGGGCCGCCAGAGAGTGTCACACTGCCTCCAGTGGGGGTCATGGAGAGTGAAGTTCTACGTCTCAAGCAATATATCCCAAAAGCGCTGGCGGCCCGCTCCGGACGTCAGGCGGAGGGCGTGACGCGCACGAGCATCTTCCCCGTGTTGGCTCCGCGCATCATGTCGAGGAACGCGTCGACCGTGTTCTCGATACCGTCGACGATGGTCTCGTCGTAGGCGATCCGCCCTTCCGCGAACCAGCGGGTCATCTTCTCGCTGAACTCCGGCGACAGGTGCAGGTACGAGGCCAGCGTGAAGCCCTGGAGCCGGAGCCCGCGCGTGATGATGTTCGCCATGTTGTCGGGCCCGGGCACGCGCTCGGTGGTGTTGTAGCTCGTGATGGCGCCGCACAGCGCGATCCGGCCACCGTCGTTCATCACGTCGAGCGCGGCTTCGAGGTGGTCGCCGCCGACGTTGTCGAAGAACACGTCCACGCCCTCGGGCGCGAGGGCGGCGAGCTGCTCGCGCACCGGGCCGTCCTTGTAGTTGAACGCCGCGTCGTAGCCGTACTTCTCGGTCAGCAGGGCGACCTTCTCAGGCGAGCCCGCCGAGCCGATGACGCGGCCCGCGCCGAGGAGCTTGGCGATCTGACCGACAGCCGTGCCGACGGCACCGGCGGCGCCGGAGACGAAGACGGTGTCGCCCGGGGCGAGTCCGGCGATCGCGGTGAGACCGACGTAGGCGGTGAGGCCGGTCATGCCGAGGATGTGCAGGCGCAGCGACAGCGGCATACCCGACACCTCCGGCACGGCCCGGAAGGTCGACGCGTCCGCCTGCACGACATCGCTCCAGCCGTGCTGGTGCAGCACGACGGTGCCGACGGGGAGGTCGTCCGCCGCAGAAGCGACGACCCGGCCGATGGCGCCACCCGCGATGACCTCGTCGAGGGCGTAGGGGGCGACGTAGCTGCGGACGTCGTTCATCCGCCCGCGCATGTAGGGGTCGACGGAGACGAACTCGTTCGCCACGCGCACCTCCCCCGGCGCCGGATCGCTCAACTCGACCTCCACGGTGCGGAAGTCGTCGTGGGTCGGCCACCCCTCGGGGCGGCGGGCGAGCTGGATCTGGGTGCTGATGGCGTGGGACATTTCTCTCCTTCGTGAGGATCTGGGGGGTGCTGCCTGACTCAGACGAGGAGGCCGATGGCGAGCGCGATGACGCCGAGCGCCGGGATGACTCCCTGCTTCAGGGCGGCGGACGCCTTGTCGGGGCTCGACAGCAGCAGCACGAGGCTCGCGGCGACCATCGATCCGGCGCCGGTGAAGACGAGGGTCGCGCCGACGGCCGTCGCTCCCGTGGCGAAGACGACGATGCCGAGGAGCACGGCGATCGCGAGGAACAGGTTGTAGAAGCCCTGGTTGAAGGCGAGCTCCCTCTGTCGTGCGGCCTCCTCCGCCGTGCCGGTGCCGAAGGTGCGGCGAGCGCGCGCGCTGGTCCAGGCGAACGACTCCAGCCAGAAGATGTAGACGTGCACGAGCGCCGCGACGCCGGTGAGCACAAGTCCTGCGATGACCATGGCGGTCCCCCTTCGACGCGGCGCGGCCGCGCATTCTGTATCGGTCGTTACAATATATACTGGATCAAGCGATTCACAAAAGAGCAGGAGCAGGGCGGATGGGGCGCACACAGACCTTCGACACCGCAGAGGCGGTCCGCGCGGCACGCGGCGTGTTCTGGGCGCGCGGCTTCGAGAGCGCGCCCTTGCCGGAGCTCGAGCGCGCGACGGGCCTCAGCCGCTCCAGCATCTATCACGCTTTCGGTTCCAAGCGAGGACTCTTCGACGCCGCCGTCGAGAGCTATCTGGACGAGGTCATCCGCCCGCGCCTCGCCCCGCTGACGGGCGAGGTCGTGGCACCGGAGGCCCTGAGGACCTATCTCGGCGGACTGCGTGCGGCCCTGCTGACGACAGGCAGCCTTCCGGCAACGAGCGGCTGCCTGCTGGTCAACACCGCTGCCGCTCCCATCGGCACCGACGACGCGGTCGCCCGGGTCGTGGCTTCCTATCGCGCGGAGCTCCGTGAGGCGTTCGCCCGCGGCATCGTAGCCGCTCTCCCCGAGCTCGCGGGAACGGAGGTCGACACCCTGGCGGACGCCTGTACGGGGCTCGTGGTCTCCGCCTTCGCCCTCGTGCGCGTGGCCCCCGACGCGGCGGCGAGCGCGATCGATGCGGCGCTCGCCCTCCTCGCCGACCGGCGACGCCGCGACTGAGCGCCGCCCGAAAACAGAGAACGCCCGGGAGGAGATCCTCCCGGGCGTTCGAGGCCGACGTCAGGGGACGATGACGGCGCGTCCGCGGATGCTGTTCGACGCGAGGTCTTCATAGGCCTTCGGGCCGTCGTCGAGCGTGTAGCTCTCGGTCTGGACGTGGATCTTGCCGGCGCGGGCGAGGTCCAGCACCTCGATCAGCTCGGCGCGCGAGCCCCAGTAGGGAATGCGCACGGCTGCGTCATAGGCGATCGAGCCGAAGCCGAGCGTCATGCTGCCTCCGCCGATGCCCACGATCGTGATGTCGGCCTCGAGCGCGGCCACGCTCTGCGCCAGTGCGATCGTCGGGTTCGCGCCGACGAAGTCGAACACGGCGTTCGCGCCGAGACCGCCGGTGAGCTCGCGGATCTTCTCGGCCGCCGACGCGTCGCTGATCAGCACGTGATCCGCGCCGACCTCGGTGGCGAGCTTCAGCTTCTCGTCGTTCACGTCCAGCGCGATGACCGTGGCACCCGAGATGGCCTTGAGGATCTGGATGCCGACGTGGCCGAGCCCACCGGTGCCGATCACGACCGCGACCGTGCCGGCGCCGAGCTTCGGAAGCGAGTTCTTGATCGCGTGGTACGGGGTGAGGCCCGCGTCGGTCAGCGAGACGTTCTGCACGGGGTCGAGATCCCCGAGCGGCACGAGGTGGCGCGCGTCGTCGACGATCATGTACTCCGCCATCGACCCCTGGCTGCCCAGGCCCGGAGGACGGATGCCCTCGGCGGCGGCGTTCGTGCAGTAGTTCTCCTTGCCCATCGAGCAGTTGTGGCAGCGGCCGCAGCCCCACGGCCCGTAGACGGCCACGGCATCCCCGACCTTCAGTGTCGAGTCGACGCCCTCGCCGATCTCATGCACGATGCCGGCACCTTCGTGCCCGAGCGTCAACGGCAGTGGATAACCCTGCTCGTGGTAGTCCTTCTCGGGGAGCCCCATGACGTAGTCGTCGGAGTGGCAGACACCACCCGCGGTGATCTTGAGCAGGACCTGTCCAGGGCCGGGCTTCGGAATCGGGATGTCGACCACCACGGGGGGCTTGCCGATCTCGACGTAGCGGAGAGCTTTCATGAGCATCTTCTTCCTGGCGTCGAGAGGTCTGCCGCGCGGTGCGGAGGCGGGGGCTCTCGAAACCGTCCCCTCCAGTATTGTCCGATCTCACGAAAGTTGTCGGCTGGTGAGACAGAGCAGCCCCGGAAAGACGGGTGGCTGATGCGGCGCCGAAAGCGCCCGTTGTCTCACGAAACTTGTCGGTAATCGCGTCTCAACCCGTCCTGCCTAAAACGTCGAGCGGACGGTTTCGGCGCGGCAGGTTCCGGCAGGGGGTTTCGGTCGGCGCACGGCCGGCGTGTCGTGTGGTCGGCCGGCGGCCTGGGAGGGGGCTGCCGGAAACGATCGTTTTCGGCAGCTCTCGCGTAAGGCTGAGGCGTAAGGTTGCCTGGTCGACCCGGACCCTGTCGACGGCGGTGATCCGGTCCGCTCGTCATGAGCGCGGTAGCCGGTCCACTTGTCGCAAGGGTGGTGCCGACGCCCCACTAATCGTCGAGACGGTCGAGAATCTCATTCATCTGGTCGATCTCTTCCTGCTGTGACGAGATGATCTGCTCACAGAGATCTTGGATCTCCGGGTCGCTGATGTCTGATTGCTCACACACCAGAATCGCTCGAGAGTGATGCGGGATCATGGAACGGAGGAACTGGTCGTTACCGACGAACGCTTCCGAGCGTCCCATGAAGAAGGCGACAAGGAAAAGCGCGGCGAAACCTACGAGCAAGCTGATGTTCGCGGCCTTGTTCGGGAACATCTTCCACATGACGATGACCATGATGATGCCCATGGGGAAGACCATCATCAGTGCCATGTAGAGGTTGCTGATGTTGAGGAAGAGATCGTCCAGGACGTTGATCATCGCAAACGTGAGGAAGTACATCACAACGAAGCTGAGCGATAGCGAGACGGCCGATGTAGAGAGCCAGTTGACGGATATCCCACCACCGCACAACGGATCTCACTCGGTGGTCTCATCGCCTGTGCGGATCATGAAAACTGCTCCGGTGATCGCTGCGGTGACGATCACGATGTCGGCGAGGTTCCCGATGAACCAGTTGCCGTAGGCGAGGAAGTCGACGACGTGCCCCCGGGCGAATCCGGGGTCGCGGAAGAGGCGGTCGCCTGCGTGTGAGGCGGCAGCGCCGCCGAGCGCGCCGATGACGATCGCCCATCCCACGCGTTGCACTCGGAACGCGAACACGATCGCTGTGATGGTGGCCGCGACGGCGAGCAGTGCGAACACCCAGGTGAAGCCTTCCCCGAAGGAGAATGCCGCTCCGGGGTTATAGGCGAGCTGCAAACCCAGCAGGTCGCCGATCAGCGGGATGCGCTCACGCTCGGTGAGGGTCGCTTCGGCCCACACCTTGGTTCCCTGATCGATCAGCACGACGACCACGGCGATCAAGAGCGCTCCACCAGTGAGCTGCCGCCGCCGGGTCGACGACAGCTTGCTCGCAGCGGGCGGATGAGCCTCTGCCTGGGAGGAGGTCATGCGAGCACCTCGATCAGACGGACGATGACCCCAGATTCGATCAGGATGAACAGGCCCAGGCCGATGAACACGGCCGGTACGAGCCAGTGCTCGACGCGCTCCAGCCCCTCGGTGACAGCCTTGTTGGTGCCGATCAGCCGGCCGGCCGCGCACCAGACCGCGACGAGGACCAGGAACACGACGATCATGATCGCGACGTCGCTGGGGGCGCTGGTGCGGAAGATCGGCGTGTAGAGGGAGATGTTGTCGGCCCCGTTGGCGATCGTGATACCCGCGACACCCCATAGTCCGACCGCGGTGATCTTGGAGTCGTCATCATCGTCATCGCCGTTACGGCGCAGGCCGCGAACGAGCGTCCAGATGCCGATGCCGAGCGGGATCAGACCCAGGAAACCGACCCATTCGTCCGGAACGATGGTGAGACCGAGAGCGGCGATCACGCTGATCACGACGAGGGTGATGAACCCGAGATACTGGCCCGCGACGATCTGCCACGGCCGGGGCTTCCCTCGACTGGAAGCGAGGAACAGCACGGTAAGCACGACGATGTCGTCGATGTTGGTCGCCGCGAACAGGCCGATCGCTGAACCGATGGTGGCGAGCATCAGCTTCCCAACCGTGGCGTGCGGGTGCGGGCGGCACGCAGACCATTGAGGATCACGATGACCTCCGCAACCTCGTGGACCAGGACGACCGCGGCGAGCCCCAGCACGCCAAAGAGCGCGAGCGGGAGCAGTGCGGTGATAATCAGCAGCGACAGGACGATGTTCTGGTTGATGATCCGTCGACCGCGCCGGGCGTGGTCGAACGCCCGCGGGATGAGGCGCAGATCATGGCCGGTGAAGGCCACGTCGGCGGATTCGATCGCTGCGTCGGAGCCGGTCGCGCCCATCGCGATACCGATGTCCGCGCCAGCGAGGGCCGGGGCATCGTTAATGCCGTCGCCGATCATCGCGACCGGTCCCGCCGTCGACAGTTCCCCGATCGCGGTCGCCTTGTCCTCCGGGCGCAGCTCCGCGCGCACGTCGCTGATCCCTGCCTGTGCCGCCAGTGCACGAGCGGTCCGGGCGTTGTCCCCGGTGAGCATCGTCACCCCGACGCCCTGGCCGGTGAGTGTCCGGACGACCTCGGGGACTTCCGGGCGCAGCTCGTCGCGGACGCCGATCGCGGCGACCGGTGACCCGTCGCGGTGGACGATCACGACGGTCATGCCCTGCTCTTCCAACTCGCCGACCCGCTCCGCGAGGTCGCCGGCGTTCAGCCAGCGGGGACTGCCGACGGTGATTCTCGATCCGTCGACGGTGCCGTCGATGCCGTGCCCGGCCTGCTCGGTCACATCTGCAGCTCCCGGTGTCCCCGGGGCTGCGGCAGTGATCGCTGAGGCGAGAGGATGGGTGCTGTGCTGCTCCAACGCGGCCGCCCACGCCAGCGCCTGAGCCTCCGTAACGCCATCTGTGGTGAGCACGGCGGTGACCGCCGGTTCGTTGCGGGTGAGGGTGCCGGTCTTGTCGACGGCAACGTGGCGGACCGTGCCGAAGCGCTCGAAAACGGCGCCGGACTTGATGATCACGCCGAACTTGCTCGCCGCACCGATCGCCGCGACGACCGTCAGCGGAACCGAGATTGCCAGCGCACACGGAGAAGCGGCGACCAGCACGACGAGTGCGCGAGTGATCCACACCTCCGGGTCGCCCAGCAGCGACCCGATGATCGCGACGAGCGCAGCGAGGATCAGTACTCCGGGTACGAGCGGGCGGGCGATCCTGTCCGCCAGACGGGCACGCTCGCCCTTCTCGGTCTGCGCTTTCTCTACCAGCTCCACGATCGTCGTGAGCGAGTTATCGGTGCCCGCAGCGGTCGCCTCGACTTCCAGGACACCGGCGCTGTTGATCGCACCGGCCGACACCGCATTCCCGGGCTCAACTTCGACCGGGATCGACTCCCCGGTGATCGCCGAGGTATCCAGGCTGGAGCGACCAGAACGCACGACCCCATCAGTCGCGATCCGCTCACCCGGGCGGACCACCATGACCTGGCCGACCGTCAACTCTTTCGCCGGCACCTGCGCGGAGACACCGCTCTGAAGCACGGTCGCTGTTTCCGGCACGAGCTTCAGTAGTGCCCTCAGTCCGCCGCGGGCGCGGTCCATCGCCTTGTCCTCAAGCGCCTCCGCGATCGAGTACAAGAACGCCAGAGCTGCAGCCTCCTCCACGTACCCGAGGATGACGGCACCGATCGCGCTGATCGTCATCAGCAGCCCGATGCCGAGCTTGCCCTTGAACAGTTTCCGGATCGCGCCGGGCGTGAACGTCGATGCGCCCAGCAGCAGTCCGACCCAGAACAGCACCAGTGCCGGGATCTCGAGCCCGGACCACTCGAAGATCAGACCGGCCAGGAACGCAACGCCGGAGAACACCGGCACCATGACCCCGCGGTCTCTCCACCAGGGCCGCTCGGCCTCTTCGATCTCTTCGCCTGCCGTCGCGGCAGGCTCGTGCTCGCAGCCACACGCCTCGCTCACGCGTCAGCCCCCGTCCCACAGCAGCCAGCCACCATGCACGCTGAGTCCACGCAGGGCGCGTGCTCATCGACCGCCAGTGTCACGTCCACGAGCGCGACGAGCGCAGCCGCAAGATGCGGGTCGGCGATCTCGTAGCGGGTTTGGCGGCCCTCAGGCTCGGCGACAACGATCCCGCAGTCACGCAGGCAGGTGAGATGGTTCGACACGTTGGAGCGCGTCAGCTCTAGCTCACGGGACAGGACTGCGGGGTAGCTCGGGCCACCGAGCAGAGTCATGAGAATCCGAGAACGCGTAGGATCAGCCATGGCGCGGCCGAGCCGGTTCATGACGTCGAGACGAGAAGCAATGGTCAGCATAAGCTGAACTATACAGTCTCCGCTGACCTATTTCCTATGCGGTCAAGCCAATGCCCTCAGGGCATGGTCTTCGAGCCCGAAAGAACGCTGCCGCCCAGAATGCACAGGCGAGCTCGACGCGTCTCTGACATGAGCCGTCTTCTGGTTCCGGACGCGCTCCGCGGGTTCGCGATTGTCGCGATGCTCATCGCGCACGCGGCTCCTTTCGTGCCGAACGCACCGTGGGCGGTGCAATTCGTCACGGCGAACTTCAGTAGTGTCGCGTCGCCGCTCTTCGCTCTTGTCATGGGCATGTCGGCGGAGCTTGTGTGGAGACGCGGCGGCGCTGTGGGGGTGACGTTGCTGCAACAGACTCTGCGTGGCCTGTTCCTCATCGTCCTGGGTGTTTGGATGGCCACGTGGGGCTCCTGGCTGGCGGTCATCCTGAGCTATCTCGGGCTGCTGATCATCATCGGCGCGCCCCTTCTACTCCTGCGCAGCTCGGTCGTGATTGCCGCGACAGCGGTCCTTGTCCTGGCCAGTCAGCCATTGCTGAGCGTCGCACGCACCTGGATTTGGGTCTACACCGCGCCGCCGCCCGTGCGTGAGGTCACGACCTGGATGTTCCTGGGCCCTCAGTATCGGGTGGTCAACCTGTTGCCGGTGTTCCTCATCGGTGCCCTGTTGATCCGTCACGGCTTGAAACGCGATCGCTTGTTGTGGATCATGGCGGCTGTGGCGCTGTTGGCGTATCTTGCCTGGGGTTTCGGGCAGCGCTTCGGCACGGTGTTATCGGGGGACTACCTGGACTCTCTGAGGGATATTGGCTTGGTGTTCGCCGTCTACGTCTGCGTTGTGCTGGGGGCTACGGTGCGGCGGGAGCACGCAGAACGTTTTTGGGGTGCTGTCTTTGTTCCCTTGTGCGCCTGCGGTCAGGTGGCGTTGTCTCTGTACTTGCTGCACGGCAGTCTCATCGCATTTTGGAGTAACGCGTATGGCCGCCCTGCCGAGAACTTCTACTTGGGCTGGCTGGTGATCGTTCCGGGCATGATCGTGGTGGGTTGGTTGTGGTGGCGGTTCGTTGGAACTGGCCCAGTTGAATGGGTGATGGGCTGGCTCAGCGGACGTCCCAAGTCTTCCTCGCTTCGCCGGTAGAGCGGGTGCGTGGCTCTGGGGCTCGCAAGAAGACTTGATTGGTCGGGCTGGTACCATCCTGAGGTCATGGTCGTCCACGGTCGCGCTCACAAATGCGTTAGCCGAGCCGACGAGTTCCTGATAACGAAGATCATTACAGCCCTCGGGCTGGCGCTTCTTCTCGTTGTTGGAGCGTGGCCGGGCGGCCATCGTGATGCGACAGATGCGACTCCGTATCTGAGCACCACATCCTCGTCGTCACTAGGGACGCCTTCTGCTGGTCATTTTTCGGCGGGTTCGGGTGAAAGCGTTGTCGGCGCGACCGCGGAACAATTCCTGGCCGGGGATAGCGCGAACGACATCGTGATCGGCGTTGCCGGGTGCCTCTTGGGTATCATCTGCTGCTTCTTGGTGCTCATCGTCACGCGGAACTTCCGCCGTCACGTCCCCTCTTCTCACATTCGCGAACGTTTGCCGCGCGCACCATCACTGGCAGCTATGACGGGGCGCCTGTTCGCATTGCCTCCTTCTCTCACACAGCTTTCTCTGTCGCGGACCTGACTCCGGCGGCGCCATCTCTTCGATGGCGCTCCACTGGTCGTCCCCGTTCGTTGTGTGTGTCTGGAGTGTTATGAAATCTTCCGTGAAAGCGGTACTTGTCACCGTGTCTCTCGCCGTGGTGTTGCTGGTCGTCGCACTGGTCTTCGTCCTGATTAATCAGAATCAAGCTGCCGCACCCGAGACGGGGACCGCTGACGGTCCACAAGTCGTCCGTGAGAACTCGCACGTCCTCGATGACGGAGGAGAAGGGGCGGTGACGGTGGTCGAGTTCCTCGATTTCGAGTGCGAGGCCTGCGGTGCTTTCTATCCCCTCGTCGAGGATCTCCGCGGCAAGTTCGATGGCGAGATCACCTACGTGATCCGCTACTTCCCGCTGCCTGGTCACCTCAACTCAAAGAACGCCGCAATCGCTGCCGAAGCCGCAGCGCAGCAGGGACGGCTCGAAGACATGTATCACCGCCTGTTCGAGACGCAGTCTCAATGGGGTGAGGCTCAAGAGTCTCGTGCGGACCTGTTCCGGGGGTTTGCGGAGGAACTCGGATTGGACATGGCCGCGTTCGATGATGCGGTCGCTGATCCGGCGACAGCGGAACGGGTTCAATTCGATCTCGACGAGGGTGAGCAGCTCGGTGTCAGCAGTACCCCCTCGTTCTTCATCGATGGGGAGCCTGTCGTGCTGGAAACGTGGACCGATCTGGAGGACAGCATTGAAGCCGCCGTGAACGGTGCTGAATGATGGCGCGTTCGCTATCGCACCGTCGAGTCATCATCGTCGGTGCCGGGCACTCCGGATTGGCGACAGCCGCCGCGCTCAGGTCCTCTGGGCTTGAGCCACAGAAAGACTTCGTGATCATCGATTCTGCACCCCCCGGTCGACGAAGCTGGGCCACACGGTGGCAGTCGATGAAACTGCGCAGCGCGGCACGCCACAGTGTCGTCCGCGGGTTCCCTTTCCCGGGCGATGGAGACCGTCATCCGAGTGTGGATGAGATGTCCGATTACCTGTCTTCGGTGGAGAAAGCCCTCGGTGTGAAGACCGTGTGGGGCACTCGTGCTCTTGGAATCAACCGGTTGGGCGACGGATCCACGCTGCATCTGTCGACCTCCGCCGGGGAAGTGCAAACCCGAAATGTGGTCTGTGCAACGGGAGCTGCCGCGGTGCCGCGCATACTGGGCTGGCGCCCGGGATTGGCCGTACCCGGTGTTGTGCTGCATTCCAGCCAGTACCTCTACCCCGCCCAGATACCTCCCGGCCACGTGTTGATCGTTGGCGGCGGATTCAGCGGAGTGGAGATTGCTGAGGAGCTCGCGTCCTCCCACGACGTCACCCTCTCCACTCGAGCGGAACCCTCAGGGGTGTCGGAGCGGCCTATCTGGTCGAGGCTGCGACGTAAGGGTGCGCTCTCCGAGGCACGCCCCCGCGTAGCTTCGACAGACGTCACTCATGCCGTCGCCGTGACGGAGGTTCACGGAGACACCGTGATGTTCGCCGATGGGGCGTCCGTGAAGCCGCATTCCGTGATCCTTGCGACCGGGTACAGGCCGGCAGACGCATGGCTGCCCGATTCGGAGCCGCCCGGTCAGCCTTTGCACGTCAGTGCACGCATCCCGGGACTGTTCACTGTTGGCATGCCCCGTTACTCCCGGGCGGATGCGGACACCCTCGTTGGGGCGGGTCGTGATGCGGCGACCGTCGCCCGACTCATCGTTGGACGGCCGTAAGGAGCACCATGACAGAAGCAGGGCACAGTCACGGTATTGGTGACGCCACTCCTCGCAATCGCCTGGTCATCGCGTTCGCGATCACCTCTTCGGTCTTCATCGTCGAAGTGATCGGGGCGATTATCACAGGCAGCCTCGCACTGCTCGTTGATGCGGCGCACATGCTCACCGATGTCGTCGGGTTGGCGATGGCCGTCACCGCCGCGCATCTGATGAATCGTCCCCCGACTCCCAGGTACACCTTCGGTCTTCAACGCACGGAGGTGCTCGGTGCGCTCGCTCAAGCAGCTCTGCTGCTCGGGGTGGGTATCTTCGCGCTCGTGGAAGGCGTACGGCGGCTGTTCGAGCCCCCTGAGATCGCATCGGGAAGTCTGCTGTTCTTCGGCATCGTCGGTCTCGTCGCCAACATCGCCTCCATGCTCGTATTGTTCAGCGGCCGCGGACGCAACCTCAACATGCGCGCCGCGTTCCTCGAGGTCGTCAACGATGCCCTCGGTTCCGTCGGCGTCATCGCCAGCGCCATCCTCATCGCCGTTTTCGGTTGGTATCAGGCGGACGCCGTCGCGGGCGTCTTGATCGCGCTCCTCATCATCCCCCGCACCCTCATCCTGTTGCGAGCATCCGGCCGGGTATTGATGGAGTCCACACCTGCCGGCCTCGATCTCGAGGATGTCCGCCGCCACATCCTTGCCCTGCCGCACGTGGTCGCTGTGCACGACCTCCACGCGACCCAGGTCTCGACCGACCTCCCCACGCTCACCGCCCATGTCGTGGTCGATGACACCGTCACGATGGAAGCTTCCGCCGCACTGCTGACATCACTTCAGCAATGCGTCAGCGAACATTTCGCCGTGAGCATCGAACACTCCACCTTTCAGATCGAACCCGAATCCCACCCCGGAGAGCACGACACCCATGCATAAACGCCTCTCGGCACGCACCGCTGCCGTCCTCACCACCCTGTTGTTGTCGGCATCCGTCGTCCTTGGGACTGCATCTCCGGCGGCCGCTCACGACGACTTCGTTTCGTCGTACCCCACCGCCGACTCGACCATCAACGGCTCCCCCGACGAGATCTCTTTGATGTTCACCGGGGCCCTCACCGGTGGTGACGATGCAACGGTCGTCGAGGTTATCGATGAAAGCGGAGCAAACGTCGCCGTCGACCCGCCAACGGTGAGCGGTGACTCGATCACTCAACACCTCTCCCCCGACGCCGCAACCGGCATCTTCACCGTCCGCTGGAAGACCGTCTCCGCCGACGGACACCCGATCAACGGGGAGTATGTGTACACCGTCACGCCCGCGACGGACACGGAACCCAGCACTCCGACCACAAGCCCCACCCCTGAAACCTCCCCAACGGAGGAGCCGGAACCGGCCCGACCCGCGCAAACATACGGTGGCACGGCATCCGGTGGCGGTGCTTTCGAACTGCTCCCCCTGTTCTTCCTCTCGGGTCTGGCACTGATTCTGGGGATCGGCGTTGTGGGAGTGGTTATGGCCGGGCGCCAGCGTCACCAGCGCGACCGCGCACAGGCCGCCAAGGATGCTGCAGCTAAGGAGAAAGACGCCGATGCGTGATCGAGTCCGCCGGTCGGCCGTGATGCTCATCGTCGCCGCCATCGTCATCCTGATCGATCAAGGCACCAAGACTCTTGCTCTGAACACGTTGCGGCAGGATGCGCGTATACCGCTGATCGGTGACTGGCTCGGTCTTCAACTGGCCTTCAACCCCGGGGCGATCTTCTCGCTCGGGGAAGGCTCCACATGGGTCATCACCGTCATCGGGGTCGCTGTCACCGCGGTCCTCATCGTTGCCGCCACCCGAGCCCGGAACGTGTGGTCGGCGGTTGGTTTCGGTTTCATCGTGGGCGGTGCGATCGGGAACCTCATCGATCGCTTATTCTCGCCGCCCGCGTTCGGGATCGGGCACGTCACCGATTTCCTCGCCTACGGGAACCTGTTCATCGGCAACCTCGCCGATATCGCTCTCGGCATCGGTGCCGTGTTCCTCATCGTCGCGGGTCTGCGCACGAGCCGTCGCCGGCCAGACCCCACGTCCCGCCCCGACGACCCTGTACCCGCCGAAGAAACGGTTCACCCATGAGTCCCAAAGAACGCGTCCCCTCCACTTACCAGCGGAACGCCCTGGCCCCCAGCCTCGTCGCCGCCGCGATCCTGTTTCTGGCCCCGGCGCTCTTCCAGGCGAATTGGGCGCCGCTCGTCCTCTTCATTGCCTCAATTTTCGGGCTGATCGTCGCGTGGTTTGCGCTCCAGGCACGCCACTGGTGGTGGATCCCGGTCTTCCTCGCCATTGCCGTGCTCTGGAATCCGGTGATGCCCTTCCCCTTCTCCGGTGTCGTGTGGACCACAGCACAACCCATCGCGGCCGTGGTGTTCCTGGCAGCGGGGGCGACGATCAAGGTGATCCGGAAGTGAACTGCGCGATCTTCTTGTCACGACCATGCGTATGAGCGGCGAGATCCCCGACAGCCCCCCATCTCTGCAGGCGTTCCTCGCACCGGCCGACATTCCGCTTCCAGTGCTACCGATCGTTGCGGGGATCCTCGCTGCGCTGTATCTCGTCGGCGCGATCCGGTTGTGGACGCACGGGCGTCGTTGGCCCGTGTGGCGCACGGTCAGCTTCCTGCTCGGGTGCGTTCTCCTCGCGGCGGTCACCGGTCTGGGTGTTGAAACCTACGGCCAGGCGCTGGTGTCCGTTTTCATGTTCCAGCAGCTCACTCTGATGATGATGGTGCCGCCGCTACTGGTCCTCGGCTCACCCGGAACCCTTCTTCTGCGATCAACACCGCACCATGGGGCGGGACGGGTAGTCCTCACAGCGGCCCACAGTGCTCTTCGAAGCCCGGCCGCGAAATGGATACTCAGCCCGTGGGCCACTGTCCCGCTGTACCTGTTCGCGTTCTACGGCATCTACCTTGCGGGTGCTGCCGATGCCATCCTCGCTCTCCCCGGGGGCCACGTCGCACTCGAGGTCGGATTCCTCCTCGCCGGCATGCTCTTCACCATCCCCATCCTGTCCTCCGATCCGCTGCCGGTCAGGTTGGGTCATGGTGCCCGTGCACTGGACGTGTTTGCTGAAGCCGCGCTCCACGCGTTCTTCGGGGTGTTCCTCATGATGGCCAGCACGATCCTGGTCGGCTCATTCGTCGCCCCCACCAAAGCACTGGGCATCGATCCCCTCGCCGATCAGCAGCTAGCCGGCGCTCTGGCATGGTCCTACGGTGAAGCCCCGACCGTGCTGATGTTGATCTACGTGATGCATCGCTGGTTCCGCAGCGACACCGCCCGGGCTGCCGCGGCCGACCGGTACGCCGACGTGCACGGGAACACCGACCTCGACATGTACAACGCCTACCTCAAAAAACTGAGCTCTCATGACCGTGACCGCTGACCCATTGGTGAGACACGCCCTCTCCGTTCGACCACGGCGCGGGAACCCCCGAGCGCACGATGCGCGCCTACCAGCTGGGGTGCCGTTTCCCGTAGCGATCGTCGCGTCCGCCATCGCAGGAGGCATGCTGGATCTCGCCTACCCCGCAAACGGGTGGTGGCCCGCAACGTTCGTGAGCGTAACCATCGGGCTGTGGACGCTCCGCGGACGCTCTCTACCCGGGGCGTTCCTGATCTCCCTCGTCTACGGCGCGACCTTCTACTTCACCCACCTGGTATGGGTGACCCGGTTTCTGGGACCCATCCCATGGGTCGCGCTGGCTGGCTTGGAATCCCTGCTGTTCGGTGCCGGCGGTGCGCTGATCGCACTCGCCTATCGGGTCACCACCACCCGCGCGGGATACGCGTATCGTGCGATCACTCCCATGCTCGTCGCCGGGGTATGGATGCTGCGAGAAACACTGATGGGGAGTACGCCGTACACCGGGTTCCCATGGGCGCGCGTCGGTTTCAGCCTCGCCGAGAGCCCGCTCGCGGAAGCCGCTTCATGGGTGGGAACCACGGGGCTGTCCTTCCTGACCGTTCTCGTCTGCGCGAGCGTCGTGGAAGCCCTCATCCTCCGCCGATGGGAGCCAGCAGCAACGGCCGTGGTCATCGTCGTTGCCGCGATAGCCATCCCTCTGTTCCCCACCGAGCAAGCGGGAATGATGCGCGTCGGATGGGTACAGGGCAACGGACCCAGCGGCTACTTCGACACCAGGACACCAGGCGACATCCTGCGCGCACAGGAAGAAGCGACATCTCCTCTCCTGGGGCGTGAAATGGACCTTCTCGTCTGGCCAGAAGGGGCCGTCGACGCCGATCCCCTGCGCGATGCCGCCGTCGCAGACCGCCTTGATCGACTCGTGCAGAGTGCCGGCACTCCGGCACTGGTGAATGCGGCAACCACCCGCGGAGCCGACACGTTCAACACCTCCATGCTGTGGACCAGCGCCGGGCCGCAGCAGCTCCACGACAAGGTCAACCCCGTCCCTTTCGGCGAATACGTCCCGGACCGTTGGTTCTACGAAGCCATCGCCCCCGACCTCATCGGATTGATACAACGCGAGTACACGCCCGGCTCCAACACACCCCTCATGAACGTTGACGATGTGCCCATCGGTCTGGCGATCTGTTTCGACGTCATCTACGACGACGTCATCCACCAAAGCGCTGCCTCTGGCGCGCAAATGTTCGTGTTTCAAACCAACAACGCGGACTTCAGAGGCACCGACGAGAACCTCCAACAGCTGGCCATCGCCCGCATGCGCGCGCTCGAAACAGGGAGAACTGCGGTGAACGTCTCCACCACCGGGACCAGTCAAGTCATCGGCCGCGATGGAAAGGTGCTGGCGCAGGTTGCGGTGGACACGACCGCGGCGAAGATCACCGAGGTCCCCCTCCGCACCGGCACGACTCTCGCTGTCGTGCTGATGCCGTGGCTCGACTGGATGCTCAGTATCGGAACGGTACTAGCGCTGCTCGTCATGTCGATCCGACCGCGACGGACTCGTGCTGACTCCCAGGAAGACGGATGGATGACGTTGTGAAGCTCAAGATTCTGACCTCTGTCGCGGCGCTGTGCGCACTGCTTGTGCTCACCAGCTGCGCACCCACCATCCACCTCGAGCCCGCAGCAAACGCGAACGACCCGCTGTGCGCAGAGGTCACCGTACGACTACCGGACTCAATTGGCGACCAGGCTCGCGTCTGGACGGACGCTCAGGCCACCGCAGCATGGGGTACCCCCAGCAGCGTGCTCCTCACCTGCGGGTTGGAGCCCCCGGCCCCCACCACCCTGCAATGTGTCAGCTTGGGTGGCGTCGATTGGATCGTCGACGAGGAGGAGACCCCGAATCTGCGGCTCACAACCTACGGCCGAGAGCCAGCTGCCCAGGTGTACGTGGACACCACCACCCTGTCGGCGGACGCGGTTCTCGAATCTCTTGCCGGGGCGATCCAGCAGCTCACCAAGACCGGTGAATGCACGGCGCCTGTGACAGAAGACCCGGACGCTCCTGGCACTGAGACAGGGGATACCACTCCATGAATGCCGTTGTTCTCCGGATCGCTGGACCGACGCTCCTCGTTGCCGCCGCACTCATCGCTGTGGTCGTCGGGCTCGCGATCGGTGGAGGAGCTGCACCAAGACTCACCAGTGACCCTGGAGCGCTCGTGCGATGGGGACTCCCGGCCGCGAAACTGTTCGTCAATCTCTCCGGTGCGGCGATGCTCGGGCCCCTGGTACTGGCGGTGTTCGCTCTCCCCTCGGCAGGGAAGCCCTTCACCGTCGCGCTCGATATAGCCTCCGCCGGCGCCGCGACCCTCACCATCACAAGCGGGGTGGTGGCTTACCTCACCTTCCTGTCCTCATTCAATCCGCAAGTGAACCTGAGCGCTGAGTTCGGCGCGCAGCTGGGCCGCTTCCTCCTCGACACCGAACTGGGACGATCATGGCTTATCACCGCGATCCTCGCCTCGGTCGTGACAGTCCTCGCATTCGCTGTGCGCAGCTATGGTGCGGTGCTGATCACAACCATGCTTGCGATCATCAGCCTGATACCCATGGCCACCCAAGGTCATTCGGGTGAGCTCGCCAACCACGATCCCGCGGTCATGTCCCTCGTCCTGCACGTCATTTCAGCAGCGATATGGCTCGGAGGTCTCATCCTGCTCGTCGTCGTGCGACCGATCAGCTCTCCGCACGAACTCGACAACGTGCTTCGCCGGTACTCGACGGTGGCGCTCATCGCGTTCATCGGTGTCGCCGTCTCGGGATACGCGCGGGCGCTCACTGCCCTCGGCCGGTGGGAGGATTTGGCCTCACCGTACGGCCTCATCCTTCTCACAAAGATCGGCGCTCTTCTGGTCATGGGCGTCCTGGGTGCCGCCTACCGCCGTCGACTCCTCGCAAATGCCAGCGAGGGCCGTGGCGCCTTCTGGATGATCGTGAGCGTCGAACTCGGTTTCATGGGTATCGCGAGCGGTGCGGCCGCCGCCCTCGCCCGCACCGCCGCCCCCGCCGATACGATCACACTGCCGCAGAACACCGCCGCGGAGATCCTCACCGACGCACCCGTCCCGATCGCACTCACCCTGCAGAGATGGTTCACGGCGTGGAGCCCCGACCTCCTCTGGGTGCTCGTCGCGGGTTTCGGAATCGTCTTCTACCTCGTCGGCGTCCAACGCGCACGGCGCCGCGGGTATCCGTGGCCAGCCAGGCGGACGGTCAGCTGGATTGCGGGGATGGGTGCGCTTCTGTGGACAACCAGTGGCCCGCTCGCCGCCTACGACGACTCGCTCATCAGTATGCGATTCCTCTCCTTCGCTCTCCTCAGCCTCGCGATCCCCTTGCTCCTTGTCTTCGCGGCGCCGATCACCCTCGCAGCCTTGGTCATCCATCCACGGGACGATGGAAGCCGAGGACCGCGGGAATGGCTTCTCTGGGCCGCCCACAGCCCGCTGGCCAGATTTACTCTGCGCCCCGTCGTCGCCGCGGCTCTTTTCGCCACGTCGCTGTGGTTGTTCCACTACTCCGACCTGTTCCGCTGGTCGCTCTACGACCAGCTCGGAGCGGAATGGATGATCAGCCAGCTCCTCGTCACCGGGTGCCTTTTCATACGATCGCTTTCCCTGAACGCGTCCACAACCCCCGAGGGGCGGTGGCGTGTGGCCTCACTCACTGCGCTCACAGGCGTGGCAGCGTTCTTCGGCATCGCCACGATCACTCGCTCCGACCTCATCGTCGCGGAATGGTTTGGCGCCATGGGGCGGACATGGGGACCCACCCCCCTCCAGGACCAGGCCCTCGCCGGAGCCGCCACCTTGGTGATCGCGGGAATGCTCGCAATCCTCACCGGCTTCTCCGTCCTCCACACGAAACGCAACAACCGACCTACCGACAGCACCCCCGTGCCCGCCGTACGAAAGGACCCGCACCTGTGACCTCCACCCACCGCACCCGCTGGCTCGCCAGCACACTTCTAGCTCTCATCACACTGGGAATCGTGGCCGCACCGGCCCCCGCAGCTCTCGCGCACGACAACCTCCTGGACACCGTGCCCGGGGCAGACGAAACCGTCACCCAACTTGACGACGTCGCTCTCACGTTCAGCGGGGAACTCATTGACTTCAGCCAGGCCAGCTTCGCCCAAGTGCAAGGACCCGACGGCCTCTTCTACGAATCCAGCTGCTCCACCATCGACCGCAACATCCTCACCACCCCGGTCGCACTCGGAGAACCGGGCGTCTACACCGTGCTGTGGAACGCCGTCTCCAGCGACGGTCACCCCATCTCCGAGAGCTTCACGTTCACGTACGCTCCCACCAGCAGCGAGCCAGGGCTGGGATGGGACAAACCAGCATGCGGGAACGAACAATCACGGATCCAACCGGCAAAGGCGTCGCCCTCCACCGCGCCAACCACCGAACCGCCAGCAGCGGACACCCCTGCCCCGGTGGTATCTGCAGGCGAGAACGAGGTGGCTTCAATCGCGATCCCGCTCATCATCGCCGTTGCTGTCATCGGTGCCGCGGTGATCACCGCCACCGTTGTCGTACGGCAAGTGAAGAAGAAAAAACACAACCGGTCGAGCGCCGACGTCCACACGGACCCGAAAGAGTGAGCCTCGTGCCAGGACAGTCGAACTCAAGTTCGATGCGTCAAATATGGGCCACAGATCAGAGATCACGGGCGAGTCGGCGCGACTTCGGCCCCCACGAACGGACGATAGACCAGACAGCGGGCAACGCGAGCATGGCCAATCGGCGCGCCCATGGCAGCAGAATCCACGAAGCCGAACTCGAGGAGAGGGCACAGTGAACGAACGACGCGTCTCCGCGGCTGCTACGGAGGCGGCTGAAGAATGCGGGTGTGCACCCACGCCCGCCGAACGCGACTCATTCTGGAAGCTGAGTGTGACTCGACGTGGCGCTTTCGGACTCGGCGCCCTCGGCGTCGCTGCATTCGCTGCATTCGGTATCGGCTCCGGCGTCTCAGCGGCGTACTGAAACGCCCTGGGTCTGATGGAGACTCGCGCTATTTGATTCCGACCAGTTGAGTGCGGTCGGTTTGGTCAGCATAGAACTTCTGCTCGAACTCGGCGGGTGGGATGTCGCCGAGGTAGCCGTGGAGGCGCTGGGTGTTGTGCCAATGCACCCATCCGAGGGTCGCGAGCTCGAGGTCCTCGACCGTCTTCCACGGGCCCGGACGGGCAGGGCCGCGGACGAGTTCTGTCTTGTAGTAGCCATTCACGGTCTCGGCCAGGGCGTTGTCGTAGCTGTCGCCGACGGTCCCGATCGAGGGCGTCGCGCCGATCTCGGCGAGGCGTTCGCCGTAGCGGATCGACGTGAATTGACTGGGCTCAACCGGTGGAAGCAACACCTGATCGGAGGGTGTTGTGGGACGACCATCGGAATGGATGAGAGAAGTGACCGGAAGAGCGCCGATGCGCTCTCCTGGGCACCCGGGGCATCCGCGTGCGCGGGAGCGTGAGTTCTGGGCGCAGATCAGCACCGGCCTGCTCCCAACGGAGGCGGGTGTCGCGATCGGCGTGGCGCCGGTCGTCGGGTCGCGGTGGTTCCGACAATCAGGCGGTATGTCACCGTATTCATGGCCGGCGCCGTCGGGCCGGTATCTGTCGTTGGCTGAACGCGAAGAGATCGCGATCCTGAAGGCAACAGGCGCCGGGGTCCGCGCGATCGCCAGAGCACTGGGACGCAACCCGTCGACCATCTCCAGGGAGCTGCGCCGCAACGCCGCGACGCGGGGCGGGAAGCTGGACTACCGCGCCTCGGTCGCGCAGTGGAAGGCCGAGCTGTTCGCCCGAAGACCGAAAGTCGCCAAGCTCGCCGCGAACCCTCAGCTGCGTGCGTATGTTCAGGAGCGGCTTTCCGGTCAGATCCGACGACCGGACGGGAGCGTTGTCGGGGGGCCGGTGTCGCCGCAGTGGATCGGGAGGAACAAGCCTCACCGGAAGGATCGCCGGTGGGTGTCGGGGTGGAGTCCGGAGCAGATCGCGAATCGGATCAAGCTCGACTTCCCCGATGATGACAGCATGCGCATCAGCCACGAGGCCATTTACCAGGCGCTGTTCATCGAGAGCCGTGGCGCTCTGAAACGGGAGCTCATCCTGTGTCTGCGCACCGGGCGAGCGCTGCGCATGCCGCGAGCCAGGTCCAAACGGGTTCCATGGGCTCACGTCACCGCGGACGTCCTGATCAGTGAGCGGCCCCCGGAGGCGGAGGATCGCGCGATCCCTGGTCACCACGAGGGCGACCTCATCATCGGCATCAACCGGTCCGCGATCGGCACCGTCGTCGAACGCACGACGGGGTTCACCACGCTTGTTCACCTGCCCCGCGAGGACGGATGGCGGGAACAGCCGATCGTCAAGAACGGGCCGGCGCTGTCCGGCTACGGGGCGCTGTCGATGAACAGGGCGCTGGCAGTAGCGATGAACACGATACCCGCGGAGCTCAAGCGCTCCCTGACCTGGGACCGCGGGAAGGAGATGTCCGCGCATGCTCAGTTCGCGATCGACACCGGCCTGACGGTCTACTTCGCCGACCCCCACAGTCCCTGGCAGCGCGGCACAAACGAAAACACGAACGGGCTACTCCGGCAGTACTTCCCGAAGGGCACCGACCTCTCACGCTGGACCCCGGACGACCTCGCCGCCGTCGCCCACGCCCTCAACACGCGACCCCGAAAGCGGCTCGGCTGGCGCACCCCCGCTGAGGCACTCGACGAGCACCTACACTTGCTGCAAACAGGCGGTGTTGCGACGACCAGTTGAATCCGCCTTGGCTGCCGGCGTCGCTGTGGCAGCGGAGGTTCTCGTGGCGGGTGCCGCGGCCCCAGCGGGCCATCTCGATCGCGTCGAGGACCATCTCGGTGCGCATATGTGACGCGCACCGCCACCCGACGATCATCCGGCTGAACACGTCGATGATGAAGCAGACATAAGCGACGCCGGCCCAGGTCGGCACGAAGGTCAGATCGGTGACCCAGAGCCGGTTCGGGGCGGTCGCGGTGAACTCCCGCTTCACCAGGTCCGGATGCCGCGCCGCGGCTGGATCTGGCCTGGTCGTCTTGACCCGCTTCGCACGCGTCGCGCCCTCGATGCCGGCGGCTCGCATGAGCCGACCGGTCTGGTCCCGGCCGATGTCGATCCCGGCACGGCGGGCGGTCTTCCAGAGCTTGCGGACGCCGTAGACGCAGTAGTTCGCGTTCCAGAGCGTCACCAGCTCCGGGATGAGGGCCGCGTCGCTGACCGCGCGCCTAGACGGGGCGCGGCTTTTCGCGGCGTAGTAGGTGCTCGGAGCCACCTGCAACAGGCTGCAGATGGGCTCGACCCCGAGCGGGCGACCCTCGACGATGTCGTCCTTGTTCGCGTCGATGAACGCGACTACTTCCGGTGTTGGCGGTCGAGCTCCGCCCCGAAGAAAGACGCGGCCCGCTTCAAGATCTCGTTCGCCCGCCGCAACTCCCGGACCTCCTGCTCAAGCTCCCGCACTCGACGCGCTTCCGCGGTGCTCACCCCGGCGACGTGACCGTCGTCGATGTCGGCCTGCTTGACCCACATCCTGACGGACTCGACGCCATAGCCGAGCTGCGCAGCGACCCGATGCACCGTCCCATGCTCGGTCCCGAGTTCCGCCCGGAGGGTCCGCACCATACGGACCGCTGCGGTTTTCTCCTCGGGCGAATACCGACGCGTCGTCGGCTTCCCTGATGTCTGCTCTTTCGGCATAACCCCATCCTCGTTTCCAAGGTCAGGAGCCTCCAACAAACTCAGGGCGCTTCAGGGACCCAGCGTGGACCGGTTCGCTTAGTGCAACGCGAGCACACCGTCGAGAAGATGGTCCGCGGAGGGCGCCGCCGGCTCCCACGATGTCACCAAGCACCCCAAGATCCCTCAGTCGGCGAGCCGCCGTGGCCGCGCACATCGCTCTCATCGATTCCGACCGTGGACGATGTCGGCGACAGGGCATCCTGGCAGTTCCCGAGACATCGACAGGGTGCCGGTCCCGCATGGCGAGCTGTGTCAGCCAGGGCGGCGTGGGTCAGAATGACTGTCCGCGTCTGAGACGGCGAATGCGGTCGTCGAGCGTGTCCGCCCCAGGCCACCGTGAGCACCGGCAACGCATGGTGCGCTGCGCGTCGAACACGTCCAGGTGGAACTGCGTGATCTCGTCGTCCGTGACGTGCCCGGCGGAGCAGGCCTCCCACAGCACCGAGCAGGCGTCTTTCACGTTCGCAGGGCCGAGCCTCCCCTGACGCCGGGCGAAGTCGAACGCGGCAGTGTCGTCGGTGACGAACACGGCCCCGATCTGCGCTGCCACCGCGATCGACTCCGCTTCGCCGAGGTGCTCATCATCCTCGTCCGTGCCACCTAGGAGGATCTTCAGTTGCAAGGTTTCCTTCAGCGGACCCTCGACCGGGTCGCCCAACCACTCCAGATCCAGCACCGGCTGACACCACGCCTGGCTTTTCGACATCCCGGCACCGACTAACACTTCTTCGCGTACCTGTTCCACCCACCGAGGCTCGTCAAAGTCCGCGTACGTCTTCTCCAGCACGTCCAACCGTCCGGTCGCAGCGAAATGCTCAAGCGTGACCGTGTCAAACAGGATCAGCGACATCGCAGGCGCCGAGTCAGCCAGGGAAACCCGTGGAGAACGCGTCGTCCTCCACGTCGACGGGATCGAACTCGCCGAACTCGATCGGCACGTCCGGCACCGGATCCGTCTGGGTGAGCATCATGATCACGTCATCGACGGACATACCAACCAGCCCCGCGATGGGCGCCGCACTCACCAGACCGTCCCGATACGCCCGCTTCAACGTGCCCAACAGTTGCGTGGGCAGCACGCACCGCTCCGAAAGTTCATCGCTGCGAGACTGCAGGACCACCTTGAGCCCCTCGTCCTCCAACGACTCAACGAACCGCATGCGCCGTAAGTCGATCAGCGCGTCTCGCCCGGCCGCGTTGATGTATCCGAGGTTGTGCAACCGGTACACGCAGGACCTGTACGACCCATCCAGCTCGTCCATCATTCGCGCCAACGCAGGCGCAATCCGCTTCTCCGATTCCTGAACGATCCGAGCGACATCGTCGCGGTGCAGGAGGAACTCCGCAGCGAACATGTTCGCGCGCCGCTCCTCCGGGCTGGACGAGGACACCCTCCCGTCGACGGTGATTCCGCCGTCCTCACCCGCGAGAAGGTGGCCGAGTTCGTGTGCCAACGTGAACAATGACCGTTGCCGCTGTTGAGTCGCATTGACCACGATCGTCGGATACGACCGGTTCAGCAGCGCCGCCCCGATAACGTCTCCCGGAAACGACTCCACGATCGTGTCGATCCCGAAGTGCACACCCAACTCCTCCGCGAGCCCCACGAATCGGCCGGCTCCCGTCTCATGGTCATCGATGCGCGATCGCACCCAGTCCGCAAGCACACGCGCTGCGGCCACTTCATTGCGTGCATCGACCAGAGGGACGTCCTCCCACACGGCGTGCCGGTACCGTGTGTCCGCCGGAAGCGCCAGGCGTAAGTCCTGAATCTGATTGACCCGCGCCAACAGGGCACTGTCAGCCGCGTGCATCGTCGTGACCGAGCGTGCGGCCGCCGCAAGAGACGTCGATGCGCCGTCTTCAAGGAGCGACAACACCGAAATCCCGAGCGCTCGCGCAATGCGGGTCGCTTCGTTCGCTTTGACGTTGCGCTTGTCGTTCTCGATCAACGAATACGCCGACGCCGACAACCCGACGCGCTCCGCAAGGTCCGCCGCGAGCATTCCCGACGCTTCCCGCGCAGCACGAATCCGCGCTCCCATTGTCCCAGCCATGCATGAATCGTAGCAGCGAAAATTATGAAAATCGAAAGTGGCATGCGGGACGCCACTATCCCGGCGGCGTGGCGGAGCGGATGGCGGTTCACGTCGATCCCAGTCGCAAGCGGTCAGATCAGAGGAGACAGCCACCGGGCACGGTGAGCGTGGCAACGGTGGTGCATGATGAGGGAGGAGCGGTCTCTGAGGCGACCGGCAGCACAGTCGCAGACCCCTCGTTGTGCCGTCACGTCGCCATCGATGTCACGACCCCGACGAGCCGCGCCCGAGGACAAAATGGAGCACCGTCACGTTGAGGTTCCGCGCAGCGTGCAGCCATTCCTGTTCCGACCCTGACGACTTCAATGCTTCCGCGTACCAACGCCGCCCCTGCTGAACGGGATTGACCGGATCGAACCGTCCATAGTGCGCCGTCGCGTTCCGTCTCGCCTTGAGTACTTGTATAAGTTCATAGAGGTCAGCGGCCGGAGTACTGAAATCACGCTCTGCCACATTGATGGCGGACAGCACCTTGACCACCATCGAGTACACCTTGGGTCCGGGATCCAACGGTCCCACTGTTTCGGGCCATGGCTCGCCAGAGGTGAGCGTGATATCCCCACCGTCACCGTAGCGCTCTGACAGCACCTCAAGCGCCGACCAGTGTTTGAAGAAACGGAAGTCCTCGTCGGTTTCGGCAAGCGCCTCAGCGAAGAGGCTAGCCCCAAGCCGGGCGACTGGATCGCTCTCCAATCCCTCGAACTCCGCCGTGAGCAGTTCGGGCGACTCGCCAGCGATGACGCCGCCCATCAAGTTTCCGCCGTAGTGCGTACCGAGCGGGTAGACGCGTGATCGGCTGGCGCCGTCAATCTGCCGTTGCTCGACGATCAGCGCAATCGGCATAGCCTTCGCGAGTCGATTGACCGACAGCACCAACTGAAGTCTTTCAATCCGCTCGACTGCCAGCCGGTGCGCGCTCTCGAAATCGGGCGCCCACACTTGAGGGAGCAATACCGCCGTACTTGGATGGCGATCCGACTTCGATGACGACCACTTCTCCGGATCCACCACGACTGGCAGCTTGAGCGACCCCAGAAACCTGTTCACGAGGTCGAGATGCTCACTATCGACCGGACGCTCATCAAGTGGGAGGGTGATGAGCCCCGGGTAGACGCAATGTTGGGTCGTTAGGACTCCGGTCAATATCGACACCACGCGATGCAGCCGGTTCGCTGGATCACTGGAGTCCCCAATCGGCGAGGCGAAGAGCGCATCGCACTCAGCTCTGAGTCCGTCATATATCAGCTGAGTCTCTTCCTCCGTCAGCGCCGGACCGTCCCAATTGACGAGCGAGGCGGGGTTACTAGCAGGGATCAAGTCCCGCCCCGCACACGTGAGACGATCCACATGAAGGCCCCAGAGCCTTTCGACGTCGATCCCTCGCGGTATACGTACTGATCCGGCACCTGAAGCGTCGAGCTGGGTACGTAGCGGGCGAAACGACAGGTATCCCGCTGGCGATGTCAGCCCGATGTGAACATCGACGTCATAACCCGCAAACTCAGCCCACCCCTCCAGCTGAACGACGATGTCCTGACCTGGAGTCAGGATTCTAGGAAGTATGACAGCGGAAGCCCCGGGGTGTCGGGTGGTCGACGCGTCGTCGCTCATCGTCGTAGTGTCTCCTCTCAACGCACGAATCCACTCTCGGCGTTCTTGCCAGCACAATTGTCAGCCGACAACGGCCCACCGAATCGTGAAGACATGTTCGCGGCGCTCCGTGCCTCCGAGGGCATCCTCGAGCATGCCGAGGTACTCGTCGGCCTTGTCGCGCAGACGGTCCCTCTCCTCGCGATAGTCGCTATAGAGATCATCGGCTCGGCGCGAGAGCCGCTGCGCTTCCTTCCGCAACTTGAGTCGCTCCGTGAGGTCATCTACCCGGCGTTCGCGCGCGTTGAGCTCTTCTCGCGCGCGTTCGAGCTTGCGGGCTTCGGCGTCGTACTTGGCCTTGTGGTCCTTGAGCCGAGACTCGACGAGGTCGCCCTGCTCAATGCTGAAGCGCGCGGTTCGGGTCTGTACTTCACCTGCAAACGCCGCCGCTTGCTCATCAAGCGCGGACTTCAGCACCGCTGTATCGGGCATCGTTGCCTCGTTGTTCTCGACGCACGCGAGATCGAGGAGATGCTCGATTTGCTCTGCATCGAGCGCTGTACCATCATCCATCAGCCCTGCTGCGAGCAGATAGGACTCGACGATGGTGTCGTTGCCCGCGCGAATCTCGAAGGTGAGGAGGTCGACGGTCAGGATGCCGCTGCTGCCTGAGAGAGCACGTGCATCTGCCGTCGCGCGCTCTGAGCCGTCGATGGAGAACTTCAACTCACGCACCGGCGTGTGCTCACCGAGCGCCGCCCTGATCACGAACTGACCGAGTTCGCTGTTGTAGCGATACTGGTGGGCGCCCGGGACCGGGGCGGACTTGAAGAAGTAGCGCCCCGTCTGGATGCCGGAGTCCGGAGCGTGCAGCAGCGTGAACGTGCGTCCGTCGTCGTCGAACTCGGCGAATGTGTCGAGTTCATGCCGGGTAACCTTGATCAAGAGCCGTTCGAAGGCGTTGAGAATGACATCTGTCTGAGTGTCGTAGTTCTTGAGCTTGTCTTGGACGTTGGGGTCGAGGTTGTCGAAGACGCGCGCTCGCGCCCTCTGCATCTCGTCGTTGATCTCAGCTGCGTACTGACTTTCGAGCTCGTCGAATGCAGCGTTGATCTCGGTTGCGGTCTTACACCGCTCGAGGATACCGGCGATTGACTTCTCGAAGTCGAGTCCGTCCTCAATGGTTCCGAGAACCTCGTCAGACGCGCCGAACACGGACGTGAAGAGGTTGAACTTTTCGGTGAGCAGCTCGAGGATGCGTTCCTCGGCAAGGTTGCCTTGGTTGGAGAAGTTGACCACGATAACGTTGTGCTCTTGCCCGTAGCGGTGCACCCGGCCGATGCGCTGTTCCACGCGTTGCGGGTTCCACGGCAGGTCGTAGTTCACCAGCATTGAACAGAACTGAAGGTTGATGCCCTCAGCTGCGGCCTCGGTCGCGATCATGATGGTGCCACGTTCGCGGAACTCGTCGACCAGAGACTTCCGGCGATCGGCAGACGGGATGCCCGTCACAAGGTCTGACCCCTGGTTCTTCTTCAGCCAGTCTCGGTAGATCTGCGTCGATTCCGCCGAATTGTTGCTGCCGTTGAACAGAATGAGTCCATCGCCGCGGCCAGCCTCGCGAAGTGCGGTGGCGAGATACTCCTGCGTCTTTGTCGAGTCCGTGAAGATGATGGCCTTCTGCGGCGCCCCAATCTCTGCGAGCTTCGCGAATCCTTGGTCGAGCGCGTCGAGGAGCTTGACGGCCTTCTGATTGACCGTGATCGACCGCGCCAGTTCTGCATAGTCGCGGAGTTCCTGGACCTCAGCCAGCGCTTCCTGACGTCGCTCCTCGACTGCAATCGAGTCGGGGACGCCGATCGGCAAGGCGTCGGTTGCCTCGATCTCCTCATCAGTCATGTCCTCATCGATGAGGGTGCCGCTGTTGTCACGACGGTACCCTGAGCGCAGTTCTGCCTCGAGCCGGTACGCGATTCTCTCGAGCGTTGAGGCGACCGCATACGTCGATGAACCGAGCCTCTTGCGAAGGATGAGAGCTGACAGATGGCGTTGCGAACTCGCGAAGGCGTACAACTCCGGTCGCTGGAGGTACGCGTTCACCATGCTGTACAACGCCTGTTCATCGGGCGACGGCATGAAGCCGAACGTCATCGGCATGCGCTCGGTGAATCGGATGTACTTCTGCGCGTCGCGCCGCAGGGTGCGTTTCGCGATGTGCGACATACGCATTGCCAGGTCGTCGTTGCCGTAGTCGTCAGGGCGGTCGACGTACCGCTCCTTGAACCCTTCGATCGAGTGGAAGAAGTCTGGTTCGAACACCGACACGAGGCCGAACAGCTCCTCGAGGCGGTTCTGCAGTGGCGTTGCGGTGAGCAACAGAGACTTGGTCGCCGAACTCATGACGGTGGCAACGGCCTCAGCGATCTTCGCGTTGCCCTTCCAGTAGGAGCGCAGGCGATGTGCCTCGTCAGCGACGATGAGATCCCAGTGCCGATACAGATCCTCGGTGTTGCGCTGGGCGAACTCGTAGGAGCAGATGAGAACCTGCGCCGAGAGGCCCGGGCGCGGTGCGAGGAGCCCATCCTTCGTCTTCGCATCGAGCAGCCTGGATGGAATCGCGAACTTCTCGTCGAGCTCCTGTTGCCACTGCTGACGCAGAGATGACGGCGCGATGATCAAGATCCGGCGCTTCCGCTCTGCCCAGTACTGGCACAGAACGATCCCGGCCTCGATGGTCTTGCCGAGACCGACCTCGTCCGCGAGGACTACGCCCCTCGACGTCGAAGCTTGGAGCGCGAACAGCGCGGCGTCGATCTGGTGCGGTTTCGGCTCGACCTGTGCATCGAAGAGCAGGCCGGCAAGCTTGCCGACGTGATCGGACGCGTAGGAGCGCTCGAGCTGGTGTGCATAGAACTTCGCCTGGTGCGCGCTGAGCGGGGTCGCCATGATGACGCTTACAGGTAGTCGCTCGCGAGATCGGACTCGTACAGCGCCCTCGCGTCATGCGCCGTCTTGATCGCTTCACGTACCTGGTTACGCTTGAGATCGAGCACCCGGTACGTCCCATTCGTCTCGGCGACCGATTCGATGCGACGGAACTCAGCTCCGAAGGACTCAGTGAACCGAGCGAGCCCGCGAAGCTTCGGCATCGCGTCGGCCAGGTGGTGCCCGTGCGGGTCGACGAGGTCTACGACGATACCGTTCTGCCCTTGAGCGAAGAACACGAAGTCAGGGCGCAAGGCCTTCCACTTCTGGGATGCGTCCGTGTAGGCGATCGCCAGCGACTCCTTCACCGCCCGGTCGGGGTTACGCCACCACGCAACGAAGCCGTTACGTTTGGACTCGGCGTTCAGGACATCGGTCTCCCACTTGTTGAGGTCGAGAGGGAAGGTGCCATCTTCGGCAACCATCAGGTGAGCGGTATCCACCGGAAGCAGCGTCTCAGTCCCGTCAGCCTCGCGCAGCTTTGTCTCGGCCTGACTGGTCTTCGGACTGACCAGGCTCACACGCTCCGGCTCGGTTGACATCCCCTCGAGGCGGTCGTACTCCGCCTGTTGCTCGTCCGAGAGGTTCTTCCGATCAACGCGGGTGTCGGTCAGCCACTTCTGCGCGAGCCGATCCGCCTCAGCCTCGACGCTCTGGACGACTTCAGGAACCAGACCGATCGCAGCCACCTCGATGTACGCCTCGAGAAGGTCGTCTTCGATGGCGTCATCCGGAACGATGTAGTCCACGTAGGCAGAGCACAGCGCAGGGCTCAAGTGCCGGCTGGCCAGCTTGTACGCTTCGATGATTGCGCGGGTGTCGGCTGTGAGTTCGAATGACGAGCTGACGAACTGGCCGCCGCCGAGGCGCGTGCGAAGCTCCTCTCCTGACAGCGTCAGCACGTCCTGACGGGCCGCGTCGACCTGCTCCTTGTACTGTGTCGCACGCGACTCTACGACGCGGCAGATATCATCGTTCGCACGCTTCACAGCCTGGTCGACGATCTTGTCCTTCGTCAGCGCTGCCGCCAGCGCCGTGAACCGCTTGATCGGCTTCGAGCGCTGCTTGGGGATCGTCACAGTAGGCAGCGACTCGAACTTCTCCCACACCTCCGACGGGAGTGCTGCGTTTGGAAGCAGTGGAACCGGATCGAAGAGCACGCGCCGGCCTTCGCCACCTCCGCTCTCGCCCTCGTCATCCTTGGATGTGGCGCCTTGCATCAGCATTTCGGCGACACGCTTTGCTGTCTCGCGGTCGAAGTACGGCAGCATGCAGTCGACCGAGTTCAGCAGTTCGTTGCCGGGGATGCGCCGCGCAAGAGGTGTGCGGATCATTCGCCCGAGCAGCTGCGTGATGTGGGTCGGGTCAGTTCCAGGCCTGAATGAGACGAGCACTTCAGCACGCGGGCAGTCCCATCCTGTGGAGATCGCGGACTTTGCGAGCAGCACGCGCACGTGCGTTGAGTCCTGCACCCGCTGGGGCTCGATGTACGGAACGGCGTAGCCGCTGATCTGCAGGTCCTGATGCTCCCCGAAGACGTTGGCGATGCCTTCGCCGCCGAGCTCAGGCCATGCTTCGAAGATCGTATCCAGGGTGCGAACGAGCACTTCGTCGCTCGGCTTGTCGGCCATCTGAACGACGAGCAACGGAACGACCGGGTCGGCTTCGCCTTGTTCACGCGTGTAGGCGTTCCATTCGACGGTTGCCGCTTTGGTCTTCTCAACTGCCCGCCGCAGAAGGGCCGTATCGAACGCGCCGGCCTCAGCAGGAATCGACAGCACGATGTCGTCCTTGAGAAGTCCGGATGCCTGCACCAGCGCGCTATCGACCTGCACGCTGGGCAAGGCGGTGCGGCCCGTGACCGACTTCATCGCGGTCTCGAACCGCTCGACCGTCGCAGAGATCCCGAACACCACCGGAATGGCCGGCACGAGGCCCTGGCCGTTGATGAGTCTTTGCACAATCGTTGCCCGATCGCGCTGCGGCTTCATGCCACGGTGCGCCTCATCGAGCACGAGGTACAGCGTCAGGTCCTTGTTCTCGATCGTGTTGATGATCGTGTCGTAGATGTTCGACTGCATCTCGTCAGGCGACGGCTCCATGCTGGAAAGCATGCTGCTGGGGTTAAGACGTGACCCAGCGCCCTTCACGAGGTTCGAGCTCTTGCTCAGCTTCTGCGTGTTGAGGAAGTAGACATTCCCTGGTCGGAAGGCAGGCTCTTGGAACTTGTTGCCGATGAGCTTCAACCGCCAATCGAGTTCGCTCGCTGCGGCTTGGATGCGGGCAAGCGACTGCTCGTTCAACGATGGGTCGTCCGAGAACCACAGCACGACGGCTCCGGGATCTGCAGGGAAGTCGAACTCGTCTGAACCGAAGATGAGCGCCTCGATGACAGCGGCCGCCATGACCGTCTTGCCCGCGCCAGTGACCGCGGAGAGCGAGAACTGCGACCGTGAACCGTACCGGTGGTACATGTCCTTGGCCTGCTCGAGGTTGCGCAGCACGGCCCCGACGGCATCAGCCTGGTAGTCCTTGAGGGTGTAGCGCATCAGAACCCCCGGCCCTGGTTGAGTTCGAAGTTCTGCAAGTAGGACTCGTAGAGCTGGACAACATGGAGCTCGCTCGGCAACTCGCGGCATACCATCTGGAATGCTGCGTCGTTGTCCGTCACGACGAACACTGTTCGCACCGAATCCGTGCCGCGCACGGCCTCGATGAAGGCATCGGAGGAGTCGATGTTCTCGAGGACGGCGTAAACGTCAGATACGTCCCACCCTCGGTCGCCGAGATCGTTGATGATCCTGCCGATCGAGCCTGCCCTGAGCCACAGCATCGGTGCGATTCGTTCGAACGCACGGTTGTGCCGGATCGAGAGCGGCGTCTCGTACGTCAACGTGAAGAACGCGGCGTTCTCTTCGAAACCATCGGCCATGGGGAACTCATCGGTGAACGTGTAATCTCCCTTGACAGGGTCACCCTCCGGCGTCCTGCCTGTGATCGCCGCGCGGATGCGCGGCTTGGTGATGTAGTCACAGATGCCCCAACGCTCCCACTCAAGGTCGCCAGGGCGGAGTCCTGCGCTGCGCAGCCTGTTCTGCTCATCTGCGCCCACCTCGTTGTTGGTGATCGAGATGCACTGCCTTCGGCCGTTGTCCTGCCGATTTAGTCGCATCACTGCGTGCGCCGTCGTCCCCGAGCCCGAGAAGAAGTCGAGGACGACTGCATCCCTACGACCTTTCAGGTAAAAGCGGAGAGCGTCCTCGACCGCGTAAAGGGATTTCGGGAACGGAAATTTCCGTGTTGGTAGCAACTTCGGTATCAGCTGTGTGCCGTACCGAGTTGCGTCGTGTGAAGGGACCTTCCAGAGAGTCCCGGGCACGAAAGTCGGCGTGTGGTCATCAGAGACGAGGTAGGAGCCATCCCAGCTCTTCCCGTTGGTGGCGATTGCGCCACTCAGAATCCCCTGCTGATTTGAACGCGCCAGGTATTGAACGGCCGTGCGCTCAGCGTTCCAGCGACCGGCTTTGAGGAAGCCATCTGTCCTCAGCTTTTCCGCGCTCTCGGCTGAGACCTGCCAACGCCTGATCTCTCCGTCACGGCCGATCGGCCAAACAGCGGCCGTACCCGCTGGAGGCACCACATCTGTGAATTTGTCCCCGTAGTACGGGGCACCAAAGCTGTGGACTCTGGCGCCCCGGTCGGTGTTCTCGACGAAGATCGGATAGAACATGGAAGGCCGATCTTCGCGTCGACGTTCACTTCCAGTGCGCAACAGCGACGCCCAGTTAATGTTCTTGGTGGGAGCCTCGCCGGTTCCACTTCGCCATTCGTCGGCTAGTGCCATCGGTGCCGGGCTAGCAGCTCCAAACCCGAGGAAGAAGACGTACTCATCCGTCCGATAGAACTGTTGATTGCGCGGATTCCCTTGGGGTGCGATCTGCGCCGCGACCATCTGGATTCGTGCGCTGGGAAATGTCTGCTCGAGCAGCAGGCCCAATCTGAGATACTCCTTCTCATCGATGGTTACGATGAGTACCGAATCATCCGGGTTCAGAAGCTCTCGCGCGACAAGTAGACGCCTTTCCATGAAGGCAAGCCACTTCGAGTGGCGGTAGTCGTCGTCGCCCTCGACGTAGTCGTTGTTGTACTTCCAGTCGCGCGCACCCGTGTTGTACGGCGGGTCGATGTAGATCGCGTCGATCTTGCCCCGGTGCGTGTACGTCAGCATCTCGAGCGCGTGGAAGTTCTCCGCGTTGATCACGGTGTGGAACGGCTTGTCGCCGCCGTTCTCAACGCGACCGGTCTCGACCAGGCCGGGATAGATTCTGTCTTCGAATTCCGCGACGACGACGAGATCATCGACGGCAGCGGTCGCACTCTCCGGAGTATCGCTGTTTGCCTCGAGCAGGCGCGCGACGCGCACGCCGTCCTCGACGTCTAGCGACTCGACTCGCCACAGGCGCTTATCGCCTTTGGTCGTGTCTCCACGCTGCGGCAGCACGCGCACTTTCGAGGCGCGTCGAACGGGCTGGCCGGGAAGGTCGACCGCCTCCGGCTGGTGTCGCTCGAAGACGAGACCGAAGCTGCGTCGCTTGGTCAGTGCGGCGATCTCCTTCTCGAGGTCAGCAGCAAGTTGCGCGTCGGCGCGGCGGAGCTGCCGCAGAAGATCTGTGAGTCGTGACATCAGCCTTCGTTCTCCTGTGTTGCCGCGCCACCACTGCGGACCCAGTCATCAATTTCGCTCGGCTGGAACTTCCAGAGACGGCCAACCTTGTGGGCGGGCATCCCCTTGTTCGCGACCCAGGTGTAGACGGTGTCCTTCGACACGCCGAGATGCTGGGCGATGTCCTCGACCGAAAGCCATGCCTCAGTCATGTCTGCCTCTCCGGAGCTCGCCCAGCGACGTTGGGTCTAGTCCGACCTTATCGGGTGGGGACCGGTCGAGTCGGTAGGTATCGGCCTGGCTTCATTCCTATCCGGCGCCTTGTCCGACGTGATTGAAGGCGAAGTTCTCGATCGGCTTCGCCCGTTCGCCGATACAGACCCTGCTCTCGAATACGGAGCCTCCGACCAATGGCCTTCACCTGAGGCGTCATGCCTAATCCGTATGGCATCCTTCACTCTATGGAAGTGATGGCGATCGAGCATGAACCGTTCGCCTTGGCGGTGGACGATCCGTACCTCAGTGCGTTGATCGGCACGATCGAAGAGCCCCAAGGCAGCTCAACCGCCGAGCTCGCAGGCCAGCTGACACTTTCGTGGTGGGATCGCCACGGCACCGGACCCTCCCCCGCCGAGCTCTTCGATGAGATCTACTCCAGCCCTGATTGGGAACGCATCATCGACGACCCCGGGCGCTCGCTCGTTCAGCGACTCGAGCAGCGCGAACTGCTCCAGCGCTGGCTCGTGAGCTACTGGTCGAGACTCGGAGCGATTACGTTCATTCCCGGTCACGACGACGTCATTCGACCGGGCTGTCTTCCCTCTCAGACTGGGGATGAGCACTGATAGTCTGCCCTGTTCGACTCAAGGAGGGCAGATGAACGAGCTCACAATCAACGGTCGCACGATCACGGTGACGCACGTTAGCACTCAGCCAAGCGAGTACGGCGACATCCAGCGGTATCGAATAGAGATGTCGGAGTCAGATGCCGCCACCCATCTCTCCGAGCTCAGCCCCAACAACGCCGTGAACGCTCGAGTCATGGCGTCTGCCATCGACTGTGAGTTGCTCCTCGAGTACGCAGGGAGTGCCGAGACAGGCCTGCTCCGTGACCCCAGCGTTCGGGAGTGGCGAGATCAGAATCGAGACCTGATCGAAGCCGAGCTCGCACGGCTGCGCGAGGAAGCCGCCGACCTTCCCACTGAACCGATGAGCGATCTCGAACGCAGCTTCTGGCGCGCGTTCGAGGCTGACGAAGGAGGGAGCGGTGATTGAGTGCTCGCCGAATACCCGGGCGTGATCAAAGACTCGGCTTACGCCTGGACCTCCGTCTCGTATGGCCTTTCGAAATATGCCATACGGATTAGGCCATACGCTGACACGAACGTCTCGACGCTTGTTAGGTGCGCCAGCGAGACGATGACCTCGAGGCCGAATGGGCCTCCTTTGCTCAGCGCTTCGCGACTTCACTGCGCACCGCTCGCCATCGCGCTGGCCTTAGTCAAGAAGACGTGGCCTATCGTGCCGGCCTGACTCGGTACACCTATCAGAAGTATGAGAAGGGCGAGTCACGCCCCGGGCATCCTGCTAACCCCACGTTGCGCACGCTCCTGGCACTCACCCAAGTGCTCGGCGTCGGCTTGGTGGACGTGATCCCTGGCGCCCCGCCCGATCTGCGTAGCCGTTGACACACCACCGCCGGACGCTGCGTTCCATGGAGCGTCGTCAGCCCAGCCCGGAACGAGACGGCGAGAGACGACACGGGAAGCGGGTGCCGCGCTCACCACCCGCTCTCCGAACTCATCTCGCCGCCCAGATCGCGTGATGTGTCGGAGTAACACTGCTTTGGCGCGGTACGACGCTTCCGCAATCCCCTTCTCGAAAGGTGCTGTCGTGATCGTCGCCCCGTTCGAACTGGGCATCCGAAGCGCTTCATACATCGCGGCGCGATGCACCCTGATCACACGGTTTGCTGTGTCTTCCAGTTCTGGCGTCCTGCTCCCGTTCCCGGCACCGACGACGAGTCCGATCAGCCCCTCAACCTGGCGACGGTGGCTTTCGGCAAGCGCTGCCATAGTGAGGGCGACGTCCGGATAGGTGAGCGTCACGAGAAGCTCCACGACGGGGCCGTATGTGCGCCGGGCAACGTGCTGGTCTGCAGCTGGTTGCTCCTGCCAGCTATCAAGGATGAGCCGCGTGGCGAGGTCGAACTCACCGGTGTGCAACGTCACCCCGCGACTCCAGAGCAGTCCCGAGAGCGCTTGCTCGGCGCGAAGGCAGCCGTCGGAATCGGCCACGACTTCATCTTCACTGCCGTAATGCCACCGACGGTGACGGACGCAAAATCGCCCTCCTCTGCTGAACACCTCAGTGGGGTTGCCCTCGCTGCACACCAGGCATGCAGTGCGCGCACGGTCAACGACATCACAAGTGGCGCAACGCCGCAGGGCCCACCCCGTATGGTGACATCTGCGATAGAGGCGAAACTTCGCTCGTTCGCGGTCAAAGAACCCAGACCGCAGACCACCGAGAAATTCGACGGCCGCTATGAAGCGACGATCCGCAGTAGCCATCATCCTTACATTGAGTTCGCGCCAGACATGGCGCGTGAAGGTGTCGATCTCCAGCGCATTGGATTCCGCGAGCCGGTTGAGAAAGCCCGCCGGCGTCTCACCAGGGATTGGGTCTACACGGCACGGAAGGCTTCGCATCGCTATCTCGCGACTGTCTCCACGCGATGGTGAAGCAGGTGCGCCCGGATTGTCTTGGCTCGACCGAGCATCCGCTGGGCGGATGGTGTGAGTACCCGGCCGCCCTGCGAGGGCACTACGCACGTCCCGATCCGGAGTTCGCGCCCGTGGACCTGCAACCCGTCGAGCACACTCTCAGCGGTTCGACGCCCCATTGCGTGCGCGGTCACGATCCGGTCCAAGATCATTGCCAGTGCATATCCGCCGACTGTCGGAACCATCAAGATGTCGACGAGACGGGAATCCGTCAGCAGAACCGTTAGATTGACGCGCTGAGAGAAAGAACGAACCTCTTCCTCCCGAACGTACTCAACATCGTCGCCTGGACTGTGCAGGGTGAGCAGTTCCGCCGCCGCACCCACCTCCGGGGATCGATAGTGCACGCCGCGTAGGGCGAGCGGACCGTTGAGAACTCGTTGCGCAGCCAAATGGTCTGGTCGCGCGATGGTGTCTTTGTCGTCAGGGCTACCGCACCAGCGCCGATGGCGCAGGCAGACGGGCCCGTGCATCCGCGACACGACGATTCGGTGGCCGGCAGCGCAACGCGTGCACAATACGACAGCAGGAGGGATCAACCTACAGGTTGGGCACTCTACCTGCCGAGTCGCACCGCCATGGCCGCACTTAAGGCCACCGGTATCGCGGAGCAGGGCCCCAGTCGTAAGACCACCGAGAACCTCTATCTGCGCAAGTGCACTTCGCGGAGTCACTCGGATGGGAAGCGCGTGGTCTCGCTTGCGCAATGAGAGCCAGAGATCCTTCTCGGTGATCGCGTTAGCCACGCAGAGTCGAGACCAGTAGCTGGCCGGCGTCTCACCGGAATAGAGACTGACACGGACCGGGAGTGACGAGAGCGTGGTCATGTCGTTTTCGCGCGAGCGCGCGGTCGTCGCGGTTTGGGATCCAGTACTTTGGCTAGTTCTTGGCGTCGCCGGAGGCCGCGTTCGAACGAGGTGAGATCGAGCTTCTCCGTTCCATCCTCCATGGCCCTGAGCGCCGCGAATTGGAGGAGGTCCTTGAGCAGACCAATCTCCCCACCGGTCAACGCGTGGAGTGTGGCCGCAGCAGGAAGAATGGACCCCGCGGGCTGTTCGGCAAGACAGAGCGAGTTCTCCAACGCGAGCAGCAGATCTCCCCAACGGGCTTTCTCCTCGATGTTGTTCAAGGGGAAGGGGACCGCGACGTGGATTTCGAAGCGCTTCCCGATCTGACCGCCACGCTCACCGTCCAAGAGGCCCGTAGTCTCTACGGCGATTCCGGCATACACAAACGTGCCACCGCATCGTTCCGAGAGCTGTTTGAGCATGTCCGACGCTTCAATGTTCTGCCGGTACTTCAAGTCCAGGTGATGCACGTCATCTATCAAGACCAGCTCAGTGGAGCACCGCCGCAATGCATTCGCGACCATGTCGAGCAGATCCCCATATGTCATGCGGTTGAGCACCGGTAGCCCAAGGAATCTAGCGAACTCGTGCATCAAGGCTTTCGCGGAGCATTGCGCCGGCACTGCCACGTACACGACAGGGATCTTGCCGCGACCTGCGGACGGATGCTTCGTCTCTCGCCGACGCCGTTCATGAGCCTTGCCCACCTCGACGAGAGACGTGCTCTTGCCCTGCCCCGGCTCACCCGACAGGATCAGCCCCAGCTTCCCCACCCGCCGGTAGGCATTGAGCATGACCCGGTCGCGTACAGCAGCCTGGAAGTCCTGGAAATGCGGGGTTCGCACGAACGCGCCCGCCTGCGAGAACTGGGCGCGGCCCTGGTTGTACAACGCACGGTCCCCAAAGCTCATCTCTCGAAGCTCGTCCACTGTGACTGGCGCCGGACGCTCGTAAACCGTATCGACGTGCTCCCGCCAACCTTCTTTCGTGCTGATCTCGGTCATTCGGAGATCCTTCGCCGTGTCTCCTCCAGTGAGTCACCGATGAACGGGAAACCGCCGGTGTTGGGCCATTCCTCGAGATCCTCGACTTCAGTCGCATCCGCCTGCACTCGGTCGGAGGACTCCGCCGATTCAACGCTCTTCACGCTCGTGAAGTTCATCGGATCGTCTGCCACGGCTTTCGCCCGAGCGCGTTGCCTCGCGACTTTCGCCTGATTGGCACTGCGAGGCACCGGATTGCCTTGGGCGGCGAACGTCTTGATCGCGTCCGCAAGCTCTCTCCTCTCGGCGTCAATCGCTGCGTCACGCGTGCTGTGCTGTGCACGGGCATATCGCCATACATCACCGAGCATCGGTAGCTCATGGACTTGATTCGACCATCGAAGCGGAATGAACTCGCCATCCAATTCGAGCCATACGACATGCAGGTTGTAGGGGTCCATGCGGATTGGCCATCGTCCGTTTCTCGCCTTGTCGTCAGACTTGCGCCGCCACAAACCCTTGAGTCGTTCTGAATTGTAGATGCGATGGTCGATGCGCACGCCGTAGCGATTGAGCACTCGATACTGGACGGGCAACAGTGCGATGTAGTCGTCCCGCGTCAGCGGCACGTGAAGCTCCAGCACGTATGCGCGGAACGCTCGGCACATCTCGTTCGGCGACAACTTGATGCGAGGATGCAGCGGGTCTCGTAGGCCGTCGTGCGGACGGTTCTGCCACTCCACCGCAATCCAGTCCTCGATCAACTCCTGGGCCTGAGCGATCGTCAAGAGTTCGGCAGAGTCAGCATCCACGTCCCGGCCCCGATGCTCGACGCTGCGCCCAACGTACCCTTTGGCGTGCTGCAGCAACATCGAGTTGATCGAGCCAAATGCGCGTTCGACGTGCGGCTTGTCCGTCGGGGTGTGCGGCGCCGAAGTGATCAGCGAGATCTTCAGAGTCTCGCACGCAGCGCGAAAGTGCCGAGACAAGTAGTTGCGGCCGCGATCCGTCGTGATCGTGTCGGGGAACACGTACGGCTGGGCGCGACGCTGTCGCTCGAACCGATCTTGATCGATCAGCTGGTCGTCAGCCCATGCACTCGAGATCAGTTGCCTAGTCTCACGCGCTCCTTCCATGCGCCGACCGTACGGCACCAGTGCGCGCGCAAGAACTGCTACCAGATCAACACTCTTCGTGCCCTCGGGCCGCAACATCGCGGCGAGGATAGAACGCGTCGCCACATCAATGAGAATCGTGAGCTCGGGCCGCCCGACCGTCTCCTCATCGATGCGCAACATGATATCGATGCGCGTGGAGTCCATCTCGACAAGTTCGCCCGGGCGCAGCGCCGTGCGGGTGCCGAACGTGCCGTCGGGTTGAAGCGCCACTGACTCGCGAGTTTTTGCCGATCCGAACGTGAACTGCCCTCGATCTTCCGCGTCCAGAAGCCGGAAGAACGTCGATCGACTAGGCACCTTCACCGAATCGCCGTAGAGCCTTTCGACGCGTCGCGTGATCTGCTCGATCGCCGTCGTCCGGCTCACGGTCGATGTGCGGCTCTTCCCTGCCAAGACGTGGTTCATAGCCTCGATGAGGCGCGGGTCCCACCTGCTCTTCCGCGGTGAGCGTTTACCTGCGGTGGTCGTCCCCTGCTCCCGGAACGCTTTGAGCCGACGCTCGACGGCGCGTGTGGAGATGGGCGTGCCGAGGCGAAGCTCCAACCACTCGCGCTCGCTTTCGACCGCCTTTCCGACACCGACCTCGTCGCGGGAACCTTCGATCCTGATGCACGCCTGCAGCCAGGGATCCATGCCTGGCTCGATGTCCTCCACCTGTGGCGACAGGTGCCGAAGACCGGAAGTGTCCGAAGGCATAGGTGTCGCATCGCGTCCAAGTTCGTCAACGGCGATCTCGACTTCGGCCCCGTCGTCGTCTCGGAGCGTCGCTGAGTCCTTCCCGATGAGTAGAACCATGTACTGGCGTTGACGCCACATCAGCTTCCCGCCAACTGCTACGCGCATCACGCGCTCCTTTCCCGCACGATCGTCTTGACGCTGAGCGGTTGATCGAAATCTGACTCGAGCACACCTGACCAAAGGTGCGCGTAGCAATGCGCGTACCCTTCGGCTCCGACGCCGTACAGCGCGGCCACCTCGGCAAGCGGCAACCCGTCATTGGGGAGCTTCGGCACCCATCCGGTGCTTGCGCTGCCTCGGAATGGCGCAAGGAATCGCAAGTTGGCCTCGCGGACTTGCGACTCCGCGTCATAGATGACGTAGCGCCATCCGCGCTGCGCTGCAAACACGGCCGTCATGTCGAACTGTTCCCGGGCGTCATCGTCGATCCGGTGCGCGGGTTTGACATCAATCAGCACGGCCCGCCCGTCGGCGAGACGCACGAAGTAGTCCGGGTAGTGCTCGCGCGAACCGTCAGGTGTGGTCCAGCGAATCCACATCGGCTGGCTCGCAACAGCGACGACGCCGGGCGTTCGGTCCAGTTCGATGAGGCAGCCCCGCTCGGTCAGCGACTCGAAACCGATGGACCTGCCTAGCAGCCCCATCCAGTGGTACCCGTCATAGTGCCGCTTGAGTCGCCAGTTGGGGAAGCTCCGAACAGGATCACCTCGCTCGAACGGCACGTCGTCACAATCGACGGCATCAAGTTCAAGTTGCACGCCATCAAGGCTGTACTCGACGCGCGCTCGCGTCACACCCACTTCGCGGGCGGACGGGGCAAGCCACTGCTGGGTCAGGTCCATAGGGATCCAATCGACATCGACGGATACGTCCTATTCGGCAGCCAGCCTCTCTCCTGAGGAGCGGTTCCGACCTATGTCCTGAGCCCTGACGAACGATCCCCGCGATGTGAGCGAGATCGGCTCACGTGCAGAGTACGTCCGGTGCCCCGCGGGGTTCGGCGACACGCCGTGCTTCCGACACGTGTCGTGAGATTCCGACACCTTCGTGAGACGCTCCGACAGTTCTCGTGAGACTCCGACACTTTTCGTGAGATCGGACAAGTATCCGCCCGAATCATCGTGATGAAACCGTTGCATTCGTTACCTCGCCGTTATACAGTGATCGCACGGTGAATGTTTGCTGTGGCATCCACCGCATGTGATTGCAGGACACTCTTGGTGCAAGGGACAAGGGCCGGTCGGGAGCCTCTCCGACCGGCCCTTTACTGCGCCCGGTACTCTGTGAGGATGACCGATCGGAAGCTCGCGCTGGAGGCCTGGGAAAGCCTCTTCCGCGCGCAGCACGAACTGTTCACCGAGATGGCGGCGGACTTCGACACCGGCGACATCACGCAGGCCGAGTACGACGTGTTGCTCACGGTGACGCGCTCGCCGGAGATGACCGCCCGCCTGCGCGACATCACCGCCAACATGCTCATCAGCCAGCCGAGCGTCTCCCGTCTCGTCGACCGGATGGTGACTCGAGGGCTGGTCGCGAAGTGCGCCGACCCCGACGACGGCCGCGGCGCCCTGATCCGCGCGACGGACGAGGGCGCCCGGGCGTTCCGTGCGCTCGCCACAGTGCACGGCCGGTCGATCGCCGACCGGATGTCACGCCTCGACGACGAGGAGCTGCGTCTGCTGCGCGACCTCGCGGAGAAGCTCCGCACCCGCTGACGGCTCCCTCCCTCCACAGTCGCCGCGGTCGGTGGCGTCTCCACCGACGACGGGATCATGACGGCCGCGACGGTGGCGGGCGTCGCTTTTCTGGCAGGGTGGGTTGCGCACGCCCACATCGACCGTGGGCATATCGGACCGCCCCCTCGGGGGGAACCAGGGAGGTCATCCATGGAGATCGCCGGAATCATCGGCATCCTCACCATCGTCGGGGTCGCGGTCGTCGCCGTGATCGTCGTCCTGCTGATCCTGCTGCTGTTCGCACGCAGCTGGATCAAGGTCGCTCGCGCCGACGAAGCGCTCGTCATCTCCGGACGCAAGCAGAAGGTGCAGCGTGCCGTCATCGGCGCCGACGGCACGAGCAGCTCCGAGATGTCGGAATCGCCCGTCACGGTCATCGTGAACGGCAAGTCGCTCGTCAACCCGATCACTCAGCGCCACGAGATCATCTCCCTCCGGTCGCGGCAGGTGTCGCTCAACGCGGAAGCACAGTCGCTCGACAACGTGACCCTCAACGTCGACGGCGTCGCGATCGTCAAGATCGGCTCCGATCCGCTGCTGGTGCGCCGCGCCGCCGAGCGCTTCGCCTCCCAGGACAAGGCCATCGAGCAGTTCACCACCGAGCAGCTCGAAGGCGCCCTGCGCGGCATCGTCGCGACGCTCTCCGTCGTGGAGCTCATGCGGGAGCGCAAGAAGTTCTCCGACCAGATCGCCGCCGACGTCTCCCAGGAGCTCGCCGAGCAGGGCCTCATCCTCGACTCCTTCCAGATCAAGGGCATCACCGACAAGGTCGGCTACATCCAGTCCCTCGGTGCCCCGGAGATCCAGGCGAAGCGCCAGGCCGCGGAGATCTCGCAGACCAACGCCGACCGCGCGATCAACCAGAAGAACATCGCGAACCAGGAGGCGAACCTCGTCGAGCAGACCGCGCTCGACACGAACACGGCCAACGCCAACGCCGGAATCGGCCGCGCCCGCGCCGAGGCGGAGCAGGCCGAGCAGCTCGCCCGCGCCCAGGCCGAGCAGGCCGTGCTCCAGCAGCAGGCCGAGAACAAGCAGGCGCAGCTCGACGCCGACGTCAAGCGCGTCGCGGACGCGCAGCGGTACGAGGCGGAGACCCGCGCGCAGGCCGAGCTCTACACGCGTGAGCGCGCGGCCGAGGCGGCGGCGATCGAGCAGGTCAAGCAGGCCGAGGCGCGCACCCGCATCGCCGAGCAGCAGGCGCAGGCCGACAAGGCGCGCGCCGACGGTGAGGCGGCGGCCGCGATCGCGAAGGCCACCGGTGACGCCGACGCGCTGCGCGCCCAGGCGGAGGCGGAAGCCGAAGCCCGTCGCCTGCGCGCCAACGCCGAGGCCGAGGCGATCCGCGCCGAGGGTGAGGCCCGTGCCGCCGCCGTCGAGGCTGAGGCCAAAGCCATCGCCTCCAACCAGGACGCGTTCCTCTCGCAGCGCGTGCTGGAGGTGCTGCCCTCGATCATGTCCGAGTTCGCGAAGGGCTACGCCGCGATCGGCAGCGTCTCGATCGTCGGCGGATCCGGCGAGGACGGCGCGTCCAACGTCGTCGGTGCCGACAGCGCGAAGGCCCTGCGTTCGGTCTTCGACAGCGTGCACTCCGCGACCGGCCTCGACCTCGCCGGCATCATCCAGGGACAGGCCGTCGGCCGCGGTTTCGGAGCGGGAGTCGCCGAAGCCTCGACTCCCCCGCCCACGCCCCGCGTCTCGACGCCGACCACCCCTCCACCGCCCGCTCCCGCGGCTCCCGCCGCGGAGTAGTCGACACCTCACTGCGGATGCCGCGACCGACACGGTCGCGGCATCCGTCGTCTCCCGACCGGGCAGACTGGACGGATGACGCGCGCCGCCTTCGACCTCGCTACCATCGGCGCCGGTCTGTCTTTCGCGGGCGCCCTCGACGAGCTCTCCACAGCCCTCGACGCGAGCGGATCCGTGGTCGTGACCGCGCCGCCGGGCACGGGCAAGACGACTCTCGTGCCACCGCTTCTCGCCTCACGAAGCACCGGTCGCGTGATCGTCACCCAGCCGCGCCGCGTCGCCGCACGCGCCGCCGCGCGCCGCCTGGCGTACCTCGACGGCTCCCCGCTCGGCTCCCGGGTGGGCTTCACCGTCCGCGGCGAGCGCACCGCCGGGCCCGACACCAGGGTCGAGTTCGTCACAGCCGGAGTCCTGCTGAGACGGATGCTCGACGACCCCGGACTCGATGGCGTCAGTGCGGTCATCATCGACGAGGTGCACGAACGGGCTCTCGAGACGGATCTCCTCATCGGCCTGCTCTCGGAGGTGCGCGAACTGCGTGATGACCTCGTCGTCATCGCGATGTCCGCCACCCTCGACGCCGAGCGGATCGCCGCCGTCATCGGCACCGAGGAGGCTCCCGCGCCGATCGTCGACCACGATGTCCCGGCGTTCCCCCTCACCGAGCGTTGGGCACCGAGTCCCCTGCCCCGCCTCGACGAGCGGGGCGTCACCCGGGGATTTCTCGACCACGTCGCCGGCGTCACCGCATCCGCAGCCGCCGAGCTGGTCCATGCGGACCCCGAAGCCGACGTGCTGGTCTTCGCCCCCGGCGCCCGCGAGGTGTCGGAGATCGCCCGACGCGTCCGCTCGCTGAACGGCACCTTCGACGTGCGGGAGCTGCATGGCCAGATCTCCCCCGCGGAGCAGGACGCCGTGATCCGCGGTCGCGCGCCGCAAGAGCCTCCCCGCATCATCGTCACCACCTCCCTCGCCGAGTCGTCTCTCACGGTGCCAGGGGTGCGGCTGGTCGTGGACAGCTGTCTGGCCCGGCAGCCGCAGCGCGACGCCGCCCGCGGGATGACCGGTCTGGTCACCACCGCCGCCTCCCGTTCCTCGTGCGTGCAGCGAGCCGGACGCGCCACTCGACAGGGCCCCGGCACCGTCATCCGCTGTGTGGACGAGCGCACCTATGCTGCCGCTCCTGCGCGGCCGTCGCCGGAGATCGCCACGGCAGACCTCACCGATGCCGCCCTCCTCCTCGCGTGCTGGGGCGCGCCGGGCGGTGCCGTCCTGCGCATGATCGAACCGCTGCGACCCGACAGTCTCGCCGAGGCTGTCGCCGTGCTCCGTGGTCTCGGGGCGATCGACGACGACGGTCGAGCGACGGCGGAAGGCCGTGCGCTGGCACGGATCCCCACGGATCCGCGGCTGGCCAGAGCGCTGCGGGACGGCCGTCCCGTGGCGGGGAGCCGGCTCGCGGCCGAGGTCGTGGCTCTTCTCGGCGGGGACCATCGCGTCCCGGATGCCGACATCGCCCACGCTCTCGTCGCGTTGCGCGGAGGGGGCACGGCCGAAGCCCGCCGCTGGCGCGAGGAGGCGCGCCGTCTGGAACGCCTGGTCGCTCCGGCGCCGGACACCCGCGCCGGTCTCGACGGCGTCGGTCTCCTCATCGCGCTGGCCTTCCCCGAGCGTGTCGCTCACCGTGTCGAACGCACCGGATCGGGCGCGACCTACCTGCTGGCGTCCGGCACCCGGGCCGGAGTGAGCGGTCCCCTCGCCGCGTCGGAATGGCTCGCCGTGGCCGACGTCGCCCGAGCCTCGTCCCGGGCGGCAGCCGGCTCCGGTGCGGTCATCCGCTCCGCAGCCGTACTCACCGAGGAGCAGATGGAGCGTGCATCGGGCCCTCTGATGACCGATCGTGTCGAGGCCGAGTTCGTCGGAGGTCGGGTACAGGCCCGCCGCGAACGCCGGATCGGTGCGATCCTGCGGTCGTCGGTGCCGGTGCGCGCCGCGGCCGCGGAAGGCCGGGATGCCGTGGGCCGAGCACTACGACGCGACGGCCTCGGCATGTTCACGTGGTCCGATGGGGCGGACGCCCTGCGGCGTCGACTCGCACTGCTGCGACGCGAGCTCGGCGAGCCCTGGCCCGAGGTGTCGGACGCGGGTCTGCTCGAATCCCTCGACGCGTGGCTGGCACCGGAGCTCGACGCTCTGGCGACCGGCACCCCCGTCGGCCGGCTGGACCTCATGTCCGCCCTTCGTCGTCTGCTGCCCTGGCCCGAGGCCGTGCACCTCGATGCCCTCGTCCCGGAGCGGCTCGAGGTGCCCAGCGGCTCCCGCGTACGCATCACCTATCCGGAACCCGACGGGGATCCGACCGCACGCCCGGTCGTCGCGGTGAAGCTGCAGGAGTGCTTCGGGTGGGCGGAGACTCCCCGGTTGGTGGACGGCCGCGTCCCCGTTCTCTTCCACCTGCTGTCCCCGGCGGGGCGGCCGCTCGCCGTCACAGACGACCTCGCCTCGTTCTGGTCGGGTCCCTATGCCCAGGTACGCGCCGAGATGCGCGGCCGCTACCCCCGGCACCCCTGGCCCGAAGACCCGTGGGCCGCCGTGCCGACGAAGCACACCAAGAACCGCGCCGCCCGCTGACCCGCGCGATCGCTGCTCAGCCTGTGCGCCGCCGCAGCGTGAGCGCGGCGAGCACCAGGGCGCCGACGGCGAAGGCCACGACGACGAGCAGCGGGCCGAACACGTCCCAGCCCTCGTCGCCCGCCGCGACCGCGTTGATCGTGTCGATCGCGTAGCTCAGCGGCAGCCAGTCGGAGATGGCATACAGCACGTCGGGCATCTGGTCCCGCGGCATGAACAGACCGCCGAGGATGATCTGCGGGAACACCAGCAACGGCATGAACTGCACCGCCTGGAACTCGGTCTGGGCGAACGCGCTCGCCAGGAGCCCCAGCGCCGTGCCGAGCAGGGCATCGACCACCGCGACGAGACCCAGCTGCCACAGCGGCCCGTCCACGTCGAGCCCGCACACCCCGACTGCGAACGAGACCGTGATCACCGCCTGCAGCAGAGCCATCAGCCCGAACGCGAGCGCGTACCCGAGGATGAAGTCGGCCTTCTCGAGCGGCGTGGTCATCAGCCGTTCGAGCGTGCCGGAACGGCGTTCGCGCAAGGTGGTGATCGACGTGATGAGGAACATCACGATGAACGGGAACAACGCCAGGATGGCACCACCGAATTGGTCGAACACGCCGTCCTGCTCGCTGAACAGCCAGGCGAAGAGACCGACGAGCAGGCTCGGGGCGATGAGCATCAGGGCGATGGACCGCGGGTCGTGTCGGAGCTGCGTGAGCACTCGGCCGGCGGTCGCGAACAACCGTCGGCCGTTCATGTCCCGTCCTCCTCCTGGCGTTCCTGGGCTTCTCGGCGTGCGCGCCTGGTGGTCGCGGTGTCGGCGGCTCTGTCGCGTTCGATCAGCGCCAGGAACGCGGCTTCGGCGTCGGTCGTGCCGGTGTCGGCGAGCAGGGACGACGGCGTGGTGTCGGCGATGATCCTCCCCTCCCGCATCAGCAGCAGTCGGTCGCAGCGCACCGCCTCGTCCATCACATGGCTCGAGACGATGAGCGTGACGCCCCGGTCGGCCAGCCGGCGGAACAGGGTCCAGAGCTCCGCGCGCAGCACGGGGTCGAGGCCGACGGTCGGCTCATCCAGCACGATGAGCTCGGGGGCGCCGATCAACGCGACCGCGAGCGATACCCGCGTCGCCTGGCCGCCGCTCAGCGCGTCGACGAGCTGCCCCGCCTGCGCGCCGAGACCGACCTCCTGGATGACCCGGTCGACGTCGCCCTTCGGCGCCTTCAGGAGCGAGGCGAAGTAAGCGAGATTCTGCCGCACGCTGAGATCGCCGTAGACCGAGGCGCCCTGCGTGCCGTACGCGACACGGTGCCGGAGCCGGCGAGACCCGCCCGGCTCGCCGAGAACGGTCACGTCACCGGACGCGATCCGCTGCACACCGACGATCGACCGCAGGAGCGTGGTCTTGCCGCACCCGGAGGGGCCGAGGAGACCCGTGATCTGGCCGCGGGGCACGGCGAGATCGATGCCGTCGAACACGGACACGGCCCCACGCCGCACGCGGAGCTGCGTGATCTCGACGGCCGCATTATTCATCATGCGATGAATTATGCGCCTCCCCTCGTCGGGCGTCAACGATTCTCGGGCGGGCACGGCTTCGGAGCGCCGGATCGACACGCCGCCGGCGGCCCGTGCCGTCCGGTGCGGCGGCCGAGATCTCCGAAGGTGTGCCCGCCGCGGCGAGGGTCAGTCGAAGAGGTAGCGCTGGACGGTGGGGCCGACGCGGCCGACGAGCTCGTCGACGGAGGCGCCGGCGAGCGCGGGAAGCTGCAGGACGTAGCGGCCGATGAGCATGCCGGCGATCTGCGAGGCGACGAGTGCGGCGCGGAGGTCGGCGTCCTGCACATCGAGGCGGCGCGCCACGCGGGAGAGCAGTTCGCGGGAGAGGAAGCCGGCGAGCAGGGGGGTCGTCAGCCTGCTCCCGATCGCCGTGCGCAGGAGCAGCACCCCGCGGCGGCGCACGTCGGGCTTCTCGAAGGCGTCGAGCACATAGCGCACGAGCCGCGCCCCCGCCTGGGCCTTCGGCCCCGCGAGGATCTCCGGGACGTCGAGGTCGGGGCGCAGCGGTATTCCGGCGGCCTCGGCGAACAGGTCGGCCTTGGTGCCGAAGTAGTGGTGGACGAGCGCGGAGTCGACCCCAGCCCGGGCGGCGATCGACCGCACCGTCGCGCCGTCGTACCCCTGCGCCCCGAACTCGTCGACGGCCGCGGACACGATGCGCTCGCGGGAGTCGGTGCCGCCGCGCGGGCGCCCGCGTCGTCTCGGCGCCTTCTGCTCGGTCATGCCCGTCAGCCTACGGCCCCGCGGATCCTCGCCCACCGAGCAGATGCGTCGTCGCCGCTCCCGGTCCCCGTTTCAGTCCCTCGCACAGCACCTGCGCGAACGCACCTCTCCCTCCTCCGTCGAGCCACCCCTCTGCGTGCCTGCCACCCCTCTCCGTGCGCACGCAACGGGCCGGGGCGCGCGAAAGGGGGTGGGTCGGCGAGATCAGCACTCGATGACGTTCACCGCCAGACCGCCCTCGCTGGTCTCCTTGTACTTCGTCGACATGTCGAGACCCGTCTGGCGCATCGTCTCGACGACGGCATCCAGCGAGACGTAATGGCTGCCGTCGCCCCGGAGCGCCAGGCGGGCGGCGGTGACGGCGGTCGACGCGGCGATCGCGTTGCGCTCGATGCACGGGATCTGCACGAGTCCGCCGATCGGGTCGCACGTGAGGCCGAGGTGGTGCTCCATCGCGATCTCCGCGGCGTTCTCGATCTGCCGGTTCGTGCCGCCCATCACCGCGGTGAGTCCGCCCGCGGCCATCGCGCACGCGGAGCCGACCTCGGCCTGACACCCGCCTTCGGCGCCGGAGATCGAGGCGTTGGCTTTGAACAGTGAACCGAGCGCGGTGGCCGTCAACAGGAACCTGCGGATGCCCCGGCGGCGGTTCGCCTCGGCGATCTCCTCATCCGCCCCGTCGAGTGCGGGAGGCGACGGCGGAGTTCCGTCGAAGCCGAGCAGCGCGCTGCCGACGAGCTCGCCGTACGGCGTCACCGCGTTCCCGGCGCCGAGTCCCGAGTCGGCGAGGAAGCGCCACCAGTACATCGCCACCGCCGGGAGGATGCCCGCCGCGCCGTTGGTCGGGGCCGTCACGACGCGGCCGCCCGCCGCGTTCTCCTCGTTCACGGCGAGCGCGAACGCGCCGAGCCACTCGCCGGGCAGCTCTCGGTGCCCATCGGCTTCGACCGCCTCGAGCTGCGCGCGGATCGTGCCGGCACGGCGCTTCACCTGCAGCATGCCCGGAAGGATGCCGTCGTTGTGCAGACCGGCGTCCACGCAGCCCGCCATGGCATCCCAGATCGCATCGAGGCCGGCGGCGACCTCCTCCTCGCTCCGCAGCGCGGTCTCGTTGCGGCGGGCGACCTCGGCGATGGACAGTCCGAGGTCGTCGCACACCGCGAGGAGCGAGGCGGCATCGGCATAGGGATGCGGGAAGGCACCGGTCGAGAGGTGCGCCTCCTCCCCCTCGCGCCGGATGAACCCGCCGCCGATCGAGTAGTACGTCTGCTCGAACAGGGTGGTCCCGTCGGCATCACAGGCGATGAGCGTCATGGCGTTCGGGTGGCCGGGGAGTCGGGTCCGAGGAGCGAACACGATGTCGTCCTTCCGGAACGGCACCGCTCGGGCGCCGTCGATCTGCAGCGGCTCCCCCTCCGGGTACGCCGACCACGCCGCGCGGACCGCCGCCGGGTCGCACGTCTCCGGTGCGAGACCACGAAGCCCCGCGACCACCGCGTCCGGGGTGCCGTGGCCGATGCCGGTGGCGCCAAGCGAGCCGTACAGCGTGCACTCGACGCGGCTGACACGGTCGAGCTCGCCGGAGGCGGTGAGCTGCCGCGCGAAGTCGAGGGCCGCGCGCATGGGTCCGACGGTGTGCGAGCTGGACGGGCCGACGCCGATGGAGAAGAGGTCGAAGGCCGAGACGTACGCAGTCACCCCTCCAGGCTACGCCGAGTTCGGGATTCCGGTTCACCGCGATTAACCGCGCGGCCGGAAGGTCCGCGTCAAGGCCCTTCATCTCCCGGAGAGTCCGAGGCAGGCTATGGGGACGACATCGCAGAAAGGGACGATCATGACCGACAGCACTCCCGAACCGACCGCGAACGACGACCTCTCGCCCGAGGCGCAGACCCCCACCCCGACCCCGGCCTCCGACACCGCGGAGGGCGAGGCGACGACGCCGGAGCAGGCGGACTCCCCCGAGGACGCGGACCCGGCCGAGGTGCCGAGCACCGAGGAGCTGGAGGAGCCCAGCACCGAGAAGTCCCCCGGCGAGGAGCCGAAGGCCCCGAAGCGCGACGACCCGGAGCCTGACCACGAGGCCGTCGGCCTCGGCGTCGACTAACCCTCCCCGAGACCCCGCACTATCGCCGAGACCCCGCCCTGCTGATGCGTGCAGGGCGGGGTCTCGACGCGAAGGCGGGGTCTCGGCGGACTACTCGACGAGCTTGCCGGTCGTGTCGACGTCGCGCATGAGCTCGGCGATATCGTCGGGGATCGCGGGGATCTCCTCGCGCGTCACGCCAGCGGTCGGCGACCACACGAGGTTCACCTGCAACGTGGGATCGGTGTCCGGGAAGTCGCTGCGATTGTGGCATCCCCGTGTCTCCCGACGCTCCCGCGCCGCCTCCAGCGTGGCTCGGGCCGCGAGCGCGGAGGCCTTGAGGTCGAAAGCGTGGGCGAGGTCCTGGAACCCGGCGATGTCCGGGTGGATGCCGATGTCCTCCATCCGCCCCTCGATCATGTCGAGGTCCGCGAGTCCAGCCTTCAGGCCTTCTTCCGACCGCACCACGCCCGCGTACTCCGTCATGAGGTTGCGGATCGCGCGCTGCAGAGCCCGCACGTTCTCGCGCCCCTCCGCGGCGAGGAGGTCGTCGATCTCGGCGCGGGCGGCGGCGACCGCATCAGCGGACCGGCGCTGGGCGTCGAGCCCCGCGGCGTGGGCCATCGCGGCCTGACCGACGATCCGACCGTAGACGAGCAGCTCGATGAGGGAGTTCCCGCCGAGACGGTTCGCGCCGTGGAGTCCGCTCGATGCCTCCCCGATCGCGTACAGCCCCCCGACGTCGGTCTGGTGGTCGTCCGGCCGCACCCACACACCGCCCATCGAGTAGTGCGCGGTCGGCGCGATCTCGATCGGATCCGCCGTGATGTCGAGCATCTGCAGCTCCATCATCGTCTGATAGACGCGCGGAAGCCGGGTCATGATGGTCTCGCGGGGCAGGTGCGACACGTCGAGCCAGACGCCGCCGTTCACGGTGCCGCGCCCCTCCTGGATCTCGGTGTAGGCGGCGAGCGCGACCCGATCCCGCGTCGACAGCTCCATCCGCTCGGGGTCGTACTTCGCCATGAAGCGCTCCCCGAGCGCATTGCGGAGGATGCCGCCTTCGCCGCGCGCCGCCTCCGAGATGAGGGTGCCTGCGGCGTTCTCGGGCTCGATGATGCCGGACGGATGGAACTGCACGAGCTCCGGATCGCGGAGTCGCGCCCCCGCCTCGACCGCGAGTCGGAAGGAGTCGCCGGTGTTCTCGTCGCGCCGCGACGACGTGCGACGCCAGATGCGGTTGTGCCCACCGGCGGCGAGGATCACGGCGTCCGCATGGATGAGGTAGCGCGTGCCGTCCGCCTGGTCGAACCCGTAGGCGCCGAAGACGACGTTGTCGCGCACGAGGAGGCGGGTGATGTAGACGTTGTCGAGGATGGGCACGTCGAGCTGCTCGGCACGGGCGACCAGCGTCCGCTGGATCTCGAGGCCCGTGTAATCGCCGGCGAAGGCCGTGCGCCGGTACGTGTGCGCGCCGAAGAAGCGCTGAGAGATGCGGCCGTCGCCTTCGCGGGCGAAGTCCATGCCCCAGCGCTCGAGGTCGCGGATGCCGCGTTCGGCGCCCTGGGTGACGATCTGGACGGTGTGGGGGTTGGCGAGGAGGTAGCTCTCCTTGATCGTGTCCGCCGCGTGCTGCTGCCAGCTGTCCTCGGCGTCCATCGTGCCGAGCGCCGCGTTGATACCGCCCGCCGCGAGCGACGTGTGGGCGTCCTGCCGCGGACGTTTGCCGACGGCGAGCACGTCGACGCCGTGTTCGGCCACCTCGATCGCGGCGCGGAGCCCGGAGCCTCCGGTGCCGATCACGAGGACCGTGGTGGAGATCTGTCGTTCGGGTGCATTCATGCTTTCGACGCTAGTTAGGCGATCCTAATAACTCCAATGCATAGTTCGTCTGGAAACCATGCGGGTACGCTATGGATATGAACCTCGAGCAGCTCCGCGGGTTCGTCGAAGTCGCCCGCCTCGGCCACTTCACCCGCGCCTCCGAGCACCTCCATCTCGCGCAGCCCTCGCTGAGCCGTCAGATCTCGACCCTCGAGCGGGAGCTCGGCGCCGAGCTGTTCCATCGCGCCCGCGGCCACATCGCCTTGACGGCCGCCGGCGAGACGGTCCTTCCCCGCGCGCAACGCATGCTCGCCGAAGCCGACGCCATCCGCGACGAGGTGGCCGAGCTCGCGGGACTCCGTCGCGGCCGCGTGCGCCTCGGCGCTCCGCCCACCCTCTGCATCAGCCTCGTCGCGGAAGCCCTCAGCGCGTTCCATGCCGCACACCCCGGCATCGACCTGCACCTCACCGAAGGAGGCTCCCGGCTGCTCGTCGAGCAGCTCGCCGTCGGTGCCGTCGACATCGCCCTCGTCACCCAGTCCGAGGGGCCGGTACCCGCGGGAGTCAGCCTCACGCACATCCCGCTGCTCGCGGAGGAGCTCGTGGTCATCTCGTCGGCGGCCGCACCGCCGGTCACCCACGGCCCGTCCGTGAGCCTGGCGCACCTCGCGACCCTCCCGCTCATCCAGTTCGATGAGAGCTACGAGCTGCGCGCCGCGATGGACGCCGCCTTCCGTGCCGCGGACCTCACTCCGACGCTCGCGCTGGAGGGTGCGGAGATGGATGCGGTGCTGCGCTTCGTCGAACGAGGCGTCGGGGTCGCGGTGGTCCCGGCGATGGTGCTGTACGAACGCCCCGCGCTGCGGTCGGCGCGCCTCGACCACCCGGCGATGTCCCGGACGATCAGTCTCGCCCATCGCTCCGACGTCACCCCCGCGGTCGCGGTGGCCGCGATGCGCACGGCCATCATGGCCACGGCGGCCGACCTCGCCGAGCGCGACCCGGCGATCACCAGCCTGCTCTGACCGGAGCGCATGTGCCCAGGACAGCGAAAACCCCCGCCGCTTCCGCGACGGGGGTTTCGTACTGTCTCAACACAGTGTGCGCCTCGAGGGACTCGAACCCCCAACCTTCTGATCCGTAGTCAGATGCTCTATCCATTGAGCTAGAGGCGCAGGACCCGCGGTGCTTTACCGCTCAGCGGGCCGACGACCAGCCTACAACAGACGAGACCGGAAAGCGAAACGAGGGCTCAGTCGCCCTTCGCGGCCGCCTTCTCCTGCTTCTTCCGCCGCTTCTCCCTGGCCCGCTGCTGCGACGAGAGCGCCTGGAGATCGACCAGTCGCAGCGCCTGCATCCGCGCTTCGCGCATACGTGCGTAGTCGGGATCCTGGTCAGGTCGCATGCCCTCGACGCGCAGTCGACGGTCGAGGTTGTGCCGCACATCGGCCCAGGCCGCCGCGCGTGCCTCCTCGACGATGCTCTCCAGTTGGGCACGGTCGTCCATCATCTCTCGCAGACGCTGTGCGACGCCGAGCGACTGCTTCGCCCGCCGCCGGAGATTGCGCACGTCGCGGTCACGGTAGTCGTGGGTGCCCACCGGATCGGAATGCCGACCGCGGGCGCGCTTGCGCAGAGCCGTGACCGTGGCGGCGGCCTCCTCCGACTCCGCAGCCATCGCCCCGAGCGCAGCCCTCGCATCTTCGACGTACTTGTCGAGGTCGAAGACGCCGTCCTCGGCGATGGTGCCGATGAGGATGTGGTTCTTCACGGCGAGGCGCGCAGCGGCCGTCGCGATCGCGACGCCTTCGGCGATGGCATCCGCAGTCCGTCCCACCGGCACCTCCTCCTCTCGAGCGTACCGGTATGGATGCCGCGCAGTCTCGGCCGGAATCGCTCCGGATCAGCATGCCGCAGACGTCCGACATCGGCAGGCGGCATCGGGCCGAGGCTCAGCCGACGACGCCGACCCAGATACCCGAGGCCCAGGCCTGCTGCTCACCGGAGCACCCGACCGCCCCCGGGAAGCCGCGGACGACAGCCATGCAGTTGGCGAGGAACTCCGGATCGCCGCCGAACATCGCCCCGTACGCGTCCGAGGAGGTGAGGGTGCCCCAGACCCGGAACTGATAGATGTGAGCCAGCTCATGCGCCATCGCCCAGTTCAGGCGCCCCTCGCTCCAGCCGGTGATGTCGGCGCGGTACTTGATGTAGCCGTTGCTGTTGGCGCAGGCGGGCGCGGTGCCACCCGCACAGGCCGACGACTCGTACAGTCCGACGCCCCCGCCGCCGACCCTGTCGAGGGCGGCGCGCACCCGCGCGTAGCCGTCCGGCCCGCTCGACGCCCAGGCGGGTCCGCCGAGACCGGCGCTCTGCGACGCCTGCCACCCGGCCACCTCGGTGCCGACCTTCTGCGTGAGCGCCTCCACCGTCGCGGTCGCCGCGACCACGGTGTCCGGGTCATGGCGCTCGGCGCGCACAGTCTCCTGGGCGGACCGGGCGGACGCGAGCTGCGCCGCTGTGTCGACCTTGCCGTCCGCGCCCTGGAGGACGGCGGCCAACGTCGAGAGCTCCTCCAGGAATGCCGGCCGCACCGCCAGCACGGCAGCCCGATCCTCGGCGTCCTGCTCGGCCCGCGCCACGGCGCCGGACAGGTGGTCGGTGCGCTGCGCGGCGTCGTAGGACCGGTTGGCCAGCACGGAGAGCTCGGCCACCGCCTCCGCGCGCTCCTGGTCCAGCGCGTCGGATCGCGCGACGGCGGCCGCCGCGACGAGCACGGCCGCCGACACCGTCACTGCGAGCACCCGCCGCCTCACGGCAGGAAGCCCGTCGTGTCGTTCAGCTCGGCGTCCTGCTCCGCGATGCGCGACCGCAGAGCGGTGAGACGTTCCGCCAGTTCGAGGTTCTCGGCCTGCGACTCCGCGAGCACCTGCTCGATCCGCGCGATCTCCGCCTTCACGGCGGCGACACCGGCGGCGCGCTCCTGATCGGCCACCACCAGGAGCGCAGCACCTCCGAGCAGGAGGATCCCCCCGACGACGACAGCAAGACTTCGCATCTCGCTCCCCAGGACAGCGCGAACAGACCGGACCGACTCCGACCGGACAAGGATACAACCGGGTCTCCGCGCGGTGGGGTGCGTCTTCGTGGAGGGTGGCGCGTCAGCCGGAAACCGTACGCGTCAGCCGGCGTTCGGCCGCGGAATGCCCGCTCGCCAGGTGCGCGGGGACGATCCGTCGCAGCGCCTCGACATCGCGTGCACGGACGGCTTCGAGGATGACGCGGTGCTCCTCCGCCATCGCCTCCAGGTCGTCGTGCTGTCCGAACAGCCAGCGCAAGCGCGTCAGGAACACGGCGATGAGCTCGCCGAGCATCTCGTTGCCCGCCAGGTCGACGGCGACCTCATGGAACGCCGCGGCCGCCGTCCGGGCGGTCTCCGCGTCGCCGGCCCGGGCCGCGGCGACCTCGCGCTCGTACGCCTCGCTCAGTCGGGCGAGCCCTTTCGCATCGTGGCGTTCGGCCGCGAACACGAAGATGAGGGTCTCGATCGCCTCGCGCACCTCCGCGAAGTTGCGGATGTCGTCATGGGTGAATTCCCGTACCACGGCCCACGTCCGGGGCCGTGCGACGACCACGCCCTCCGCGACCAGCGTGCGGATGGCTTCCCGCACCGGGAGTCGGGACACATTCAGCTCGGCGGCGATATCCCGCTCCACCAGCCGGGAACCGGGCGCGCGCCGACCCAGCACGATGTCGTCTCGGAGGATCCTCGTGACCCTGACCGACTCGAGTTCCCCGCCTACCCCCACAGCCCCCGCCATCCGGGCATTGTCGCACCCCGGCCCGGGATTGGCCAAGTTTGGTATCCCAGACCGGGGCGCGCGCCGCGTCAGGGAAGACGGTTCGCCCGCGCGACGTTCTCCGCCAGCTCTTCCGCGTTCTGCCGGATGACATACGCCGGACGGTCACGCTCGACGCGCCACGACTCGCTGAGCGGGCCGACGTTGACCGTGTCGAAACCGGCCTCGTCGTAGAAGCGGGTGACGAAGGCCACGGCCTCCGCGTCGTCCCCGGCCGTGGCCAGCGCGCGACGGTTCGGCGTACCGGCCGGGCTCCCGTCTGTGGTGATCTCGGCGGCGTAGATGTGGTTGAACGCCTTGGCGATCTTCGAGTCCGGGAGCTGCGCCTGCACGAGCTCGGACGTGGTGGTCTCGCCCTTGTCGAGGGCCTCGATGTGCCCGTCGCGCTCGAAGTAGTAGTTGTTCGTGTCGAGCACGATCTTGCCGGCGAGCTGCGCGGCGGGAAGCTGATCGATCGCGTGCAGCGGCACCGTCACCACGGCCACGTCCGCCGCGGTGGCCGCCTCCTCCGCCGTCGCCGCCTTCGCGCGCGGCCCGAGCTCTGCGACGAGATCGGCCAGGGTCTCCGGCCCTCTCGAGTTCGCGATCACGACGTCATAGCCGTTGGCCACCGCCACACGGGCGACCTGGCTGCCGATGTTGCCTGCTCCGATGATTCCGAGAGTTGTCATGCTCTGGCCAACGCCTGCCGGCCGATGCTATTCCCGTCGAGAACGGCAGGCGAACGCGGTCAGAGGCGCGTGAGCGCGTCCTCCGCCGCGACCCAGGCGAGCATCGCGCACTTCACGCGCGCCACGTACCGCGACACTCCCCCGAGCGCCGCGGCGTCGCCGAGCAGCTCCTCGTCCGGCTCGATCGTGCCACGGGAGCGCATCGCCTCGCGGAAGGCGGCGATGCGCACCTCGAGCTCGTCCACAGTGAGGCCCTCGGCGAGCTCGGCGAGCAGGGACGCGGACGCCTGGGAGATGGCGCACCCGTGTCCCTCCCACGCGATCGCCTCCACCCCGCCGTCGGCGCTGCGATGCACCTGCAGGGTGATCTCGTCGCCGCAGGTCGGGTTGAGCTGATGCGACTGCGCGGGGATCTCCTCGCGGAGGCCGAACCCGTGCGGCGTGCGCGAGTGGTCGAGGATCAGCTCCTGATACAGGCTCTGCAGGTCGCTCATGCGCCCCTCCCGAAGAACGCGATCGCCCCGGCGACCGCCTCGATGACGGCGTCCACCTCGGACGCGGTGGTGTACAGGTAGGTGCTCGCCCTCGTCGATGAGGTCACACCCAGCCGACGGTGCAACGGCTGGGCGCAGTGGTGACCGACGCGCACCGCGATGCCCTGGTCGTCGAGGAACTGCCCGACGTCGTGCGAGTGGATCCCCGCCACGTCGAAGCTCGCGAGCCCCACGCGCGGCAGCTCGATGCCCGCGCCCAGGACCCGCACGCCGTCGATCGCCTCGAGCCCTTCGACGAGACGCTGCCCGAACGCGGCCTCGTGCGCGGCGATGCGCTCCATCCCGACCGCGGAGAGGTAGTCGACCGCGGCGGCGAGCGCGATCGCCTGGGACACCCGCTGCGTGCCCGCTTCGAAGCGCTGCGGCGGCGGCAGGTACTCGGCCGCGGTCGTGGTCACCGTCGTGATCATGGAGCCGCCCGTGAGGAACGGGGGCATCGCGGTGAGGACCTCGCGACGGCCGTAGAGCGCGCCGATTCCGGTGGGGCCGAGCATCTTGTGGCCGGAGAGGACCGCGAAGTCGACGCCGAGCGCGTGCAGGTCCAGCGGGAGGTGCGGAGCCGACTGGCAGGCGTCGAGCAGGGTGAGGGCGCCGACCGCCTTGGCCAGCGCGACGAGAGTCTCGACGGGGTTGATCACGCCCAGCACGTTCGACACGTGGGTGAAGGCCACGAGCTTCGTGCGCTCCGAGATGATTTCCGCGGCCGCATCCAGCCGCAGGGCCCCGTCGTCGTCGAGCGGGATGACCCGGAGCGTGGCCCCGGTGCGCGCAGCGAGCTCCTGCCAGGGGATGAGGTTGGCGTGGTGCTCCATCTCGGTGGTGACGATCTCGTCCCCTTCGCGGAGCCGGAGAGGCTCGGCCGCGGCACCACCCCGGCCGAGGGAGGCGTTGGAGAGGGAGTAGGCGACGAGGTTGACCGCTTCGGTGGCGTTCGAGGTCCAGACGATCTCGTCGTCATCGGCGCCCACGAACCGGGCGAGGGTGCTGCGGGCGTCTTCGAAGAGCTCGGTCGCCTCGGCGGCCAGCGTGTGGGCGCCGCGGTGGACGGCCGCGTTCATGGTGGTGGCGAAGCGGCGTTCGGCGTCGAGCACGGACTCCGGACGCTGCGACGTCGCCCCCGAGTCGAGGTACGCCAGCGGGTGGCCGTGGACGCGGGTGTGCAGGATCGGGAAGTCCTCGCGGATCCGCTGCACCTCGGTCTCGGTCAGCGGGGTGATCACGTCGACTCCGGGAGAAGCGCTCATCGTTCCAGTCTCCCATCTTCCGGCCGACCGGGGTCCAGCGGAAGCGCGGGACTAGGACATGCGGGCGAGGCGGGCACGCACAATGCAGAAGGCGCCGTACAGAGCGAAGCCGACGCCGACGGCGCCGAGGATGAGCCGGCCGAACGGCAGACTGAGGAGGCTGTGCAGAGCGGCGTCGAGACCCGCAGCGCGTTCCGGGTCCTGCGTCACGGCCGCCACCACAAACAGCACCCCGGTGACCCCCACCGCGATGCCCTTGCCGATGTAGCCCACGATGCCGAGCGCCATCACGCCGGCGCGGGCAGCTCCGGTCGGCACGTCGATGAGCTTGCGGAAGGAGCGCATGATCCCGCCGATGATGAAGCCGATGCCGACACCGATGACGCTGAGACCGATCACCACGAGCAGCGCCACCCCGCCGGGTGCGGCGAGGACCACCTGGCTCAGGGTCTTCGAGGCGTCGGAGGACTCCGCGCGGCCGCCCAGCGCGTAGACGAGCGCGAGGCCGGCGATCACCAGGTAGGTGCCGGAGATGCCGAAGAGCTTGAGGCGCTTGCCCCACTTCTTCGTCTCGGCGGGGTCGGCGGCGAGGAACCCGCTCGCGACCTGCCATACGGCGAGCGCGAAGAGACCGACGGCGATCGCGAGCAGCAGCAGTCCGCCGATGGGGTTGTTGCGCACCTGCTCCATCGCGCCGTCCTGGTCGGCGTCCCCCGACCCGCCGGCCGCGATCGTGATGGCGATCGCGCCGATGATGATGTGGATGATGCCGAGGACCACGAATCCCGCGCGGGCGGTCCGCCGGAACGCGGTGGAGTCCTTCGCCACGCGTGCCGCATGCTTGACGGTGCTCATCCTCGAAGAGTATCCGCCGCAGACCGCCGGAATCAGGGGGTTGCTTTCCGAGCGCCCGGTGCGGAACGCGCTCAGGTGATCCGTTCCACCGGCTGCCGCAGGATGGTGCGCAGCTTCTCCGGGGCGGTGCGACGACGGTCACTGAGATAGATCTCATGGTGACGCCCGCGCAGCCGCAACCCGTTCTCCGGGACGAATCGCTCGTGCAGCTCCTCCAGCACGGGGCCCTCGTCGTCGAACGGCCCGATGTGCAACGTCTGCACGCAGAGGCCCTCGTCGAGGACCTCCCGCCGGACGGCGGCCAGTGCCGGGAGCTCGTCCCCCTTCTTCGCGCTCTTCGCCGCGACCGTCTCGACCGCGTGGTCGAACAGGGCGGGAGTGACGTGGTCGCCCACCATGATCATGAGCGTCCAGAGCCACGTGGACTTGTCGCGTCGGGTGGTGAATGACGCCATGTCGGGCGCGTGCCACAGGCCTTCCAGGGGCATCACGACCTGATCGATGCCGAGCTCGGCCCGGCTGGCGAACTTGAGGGTGTACGCCAGGGGGTAGAGCGCCGCGACCGCATCAAAGAAGGCCGGAGCGGTGTTCGGATCGCCGGCGCCGTCGACCATCAGATAGGTCAGCGGCGGCACCTCGAGGACACGGAAGGCACCCCGCTTCGCCTGATACGCGTCGAGCGTCTTCTTGGGATCGATCGCCGTCATGGCCCGCCTCTCGGTACGTCGTGCGGTCAGTGTGCCACCGGCCACGGACATCGGGTCGAGCCCTCGGGCCCGACCCGATGCGCGGTCAACTCTGCTCGACGGGGAGCCAGAGCTCGCAGGAGGCCGTGTCGCCGGTGAACTCGCGATAGCGGACGACCGACGGCCCGGGCCGCAGCCGCCACGGGTTGGACGGGAACCACTCGGTCGCCGTCGCCGCCCACAGATTCTGCAAAGTCTCCGGGAACGGTCCGCTCGCGCCGAACACGGCCCAGGTGCCCTCCGCCACGCGCAGGGCGTCGAGGTCGTCGGGAACCGCGGTGTCGTCGCGCACGGCTACCCCGTGCAGGTACGTCAGCGGCGTTCCCTCCAGGGCATCCGGATCGATGTCGGCGGTCACGGCGAGGATGCCCGCGGGCTCCTCGTCGCCGAGGGCTTTGAGGCGGGCGTGCTCCTCCGGCGGGATGGCGGCGATGTGCGCCTGGATGTGCGGATTGACGCCGACGTGGACGAGCGGGACCTCCGCGGCATGGCCGACGAGGACGAACGCAGGGCGGTGGGTGATGGTGACATCCATCGGGGTGCTCCCTTCGACGCTCAGGCGGAACCGGAGCGTGGGTTGTGTGCGGAGAGGGCCCCCGTGCCGACGCGCGTCTGCCGGCCCGATGCCGTGCACGGCGCGGAACGCCCGGGCGAACGCCTCGGTCGACCCGTAGCCGTGCCGAACGGCGACGGCGAGCAGACTCGGTGCACCGGCGGCGAGCTCCGCGCCGGCGCGCGTCATCCGACGACGCCGCACGTACTCGGTCAACGGCATCCCGGCGAGCGCCGAGAACATCCGGCGCAGGTGGTACTCGGTGGTGCCGTGCGCACGGGCGAACGCGGCGACGTCGATCTCCTGACCGTGGTCCGCCTCGACGAGGTCGACCAGGGCGTTGAGCGTGCCGATCACAGGGGTCCTCCTTTCCCCCTCATCGTCTCGCCGCCGCCTCTCCGCGCACCCGACCGTTCCGGCCCGATGCGATCGGGTCGGGGATCAGAGCTCGACCGGGACCGCGGGCTCCGTGTCCTCCACCTCCGGGTGACGGGCGAGGTTCACCACGGCCGCAAGGAGGCCGCCCCACACCGTGACCATGGCGATGATCATCATGACGATCGCGGTGGTGGTCATGCGCCCGCTCCCTTCGTCTGCGCCGCCGGGACGGCGATGCTCGTCGTCTCGGGGTCGGCGGCGTACTCCTCCTGGTCCAGGAAGTCGTCGTAGCCGACGTCGTCCTTGGCGCGCGAGCGCCTGCTCCACGGCACCAGCGACAGCAGCACTCCCCCGATCACCAGGGTGATGACCATGCCCCAGCCGAACACGCCGAGGAACCAGCCGGGGTAGCCGCTGTACGGCTCGGCGATCTTCGTCAGGAGTTCCGTGATCAGCAGGTAGCCGAGCACGAGCGGGGCCAGCACGCCCACCAGCAGGCGCCAGAGCAGCCCGACCCGGAAGCTGGATCGCCGGTTCAGGTGCTCCTGCAGCTGCGGCAGCCGGTGCAGCACCCAGGCCACGACGATCACCGCGACGAGGGCGACTGCCATGATGCCGAAGGCGTTGACGAAGGCGTCGGTGGTGTCGAGCACCGACAGCGCGGTGGTGGTGGAGAAGAGGGCCATCGAGATGACGGCGAGCGGGATGGAGACGATGAGGGTGGTGCGCACCCGTCCCCACCCGAGCTTGTCCTGCAGGGCGGCCACGATCACCTCGAGGATCGAGATGAGCGAGGTCACCCCCGCGAAGACGAGGGCACCGAAGAACAGCACGCCGATGATCGACCCGCCGGTCGCCTGCGACACGATCGTGGGGAAGGCGACGAACGCGAGACCGATGCCCGAGGTCGCGACGCCGGAGACATCCGTGCCCTGCGCCTGGGCCATGAACCCGAGGGCGGCGAACACGCCGATGCCGGCGAGGATCTCGAAACCGGAGTTGGCGAACGCGACCACGAGACCGGAGCCGGTGAGATCGGTCTTGCGCTTGAGGTAGGACGCGTACGTCACCATGATCCCGAACGCGACGGACAGCGAGAAGAAGATGTGGCCGTAGGCGGAGGCCCACACGGCCGGGTCGGCGAGCGCCTCCCAGTTCGGCGTGAAGAACGCGTTGAGGCCGTCCAGAGCGCCGGGGAGGAAGAGCGCCTGCACCACGAGCACCGCGAACATGAGGGTGAGCAGCGGCATCAGGATCATGTTGGCGCGCCCGATGCCGCGCTTGACGCCGAGCGCCATGATGATGATGACGATCAGCCACACCGCGATCAGCGGCAGCCCCACCTGCGGCACGAACTCCGCGGACAGGCCGACCTTCGCGACGTCGGCGGACTTCAGGAAGTCGACGAAGAAGAAGTCGTTCTCGTTGCCCGCACCCCAGGTGAGCTGCGCGGAGAACCAGGTGTACATGCCCGCCCACGCGACGATCACGGCGTAGTACACCGCGATGACGACGCAGATCAGCACCTGCCACCAGCCCAGCGGTTCGGCGGCCCGGTGCAGGCGTCGGAACGCGAGGGGCGCGGAGCCCCGGAACCGGTGGCCGATCGCGTAGTCGAGGAACAGCAGCGGGATGCCGGCGGTCAGCAGCGCGCACAGGTACGGAATGAGGAACGCACCGCCGCCGCCTTCATAGGCGACGTAGGGGAAGCGCCAGATGTTCCCGAGACCCACGGCCGAGCCGATCGCCGAGAGGATGAACACGTTCCGCGAGCCGAAAGCCTCGCGCTGCGGGGTCTGGGTCGGTTCAGGCATGCCCGCGAGGATACCCGAACCGGGACACCCCGGCGACCCGCCCCGCGCTCACAGCATCGCGGCCAGCACCCCGCCGTCCGCCCGCAGCGCGGCGCCGTTCGTCGCCGAGGCGCGGGCGCTGGCGAGGTAGACGACGAGGTCGGCGACCTCGGCCGGATCGAGGAAGCGCCCCAGCAGGCTGGTCGTGTTCTGTCCGATGATCGCCTCCTTCATCGCCTCCTCGGAGACGGACTGGGCCTCGGCGACCGCGGCGACGCTCGCCGCGACACCTTCGGAGTAGGTCGGGCCACCCAGGACGGTGTTCACCGTCACGCCGGTGCCGCGGGTGAGTTTGGCCAACCCGTTCCCGAGCGCGATCATCGCGGCCTTCGTCACGCCGTAGTGCACCATGTCGGCCGGGACGTTGACGCCGGACTCGCTGCTGACGAAGACGATGCGCCCCCAGCCCCGTTCCCCCATCCCCGGCAGGAGAGAGCGGGAGAGACGCACGCCGCTCATCACGTTCACCTCGAAGTAGCGCGCCCAGTCCGCATCGGCGACGTCCGCGAAGTCGGCGAGACCGAAGAGACCGACGTTGTTGACGAGGATATCGACGTCACCGAGCCGCTCCGTCAGCCGCGCCACCTGCGACGGGTCGGTGAAGTCCGCGGCGATCCCGGACACGGTCACCTCCGGGTGCGCGAGGGCCAGCACGCCGACCGCTGCGTCGACCCGTCCCTCGTCACGACCGTTGATCACGACATCGACCCCCTCGGCGGCGAGAGCGGACGCGACCGCGTATCCGATCCCCTGGCTCGATCCGCTGATGAACGCCCTCTTGCCGCGCAGCCCCAGTTCCATCCGTCTCCCTCTCACTTCCGCGGGCGTCCCGCATCACTTGCCTGAGCAAGTCATACTAATCACGTCTCACTTTCCTGAGCAAGCGAAGAGCACGGCTCGACCGCTACGGTGGAGGAATGTCGTCATCCTCCCCCGCCCCCTTGAACGCCGAAGAGATGGACGTCTGGTCGGCGCTCGCGACGCTCCTCGAACGGCTCCCGGCGGCCCTCGACGCGCAGCTGCAGCGCGACAGCGGACTGACCCACTTCGAGCACGGCATCCTCTACGCCCTCGATGCGGCACCGGAGCGCACGCTCCGCCTCAGTGTCCTCGCGGGCTACGCGAACAGCACGCTGTCCCGACTCTCCCGTGCGGTCACCCGCCTGGAGGCGAAAGGCTGGATCCGGCGCGAGGTCGATGCGGAGGACGGGCGCTTCACCCTCGGCATCCTCACCGACGCCGGCCACCGGAAGGTCAAGGAGTCGACTCCCGCGCACCAGGCCCTCATCCGCCGCGTCGTCTTCGACACCCTGACCCCGGCGCAGGCCCGGCAGCTCGGCGCGGCGAGCCGGAAGATCTCCGCCGCGCTCTCCCCCGACCCGACCTGGGCGCCGGGGGCGCAGGGGTGAGGAGGACCCACCCGCAGGCGAGAACACGAAAGCCCCGGCGAGCGGACTCGTCGGGGCTTCTCAGTGCGGAGACGAGGGGATTTGAACCCCTGGTCCCCGTAAGGGGACTCCACCTTAGCAGGGTGGTGCACTAGGCCGGACTATGCGACGTCTCCAGGCATCCGGCTCGAGAGCACGGATGCACCCCACCATCATAACGGGTCCGGCGCGTGGTCACGAACCGCCGGGCTCGGATGATCCCCGGAGCCGGCCGCATGCCCTGCGATACTGGCCGCACGTTGCGAGGGTCCGGCCCCCGCGGACGCGAGAGGAGACGCCATGTCCGAGCCATCGGGAGCGCACGTCCGCGCGGGGTTCGCCGCCCCGGCCGACCCGAGGCGCGGCGCCCTGGGCTATGCCGCGGTGCTCGCCCTCCTCATCGTGTCGTACGGACTGTGCGCGGCCCAGCCCGGCACGGTCCCCAGCCCCTGGGCGTTCCTCGCGATGCTGGTCACGGTCGCGATCGTGTTCCGCGTGACCAGGGCGCATGCCCTCGTGCAGCGGGTGTCGTGGGTCGTGCTCTCGGCCGCCGGCCTGGCCGCCCTCCTCGCGGCGTTCTTCGCCACGGACAGCCCCGCGCTCGCCGTGGCGCTCTCCGCCGCGTCCATGATCGCGCTGCTCGTGGCGCCGTGGGCCATCATCGCGCACCAGGTCACCCGCCGAGGTCTCGACGTCGAGGCGCTCCTGGCCGCGGTGACCGCGTACATCCTCGTCGGCATGTTCTTCGCCTTCGTCTACAACCTGCTGTCGCTGCTGCTGCCGACACCGCTGTTCGGCGATGCCGCCAACGACTCGCTCGGCGATCAGCTCTTCTTCTCGTTCACGGCACTGACCACGACGGGCTATGGGAATCTCGTCCCCGTCGGACCGGGCGTGCAGGCGGTGGCCGTCGCCGAGGGGATCACCGGGCAGCTCTTCCTCATCACCGCCGTCGCCCGCATCATGCGCGGTGCGAGCGCCCAACGCTCCACACCGACGTCGGCCTGATCGCGGTCACTCCCCGGTCGTCGAGCGGCGGGCGACGAGCTCCGGCCGGAACAGCACGTGCTCCGGCGCCGGCGCCACCTCGTCCTGGCCTCGCAGCAGCAGGTCGACGGCGGTCGAGCCGATGAGCGCGGCCGGCTGCCGCACCGAGCTGAGCGGGATCACGGCGGCCGCGGCGAAGTCGATGTCGTCGTAGCCCACGAGCGCTATGTCCTCGGGGACACGGGCATCGCCGGTCATCACCAGGCTCTGCAGGAGGCCCAGGGCCAGGAGGTCGTTCGCCGCGAAGACCGCGTCCGGGCGATCCCCGGGGGCGCGGTCGAGGATCTGCGCACCGGCCCGGCGCCCCTCCTCGACGGTGAGCGCGGACGTCGGAATGAACTCCAGCCCGATCCCCGCCGCGGCCACCGCCGCCTGCGCTCCGCTCAGACGGTCGGCGACCTGGCGCAGCGCGACCGGGCCGCCGACGAAGGCGATCCGGCGACGACCGACCGCCAACAGATGCTCGGTCGCGATGCGCCCGCCCTCGACGTCGTCGACGGCGACAGAGGCGAACCGCTCATCCTGCGATTCCCGGTCGACGAGCACGGCGTGCGTCCCGCGCTCGTGCATCCGCACCAGCCGCGGCAGGGATTCGGCCACGGGTGTGACGAGCACGCCGGTCACCCGCTGCTCCTCGAAGAGATCGAGATGCATCGCCTCCCGCTCCTGCTTCTCGTCGCTGTTGGCGACGAGGACAGAGAGTCCGTGCTGGTCGGCGCGCTCCTCTGCTCCGCGGATCACCTCGGCGAAGAACGGGTTGCGGATGTCGAGCACGACCAGCCCGATGGTCCGACTGCGCCCCGCACGGAGCTGCCGCGCCGCGTCGTTGCGCACGAACCCGAGGCGGTCGATGGACGCCTGCACACGAGTCACGGTCTCCGCGGCCACCTTCTCAGGCCGGTTGAGCACGTTCGACACGGTCCCGACGGAGACACCCGCGTCCTCGGCGACCTCCCGCACACTGACGGCCATCGCGCCCTCCCTCCGGCTCCCGCTGCTGAAACGACTCATCCGCGGGGATCGCCTCAGACTCTCATGCCGTATTGACACGCGTCAACACAGCCCCTAGTCTCAAGTCCATCAGGGTTTGAAACGATTCATTCCCTCAATGGAGAGAGAAATGATGTCCTCACCCACGACGGCGCCCGTGCTCGAGCTCGCCGACGTCCAGAAGGCCTTCGGGTCGGTGATCGCCCTGCGCTCCGGCACCATCGCCGTCCACCCCGGCTCCATCCACGCGCTCGTCGGCGAGAACGGTGCCGGCAAGTCCACCCTCGTGAAGATCGTCGCCGGTCTCTACCAGCGCGACGGCGGAGTCTTCCGTCTCCGCGGCGAGCAGGTCGACTTCACCTCGACCGCACAGTCCAAGGCCGCCGGCGTCGCCGTCATCTACCAGGAGCCGACGCTCTTCCCCGATCTCTCCGTCACCGAGAACATCTTCATGGGCCGCCAGCCGACCGGGCGGTTCGGGCGGATCGACCGCAAGGCCATGCGCCACGAGGTCGAGCGGCTCTTCACCCGCCTCGGCGTCACCATCGACCCCGACCGCCCCGCCGAGGGCCTGTCGATCGCCGACCAGCAGGTGATCGAGATCGCCAAGGCCGTCTCCCTCGACGCCACACTGCTCATCATGGACGAGCCCACCGCGGCGCTCTCCGGCGTGGAGGTGGAGCGGCTGTTCGCGATCGCCCGGAGCCTGCGCAACGAGGGCCGCGGCCTCATCTTCATCTCGCACCGGTTCGACGAGGTGTTCGCGCTCTGCGACACCGTCACGGTCATGCGGGACGGCGCGTACATCGCGACCTCCGCGATCGCGGACACCACGGTCGACGAACTCGTGCACCAGATGGTCGGCCGCGAGGTGTCCGAGCTGTTCCCGAAGCAGGAGGCGACGATCGGCGAGCCGCTGCTCGAGGTCGAGGGGCTGACGAGCCCCGGCCTCTTCCACGACATCTCGTTCTCCGTGCGTGCGGGCGAGATCGTCGGGCTCGCTGGCCTCGTCGGCGCCGGGCGCAGCGAGGTCGCCCGCGCGGTCTTCGGCGTGGACGGGTACCGCGAGGGCAGCGTGCGCATGAAGGGCCGCCGGATCCGCGGCCGCCGCCCGGTGGACGCGATGCGCGCCGGTCTCGCCCTCGTCCCCGAGGACCGCCGGAAGCAGGGCCTCGTCATCGAAGCCGGCGTCGGCGGCAACATCACCCTCGCGATCCGTCGGCGTCTCGCCCGCCTCGGCCTGCTCACCACCGCGATGGAGAACCGCGCCGCTCGGGAGTGGGCCTCGCGGCTCGAGGTGAAGACCCACGCCCTGGACACCATGGCCGCGACGCTCTCCGGCGGCAACCAGCAGAAGGTCGTCCTCGCGAAGTGGCTCGCCACGCAGCCGCAGGTGCTGCTCATCGACGAACCCACCCGCGGCATCGACGTCGGCACCAAGTCCGAGGTGCACCGCCTGCTGTCCCAGCTCGCCGGTCAGGGCATGGGCATCCTCATGATCTCGTCCGAGCTGCCCGAGGTGCTCGGCATGGCCGACCGGGTGCTCGTGATGCGCGAGGGTCGCATCACGGCCGAGATCCCCCGCTCGGAGGCCACCTCCGAGAACGTCATGTTCGCCGCGACGCACGCATCGGAGCTCAGCTCGTGACCACCGCCATCCCCGTCTCCGCGCTTACCAAGCGCATTTCCGGTCTCGGCAGAGCCCGCGAGTTCGGCATCCTCCTGGCCCTCGTGCTCGTGGTGACCGCCGCGACCCTCAACAACCCCAAGTTCCTGTTCAGCGCCGACGGCTGGCGCGACCTGCTGCTGACGCCCTCGATCCTCGTGCTCGTCGCCGTGGGACAGGCCATCGTCCTCATCACCCGGAACGTCGACCTGTCCGTGGGTTCCGTGATGGGCCTGACCGCGTACCTGACCGGTCGGCTCTTCATCGACATCCCCGGCATCCCGATCGTCCTGGTCGTGGTCGCCGCGGTGGTGCTCGGCGCCCTCCTCGGTCTCATCAACGGCGCCCTCGTCGCGTACGCCAAGGTGCCGGCGATGGTGATCACGCTCGGCACCCTCTACGCCTATCGCGGCATCAACGTGCTGTGGACGGGCAGCGACCGGGTGAACGCCTCCGACATGCCGCGCGACTTCCTCGCCCTCGGCACGGGGCAGCTCCTCGGCATCCCGGTCCTCGCGATCGTCGCGGTCCTCGTGCTCGCCGTCGCCGCCTGGTACATGAAGAACACCCGCGGCGGCCGCGAGTTCTACGCGATCGGCTCCGACCCGGCGGCGGCCGAACTCTACGGCCTGCAGGTCACCCGTCGCGTGCTCACCGCGTTCGTCCTCTCCGGGGCTCTCGCCGGACTCGCCGGCGTCTTCTACGCGGCCCGCTACGGCACCATCAACTCCCAGGCCGGAGCGGGATGGGAGCTGGACGCGGTGGGCGCGGCCGTCATCGGCGGCGTCGCGATCACCGGCGGCATCGGCTCGGTCTGGGGTGCGGCGATCGGCGCCGTCCTGCTGCTGACCATCAACCGGGCGCTGCCGATCCTCGGGATCCCCGACTTCTGGCAGCGTGCCGTCGTCGGCCTGCTCATCATCGGCGCCATCGTGCTCGACCGCGTGCTCGCGGTGCGGCAGAGACGGCGGCTCATCGAGGCGAGGGACGAATCATGACGACCGCGACCGCCACCGTGACCACTCGCGTCATCCGCGACTACGACAAGCCCCTGTGGCGCCGACTGCTGCTCACGCGCGAGGCCGCGATCGTCGGCCTGCTCCTGCTGGTCGCGATCGTCTCGGCCTCCAGCATCCGCGGGTTCGGGCAGCCCATCACGCTGACCTACCTGCTGCTCGACATCGCGCCGATCCTGCTGATCGCCCTGCCGATGACCCTCATCATGATCACCGGCGAGATCGACCTCTCGGTGGGCAGCATGGTCGGACTGTCCAGCGTCGTCACCGGCGCTCTGGTGCAGGCGGGGCTCCCGTTCGAGCTCGCCGCGCTCGCCGCCCTCGTCGTGGGCGTGATCGGTGGCGCGTTCAACGGCTTCCTCGTGACGGTCGTCGGGCTGCCCTCGCTCGCCGTCACGATCGGCACGCTCGCCCTCTTCCGCGGCCTCGCCGTCGGGCTGCTGGGCACGGCCGCCGTCACCGACTTCCCGGAGTTCTGGACGGCTCTCGCCAAGGCGAAGATCGCGGGCACACCGATCCCCGTCATCACGCTCCCGTTCCTCCTGCTCGTCGCGGTCTTCGCGGTCCTGCTGCACTTCACGCCGTTCGGCCGCGGGGTGTACGCGATCGGTCTGTCGAAGGACGCGGCGCACTTCTCCGGTGTGCACGTCGAGCGCACGAAGCTCATCCTGTTCGTGCTGTCCGGGGCCGTCGCGGCGTTCGCCGGCATCTTCTACACGCTCCGCTACGGCAGCGCCCGCGGCGACAATGCCACCGGCCTCGAGCTCCAGGTCATCGCGGCCGTCGTGCTCGGCGGCGTGTCGGTTTTCGGCGGCCGCGGCAAGATCTACGGCGTCATCGCTGCCGCCTTCCTCATCGGGGCGCTCGCGAGTGCGCTCCGCCTGGTGAACGTCACCTCCGACGTCATCAACATCATCACCGGCACGCTCCTCGTGATCTCGGTGGTGGCCGCAAGCTTCCTGGCCTGGCTGCAGAAGGCACGCCGCCGACCGGGCAGACCCCCCGCCGGTGCCGCCACAGCGACGAAGGCACCGATGGACGCCGCATCCGCGGCATCTCCCGACGAAAGGAACGAACAATGACGTTTGCACGCAAGCGTGTCACCGCCTTCGCCGCCCTCGCGGTGGCGGCGGCGGTCGCACTGACCGGCTGCGCCGGCTCCACCGACGGCGGGGGAGACGGCGGCGGCGACGGGGCGGACGCCTCGATCACCTTCCTGCCCAAGAACCTCGGCAACCCGTACTTCGACACATCCAGCGAGGGCGGCAAGAAGGCCGTCGAGGAGTTCGGCGGCACGTTCTCCGAGGTGGGCCCTGCCGAGGCCACGCCCGACGCCCAGGTCAGCTACATCAACACGGCCACGCAGCAGGGGGTCGGCGCCCTCGTCGTCTCAGCCAACGACCCGCAGGCCATCTGCGACGCGCTGAACGAGGCCAGGGACGCCGGCGTCAAGGTCGTCACCTTCGACTCCGACACCAACACCGACTGCCGCGACCTGTTCATCAACCAGGCCGACTCCGAGGGCATCGCGAAGGTGCAGATCGACCTCATCGCCGACCAGATCGGCGGTGCCGGGGAGATCGCCATCCTCTCCGCCTCGGCCAACGCCACCAACCAGAACGCCTGGATCGAGCTGATGGAGGAGTACGTCGCCAGCGAGTACCCCGACATCACGATCGTCGAGACGGTCTACGGCGACGACGACGACCAGACGTCGTTCGACAAGACGGCCGCGCTGCTGCAGACGCACCCGGACCTCAAGGGCATCGTCTCGCCCACCACGGTCGGCATCGCAGCCGCGGCGCGCTACCTGTCGACGTCCGACTTCAAGGGCACGGTCGCGCTCACCGGCCTCGGTACGCCCAACCAGATGCGGGAGTACGTGGAGGACGGCACCGTGACCGCGTTCGCGCTGTGGAACCCGGCCGACCTCGGCTACCTGGCCGCCTACGCCGCGCAGGCCCTGATCGCAGGTGACATCGCCGGCGAAGAGGGCGACACCTTCGAGGCCGGTGACCTCGGCGAGTACACCGTCGGCGCCGACGGCGTCGTCCTGCTGGGCGACCCGTTCGTGTTCGACGCCGACAACATCGGCGACTTCGACTTCTGAGTCGCCCGTCCGGCCGGCGCTCCCCGCGAGCGCCGGCCGGGCCCCGAGAGGAATCGCATGACCCGCGTCGCCTTCCAGCTCCAGGTGAAGCCCGAGCTGCTGTCCGAGTACCTCGCCCGTCACACCCCGGTGCGGCCGGAGATGCTCCGCGAGATCGCGGCCGCCGGACGGCGCGACTACAGCCTCTTCCTCGGAAGCGGCGGCGTGCTCTTCGGCTACTACGAGACCGATGACGATGCGGCCGCGCAGGCGTACCTCGCCGCCTCCCCCGTCGCCACGCGCTGGGAGGCCGAGATGGCCCCCTTCTTCCTCGACCTCGACGGCCGTCCCGACCAGGCCGCCACCTCTCTCACCGAGGTGTTCCACCTCGAAGACCAGCTCGCCGCCGCCGGCGAGAGCGCCACACCCGCCACCGACAACGAAGGCCGTGCATCGTGAGCATCCTCACCCCTGACATCCTCGCCGCGCTCGAGAAGCAGAGCATCGAGTTGCCCAGCTGGGCGTTCGGCAACTCCGGGACCCGGTTCAAGGTGTTCAGCACTCCCGGCACGCCCCGCGACCCGTACGAGAAGATCGCGGACGCCGCGCAGGTCCACGCCCACACCGGGCTCGCGCCCACCGTGGCGCTGCACATCCCGTGGGATATCGTCGACTCCTTCGACGACCTGCGCCGTCATGCCGAGGACCACGGCGTCTCCCTCGGCACGGTGAACTCCAACACCTTCCAGGACGACGACTACAAGTTCGGCGCTCTCACCCACGAAGATGCGGCCGTGCGCCGCAAGGCCATCGACCACCACCTGGCCTGCATCGACGTCATGGATGCCACCGGCAGCCGCGACCTGAAGATCTGGCTCGCGGAGGGGTCGAACTACCCCGGGCAGGCCGACCTGCGCGGGCGGCAGGATCGTCTGCACGACTCGTTGCAGCAGATCTACGCGCGCCTCGACGACCACCAGCGCCTCGTGCTCGAGTACAAGTTCTTCGAGCCGGCGTTCTACCACACCGACGTCCCGGACTGGGGGACGTCCTACGTGCAGGTGACCGCCCTCGGCGACAAGGCGATGGTCTGCCTCGACACCGGTCACCACGCGCCGGGCACCAACATCGAGTTCATCGTGATGCAGCTGCTGCGCCTCGGCAAGCTCGGCTCGTTCGACTTCAACTCCCGCTTCTATGCGGACGACGACCTCATCGTGGGTGCCGCCGACCCGTTCCAGCTGTTCCGGATCCTGTTCGAGGTGATCCGGGGCGGCGGGCTGAACAACCCCGACGTCGCCTTCATGCTGGACCAGTGCCACAACATCGAGGACAAGATCCCCGGACAGATCCGCTCCGTCCTGAACGTGCAGGAGATGACCGCGCGGGCGCTGCTCGTCGACCGCGAGGCGCTGGCGACCGCCCAGCGCAGCGGCGACGTGCTGACGGCGAACGCCGTCTTCATGGACGCCTTCTCCACCGACGTCCGCCCGGCCCTCGCCGACTGGCGCGAGGCACGGGGTCTGCCCGCCGACCCGATGGCGGCGTACGCGGCCTCCGGGTACGGGCAGCGGATCGCGCAGGAGCGCGTAGGTGGCGTGCAGGCAGGCTGGGGGGCCTGATCCGATGACCGCCCACGACATCCGCGACCACGACCTCGACGGACCGCACGGTCCGCTGCGCGTACGCGTCTACTCCCCGAAGTCGCCGAGCGGCCACGGCCTGGTCTGGGCGCACGGCGGCGGATTCGCGGGCGGCGACATCGACATGCCGGAGGGCGACGCCGTCGCGCGGGCGTTCGTCGACGACGGGATCGCCGTGGTGAGCGTGGACTACGCCCTCGCCCCGGTGACGACGGCGTGGGCCGCACGCCTCGGTGCGGACGAGCGGGTCGGGGTGCACTACCCCGTCCCCCACGACGAGCTGGTGGCGGCCTTCCTCTGGGCCGCGTCGTCAGAGATCGCCTCCGGACCGTGGGCGATCGGCGGAGCCAGCGCAGGCGGCAACCTCGCCACCGGCGCGGCGCTCCGCCTCGCACACGAGGGCGGCGTCGTACCCGCACTCGCCGTCCTCGCCTACCCGACGCTGCAGGCGGTGCAGGCCGCTCCCGACCCCGAGCTGCGTGCCCTGCTCGACGGAGACCCCTCCGCTGACGTGTTCACCCCCGATTTCGTGCGCCGCATGTACGAGAACTACCTCGGGAGCGACCCCGACACGGCGGACGTCTATGCCGTCCCCGGCACCGCAGAGCCGACGGCACTCGCCTCTTTCCCGCCCACCATCATGGTCAACGACGAGACCGACGAACTCCGTGTGTCCGGCGAGGCGTTCGCCCGCTCCCTCGCCGCCGCCGGCGTCGAGGTCGCAGCCGTCGTCGAGCCGAGTACCACCCACGGGCACCTCAACCGCCCCGAGGAAGCCGCCTTCGCCGCGACGATCGACCGATTCGCGGCGCGGATCCTGCAGCTCCCCTGACTCCCCGGCGTCGACCGGGCTTTTTCACTCACGAACCGAGGACTCGCATGACGAACCCCACCGCCGCCGCACTGATCGCGCGGAGCAACCGCCTGGGCGCCGACCCGAAGAACACGAACTACGCAGGCGGCAACACCTCCGCCAAGGGCACCGAGATCGACCCGGTGACCGGGCAGCCGGTCGAGCTGCTCTGGGTGAAGGGATCCGGGGGCGACCTCGGCACCCTGACCGAGGCCGGCCTGGCCGTCCTCCGTCTCGACCGCATGCGCGCGCTCGTCGACGTCTATCCGGGCGTCGAGCGCGAGGACGAGATGGTCGCCGCGTTCGACTACTGCCTGCACGGCAAGGGCGGCGCCGCCCCCTCCATCGACACCGCCATGCACGGCCTGGTCGACGCCCCGCACGTGGACCACCTCCACCCCGACTCGGGCATCGCGATCGCCACCGCCGCCGAAGGCGAGGAACTCACGACGACGATCTTCGGCGACCGCGTGGTCTGGGTACCGTGGCGCCGCCCCGGCTTCCAGCTCGGACTGGACATCGCGCAGATCAAGGCCGCGAACCCGCAGGCCATCGGCACGATCCTCGGCGGCCACGGCATCACGGCGTGGGGCGACACCTCGGAGGAGGCGGAGGCGAACTCCCTGTGGATCATCGACACCGCCGCCGCGTACATCGCGGAGCACGGGTCTCCCGCACCGTTCGGCAGCACCCGATCGGGCTTCGAGGCCCTGCCGGAGCCGGAGCGCCGCGCCAGGGCGGCCGCCCTCGCCGGGACCATCCGCGGTCTCGCGTCGACGGACAAGCCGATGGTCGGCCACTTCACCGACAGCGACGTGGTCCTCGACTTCCTGGCCTCCGAGAAGGCTCCGGCCCTCGCCGCCCTCGGCACGAGCTGCCCCGACCACTTCCTGCGCACCAAGGTCAAGCCGCTCCTCCTCGACCTGCCCGCCACGGCAACCGTGGAGGAGCAGACGGAACGCCTGCGGGAGCTCCACGCCGCCTACCGCGCCGACTACCAGGCCTACTACGACGCGCACGCGACCGCCGAATCGCCCGCGATCCGAGGGGCGGATCCGCTCATCGTCCTCGTGCCCGGCGTCGGCATGTTCTCGTACGGGGCGAACACCCAGACCGCGCGGGTCGCCGGCGAGTTCTACGTGAATGCGATCAACGTGATGCGCGGCGCCGAGGCGCTGTCGAGCTACTCCCCCATCTCCGACGCCGAGAAGTTCCGCATCGAGTACTGGGCGCTGGAGGAGGCGAAGCTGCAGCGGATGCCGAAGCCGAAGTCCCACCAGGGCCGCATCGCGCTCGTCACCGGCGCCGCGAGCGGCATCGGCAAGGCCATCGCCACCCGCCTGGCCGCGGAGGGCGCCTGCGTCGTCGTCGCCGACCTCGACCTCGACAAGGCCAGGGCCGCGGCTGCCGAGCTCGGGAACGAGGACGTCGCGATCGGCGTGGCCGCCAACGTCGCCGACGCCGATGCGGTGCAGGCCGCGATCGACGAGGCGGTGCTCGCGTTCGGCGGCCTCGACCTCGTCGTGAACAATGCCGGCCTCTCGCTGTCGAAGCCGCTGCTGGAGACGACCGAGAAGGACTGGGATCTCCAGCACGACGTGATGGCGAAGGGCTCGTTCCTGGTCTCGAAGGCGGCAGCTCGGGTGCTCATCGATCAGGGGCTCGGCGGCGACATCATCTACATCTCTTCCAAGAACTCCGTCTTCGCGGGTCCGAACAACATCGCCTACTCGGCGACGAAGGCCGACCAGGCGCACCAGGTGCGACTGCTCGCGGTGGAACTCGGCGAGCACGGGATTCGGGTCAACGGCATCAACCCCGACGGCGTGGTCCGCGGTTCCGGCATCTTCGCCTCCGGGTGGGGAGCGAACCGGGCGGCCACGTACGGCGTCAAGGAAGAGGACCTCGGCCAGTTCTACGCCAACCGCACCATCCTCAAGCGCGAGGTCGTGCCGGAGAACGTCGCGGACGCCGTCTTCGTGCTGACCGGTCCGGAGCTGAGCCGGACTACCGGGCTGCACATCCCCGTCGATTCCGGCGTCGCCGCGGCGTTCCTGCGATGACCGACGACCGCTCGCCTGCGACCGCACGGCACGTCCGTGCGGTCGCAGCGGTGGATCTCGGCGCCACGAGCGGCCGCGTGATGATCGGCCGCGTGGGGCCGGGCGTCCTGGAGCTCGAGCCGGTCTCCCGCTTCCCGAACGGCCCGGTCGCCCGCGCCGACGGTCTGCACTGGGACTTCGACGCCCTCGTCGCCCATGTCCTCGACGGCCTGGCCGAAGCGGTCCGCCGGGAACCGGGCATCGAGTCGATCGGGATCGACTCGTGGGCGGTCGACTACGGTCTCCTCCGCGCCGGCGAGCTGCTCGCGGAGCCGTTCCACTACCGCGACGACCGCACCGCCCGCGGGGTGGACGAGGTGCACGCCCTCGTCCCGTTCGACGACCTCCACGCGCGCAACGGCCTGCAGTTCCTCCCGTTCAACACGCTCTACCAGCTCCGGGCGGACGAGCTCCGGCACGACGCCGACACCGCGCTCCTCGTCCCGGACCTCCTCGCCTTCCTGCTCACCGGCGCCCGCGTCGCCGAACGCACCAACGCTTCGACGACGGGACTGCTGGACGTGGAGTCCGGCACCTGGGACCTGGCGCTCGCGACCCGCCTCGGCATCGACGCCTCTCTCCTGCCGGACCTCGTCGACCCCGGCACGGTCATCGGTCGGCTGCGCCCGGAGATCGCGGAGCGCATCGGCGTGGATCTGCCGGTGATCGCGGTGGGTTCGCACGACACCGCGTCGGCGGTGGTCGCGGTCCCGATGACCTCGCCCCGCGCCGCGTACATCTCCTGCGGTACCTGGGGACTGGTCGGGGTCGAGCGGGTCGAGCCGATCCTCACGGCGGCGGCGAGGGACGCCAACTTCACCAATGAACGCGGCGTGGACGACCGCTTCCGCGTCCTCCACAACGTGACCGGACTCTGGCTCCTCAGCGAGACCGTGCGGGCCTGGGAAGCCGAGGACGGAGCGCCCATCGACCTGTCGTGGCTGCTCGCCGAGGCTGCTGCCGCGGCGCCGCCGTCGGCGGTGTTCGATGCGAACGACCCCGCGCTCTCGCCCCCCGGCGACATGCCTGTGCGTATCAGCGATCTCCTGCGTTCCCGCGGCACCGCCGTCCCCGCCTCGCGTCCGGCGTTCGTCCGGCTCGTCGTGGAGAGCATCGCCACCGCGTTCGCCGACGCCGTCCGGACGGCGGGCGGTCTCGCCGGGCACTCCCTCGACGTCGTCCACCTCGTCGGGGGCGGGTCCCTCAACCGGCTCCTGTGCCAGGCGACGGCGGACCGCACCGGGCTTCCCGTCCTGGCCGGCCCCGTCGAGGCGACCGCCCTCGGTAACGTCCTCGTGCAGGCGCGAGCGCTCGGGGCGGCGCCCGCCGAGCTCTCGGAGCTTCGTGCTCTCGTGGCGACGACGCACCCGCCGACGGTCTACCGCCCGCGGAGCGCCTGAGCGCCGATCAGCGCACGTTGCCGTTCGAGCAGGTCTGCTGCGCGGCGGAGTTGCCCTTGATCGAATCGGGCAGCGCCACGACGTCCGGAGCGGTCGTCGGGGTCGGAGTCGCCTCCTGCGTCGGGGTGGTGGGCTCGGCGGGCGCGGTGGGTGTCGTCGGCTCCTGCACGACAACGCCGTCGTTGCTGGTGTTCTCGTGCGTGATCTGCAGCTGGGCGTTGGCCTCGATCGCGTCCCAGAGCGCCGCGGCGGCCTCGTCGTTCGGCACGACCTTGTTCGGGTCGTCCCAGTCCTCCAGGGTCGGGTACTGCACGAACACGATGTCCTCGAACGGCACCGACTTCACGGCGAGAGCGATCTGCACGATCATCATCGGGTCGGCGAGCGACGTGCTCGTCTCGAGGTTCTGGATGCCCGTGTTGGCGAGCTTCAGCATCACCGGCACGTTGCCCAGCACCTCGCCGCTGATGAGCTTGCGGGCGAGGCTCGACATGTACTGCTGCTGGTTGCCGATGCGGCCCAGGTCGCTGCCGTCGCCGACGCCGTGACGGGTGCGGAGGAACTGTAGAGCCTCGAGCCCCTGGACGGTGTGCGTGCCGGCAGACATGTCGAGACCCGTGTAGCGGTCGCGGATCGGGTTGGCGAGGCAGACGTCGACACCGCCGATCGCGTTGGTGATCTCGATGACCCCGCCGAACGTCACGGAGGCGGCGAACTGCACCTCCTGGTCCGTGAGGGCCGAGATCGTGCGGACGACGCAGTTCAGTCCGCCGTCGGTGTAGGCGACGTTCAGGGGCTGCTTGCTCATCGCGGCGGTGGCGTTGCCGTCCTCGTCCTCACAGGACGGGATGGGGATCATCAGGTCGCGCGGGAAGCTGACGACCGTGATCCGCCGCGGCTCCTCCGAGACGTGCACGAGCAGATTCACGTCGTTGAGGGTGCCCTCCGCATCCCCGCCGGTGCACCGATCGCCGAAGTACTGCTTGTAATCGTCCTCGCAGGTGTCGACGCCGGTGAGGACGAGGTTGAAGCCGCCCTTGTACTCCCCGATGTCCGGCGGCAGGTCTTCCTGGCCGTCGAGGTCGACGGCGTTCGCCGAGACGGTGTTGGAGAAATCGAGGTAGAAGTAGGCCGCGACGCCGATACCGCTGACGAGCACCACCGCCATGCTGATCGCGAGAAGCCGGAGGAGCTGGCTGACGGCGCCGGGCGAGCGCAGCTGACCATGTCGCGCGACGGTGCGGCGGCGGCGGGTGTTCTCGCTCACTCGGGCCCTTTCGAATTCAGCGACGGCGGGGGTACCGCGCTCAGGAAGCGGAGGGTGTGGGATTCGAACCCACGAGACATCTCTGCCCACTGGTTTTCAAGACCAGCTCCATCGGCCGCTCGGACAACCCTCCCGACAGAAACATCTGCCGACCAGGCGCGAGTCTAGCCGAGTTCTATTCTCCTGCGTCGACCTGGGCGGGTGCTGGAAGCGTGTCCAGGGCGCTGGCGAGCCCTCCCTGCTCGACGTCCGCGGTGATCTCCCCCGCGGCGTCCTTCACCTCGACCGGCGCCTGTCCCATGGCCACCGCACGCCCACCGCCGCTGCGTGCCCAGCCGAACATGCCGATGTCGTTGCGTCCGTCTCCGGCGACGAGCACGCGCGCGGCGTCCAGACCGAGCTCGTCGCGCACGCGTTCCAGGGCCGTGCCCTTGTCCACTCCCTGCGGTGCGATGTCCAGCCAGGCCGTCCAGCCGATCGCGTACGAGACCTCGTTGAGTCCGGCGTCGGCGACGAGTCGGTGGAAGTCGTCCTCGTCGTGTCCGGGCGAGACGACGACGATGCGGGAGACGGGGAGGGCCCCGAGCTCCTCGAAGTCGACCTGGCGGCCGCCGTCGAGCGTCCAGTCGTCGAGCTGCTCGGTGAACAGCCGCTGCCCCGACCCGAGCTCGACCATGTAGCGCGCGTCCGGAAGGCGCTCCTGGAGCAGGGCGAGCACCGGCGTCGGGTCGAAGGTCTCGACGTGCCAGCGCTCCCACTCGTCGCCGTCACGGCGCATCGTGACGGCGCCGTTGGAGCACACCACGTACTCGGCGGTGAGGCCGAGCTCCTCCACGTAGCGACGGGTCGCCATCCAGCTGCGACCGGTCGCGATGGTCACCACGTGCCCCGCTTCGCGGACGCGGGCGATGGCCTCGGGGACACCGGGGCTCATCGTCTCGTCCTGCAGGAGGATGGTCCCGTCGACGTCGAGGCCGACCAGCCAGGGGGCCGTCACCGCGTGCTCGGCTCGTCGGCGAGCGGGCGGATCACCTCGAGTCCGCCGAGGTAGGGGCGCAGGACCTCGGGAACCCGCACCGAGCCGTCCGCCTGCTGGTGCGTCTCGAGCAGGGCGACGATCCAGCGCGTGGTCGCGAGCGTGCCGTTGAGGGTCGCGACGTGCTGGGTCTTCGGCGCCGTACCGCCCTCCTCCGCCGCGGGGCGGTATCGCACGTCGAGACGCCGCGCCTGGAAGGTCGTACAGTTCGAGGTGGAGGTCAGCTCGCGGAACGCGCCCTGCGTGGGCACCCAGGCCTCGATGTCGTACTTCCGCGCCGCGCTCGACCCGAGGTCTCCCGCGGCGACGTCGATCACCCGGTAGGCGAGGCCGAGCGAGGTCAGCATCTCCTCCTGCAGAGCGACGAGGCGCAGGTGCTCCGCCTCGGCATCCTCGGCGGTCGTGTAGACGAACATCTCCAGCTTGTTGAACTGATGCACGCGGATGATGCCCCGGGTGTCCTTGCCGTGCGAGCCGGCTTCCCGGCGGTAGCAGGTCGACCATCCGGCGTAGCGGAGGGCGCCGGGCGCGAGGTCGACGATCTCGTCCTTGTGGTACCCGGCGAGAGCGACCTCGCTGGTGCCGACGAGGTAGAGGTCGTCGTCCTTGTCGAGGTGGTACACCTCGTCGGCATGCTCGCCCAGGAACCCCGTGCCCTGCATGATCTCGGGGCGCACGAGCGTGGGTGTGATCAGCGGCACGAAGCCGTTCTGCAGCGCCTTGTCGAGGGCGAGGTTCATGAGTGCGATCTCGAGGCGGGCACCGATCCCGCGCAGGAAGTAGAAGCGCGCGCCGGAGACCTTGGCGCCGCGCTCCATGTCGATCGCGCCGAGCATCTCCCCGAGTTCGAGGTGATCCCGCGGCTCGAAGTCGAAGGCCGGCACCTCGCCCACGCGACGCAGCTCGGCGAAGTCCTCTTCGCCGCCGGCCGGGACGCCGTCGATCACGACGTTCTCGATCCGCGCGAGTGCCGTCGCAGCGGCCTCGGCCGCTTCGTTCGCCGCGTGCTGGGCCTGCTTGACCCGATCGGCGAGGTCCTTGGCCTGCGCGACCAGGGCGGCCTTCTCCTCCTTGGGCGCCTTCGCGACCAGCTTGCCGAAGGCATTCTGCTCGGCGCGCAGCTCCTCGAACGCGGCGAGCGCGGCGCGGCGCGATCGGTCGGCCTCGAGTGCGACGTCGACGGTGCTCTGGTCATTGCCACGGGCAGCCTGCGAACGGCGGACGATCTCCGGGTTGTCGCGGAGGAGTGCGAGGTCGATCATGCCGCAAGTCTACGAGGTGTGGGCCCGGGGACCGGGCGGCTGGGTGTCCCTCCATCGGCGCCGCTCTCCTCGGACGATGCCGGTCTAGAGTAGCGCCATGACCACGAGTCCTCCCGTTCGGAAGCAGGCGGCGCTCGTGTACAACCCGGTGAAGGTCGACGGGAAGCGTCTGCGCGCGCAGGTCCGCGACCTGTCCCGCGAAGCCGGATGGGACCATCCCGCCTTCTACCCCACGACCGTGGAGGACGCGGGGCAGGGGGCGACGGCGGAAGCGCTCGCGCGCGGAGTGGACGTCGTGCTCGTGGCGGGCGGCGACGGCACGGTGCGGGCGGTCGCCGAAGCCATCGCCAATACGGGCGTGCCGCTCGCGATCCTCCCGAGCGGCACCGGGAACCTTCTCGCGCGCAACCTTGGTCTCCCGCTGGCCGACCCTACGGAGATGATCCGCGCCGCCCTCGGCGACTTCCACCACCCCATCGACATCGGCTGGGCCCGGATGACCAGGGAGGACGGCGGCGAGGAGGAGCATGCGTTCGTCGTGCTCGCCGGCATCGGCCTGGACGCCGACATGATCGCGAACACCCGTGCCGATCTGAAGAAGTCGGTCGGCTGGATCGCCTACGTCGACGGCGCCGCCCGGTCACTTCCCCGCGCGAAGCCCTTCCGCGCGGTCTATCAGATCGGCACGGGGCGGCTGCACTCCACGAAGGTGCACAGCATCCTGTTCGCGAACTGCGGCACCCTCCCGGCCGGCATCTCCCTCATCCCGGACGCGTCCATCACCGACGCGACCCTCGACGTCGCGGTCATCCAGCCGACCGGCGTGCTCGGCTGGCTCGGCGTCTGGCGCAAGATCTGGTGGGACAACTCCGTGCTGCGCCGGTTCCGTGCCGGACGGTTCGTGCTCGAACGCCGGGGCACGGATGCCTCGGTCCACTACTTCCGCGGCGCCCGCGCCGAAGCTGCGGCGCCCGCCCCCACGCCCATCGAGCTCGACGGCGACGAGTTCGGCGAGGCTGTGCGCGTCACCTGCCGCGCCGATCCCGGCGCACTTCTGCTGGCTCTACCCACCGGGCACCCGGTGCACGTCCTCTGAGAGCCGCCTCCTCAGCGCACGTCGACCGTGCCCTCCAGACCGCCGCCGACCAGGGTCAGCTGGAACGGACCATCATCGTCGACCTCGTCTTCGGGGAACTCGATCACCGTGCCCCGCGGCGCCATGTCCATGGTGCACACCTGGTTCTCGTCGGTGACGAACGTGACGGTCCCCGTGGACCCGTCGCCCTCGACGGTCTCGACGACTGGAGCGCAACTGGAGGAGCCCCAGGTCAGGAGGACGAGCCCACCGTCGTCGAACCAGCCGGCCGAAGGCTGATACTCGGTCGACGATCCCGGTGTCGCCGTGGCATCGGGATCGGCATCGACGTCGATCTCATCGAGCAGGTCGCCGGAGGTCACGACGAGAGTGATGTCCTTCGTCGGGTCGACGCCCTCGGGCAGCGCGCCCAGGCTCGCGCGCGGTGCGAGGTCCGCCGTGCAGGCCTGCTCCGTCGCGCCATCGGCGTCCGGCTCGACGAGGGTGACCGAGACCCGCTGTCCCTCGGCGGTGATGTCGTCGACCTGGGGCAGGCACGTCGAGGATCCCCAGCTCACGATGGCGAACATCCGTCCGTCGTCGAGGAGTGTCGCATCCATGTCGTCCTGGTCGTCGCTGCTCCCCGCGCTCCCGGGACCGCTGGACGGGTCGGACGTCGAGTGCGGTGCCGCTCCGCCGGGACCGACCGTGCAGCCGGCGAGGAGGAGAGCCGCGGCGAGCGCGGAGGACACGGCGATCACAAGCCTGCGGGGAGTCATGCCCTCAGGCTATCGGCGCGTCCCTCCGCGCGAAACGGGGCTTGACGGAATGCAGGGTCACTGCAGCGCGGAGGTGAGCCGTGCCAGGTTGTCGAGCACGGTGGAGCGCAGGGGCTGCTGCATCCATTCCTCGAGGGTCAGCTCCCTGCTCAACGACCGGTACTTGTCCTCGACCTCGCGCATCTCGGCGACGAACTCCTCGCCGCGGACGAGCATCGAGACCTCGAGGTTCAGGCCGAACGAGCGCATGTCCATGTTGCTCGACCCGATGACGGCCACCTCATCGTCGATGGTGAGGCTCTTCGTGTGGAGGATGTAGGGCTTCCGGTACATCCAGATCCGCACCCCCGCGCGCAGCAGCGCTTCGTAGTAGCTCCGCTGGGCGTGGTAGACCATCGCCTGGTCGCCCTCCTCGGAGACGAACAGCTGCACCTCGACACCGCGGTCGACGGCCGCGGTGACCGCGAGCAGCAGGGCCTCGTCCGGGACGAAGTAGGGACTGACGATCATGATCTGCTTCTTCGCCGCGTAGAGGAGCGCGAGGAACAGACGCAGGTTGTTCTCGACCTCGAAGCCGGGACCGGACGGCACCACCTGGCAGTCCAGGTCCCCCGATCCGATGTTGGCGTGAGAGATGTCGATCTCCTCCAGCACGACATCGGTCTCGCTGTACCAGTCGCTGAGGAAGATCGCGTTGACGCTCAACACCACCGGTCCGTCGAGCCTCACCATCAGATCGACCCAGTGCAGACCGCGCCGGATGTTCTTCGGCAGGTTGTAGGTGGAGTCGGTGATGTTCTGCGATCCCAGGAAGGCGATGTTGCCGTCCACGACGAGCAGCTTGCGGTGGTTGCGCAGATCAGGGCGCTGCATCTTGCCCTTGAGTGGCTGCACCGGAAGCATCAGATGCCACTCGGCGCCCATCTCGTTGAGACGGGCGATGGTCTGGCGGTAGCGGGGCTTGCCGCGGTTCGCCCAGTGGTCCAGGAGCACGCGGACGGCGACGCCCCGCGCCGCGACCTCTTCGAGGGCGCGGAAGAAGTTGTCCGTCGAGTCATCGGACTGCAGGATGTAGAACTCGACGTGCACGTAGTCCTGCGCCGTGCGGATGGCCTCCGCCATCTCGTCCAGCGATTCCTGGTAGTCGGAGATGAGGTGCGCGCCGTTGTCGCCGGAGAGCGGCAGAGCGCCGAGGCGCTGATTCATCTGCACGATGGGCCCGAACCAGGCGGGGGCGTTGGGCCGCAGCGTCCCGAAGTGCAGGTGCTCGCTGGTCTCGGCGATGTACTCGTTGATCTGCTCCTGCTTGCGGCGCCGTGCGCGCGGCAGACGGGGGTTCCCGATCAGCAGGAACAGGAAGACGCCGACCACCGGGATGAAGAAAACGGCAAGGAGCCAGGCCATCGCCGCGGTGGGACGGCGGTTGCGCGGGATGACGATGATCGCGGTGACGCGGATGATGATGTCGAGCACCAGCACGAAGGCGGCAATCCACCAGCCCCAGGACTCCGCGGTCATCACGCCCCCTCACCCACGCCGGGGATCGTCACCCCGAGGCGCACCGGAGCCGGCACGCTCGCTTCACAGTAGCGGATGGGGCGGACTCAGGCCCGCGGAGGCAGTCCGCGCGCGGCGCGTTCCTCGGCCTCGATCTGCGCGTGGACCTTCCGCTCCGTGCGGTCGAACCGGAGGATCCCGCGGAGCACGACGAAGAAGACGATGCTGACGCCGACCGTCGGCAGGAGCGACCATGCCGCGGCGAGCCAGAAGTTGTCCATACCTCCATCGTACGCGAGCGACTACTCATGCACAGACGGCGCTTCTCAGGATTCTCATCCACATCGCTCCGCCCCCGCTCCGACGGAGACGGGGGCACGCGAACCTCTCCTCATGACAACCGTGCTCCGCGCCTCCGACTCCGCCCAGTTCCTCGGCATCGTGCCCGCCCTCGCAGGGTTCACGCCGCACGAGAGCATCGCCCTGCTCCCGTTCCACGGCAGCCGCAGCGACGGGGCGATGCGCCTCGATCTACCCGATGCTGCCGTTCCTCTCCTGCACTACGCCGCAGCGGCCGTCGAGTTGCTCGGCCGCGTCCCCGGTACCGATGCGCTGGCTGTGGTCGTATACACCGATGAACCACCCCAGACGACGCCCGATGGCCTCGTCCTCCCCCAAGCTGTGACGGTGGACACCCTTCTCGGATGCGCCGAGGAAGCGGGGTTGCGTACCGTCGAGGCCCTGTGTGTGACGCCCGAGGGATGGGCCCGCTACGACGACGAGGATCCGACGCTGTATCCCCTGTCGGACATCGTTACGCCGCCGGGTGGTTCCTCCCTCGGCGACGTCTCCGGCGATCAGTTCTCCGGCGCGGGGCTCCCGGCTGTCCAGGCCCCGGAGGAGGACCAGGTGGCACGCATCCTGCGCGGCCTCGACGCCGCCCTCGCGCCAGGGCAGGCCGACACCTCCGGTTCCGCAGAGCCGGAGGTGATCGCGGCGTGCGCGCTCCTCGACGACATCCCCGCCTTCCTCGAGTCCGTCGTCCATCACCACGACACTCTGCGGCCGTTCGACGCCGCAGCGCTCGTGTGGTGCCTCGGACGTCCGCCGGTGCGCGACGCGGCGATCGCCCAGTGGGCCACCGATCACCGTCAGGGCATTCGCACCATGGAGGCGCAGCTGGCTTTCGCCGCCTCCGGCACCAGGGTGCCCGACGACATCGGACGGGTGTTCCTCGGCCGCGGCCCCGCGCCGGACGGGGAGCGCCTCCGTGCAGCGCTGCACGCCGTCCGACATGCGACCGCCCTGGCCCCCCGGGCAGCACGCCCCGGCCCGCTCACGGTCGCGGCCTGGCTCTCCTGGGCGCTCGGCCGTGCCACGCACGCGGGTCGCTACCTCGACATGGCGAGAGAGATCGATCCGGGGTACAGCCTCGCGCTGCTGCTGGACACCATGATGTGCGGCGCCGTTCTGCCGGAGTGGGCGTTCCGCGGGCGGGGCGGAGCGTGAGCGCCTCGCTTCTACTTGACCAGCGGGAAGAGGATGGTCTCGCGGATCCCGAGGCCGGTGATCGCCATCAGGAGTCGATCGATGCCCATCCCCATGCCCCCGGACGGCGGCATGCCGTGCTCGAGAGCCCGCAGGAACTCCTCGTCGATCGGCATGGCCTCGACATCGCCTCGCGCGGCGAGCTTCGCCTGCTCGACGAAGCGTTCGCGCTGGATGACGGGATCCACGAGCTCCGAGTAGCCGGTCGCCAGCTCGAAGCCCCGGATGTAGAGGTCCCACTTCTCCACGACGCCCTCGACGGACCGGTGTTCGCGCACGAGAGGCGACGTGTCGACGGGGAAGTCCATGACGAACGTCGGCCGCACGAGGTCACCCTTCACGAAGTGCTCCCAGAGCTCCTCGACGAGCTTCCCGTGCGTGGCCTGAGGCGGCACATCGACCCCGTTCGCCTCAGCGAAGGCGATCAGGTCGTCGACGGAGTCCGCGGGCGTGACCGTCCGACCGGAGGCGGCCGAGAGGGACTCGTACATCGAGATGCGGTCCCACTCACCGCCCAGGTCGTACTCGGTGCCGTCCGCCCAGGTGACCGTGGTCGACCCGGCGACGGCAACCGCAGCCTGCTGGACCAGTTCCTGCGTCAGGGCCGCCATCTGGTTGTAGTCGCCGTAGGCCTGGTAGGCCTCGAGCATCGCGAACTCCGGGCTGTGCGTCGAGTCGGCACCCTCGTTGCGGAAGTTCCGGTTGATCTCGAACACCCGCTCGATACCGCCGACGACCGCGCGCTTCAGGTACAGCTCCGGCGCGATGCGGAGGTAGAGCTCGGTGTCGAACGCATTGGAGTGAGTGACGAAGGGGCGGGCGGACGCACCGCCGTGCTGCACCTGCAGCATCGGCGTCTCCACTTCGAGGTACCCGTGGGCGGCGAACGTCGCCCGCAGACTCGCGTTCACCGCCGCGCGCGCACGCACGGTCGTCCGCGCCTGCTCCCGCACGATCAGGTCGAGGTAGCGGCTGCGCACACGCCCCTCTTCGCTGAGCTCGGCGTAGGCGTTGGGCAGCGGGAGGATCGCCTTCGACGCGATGGCCCAGTCGTCCGCCATGATCGACAGCTCACCGCGGCGGCTGGAGATCACCTCACCATGCACGAAGACGTGGTCGCCGAGGTCGACGTACTCCTTCCAGTCCGCGAGCGACTCCTCGCCGACATTGGCGAGAGAGATCATCGCCTGGATGCGGGTGCCGTCGCCGGCCTGGAGCGTGGCGAAGCAGAGCTTGCCGGTGTTGCGGCTGAACACCACGCGCCCCGCGACGCCGACGACCACGCCGGTCTCGGCGCCGGGCTCGAGGTCGCCGTACTCCGCACGCAGCACGGGGATGCTGTGTGTCACCGGTACCGCGACAGGGAAGGCTCCGCCGCCGGCGTCCGAGCGCTTCTCGATCAGACGCTCGCGCTTGGCGAGGCGGACGGCCTTCTGCTCGTGGATGTCCTCTTCGGTGGAAGGGGCGGCCGAGGCCGATTCGGGCGCGGCGGGCGCGTCAGTCATGTGCGGGGCTCCTTGGAAGTCCTCCCCAGTTTACCGAGATGGCGCGGGACGTCCTCGCCGCGCGGTGCGCTGGGTAGCCTCGAAGCATGGCCCCCACTCGGATCCTCCGTGCGAGCGCCGTCGTCGCTCTCGCCACCGTCCCTGTCCTCGCGCCGGAAGTCGCCGTCGCGGTGGCCCCGGCGACCGCGACGACCATCGTCGCCGCCGCCGACGTGGATGAGTTCTCCTACGCCTCGTGGGACGCGGTATACGACGTCGGGCTCGACGAGGACGGCCGGGCGCACATGCGGGTCACGGAGACGCTCGCCGCGCGATTCCCCGACGCCGACCAGAACCGCGGCATCGTGCGCGGCCTGGCGACGGCATACAAGAACGCTGACATCGACACCCGGGTGCTCGCGGTCACCGATGGAGACGGAGCCGCCGTCCCGTATGAGACCGACGAGGATGACGGGACCCTCTTCATCCTCACCGGCGACGACGACTTCGTCCACGGTCTCACCACCTACGTCATCGAGTACGAGATGCGCGACATCATCGTCGGGAGCGCACCCGACCCGTCCGGTTCTCGCGCCGCAGACGAGTTCTACTGGGATCTCCTCCCGCTCGACAGCACGCAACCGATCGAGACGTTCCGGGCCGACATCCGGTTCGATGCCGTGCTGACCGCCCATCTCACCGGCGGGACGAAGTGCTACATCGGCCCCTCCGGATCCACCGAGCCCTGCGACCTGGAGGGACCGATCACGGACGGAGAAGCCGCTTCCTTCCACGTCGAAGCCGGGCCTCTACCCGCCGCGGACGGGGTGACGGTGGCCGTCGGCTTCGATCCCGGCACAGTGACTCAGCCGGCCGCCCGCCTGCCTGATCCCGTCGCCGACCTCGGGCCGGTGCTCGCTGCTGCCGGTGCCGTGGGCCTGTCCGCGATCGGATGGGCAGTCGCCGTGGGCGCCGCCCGACGTCGGCGTCGCGCCACCGGGATCATCGTGGCGCAGTACGACGTCCCCGACGACCAGCCTCCCCTTCTCGCGGCCGCGCTCCTCCCTGGCGCCAAGAACGTGGTGCCCGCCCAGATCGTGCACCTCGCCGTCCGCGGCGCCCTGCGCATCGAGGAAGGCGCGTCAGCCGATGCGCCCCGGCTGCGACGACAGCCCCACGCCAGCGCGCCGAGTCCCCTCGATCAGGCTGCGCTCGACGCGCTCTTCCTCCACGCGGGTGCGGACGGCGTCGTGGACCTGCCGACCGAGAGCGAGGCCTTCGCGACACGGATGACCGCGCTGACGACGAAGGGTCACGAAGAGGCCGCCCGCCAGGGTCTGACGACCAGGGTGCGCAGCCGCGCGGCCGTCATCCTGCAGTCCGTGGCGATCGCCCTCGCCGTGGCGGGTCTCGTCGTCGCCATCATCGCCGTGGCATCCGGACGACTGTCCGCCGGCCCCGCGCTTCTGGCGATCTCCGTCGGGACACTGCTCGTCGCGGCCTCGAGCTTCTTCACCTTCTCGCGGCACACGGTCCTGACGCCGGAAGGTGCGCAGGCGTACGAGCATCTGCAGGGGGTGCGCGAGTTCATCCGGGTCGCGGAGGAGGATCGGTTGCGGATGCTGCAGTCCTACACCGGCGCGGAACGGCGCACCGAGGAGGGGGCGGACGTCATCCATGTGTACGAGCGCCTCCTCCCCTTCGCGATGCTGTTCGGCATGGAGGACGAGTGGGGCCGGGTGCTGGAGAGTGCCTACAGCCGGGAGGCGCACGGCCCGACCTGGATCGGCGACCCCACGTCCTTCGCTCTCCGCACGTCGCTCGTGGCGTTCATGAGCTCCTCCACGGCGGCCGCGACCTACTCGGCCCCGTCCACCGGCACCTCGTCCGCTACCGGTGGCTCGTTCGGCGGCGGGTTCTCCGGGGGCGGGGGCGGAGGCGGCTTCTCCGGCGGTCGCTGAGTCCGAGACGCCGCGCCGGGAAGGCGATCAGACGAGCGGCGGCGGTTCCGAGGCGTCGCGCAGCGCCCGCTCGACCGTCGACTGCACCAGAGCCGACAGGAAGCCACCCGGGTTCTCGACCCCGATCTCACGGAGCCGCGAGGTCGACTGGCCGATGATCGAGCGGGAGAACTCCGTGGCCGTGGCGATCGCATCGGCATAGGCGGGGCGGTCGGCCTCGGCGATGACGACCGGTTCGCACCCCATCTCCACGGCCAGCGCCTGGGCGATCGGGAGCACGGCGGCAGGAGCGGTGACCGCCGCGAATCCCGCCTGCAACTGTCGGAGATCGATCGAGGTCCCGGTGAAGGTGATCGCGGGATGCACCGCCAGCGGGATGGCACCGCGCTCCGCCGCCGGACGCAGGACCTCGATGCCCTGTGCCGGATCGGTGTGCAGGACGAGCTGGCCGATCTGCCACCCGCCCAGCTCCGCGATGCCCGAGACGAGGGCCGGCAGCTCGGCGGAGGGGACCGCGAGGATCACCAGTTCGGCACGCCGCACGACCTCCTGGGTGTCCAGCACCGGCACGCCGGGGAGCACCGCGGATGCGCGCTCGTCGTCCGATCCGCTCGTGATCCCGACGATCGCGTGCCCGGCTCCGGCCAATGCCGCGCCGATCACCGGACCGACGCGCCCGGCCCCGACGATGCCGACGCCGAGGCGCCCGTCGCGCACCACTCTCACTCCTCGCGCGACGTGTCCGGTCGCGCCGGCGGGGTGGGTGGAGGGGTCGGACCGGTCGGCGCCGGAGAGGTCGAGGGGGCAGCCGTCTGCGGCGGTGGCGGCGCGACGGGCGGAGCGGGCGGCGGAGCGACCGGAGGCGCCGTGACCGGTGGGACCGGCGGCGGCGTCACCGGAGGAGTCCGGACGGGCGGGAGCGGCGGAGTCGCCGAACCCGGAACACCGGTCGGCGGAGCAGGCGGCGCGAACGGAGCCGGCGGAGCGGGCGGAGCAGGCGGAGCGGATGCCGCCCCTCCGAACGCGGGAGACGCCGGCGTCGCAGGACCACCGAACACCGGCGGAGCGGGCGGCGTCACCGGGTCTCCGGTCGCGGCGTGCTCGCTCCAGCGATGGGTGTGATCCCGGGATGCCGCCTCGGCTGCGGCGACGCTGACCTCGTTGAGCAGCGCGAGCGCATCGGCCCGCTCGAGCCCGGAGAGGAGGCCGGTGATCGGCCCCGGCACGGTGTGCACCTGCGCGCCGGAGACTCCCTGCGCCCGGTCGATGGGGCCCTGGCTCAGCGACACGCCCTGGAGACGCGCGAGCGGGAAGACCGCGAGCTTCCGCCACACGATGCCGCGGCGCAGCAGCAGGCCGTCCGTCGTCACGGTGTATCCGTGACGCTTCCAGGAGAACGGTCGCCGCCACCAGGCCCGGCGCGGCATCGTCCGGTAGGGGTCGGCGTCGGTCGGACCGACGACGCCCTGGTCCCACAGCGCGGGGATGCTCTCGGCCGGCACGTCGGGGAGCACGAGCGACAGCACCCGCTCCACGTCCGCGCGCTTGCCGACCGGGAGCACGACGTTGAACTGCTGGCCGCTGCTCGACGACTGCTGCGCGGCGCTCTTGCCGCTCATCCGGTTGATCTTGATGGTCCACCAGCCGAACGGCCGCCAGAGCAGGGACTGCGACACCTCGACCGCGAAGATGCGGCCCGGCGGAAGGGTCTCGGTGACGGTGGTGAGCAGGCCGTAGGTGATGCGCACGCCGTCGGGGGTGGGCGCGATGGAGTAGCGCAGCGACTTGGAGATCTGCGCCCACGTGATACCTACCACGGCGATGACCATGGGAACGCCCATGCCGAGACCGATGCCGAGGAGGACGATCCCGCCGTCGGGATCGCCGTCGACGAGGATGCCGATGAGGGTGCTGCCGATCGCGATCGCGAAGATCACGCCGAAGAACACCAGCCACAGCAGCCCGGAGATCAGCTGCGAGCCGATCAGCCGGCCGGCCGGGATCTTGACGACGCTCTCGGGGACGACATCCTGCAGGTCCACACCGGCGAGCAGGCCGTTGACGCCCTCGTTCATCGAGCCGACGAGCTGTGCCCGGGCCGAAGCCGGAGCGGTCCCGCCCGGCGTCGCTGCGCCCTCCGGGTTCGACGCCGCCTGCCGAGCGGCCCGCGCCCCGGAGGCAAGGCGCAGAATCTCGGCGCGCACCCCTTCGGCGCGCGGCGTCGCCAGGTACTCGAGCGCGACGTTCGCATCCGTGCCCGCGCCGACGACCTCGAGCTTCGCGAGGCCGATGATGCGTGCCGGGAACGGCCGCGTGAGGTTCACACCCTGCACGCGGTCGAGGGGCGCACGGCGATGGGAACGGAAGATGATGCCCTTGCGCACCTCGACATGGTCGCCGGTGATGCGGAACTGCTGGAAGCGCCAGACGAACCAGAAGATCGCCACGAGCACCACGACGAGCGCCAGGACACCCAGCAGCGCGATCAGGGCGAAGTTGTTCGCGAGCACCCAGTCCACCGGGTCGCCGCCGGTGTAGTCGTCGTAGTGCGCCTCCTCGGGCGCGAACTGCCCGACGAGCCAGGCGATGACGCGGTCACGCATGTTCGCGATCACGATGCCGCCGACGATGATGAGCGCCAGGCCGCCCTTGAAGAGCGGCGTGAGCGGATGCATCCGGTGCCATTCACCGTCCGCGAGGTGCGTCGACGGCGTGCCCGCGGAGGTCTGCCCGGGCGCGGCCGTGGGGAGCTGCGGCTCGCTCACAGGCCGGTCCGGCGGGTCTCGGCGACCTGGATGAGCGTGTCGCGCAGCGCCTCGGCCGCCGCCTGGGTGAGGCCCGGGATCTGCACGCCGGTGGTCGCCGCCGCGGTGACCATCTTGAGCTGGGAGATGCCGAACGCCCGGTCGAGAGGCCCCTGGGTGATGTCGACGAGCTGCATGCGACCGTACGGAACCGCGATCATGCGCTGCCAGAGGATGCCCTTGCGGAACACGATGTCGTCCGCCCGCAGCATGTAGCCGATCGCCCGCGCCTGACGCGGGAGGATGGCCAGCGTCACGAGGGTGATGAGGATGATGACCCCCGCCGGGATCCACACCCAGTCCTGTTCGAGCACGATGTTCAGCACGACGGCCGCCGCCACGACGAGCGCCAGCACGATGACGTTCTGCACGATCTGCGACACCACGTAGCGCGGCGAGATCTGGTGCCAGGTGCCGTCGAGCTCGAGGCGGGCCTCGTTGCGCGCCGTGCGCAGGCCCGTGTAGGTGCCCTGGTCGAGGGCGCCGAGGTCAGTGCCCTCCGCCGGGTTCAGGGGCGCGGTCTCTGGGTTCTGAGTCATCAGGATCCTTCGGCAGGGTGCAGAACTGTTCGGCGACGAGAGCGGCGATGGCGAGCACGACCGCACTCGCGATCAGCGCCACCATGGCCACAGTCGACCCTATCGGGGGATCGATGGGGCGCGTGAGGAGGAAGGCCAGCAGTCCGGCGCCGAAGCCCGCCAGGATCGCCCCCAGCAGACTGGACGCCCGCGCGAGGGTCGCGGCCCGGAGGGCACGGAACGGGTCGATGCGCACCCCGGAGCGGACGCTGCGCCGCACCGGCCAGGCCACCCCGAGCGACGCGCCGGCGATGAGGACGAGCAGCACCGGGAGGAAGAGGGACGGCGTGAACGTGGCCCGCCCCGTCGCCGTGAGCATCTGGTCGAGGAGGAAGCCGGCTCCGGCGCCGACGAGCGCGAGGACGGCGAGAAGTCCGGCGGAGGTGCGCTTCATCCCTCGCCTCGCGCGCGAAGGTCCGCCGCCAGATCGGCGACCCGGCCGCGCCCCACGAGCTCGGCGTCGGAGTCGACGTCGAGCCACGGCTCCAGGACGAACAGCCGCTCCGCCGCCCGCGGATGCGGCAGCTGGATACGGGGGTCGTCCGAGACGACGTCGCCGTAGGCGATGAGGTCGAGGTCGAGGGTGCGATCGCCCCACCGCTCGCCGCGCACGCGGCCGTTCTCGTCCTCGATGGCGTGCAGCATGCCGAGGAGGATCTCGGGAGCGAGCCGGGTGGTCACCAGGGCCACGGCGTTCACATACCCGGGGGCGTCCGGATCGGGGCCGTCCACGCGGAGCGCCACCGTCTCGAACAGGCGCGACAGGCGCACGTCCGAGACGAGCGGCAGCCGAGCGATGCGCGCGACCGCGGCGCGGATCGTCTCCTCGCGGTCTCCGAGATTGGCGCCGAGCGCGACGACCGCCACCGTCTCGGGGCGCGGAGGCCGGGGTCCGGGCACCTGCGGGGGCTGGGTGAGGTTACGGCTCATGTGGTGATGTCCTCCAGCGACTCCGGAGCCCGCGTCCGATGCACCGTCACGGCCACGTCGCCGAACGTCAGGGCGATCGGCGCCTGCGGCTTGTGCACCGTGACGGTCACCTGCTGCACGCGGCGGTCGCCGAGGGCGACGTCCGCGATCCGCTCGGCCAGGGTCTCGATGAGGTTCACCGGCTCCCCCGCGACGACGGCGGCCACCCGCTCTGCGAGCTCGCCGTAGTGCACGGTGTCGGCCACATCGTCGGACGCGGCGGCCTGTTCGAGGGAGAGCCGCAACCGGAGGTCGACCGTGAACTCCTGTCCGTTCTCCCGCTCGTGCGGGTAGACGCCGTGGTGGCCGAACACGGTCAGCCCTGTCAGCACGATCTCGTCGAGGAAGTCCATGCCTCTAGGGTACGGTGACGCTCCGACCTCGCACTCAGCCTTCCCAGGCGCGGGTGATCGCGAGGGCGTCGCGGGTGGCCGCGACGTCGTGCACGCGCACCGCCCAGGCGCCGGCGCGCATCGCGAGCGCACTCGTCACCGCGGTGGCCAGATCCCGGCGCTCCTCGGAGACACCGTCACCGCCCGGCGCCGCCTCCTGCAGCACGTCGGCGAGGAAGCGCTTGCGCGACGTCCCGACCAGCACGCGGAAGCCGAGACCCACGATCTCGTCGAGGCCCCGCAGCACGTCCCAGTTCTGGGCACCGGCCTTGGCGAACCCGATACCGGGGTCGACGATCAGGCGGGAGGGTGCGATCCCGGCGGCCGCCGCCTCGCCGATGCGCTCGCGCAGTTCGCCGGCCACCTCTCGGGCGACGCGGCGGTAATCGGCGTTCGCGTACATGTCGGCGGAGAAGCCCCGCCAGTGCCCGATCGCGAAATCGGCGCCCGACTCCGCCACGGCGGCGCGCATGTCGGGGTCGGCCAGTCCGCCGGAGACGTCGTTGACGATGCGCGCTCCCGCGCGCACGGCTGCTGCGGCGGTCGACGCGTTGAGCGTGTCGATGCTGACGACGGCGCCGGCCGCCGCGAGCTGTTCGACGACCGGGAGAACGCGGCGCTGTTCCTCGTCCGCCCCGACGCGTTCTGCGCCCGGCCGGGTCGACTCGCCCCCGACGTCGAGGACGGAGGCCCCTTCCGCACGCAGGCGAAGGCCGTGGGCGACCGCGCGGTCCGCGTCGAGATACCGCCCGCCGTCGCTGAACGAGTCGGGGGTGACGTTGACGATGCCCCAGATACCGGTCATGCGCGCGACATCCCGACCCCCGGAACGGTCATGCCGATCAGGGTCACCAGCTCCGCGCGTGCCGCGGGATCCGTGTAGACCCCGCGCGCTGCGATGGTCAGCGTCGACGCCTCGGTCTGCCGTCCGCCCCGCATCGTCACGCAGCCGTGGCTGGCATCGAGCACGACGAGCACGCCGCGCGCGTCGAGGTTCTCGGCGATCGTGTCGGCGATCTGCTCCCCCAGCCGCTCCTGCACCTGCGGCCGCGCGGCGAGGATCTCCACGACGCGCACGAGCGCACCGAGACCGACGACCTGCTCGCCCGGAAGGTAGGCGATGTGCGCGTGCCCTGCGAAGGGCAGGAGGTGATGCTCGCACACCGAGCGGAAGCGGATGTCGCGCAGCAGCACCGCGCCGGACGGCAGGGTGTCCGGCGCCGGCCCGCGGGTCACGCTGATGGTGTGGGCGAGCGGCTCGGCGGGATCCTCGCCCACCCCGGCGAAGAACTCCGCGTAGAGCTCGGCCATCCGGGTGGGCGTCTGCTTGATCCCCGGACGATCGGGGTCCTCGCCGATCGCCTCCAGGAGTTCCCTGGTGAGCCGCTCGACGCGTCCCTTGTCGACGGTCACGTCACGCCGTCGCGGGACGAGGGTTGCCCGCTCCGGCGGAGCCCTGCTGCGGACGCGGCGGGGCCGTCGGCGCCTCGACGGAGGCGGCGAGCGAGACGTCCTTCTTCGGGACCTCGATCGGCGGCCGCTCCGAGACCGGGCGGTCCTCGCTGGACAGCCACAGCGGACGCTCGGGGAGCTTCTTCACCTCGGTGAAGATCTCCGCGATGCGGTTGTGGTCGAGGGTCTCCTCTTCAAGGAGCGCGAGGGCGAGACGGTCGAGGATGTCCCGGTTCTCGCTGAGCACCGCGTACGCCTCGTTGTGCGCCTGCTCGATGAGCGCGCGCACCTCGGCATCGACGCGCTCCGCGACCTTCTCGGAGTATTCGCGGCCACGGCCCATGTCGCGCGCGACGAACATGTCGCCGCCCTCTGTGCCGAGCTTGACCGGACCGACCTGCGTCGTCATGCCGTACTCGATGACCATCTTGCGGGCGATCGAGGTCGCCTTCTCGATGTCGTTCGACGCACCGGTGGTGGGGTCGTGGAAGACGAGCTCCTCGGCGACGCGACCGCCCATGGCGTAGGTGAGCTGGTCCTGCAGCTCGTTGCGGGTCACGGAGTACTTGTCGTCCAGCGGCAGCACCATCGTGTAGCCGAGCGCCTTGCCGCGCGGCAGGATCGTGATCTTCGTCACGGGGTCGGTGTAGTTCATCGCCGCCGCCGCGAGCGCGTGTCCGCCCTCGTGGTACGCCGTGATGAGCTTCTCCTTGTCCTTCATCACGCGAGTGCGACGCTGCGGGCCGGCGATCACGCGGTCGATGGCCTCGTCGAGGGCGCGGTTGTCGATGAGCTGCGCGTTCGAGCGGGCCGTGAGCAGCGCGGCCTCGTTGAGCACGTTCGCCAGGTCGGCACCGGTGAAGCCGGGGGTCTTGCGGGCGACGACCTCGAGGTCGACGTTCTTCGACAGCGGCTTGCCCTTGCTGTGCACCTCGAGGATCTTCTGGCGGCCCTTGAGGTCGGGGGCGTCGACACCGATCTGGCGGTCGAAGCGGCCGGGGCGCAGCAGTGCGGGGTCGAGGATGTCGGGACGGTTGGTGGCCGCGATCACGATGACGTTCGCGTTCGGGTCGAAGCCGTCCATCTCGACGAGCATCTGGTTCAGCGTCTGCTCGCGCTCGTCGTTGCCGCCGCCCATGCCGGCGCCGCGGTGACGGCCGACGGCGTCGATCTCGTCGATGAAGATGATGGCCGGAGCGTTCTCCTTGGCCTGGCTGAACAGGTCGCGCACGCGGGAGGCGCCGACGCCGACGAACATCTCGACGAAGTCGGAACCGGAGATCGAGTAGAACGGGGCTCCGGCCTCGCCGGCGACGGCACGGGCGAGGAGGGTCTTTCCTGTTCCAGGAGGGCCGTACAGCAGCACGCCCTTCGGGATGCGGGCGCCGATGGCCTGGAACTTCGCCGGGTCCTGCAGGAACTCCTTGATCTCGTGGAGCTCCTCGATGGCCTCGTCGGCACCGGCGACGTCGGCGAAGGTGACCGTCGGGGTCTCCTTGTTGACGAGCTTGGCCTTGGACTTGCCGAACTGCATGACCTTGCCGCCGCCGCCCTGCATGGACGACAGGAGCCACCAGAACAGCAGACCGAGCAGCACGAGGGGAAGCAGCAGGGAGAGGAAGCCGTCGAACCAGGTCGCGCGCGGCACGGCGTCGTTGAAACCGTCCTTCGGAGCGGCCGCATCGATCGCGGCGACCACCTCGTCGGCGCGGGCCTCGACGTAGTAGAACTGGACGTTCTCGGAGCCCTCGTACGGCTTCGACAGCGTCATGTCCACGCGCTGATCGCCGTCGGTGGTGGTGACCTCGGTCACGGTCTTGCCGGAGAGGAGCTCGAGCCCCTCCTGCGTCGTGATCTGCTTCGGCGCGCCGAGGTTCGAGATCAGCAGGAATCCGCCGAAGAGCAGCACGCCGATCAGAGCGACGTAGATCAGCGGATTGCGGGTGAGCTTCTTCACATCCATGGTCGGATCAGCGTATCGCCTCCGTGCTAGGGGGCCGCTGTGCGTTCACCCACGGCGCAACGCCCCGAGGCTGGGTCGCTGAACCTGTCGAAGCGTCAGCTGTAGACGTGGGGCGCCAGCACGGCGACGTCGCGGAGGTTGCGGTAGCGCTCGGCGTAGTCGAGCCCGTAGCCGACGACGAATTCCACGGGGATGTCGAAGCCGACGTACTTGCAGTCGATCTCGACCTTCGCGGCCTCCGGCTTGCGCAGCAGAGCCAGGACCTCGATCGACTCCGCGCCACGGGACCCGAAGTTCTCCAGGAGCCAGCTCAGCGTGAGGCCGGAGTCGATGATGTCCTCGACGATGAGCACGTGCTTGCCGTGCAGGTCGGTGTCGAGGTCCTTCCGGATCTGCACGACACCGCTCGACTTCGTGCTGGCGCCGTAGCTCGACACCGCCATCCAGTCCATCGGCGCGTGGAACGGCAGCGCGCGCGCGAAGTCCGCCATGACCATGACCGCGCCCTTCAGCACGCCGACGAGGATGAGGTCCTTGCCCTCGTAATCCTTCGCGACCTGCGCCGCGAGCTCGTCGAGCTTGGCGTGGATCTCCTCCTCGGTGACGAGGATCTGTGCAAGGTCGTCCTGGATCTCCGCGGCGCGCATGGATCGATTTTAGGCGATGCGGCCGTGTGCTCCGTTCGCGCGCGGGCCTCCCCTGCGCGGGCGGCACCGCACTACTCTGACGGTGACGCGGGCGGACGCCCCGACGGAAGGAGATCCCCATGGCGACTCACGACATCCTCAGCCAGGTCCCCCTCGACGACATCGCGCAGAAGCTCGGAGTGTCGCGCGACGAGGCCAAGGTCGCGGTCGAGCAGGGCGGCGCCGTGCTGCTCGGCGGGCTGGCCAGGAACGCGGAGAGCTCCGAGGGGTCGGCGGCCATCGAGAAGGCTCTCGGCAAGCACCGCGGTGCGTCGAGCCCGGCGACGGTCGACGACATCGATCAGGAGGACGGCGAGAAGATCGTCTCCCACATCCTCGGAGGGAAGGAGAAGGAGGTCACGAAGGAGCTGACGGAGTCGAAGGCGACCCCGGGCATCGACTTCGGAAAGCTCCTCCCCATCCTCGCGCCGATCGTGATGGGTCTCATCGCCAACGCGACGAAGGACAAGACGGCGAAGGCGGACGCGGGCACGGAGGGCTCCGGCGGGATCGGCGACGTCATCGGCGGCATCCTCGGCGGCGGCGACTCCGGCTCCGGCGGCGGGCTGAGTGACGTGCTGGGTGGCCTCCTCGGCGGCGGCAAGAGCGGCTCCGGCGGCGGCATCGACCTCGGCGGCATCCTCGGCGGCCTCTTCGGCGGCAAGAAGTAGGACGTGACGCCGCCGCGGTCCGCGATTCAGCGGGTCGCGGCGGTGAACACGATCCGGCCGCCCTGGCGCACGGCGGCGCACCCCGGCAGGTCGATCGGCCCTTGACCCGACCAGTCGGTCACGAGGCGGGCGACCTCGATCGTCTGCGTGCGGCTCAGGCTCGCCCCGAACTCGCTGTCGACCACGAGCCGGATGATGCGGTTGCGCAGCGCCGCGGGGTTGGCGGCGAGCGCGGCGACGCTCACCGAGATGCCGGCCTCGGCGTGCTCGACGATGTCCTCGATCGTCTCGTGGATCATCTCGTCGAACGCATCCGCATCCTCCCGGAGCTGCTCGGCGGTGCGGGCCAGTGCCTCGGCGATGCCTGGGCCGAGCTGCGCCTCCAGCACCGGGAGCACGTGGCGACGCACCCGCACCCGCGTGTAGCGGTCGTCGGTGTTGTGCGGGTCGTCCCAGGGCTGCAGCTCCGCCGCGGCGCAGAACGCACAGGTGGTCTCGCGGCGCACGCCGAGCAGCGGGCGCAGCCACCGGAGGCCGTCCTCGTCCTCCCGCTCCGGCGCCATGCCCTGCAGGCTCGTCGCCCCGGAGCCGCGCGCGAGCCCGAGCAGGACGGTCTCCGCCTGGTCGTCGAGGGTGTGTCCGAGCAGGACTGCCCGCGCGCCGATGTCGCCCGCCGCCTCCTGGAGCGCGCGGTACCGCGCATCCCGCGCGGCCGCCTCCGGCCCGCCGTCGCCGTCGACCTCGACGCGGACGACGAGCGCCTCGAGCCCGAGCCGTCCGGCGACGCGTGCCGTCTCGGCGGCGACCTCGGCCGACCCGTCCTGCAGGCCGTGATCGACCGTCACCGCGGTCGCACGCACCCCGCGTTTCGCGGCCTCGAACGCGGTGGCCGCCGCCAGTGCGAGCGAGTCGGCACCGCCGGACACCGCGACGACGACGGTCGAGCCCTCCGGCAGATCGGCGAGCGCGGTGCGCACGGCGAGGCGGATCTCGGCGACGGCGGGGTCGAGGGAAGGCATCCCTCCACGCTAGGGCACCGTCTCGTCCGTCACGGTCGGATCCGCGACCCCCGAGTAGGCTGGTCGGCGGCATCCAACCGATCTTCCTGAGGAGCACACGCATGGGCGCACACGACGCCGTCATCGAGATCCCGCGCGGCAGCCGCGTGAAGTACGAGGTCGACCACGAGACCGGGCGAGTGCACCTCGACCGCGTGCTCTACACGACCTTCGGCTACCCGGCCGACTACGGCTACTTCGACAACACGCTCGGCGAGGACGGCGACCCGCTCGACGTGCTGGTGCTCCTCGACCACCAGATCTACCCCGGCGTCGTCGTCGAGGTCCGCCCGGTCGCCGTGCTGAAGATGAGCGACGAGGCCGGTGGGGACGACAAGCTCGTCGCCGTGCTCTCCAAGGACCCGCGCTGGGCCCACATCCAGGACATCGACGACATCGCCGAGTACACGAAGAAGGAGATCGCGCACTTCTTCGAGCACTACAAGGACCTCGAGCCCAACAAGTGGGTCAAGGTCGACGAGTGGGGCAACGCCGCCGAGGCGCAGCGCATCCTCGACGAGGCCATCGTCCGCTTCGGCGAGCAGGGCCACTGACCCCACCGGCGTCGCTGACCTTCTCTGGGTCGCTGAGCCTGTCGAAGCGAAGACCCCCGGACGCCAGACGTCCGGGGGTCTTCTGCTGTCCAGCCGTCCGTCAGACGGAGATGCCCTTGCTCGCCATGAAGTCGATGGGGTTCGTGTACCGGCCGTTGATGTAGACCTCGAAGTGCAGGTGGCAGCCGAAGGAGCCGCCGGTGTTGCCCGCATACGCGATGACCTGGCCGGCGCGCACCCACTGGCCGTTCCGGACCGCGAAGCCGCCGGGCTTGATGTGCGCGTAGCCGGTGGCGATACCGCCCCCGTGCTGGATCCGGACGTAGTTGCCGTACCCGCCGTTGTAGAACGCGGCGTCGACAGTGCCCGAGTGGGCGGCGTAGATCGCCGCGCCGCAGCCGTTCGCGAGGTCGACGCCGTAGTGCCAGCTCGACGAGCAGCCGTTGGCGTTGCACTGCTGCGAGCGGGGGCCGTAACCGGAGCTGCGGTAGCCGCCGTGCGGACGCACCCAGCCGCCGCTTCCCGGGGTCCCGCCGCCGCCGCTGTTCCCCCCGGCGTTCGCGGCGGCCTCGGCGGCTTCGCGGCGCTTACGCTCCTTTTCGCGCTCCTCGACGCCCTTCTGGTAGCCGGCGACGGTGGTCGCGGTGGTGTCCTTCAGCGCGGCGAGCTGCGCCTGCATCGTGGCGAGGTTGGAGGACTGCTCGTCGAGCGCGGCCTGCGCGGCGTCTGCGGCCTGTTGCGCCGCGACCATCTTCTCCTCGGCGATCTTCTGGAGCCGGTCGCGCTCGTCCCGGGCGACGACCGCCTGGTCGCTGAGCGACTGGGCGGAGTTCCGCGCGGCGACCGCGTCGTTGTAGACGGTCTGGTTGTACTCGAGGAGCTTGTCCATCGACCCGAGGCGGGCGAGGAGCTCGTCGGCGTTGGCTGCGGAGCCCGCGAAGAACAGCTCCAGCGAGGTGTCGTCACCGCCGTTGCGGTAGAGCTGCGCGGCGACCTGACCGGCCTTGCGGGCGGACTCGTCGGCGACGGCGGCTTGCGCGTCCGCCTTCTCCTGCAGCGAATCGGCCTCGGCGATCGCGGCGAAGTAGGCCTGCTGCGCGTTGTAGAACTCGGTCGAGGCGACCTCGGCGGCGGCCTGCGTCTCGGAGACCTTCTGCGTGAGCGACTGGATCAGCCCCTCGATGCGCTTCACCTCTGCGGCCTTGGAGGCCTCGTTCTGCTTGGCCTTCTGCACGTCGTCCCAGCTCGGGTACGACGCCGCGTGGGCGGCCGTGACTCCGGACGAGATGCCGAACGCGCTGAGGGCGACGACGCTGAGCGCGCCGAGTCCGAGAGCGCCGCGGCGGCTGATGCCGTCGCCGAAGAGGGTACGTCGCTCCGTCGGGGTGGGCGCACACCCGCAGTCCGCGGATGCCGCGAGTGCCGCATCCTGCGTGGTCTTGTCGTTCACACGGCCCCTTCCGCCGGTTTCACAGATGCCACAGTAACAACAACTTTCACACCAGCACCAGACTCCCGGAGCGCCGGAAATGGCACCTCCGCACCCTCCATGGTCTCGCTCGAACACGCCCGGGGGAAGCGGGTTCCGGGCTCGATTCGCGATTTGCCCGGATGATCCTTTATGCTTGAGCGTCGGCAAGGAAGTCCCCCGGGACTGACTCGGCCCCATCGTTTAGCGGCCTAGGACGCCGCCCTTTCACGGCGGTAGCACGGGTTCGAATCCCGTTGGGGTCACTCCATCCGATACAATTGAAAACACCAGTATGGCCCTGTAGCGCAGTTGGTTAGCGTGCCGCCCTGTCACGGCGGAGGTCGCGGGTTCAAGTCCCGTCAGGGTCGCTCCGTGCGACGAGCTCTTTCTTCGGAGAGGGCTCTTCGTCTAGGACGCGGCAGCATCATCGCCGCGCGGCTCTGTAGCTCAGTTGGTAGAGCGTTCGACTGAAAATCGAAAGGTCACCGGATCGATGCCGGTCGGAGCCACAAGGCTGATCATTACAATCAGCCCAGAAACCCTCGCCTAGCTTCTACATGGCGGGGGTTTTGCTTTGCCCCGCGGCGACCGCGTGCGGCAGCGCGTGGGTCACGAGACTCACCAGGAACTTCCCGGGCTCCTCGAACATGCACAGGTGTGCGGAGTTCTCGAACCACACCACGTCCGTCGCGAGCGCCGTCACGGTCTCCAGCCAGCGGGCGACCGGTCCGGCGGGGGTCGTCCAGTCGTGCCGTCCGAGAAACTGGAGCATCGGCACCTCGAACGCCGTCTGGTCGCGGGCGTCGAAGCCGAGCAGGGCCGGCAGCACGGCCGGCATGGTCGCCCGCTGCCCGACACCGATGAGACCCAGGTCGGCGTCCGTGTAATACGGGGACAGCTCCTGCGACTCGGTGAAGTACGCGAAGTCGGAGCGATACGCCGAGAGGCCGCCGTAGTACTGCGCCCATCTCCGGCAGGTCACGATGCGTTCGACGGTCAGCGGCTCCTCACCGGGGTACTCCCCGAGCGCCTGCAGCTCGGAGATCGCCTGATCGTTCCGATCCGCGACGGCACTCCGCATCGCGTGGCGGAGGCTCTCCACCTCGTTCTCGGGACCGGAGATGACCTGGCCGACGCCGATGTACGCCCACAGCAGGTCGGGACGCCGCCGGGCGAGGGTGAGCCCGAGGACCGTCCCCCAGCTGTGCCCGAGCACCCCGACCTTCCGCACGCCGAGCTCCCGCTGGAGCCACGCGATCAGCTCCACGAGATCGTCGACGTACCGGTCGACGCTGAGGTCCATGTCCTCGGACACGGAGCCCGCGGACTTGCCGCTTGCGCGCTGGTCGTAGTTGACGACCGTGAAGTAGTCCTCCACGCCGCGTTGCCAGACCCACGACGAGGGCAGCGACGGCAGGGCGGGGCCACCGTGACAGACGACGAGCACGGGGTTCCGTGTGCTGCGACCGCGGATCGAGACGAACTGGGAGACACCGCCGAGGTCGACGTACGCCGTCCTGTCGATTGACTCCGGGTTCGGGAGCCGGCACAGTGCGCCCCGTGACCCGTGCGGTACATGGTCCCCCACGGCTCGCGTCCCACCTCCGCGGACGAGCACAGCAGGTCGAGCATCGCCTGCGTGCGTCGGCGCATCATGTCCGGGAGCACCGCGCGCAGCTCCTCGTCGGCACCGTATCCGTCGACGAAAGCCGCGAGGTCTTCGGCGGAGCGTTGCGGGTCTCGGGTCGGATCCGGAAGCGCGAACGTCTGCGCGGAGAAGGCGAGGTCCCACGAGCGGGTGCTCGGGGAGGCGCCGTCCCAGTCGATGAACACCCAGCGGTCGCCGAGCATCAGATTCCACGGCGCCAGGTCGTTGTGGCAGATGAGCTCCTGCGCAGGCGCCGAGAGGGGCGGTTCCCAGATCGCGTCGGCAGCAGGGACGTACCGCGCCGAGACGTCATGGATGCGGCGGACCATCTCGCCCACGCGACAGAGCTCGGCGGCGGAGAGCGGTGCGGAGTCCATCGCCAGGGTGCCGGGGACGAACTCGATGATCTGCCGCCCCAGCGCGTCTCTGCCGAGCGGCTCCGGCGCCTCGACTCCGCCGCCTCGCATCGCCTGCACATAGGCGATGACGTGCGGGGTCGCGGCCGTCCATGCCTTGCGGACGGTGTCCCCGACCCGCACGACGGGTCCGCTCGCATTGCCGCCCTTGAGGACTTCCTCCCGCATCCCCCGAGGCTATCGGAGAGGCCTTCGGCAGAGATCACTCCCCCGGGTGACGCGGGATACCTCCGCCGACGGACGCCGCCCGCGAGCCGCGCCAGCAGAGTGGAGATATGACACGACGACACCTCCTCCCCGCTGCCGCCCTGCTCCTCGGCGGCACCCTGCTGCTCGGTGGATGCGCCGCCGTCGACGATCTCCTGCACAAGCAGTCGACCCGGACCTTCGACGACGCCGGCGCCTTCCGCGCGGACTCGCCGGTCGACGCGGACTGGGTCCCGGACGACGCGACCGCGCTCACGCTCCGGACGTCGACCATCGAAGACGCCGACGACGCCGTCCTCCTGCTGACGAGCTCGGCCACACTGCCGGACGACTGCGTGAAGGCGGAGCGGACCTCTGCGCCGACCTTGATGTTCGACGACGGGCCCGCCGCGTACGAGGCGAAGACCGTCTTCGTCTGCGGAGACTGGAGCGTCATCCCGTCCGACGACGGCTGGTTCGGGTGGACACCGAACTCCGACGAAGAGAGGGCCGCCGCCCGGGGCTGAGGCCCGCTCAGAGGTCGGCGAGAGCTGCGCGCGCCGCCTGCACGGCCTCGGCGGCGGCATCCTTCTTCGCCACGGCCGCGGTGCGCCGCTCCTCCGCGGCGGGACGGTCGCGCTCGACGCGGTCGGCTTCCCGATGCAGCGTCTCGATCTGCGCCTCCAGCTCGGCGATGCCGTCGGCCAGCTCCTCGGCGCGATCACTCAGCACCTGCACCATCTCGTCCTCCTTCGCGAGGGCCCGCTCCGCCGCCGCGAGATCCTTCTCCGCAGCCGCCACCTGACGCTCGGCATCCCGGCGCTTCCGACGCTCCTGCAGTTCGTCCGGAGGACGCGGGGCCTGCGGCCGCAGCGTCGGGAAAGTGCCGGCGACCGCCTCCCGGAGGTCGTCCGCGTTACCCGAAGGCTCCAACGCCCGCACGAGACGCCCCGACGCGACAGCGGCAGCCGCATCCGGGTCGAAGAACGCCGCGGAGATCGTCTGCTCCACCGCATCCCGCGTCGCCGCCGTGACGCGTTCACCCCGGGACCCCACAAGGTCGGCAGCGGTCTCGGCAAGGCGCCGGGTCAGCGCGCGCCGTTCCCGGCCGAGCTTCGCCAGCGCCGCAGCATCCAAATCCTCCTGCGCCTCGCGCAGCTCCGCCGCGAGCGCCAGGGCCTCCCCGAGCTGGGCGGCGCGCTCCTGCGCGAAGACGTTGACGACCCAAGCGGCGACCGCGGGCTTGCGCAGCGCCTTCACCTCCGCGGCGAGCGCGCGGTCGTCGAGGCCTTTCGCCCGTGCGTTCCGGGCGGTCGTGAACTCCTCGGGCGGCCCGGCGTACAGCGCCGCCGCGATGTCATCGAGGGTCGGAGCGGTCATGCGCCCACGATACGCGCGGTCGGCGAGCGGCTACTCGATCGCGAGGTAGTCGGCGGCGTCCGAGGCGACGAGAACCCGGGCGCTGAATCCCCCCGTCCCGTTACCGGGGTAAAGGTAAAGCTGCCCGGCAGCCGTTCGAGCGAGCAGGTCGGCCCGGCCGTCCCCGTTGTAGTCCACGCCACCGGTGACTTCCGTGAACTCCTGCCAACCGACTCCGACCTGACGCGGTCCGCGCAGCCCGGATGCACCCGTGTACAGCCGCAGCACGCCATCTCCCGCGATAGCGACGATGTCTCCTCGACCATCGCCGTCGAAGTCTCCGGCGATGAGATAGTGGAAGCCCTCCCAGCCCCCACCGATCGTGGTGTGGGGTGGGCTGAAACCGCCGGCGCCATTCCCCCGATAGACGATCAGGGTTCCGGCTTCGGACACTCCGAGAACGTCCTGCCGCCCGTCGCCGGTGAAGTCCGCCCCGGAGGCGACGTGCCTCATCCCGTACCACCCGGACCCGGGCGTCGTCGCTGGCCGGAATTGCCCTGCCCCGGTCCCCGCCCAGAACTCGAGAACACCGTCGGAGCGGGCTACGAGGATGTCGGCGTTGCCGTCTCCGTTGAAGTCCGTGTGCGTGATGTGCCGACGGGAGTCAGCCCATCCCGCGCCGAAAAGGCTGGTGGGGGCGGAGAAGGATCCTCGCCCGTTCCCGTTACGCATCCTCAGGTCGCCATTGCCGGCGACGACGAGCAGGTCGGCTTTGTCGTCCCCGGTGAAGTCGCCCGCACCGACATTCGCAGGGTCGCCGCTCCCGAGACCCGGGAAGAACAACGGAATCGTCCCGCCCCGCGTGACGTTCGACAGGCAGGTGAAGCCCTGGTTGATCTGGGAGTAGACCTTGCCGTTCAGCCACACCTCGAAATGCAGGTGATACGCGGCGGAGTTGCCGGTGTTCCCGACGACGCCGATCTGCTGTCCACGCAAGACCTTGGTCCCCGGCGCGTACCAGCCAGGCGCCGCCATGTGGGCGTACCGGGTGACGTAGCCGCCCGGGTGCTGCACGTCGACGTAGTTGCCGTAACCGCCGTTCGACGTGCGGCTCTTGATCACGCCGTCATACGCCGCCAGGATCGGCGTCCCGCCGTTCCGGGAGATGTCGATGCCGTCGTGCGCACGATAGTTGCCGAGGCATCCGTCGCCGACCTTGGACTGGATGTTGCCCGAAGCCGGATAGACCATGTAGCCGTCGGACGCCGCGGTCGCGGAGCCGGTCGTGGTGAGGGCCGGTGTCAACGATCCCAGCGCGATCGCGAGCACGGCGACGATCCCGATGCGACCAAGACGCAAGCGGGACGTGCGCTTCATCTCGAAGTTCTCTCTTGCTCGGCGGCCCCAGGGGACGTGGTGTCCTCCGCGGTCACCGTACCAAGGGCAGACGCCCCGCCACGCGAACGCCACCCCCTTCGCCCCGTTCCGCCCGCCACCTGCCGGTGATCGTGAGACCCCACGGGGGTGTACCGTCAGCACCATGGGAAGACTCCGGTACGACGGGCACTCGGATCCGATCCTCATCGAGGACGAGACGCTCGCGCATCTGAAGATCGTCATCGCCACCAAGCTGCGTCGTCAGGAGAGCTTCATGATGACCTGGCAGCCTCCCGAGGGCGGCATCGACCGGCGAGCGAGCGTCTGGATCCATCCCGCCATCCCCCTGCAGTTCGGCTTCGACGAGGCGGAGCCGCCGGCCGTGGACCCGCACCGCATCCAGGAGATCATGCAGGCGCTCAACGCCTCCGGCGATCTCCAGCTGGACCATCTCTCCGGCCCGCGCTGACGCGCACCGACGTTCAGCACGGAAGGTCGCTGCCCTGGACACCGCTCTGATCCTCGTCCTCATCCTGGTCATCCTCGGCCTCATCGTGGGAGCAGCCTTCCTGCGCGGCTGGGTACGGCGCAGCGCATCGTCGGCCGGCGAGCGCGCCGGAGCCCGGTACACCGCCGCGCGGATGGAGGAGATCCTCGCCGACCTCGGAGCCACTCTCCTCGTCCACGCCTCCCCGACGGCCACGGCGGAGCTGCTGCGCGTGGTCGTCGGGGCGCGAGGCCGGAGCTTCTCGCTGCTCCCGGACGGCGCGCTGGGCGTCCGCTTCGTCGAACCGGATGACACCGTCGCGCGATTGGTTCCCGTCAGCGCGGGGACTCTCCTGCGCGTCGAGACCTTCCGCGAGTACCTCGGCTTCCCGCAGACCGCGCCCCTCTGGCGGGAGCTGCGCGCCCTCGCGGCCGCTGAGGCTGCGACCCGCGGGATCGAGGTGGGCGACGGCCCCGTCTCCGTGTTCGAGCGCGGCCCGGAGCTCGACGACCGCAACGCGCGCTGGTTCCGCCGGGCCTGATCCTCGCTCGCCGGCCCAGGAATAAAGGGTCACGATTCTCAGGTGACGCAATTAGGCTAGACGCGCGCCGCGCCCCGCAGGGACGGATGACGACCCGGTCGTGGCGCATGCCGGGGGCCTCCTCCCCCGAGCTTGCGATCCTGTCCACGGAAACGAAGTCCGCTTCGTGTCGCGGACACGCCAGAAAGGCTTGAACCCATGAGCGAATCCTCGGGCACACCCCGCGACGACGAGCGGTCGCCGGACTTCTTCGATCAGCTGATCGAGACGGCTCCGCGCGACACGTCGTCCACGTCCACGTCGGCGTTCACCATCGGATTCCGCGGCTACGACAAGGGCGAGGTCGACGCCGCGCTCGCATCGATGCGCGCCCAGCTCCAGCAGGCCGCCGATGAGGTCGCCGAGGCGAAGGCCCGCGAGGCCGAGTCGGTCGAGGCTCTCAAAGCCGAAGAGCGAGCGGCACGCGAGGCCCTGGAAGCCGAGCTCGCCGCCGCGAACGCCAAGGCCGCGGATGCCGAGCAGCAGGTGGCGACGCTCACCTCCGAGCTCGTCGACATGCCGCAGGCCGACGGCGAAGAGGCGCCCTCCCGCCAGCAGTTCGAGGCGATCCTCCGGGTGGCCGAGGAGCAGGCGAACGTTCTCATCCAGAACGCCGCCGTGCAGGCCGACCGCCTGATGACCTCGGCCCGCGAGGAAGTCGCCGCGCAGCGCGCTGAAGCCGAGGCGGATGCCGAGCGCATCATCTCCCAGGCTCAGCGCGACGCCGATCAGGTGCGCCTGAAGATGGAGACCGAGTACACGGCCCACGAGGCGCGCATCGAGCGCGAGGCAGCCCACGCCGCGGAGAAGGTCAGCCAGGCGTCGCAGGAGGCCACGGCCATCCGCACCGAGGCCGAGAAGGGCGCTGCCGCACTGCGCTCCCTCGTCACGCGTGAGACCACGCAGCTGCGGGCGGACGCCGAGCGCGAGGTGCGCGAGATGAACGCCCGCGTGCTGGAGTTCGAGGAGACCCTCACCCGTCGTCAGGACGACGCGCAGCAGGAGTTCCTCGTGCTGCACAACCAGGCCGTCGCACACGCCGAGCGCATCACGACCGACGCGAACGAGCAGGTCACCGCCTCGCTGGAGCATGCCCAGCGCATCTCCGCGAAGGCCGACGGCTACGAGAAGCTCATGCGCTCGCAGGCACAGGCGATCGAGGCCGACGCGCAGGTCCGTGCACGGGACATCCTCGAGCGCGCCCGCGTGAAGTCTCAGAAGATCGTCGACGCGGTGACCGGCCACACCTCCACCGTCCTCCGCGACGCCGAGGACCGCGCCCGTCAGCTGCGGTGGCAGCAGCAGCAGCTCACCAGCTTCATGGCCGAGGTGCGCGAGCTCATCCGCCCCGACGGCATCTTCAGCGACGATAACCTCCCCACGGAGATCGCGCTGACGGAGGCCACGATCGACGAGGACGACGACGAGAACGAGGACGACGTCGTCGAGGCGTCCGTCGAGAGCTTCCGTGGAGACGAGGTCCTCGACGACGAGCTCGACGACGACCGTCCGCTGGAGAAGATCACGATCGACGTCGTCGAGACGGACGACTCGAAGCGCTGATCCACCCTCGGAGACGACGAAGGGGCGAGCAGGTGTCTGCTCGCCCCTTCGTCGTCTCCGGACAGCATGCCGGTTTCACCGGTATGAAGCAATTGCAGGCATGACGGCCTGGCGGACCGCTGAGCTATCTTCGCGACATGGCTTCCGCTACCCGATCCCGCCAACGCTCATCAACGCGTCACAAGCTCGCGCTCACGGCAATCGCGATCGTGTGCGCCGGAGCGCTCTCCCTTGCACACGCTCAAGCGGCCAACGCAGCCGTTTACCGGTACAACATCATCAACAAGTCCTCGACAGCGAATGTGACTGGTGCCGTCTTCGCGAGCTGCAAGATCACCACGACTGGTGGCCTCTGCAGCATCTCGAAGGGTAAGAGCGTGACACGAACTGTGCAGGTGAGCCTCGGCGCCAGCCGCGCGGATGTCGCCGCGGGGCTAAGCATCAGTTCGGCGAGCTCGGTGACAACGACCGTTGGCTGCAGTCCCCCTGCCCTCAGAGCAGGCCAAGTATGGAAGGCACGGGCGCTCGGCACCAGACACTCGTACAGGGTTCAGAAACAGGAGTCGTACAGGCCGCGCATCGGCCCCACCTATTGGAAGACGGTAGGAACGAGTTCCGTTCTCACGGCTTACAACCCGTATTCCTCAGGGATCTCATGCGGGCTGTAGCGAGGTTATGTGCGTATACGGCGCTCGGCGTGGTCGTCTGCCTGAGCCGGTGTGCCCCATCGGGCCTTCAGATCGATGAGACGGTCGGGGTCTCGTTGGGAATTGTGTATGACCATGTGAGGGAAGAGGCCACGATCCTTATCCAGGACGTCTCCCCGCGGGTCGACCTCGAATCCTCGTTCGTCGATGGAGTAAGCGATCGGTCTGCTTGGGTGGTCGTGTCAAGCTGCGCGAACGATGCCGTCGTCGATGAGGCGTCAACGACGGAGGTAGCCGTGATCCCCAGAGACGCGTACGTGAAGAGTGTGAAGACCGCGATTGCCGCCGGAGGGTTCGCCGATGCCGTGAGTTGCGACGGACTGTCCTTCCGCTGAACCTTGCCCACCTTGCGACTCATTGGTGGCTGTCAGGGCTCGGCGAAAAGCTGGCTCCGGACGCTCGCATGGCGGCGCCGTATCCACCGGCCTCAGGCGCGGCGGAGCTGTGCCGCCGCCGGGCAGTCGAACGGGTCGCGCGCCGCCAGGCCGACGCGGTTGAGGTAGGCGATGACGATCGCGTACGACTGCCCGAGGGACGTCTCCGTGTACGGGATGCCGTTGGCGGCGCAGTAGTCGCGCACGATGCCGCGTGCCTTCGACAGGTGCAGCCGCGACATGTTCGGGAACAGGTGGTGCTCCACTTGGTGGTTAAGGCCGCCCATCAGCCCCGTCACCCACCATCCGCCGCGGATGTTGCGCGACGTGCGCACCTGCTTCGAGAAGAAGTCGAGCTTGGCGTCGGGAGCGATGACCGGCATGCCCTTGTGGTTGGGGGCGAAGGACGCGCCCATGTACACGCCGAAGACCGCGAGCTGCACGCCCAGGAACGCGAAGGCCATGCCGACGGGGAGCAGGAGGAACAGCGGCACGAGAAGGACGGCGAACCGGAGCACGATGAGTCCGAGCTCGATCCAGCGGCCCTTCACGTTCTTCCGCGTCGTCAGGTGCTTCAGGCCGAGGTAGTGCAGGTTGAGCCCCTCGAGCGTCAGGAGGGGGAAGAAGAGCCACCCCTGCTTGCGCGTGATGAGCCGGACGATGCCGCGCGACTGCGCCGCGTCCTCCTCCAGGAAGGAGATGGTATCGACCTGGATGTCTGGGTCCTTGCCGACCTGGTTCGGGTTGCCGTGGTGACGGGTGTGCTTGGAATCCCACCAGTGGTAGCTCATGCCGATGATGCCGGCGAGCACGCGGGCCAGGCGGAAGTTCGCCGGCCCGGTGGACAGGATCTGACGGTGCGCCGCCTCGTGGGCGAGGAAGGCGATCTGCGTGAAGACGACACCGAGGGCCGCGGCGATGAGGAGCTGGAACCAGCTGTCGCCGAGGAGGAGGAAGCCCGCGACGCAGCCGGCGAAGGCGACGACGAGGGCCGCGCCGACCAGTGTGTAGAACACGGGGGTGCGCTGCAGGAGCCCGGTCTCCTTCACGACCTGCTGCACATCGCGGTAGGCCCGCGTGAGCGGGGGGAACTCGGCGTTCCCGGCGTACGTCTGACGAACCGGCCCGAGGGTGGCGGTGACGGTCGGGGAGGATGTGCGGGAGATGATGCTCTCCTGTCGATCGGGAGCCCTTGAGCTGAAGAAGCCAAGGGCGGTTGCCGATCGCTGTGGCCACACTAACCGCGCTCGCATACGCGAGGCGGCATACGACTCAGGCCCGTGCTCGACGCGGTCGCCGACCGCGCGTGCGAGGGAGGGCCGGCGATGCCGCCGGCCGGGCGGGCTGCTGCGCGGCGTCGAGCGCGCGGAAGGCCTCGTCGAGGGACGGGAACGACCCGAGGTCGGCGCCGCGCTCGTCGCGCAGCCGGTGCGCGGATCCGTCGAACTCGACGAATCCGGCGAACTCGCCGTTGCGGGTGGCGACGTGCACGTCGACGTCGGCCTGTTTCCAGGTGAGAGGGATGGAGGAAGGGACGGTGGTGGTACTCATGCTCATGCTCATTGCTGTGGGGCGGGCGCGCTCGCGCTCCGCACGTGAAGAGACCGAGGGCGGATTCCGCGCGCGTCGATGTGCGTGGTCCGTGGATGGCCCTGATCAGTGGCGACGAGGCGGCCGAGAGGGGGCGAAACGCACACGTTGCACGATCAGCTTAGCAGATCCACGAACCACGCGCCGAGAACCTCAGCTTCCGGGGGGACGACCACTGCCACCCGTGGGCGCGGCGCCGGCGCTCGGCGTGGTCGTCGTGTCGACACCGACCACGAGGGTCGCGGTGTATCCGCCGGTGACGCTCCCCGTCGTCGTGGCGAGCTGCGACACGCCACCGTCGTCTCCGAAGACGTTGTCGGAGGTGAGGGAGATCCGCGCCAGGTTGTCCGCCGATCCGGAGTAGGCAGTCTCCGCATACACCGCGCTGCACGCGTCCTCTGGTAGCGCGAGCTGGGACGTGGCGATCGCGTTCGACGCGTCGGTGATCGAGGCAACGTCCGGATACACCTCGAAGTGGATGTGAGGCCACCGACCCGAGTAGCACCCGGGGAAGACGGAGGTGAAGGACACCTTCCCGTCGTCGTCCGCGACCTGGACACCGCGGAGGTAGGAGACGTCCTCCAGTCCCGATGAGTACAGCGAGTACTCCCCCTGCGCGTTGCAGTGCCACGCGTAGACCGCGACGCCGGCGAACGGCACCCCTCCGTTCGCGAGGTCGAGGATCTGCAGTTCGAAGGAGAGCGGCACGCCGTCGGCTGTGGCGCCGCCGTCGATGGACGAGCGGATGTCCTGGCGGATGATTCCGGCTTCGTCGAGGATGTCAGGGCCGTTCGAGCCGTCGCCCGGGTAGGGACCGGCGGTCTCGTCCGGGATCTCGGCGACCGCGGCGTCCGTCGCGGTCGCGGTGGTGCTGGGGGTGGGAGCGGCCGTGCTCGATGACGACCCGGTGGCGGCAGGCGCGCAGGCGGCGAGCACGACGGCACCGAGGCCGAGCCCGCCGCCGATCAGCAGCCCGCGACGGCTCATCAACGTCCGGAGGTCGAAGGCGACGCCCTGGTCGACGACCTCTTCGTCCGCGCGGTCCAGCAGCCGTCCTTCGTACATGGGGCCCTGCGGGGTGGGGGTCGGTTCGGGGATGCGGCTCATGATGTGCTCCTCTCGAGCGTCGGCGGCGTTGCCCCATGCTCGACGGGTGAGCAATCAAGAAGCTATGCGTGATCCCTGCGGCTCCTGTGGAGTCAGGAGCAGAGCGGAGGATGCGGGGACATCGCTCCGCTCTGCGGCGCTGGCGCTCGAAGAACTCGGCGGACAACGCAGGGCCGGGGCGATGGGGGAATCGCGCGCGCGGCCACGAAGACGGCCATCATGCAGGGGACATGCACGGCCGTAGCCCATCCAGTGGAACACGCCGCTTGGCACCTGTCAAGTTTTTCCCGGACAGCTGTCCAGAGCGCGCGAGATGCCATAGCATTACCCGCACCGATTCCGAAGGGGACGAGACCAGGGGACAGCATGACGACAGCGGACAAGCGCGCGGAACGCGCAGGGGTGGACAAGTTCGCGCTGCGCCGACGGGCGCTGGCCGAAGCGGCTTTGGAGGCGATCGCCGAGCGGGGATTCGCGCGGACGGGCCTTCGGGAGATCGCGCAGCACTCAGAGCTCTCCCACGGGTCGCTGCACTATTACTTCACCGACAAGAACGACCTCATCGCAGAGGCCGTGCGGATATCCAAGGGAGGGCTCGGCGACCGCTACCTCGCCGTGCTGGAGAGGGCCGAGACCGCGGAGGAACTGGCGGCCGGGGCCGCCGAGGAGCTCGCCAGGAGCGTGCACGACGACGCCCGCCTGCACCGGCTCTGGTACGACCTCCGCAACCAGTCCCTGTTCGAGTCGGGCTTCGGCGACACGATCGCCGAAGTCGAGGCCGACCTGCAGGATGCCATCTGGCGCGTGGTCGAGCGCTACTCCGAGCTCTGCGGGCGCCCCTGTCGCTTCACGCCCCTCTTCGCGTACGCGCTCACGGACGGCATGCTCCAGCACGCCCTCATCCGGCACCTGCGCGGCGACGGCGAGGCGATCGCGCGCCTGCGCCGCGAGTGCCGGGAACTCTTTGCCGCCAGTGTGTGACGCCGCGGATCACTCATCCGTGACGACGGTTCCCCGAGCAACGGGCGGCCGGATGACCAGCACGATCACGATCGCGACCATCACCGCTGCCGTCAGCGCCACCGGCACGGGCACGAACGGGTCGAGCAGGACGAGCAGCGCCCCCACCGGGATGACGGTGTTGACGACCCTGTCGGCGTTGTCCCGGATGGCGACCCACCAGATGCCGATGAGGAACACGGCGATCGGCACGGACACTGTGAACGTGGCGGCCATCGGGGCGAGGTGGCTCTCCCCCGTCAGCACATCCAGCTCCACCTCGATGCCGGCGGAGAAGGCGGCAGCCGCCGCGAACACGAAGAAGTGGGTGTAGCCGTAGCGCAGGGAACGGCCGAGGGTGGTGATGGACCGGTGGTGGGGCGGCCAGAAGTAGATCCACCACAGGGCCGCCGTCACGACGAATGCGAGGGCCGAGATCGCCAGGAGCGACCCAAGGGCCTCGACCTCATCCACCGCATCGATGATCGCGTTGGCAGAGGCGAGAAGGCTCTCACCGAGCACGATGAGGGTGAACAGACCGTAGCGCTCGGTGATGTGGTGCGGATGCCACGGCGTCTGGTCGCGGCGCTCGGCGATCACGGGGACGGCGATCTCGATGAGGGCGAAGACGACGAAGGCCGCGAGCTGGACGGGCCCTGAGGGGATGAGCAGGAACAGGATCCACAGCACCTGCACGGCGGCGATGCCGCCGGCGTATCGCAGCGCGACGGAACGGAGCGGCCCCGCGGTCCGGGACGCACGCAGCCACTGCGCGACCACGGCGATGCGCATCACGACGTAGCCGATCACCGGGAGGGTGAAGTCTCCCTCGTTGAAGGCCCCGGGGATCCCTGCGGCCAGGACAAGGACGCCCGCCATCTGGACGAAGGTGGCGATCCGGTACGGCCAGTCGTCGGTGTCGAAGGACGTGGCGAACCAGGTGAAGTTCATCCACGCCCACCAGATCGCGAAGAAGAGCATCGCGTACGAGGTGATCCCGTGGAGGAAGTCGCCGTGACTCAGGGCGTGATGCAGTTGCGCCGACGCGATGCTCACCGCTACCACGAAGACGAGATCGAAGAAGAGCTCCAGCGGACTCGCGGCGCGGTGCGGCTGACCGGGGTCGCGCGGCCGCATGGGCTGCAGACGGAAGCGAGGAGTCGAAGTCGGATGCGCAGTCACCGCGACAGACTAGCTCCCGGCTTCTTCTCCCCGGGCGGTATGCCGGAACGGATCCCCCTCCTGCGCGGCATGCGCTTCCATCCGGCGGCCGAATCCGCTACAGTGATCACCGTCTGCAGTGCCTGCTGCACGCCTCGTCGGTTTGGGACGACGAGGACACCTTCTCGATGTGGGATCGGGAAGCACCAGCAGGACCCGAGGGGTCGGGACGCAGACATGTCCGTGAACGTGGGGTTCACGGTCTGGGGAAAACTGGGGAAACGATGGCGCACTGGGGTTATTTGCGTACATTCACGGCTCAAGGGGCCTCGGCATGACTTCCGTCGAGGATGCTCTGAGCATCGCTCGTACGGGTTTCACGCCGATCACGGCTCCGCGGGCGACCGCGTCGGTGACGCATGCGGCGAGCACGCCGCGTGTCTCGGCGACGCTCGAACGACGCCGTCAGTGGGAGCGTCGCTATCGGATGCGGCTGCGGATCACGGATGCGGCTGTCATCCTGATCGCCGTCGCGCTGACGGCAGCAGTCCAGCTGATCAACGGGGTCGCGGTGATCGAGACCGTGCGCAACGCCGCATTGCTGGGTCTCGCCTGGTACCTGATGCTGTCGGCGCTCAACAGCCGAGCCGCCGCCATCTTCGGGTCAGGGGCCACCGAGTACCGCCGCGTCGCACACGCGGCCGGGCTCGCCTTCGGCATCACCGCCATCGCGGGCGTGCTCCTGGAGTGGGAAGGGCTGCAGCCGCTGTTCTTCATCGCGCTCCCCGTGGGCATGCTCGGTCTCCTCTTCGCCCGCTGGACCTGGCGTCGCTGGCTGCAGCGGCAGCGCCTGTCCGGGCGGTTCGCGTCGAGGACGATGGTGGTCGGCGCCACCGAGGACGTCGAGTATGTGATCGACTCCCTGCAGAAGGGCGGGGAGAACGGCTATCACGTCGTGGGGACGACGCTGCTGGATCGCAATGCCGGCGCGCTCAGGATCGGGGAGAGCATCTACCCGGTCGTGGGCGATCTCGACACCGTCGCCGCCGCGGCGGCACAGCTCGGGGCGGACACCATCATCGTGGCGAGCCGCCCCGAGGGGTCCCCCGACTTCGTCAAGCAGCTCAGCTGGCAGCTCGAGGGCACCGCCGCCGAGCTCATCCTCTCGAGCCGTCTGACGGATGTCGCAGGCCCTCGCATCTCTCTGCGCCAGGTCGACGGTCTGCCGCTGATCCAGGTGAAGATCCCGACCTACGAGGGCGGCGTCCACCTGCTCAAGCGCGCCCTCGATGTCGTCGTCGCCACGATCGCACTGATCCCGATCGCGCTGCTCACCCCGGTGCTCAGCGCGCTCATCAAGCTCGACTCGCCCGGCCCGGTGTTCTTCTTCCAGGAGCGCGTGGGACGGGACGGCCGCCGGTTCAAGATGGTCAAGTTCCGGTCGATGCGCACCGACGCGGAGAAGCAGCTCGCGGCGCTCAAGGACCACAACGAGGGCGCCGGCCTGCTCTTCAAGATGAAGGACGACCCGCGCGTGACCCGCGTCGGGAAGGTGCTGCGCAAGCTGTCGCTGGATGAGCTTCCGCAGTTCTGGAACGTGCTGGTCGGGGACATGAGCGTCGTCGGCCCGCGTCCGCCGCTGCCGAGCGAGGTCACCGCCTACGACGGCACTGTGTTCCGCCGTCTTTACATCAAGCCCGGTATCACCGGCCTGTGGCAGGTCTCCGGACGCAGCGACCTCTCGTGGGACGAGAGCGTGCGGCTCGACCTGCGCTATGTGGAGAACTGGTCCGTCATGAACGACCTTCAGATCATGTGGCGCACGGCGAAGGTCATGGCGCAGCCGAGCGGGGCATACTGAGCGGATGAGCACTACGACACCCCTCACGATCGCGATGGTGGGGACCCGAGGCGTGCCTGCCGCCTACGGCGGGTTCGAGACGGCCATCGAGGAGGTCGGCCGCCGCCTGGCCGACCGTGGGCACGACGTCGTCGTGTACACCCGCGGTTCCGAGCACCGGGAAAAGGAGTACCTCGGCATGCGGGTGGTGCACCTCCCCGCCGTCCCCGTGAAGCAGGTCGAGACGCTCAGCCACACCGGGCTCTCGGCCCTGCACCTGCTCGTCCACCGCCGCCCCGATGCGACCTTCGTCTTCAATGCCGCGAACTCGCCGTTCCTGCCCCTGCTCCGGCTGCGCCGGGCGCCCGTCGCCCTGCACATGGACGGTCTCGAGTGGCGTCGTTCGAAGTGGGGTCCGCGCGGCAAGGCCTACTACCGCTGGGCCGAGCAGTTCGGCGTCCGCACCGCCGACGCGCTCATCGCCGATGCCCCCGGCATCTCCGACTACTACCGTCACCAGTTCGACGTGCCGACGGAGCTGATCCGCTACGGCGCGCCGATCCTCGAGGAGCCGCCGACGCATCGTCTGGCCGAGACGGACCTCGCTCCCGGCGGCTACCACCTCGTCGTCGCGCGGTTCGAGCCGGAGAACCACGTGCTCGAGATCGTCCGCGGCTACCGGGCCAGCGCCGCGCGCCTGCCGCTCGTGGTCGTCGGGTCCGCGCCGTACGCGGCCGGGTACATCCAGGAGATCCGGAACGCCGCCGAGGGCGACGAGCGGATCCACCTGGTCGGCGGCGTCTACGACCAGGAGCTCCTCGACGCGCTCTACGCCCACGCCGCCACCTACCTGCACGGTCACTCCGTCGGCGGCACCAACCCGTCGCTCCTCCGTGCCATGGGAGCGGGCACGGCGGTGATCGGCTACGAGGTGCCCTTCAACCGCGAGGTGCTCGACGGCAACGGGTGGTTCTTCACCGATGCGGACGACGTCGCCGCGCATGTGACCGCCGCCGAGGCTGATGTGGCCACGCGCGACGCGCATGCCGCAGCCGTGCAGGAGATCGCCCGGACCCGATTCCGGTGGGACGACGTGGCCGACGAGTACGAAGACCTCGCTCGCCGCCTCGCCGAGGGCTCCAGCATCCATTCCTCCGCCCGGCGGGCACGTCGACGGAGCACGGACTGGGTCCCCACCCCCGCGGACGCGGCCCGATGACCGCGGGAGAGAAGCCCAAGACCGTCCTCCTGGTGCATCCGGGCGCGGAGATGTTCGGGTCCGACCGCATGCTCCTCGAGAGCGCGACCGGCCTCGTCGAGGCGGGAGCCCGCGTCGTGGTCGCCCTGCCGAGCACGGGTCTCCTCGTCGCGCCGCTGCGAGAGGCCGGCGCGGAGGTCGTCATCCTGCCGATGCTCGTGCTGCGCAAGGTCCTGCTCACCCCGCGGGGACTGCCGCGCCTCTTCCGCGACACGTTCCGCGGTCTCGGCTCCGCGTGGCGGCTGATCGGACGCCTCCGCCCCGACGCGGTCTATGTGTCGACCATCATCATTCCGCAGTGGCCTCTTGTCGCCCGCCTCCGGGGCACGCGCGCGGTCAGCCATGTGCACGAGGCCGAAGCGTCCGGCAACCCGCTGGTGAACCGGCTTCTCTATGCGCCGCATCTCGCCTCCGCCCGGACCCTGGTGAACAGCCGCTTCAGCCTGGACACGATCCGGCGCGCGCTGCCGACTCTCGCCGACCGGACCCGCGTGGTGGCCAACGGCGTCGCATCACCCGAGCACCCTGCTCGGCCGCGTCCCCGCCTCGATGGTCCCCTCCGGGTGCTCTACGTGGGCCGGCTGTCGCCGCGGAAGGGTCCCGACCTCGTCATCGACGCCGCCGCCGCGCTTCAGGCGGCGGGCCGTCCGGTCGAGGTCACGCTGCTCGGCGCGGTCTTCGAGGGGTACGAGTGGTTCGAGCGCGATCTGCGCGCACGCGCCGCCGCGACCGGCGTCCCCGTCACCTTCGCCGGCTTCCACCCCGACATCTGGCCCTTCCTCGCCGACGCCGACGTCCTGGTCGTGCCGTCCCGGGTGGACGAGCCGTTCGGCAACACGGCCGTCGAGGGCGTGCTCGGTCTCCGCCCGGTCATCGCGAGCGACAGCAGCGGCCTGCGAGAGGCCGCGGGCGGATACGCGACGGCGCACCTGGTCGCTCCGGACGATGCCGACGCGATCGCGACCGCGCTCGAGGAGGTCCGCGAGCGCTGGGACGACCACGTGGCCGGCGTCGCGGCGAGTCGCGACGAAGCCCTGCGTCGGCACGCTCCCGCGGTCTACCGCGCCGGCGTCACCGCCGGCGTCCTGGACTGACCCCCGCGGATCACACCGATGCGGGGGTGTCGGCGGTCAGCCGCGCCCGGTTGCGCACGATGTAGATCGAGAACGGGATCAGCTGGCAGACCAGCAGCGCGAACGCGACCCCGATCAGCGGTCCGACGATGCCGAGGATCGGCGTGAGCACGAACGCGAGGATGATGCCGACCGCGGCCATGCTGAGCGTCGGGATCACTTGGAAACGGATCCCGGGCTTGTCCATGATGAACATCCCCAGCGGGTACACGGCCGCGGTGAGCATGATCATGAGCCCGAACGCGAAGATCGTGGTCGGCCGCACCTCCAGCTCCCCCTGGGTGATGAATCCGAACAGCCACGGACCGACGAGCCACACCACGACGGTCGCGAGGGCGACCGCCGTGGCGAACAGCGCGGACAGCAGGAATGGCCCGCGGCGCAGGTCGCCCTGGTGCCGCATCCGCGCGAAGTGCGGCCAGAGGGCGAGTCCGCCGGCCATCACGAGGCCGTTGAGCGCGAAGAACACCTGGCCCGCCACCCCGTACTCCGCGACGTCGGTCGGGCCGCCGAGCTGGGCGATCACATAGCGCTGCGACCCCACCGCGATGGGGTAGGTCACCATCTGCGCCAGCATCGGCCAGCCGACGTCCATGACCCGGACGCCCGGGAACCGTCGCGGCCGCAGCACCATGCGTGCGGCCTCGGGGATCAGCGGAGAGGTGGTGCGTGCGGTGATGAGCACGCCCAGGATCGAGACGATGAGAGACGCCGCGAAGGACGCCATCGCCGCATAGGAGTGGAGGTCGTCGCCGCCGAACGTGAGGAGCAGCCAGACGCCGGCGAGGGTGAGTGGCGAGATGAGGCCCTGCAGCAGGATCACGATGTGGTTCTTCCGCTGCCCGAGCATGATCCGCGCCCAGATCCCGAGCGGGATCCCGAGGCAGAAGATGGTCACGCAGAAGAACGCCGCGAGCGACGCCCCCGGCTGCTGCCCGGCGTCGCCGAAGATGAGCTCCCAGGCTCCGGTGGCGAGGAGCACGGTGTTGATCGCCATCGCGGAGGCGGCGAACAGCAGCAGCACCCGACCGACGGAGGTCAGCTGGTAGCGCAGCCTCTCGTCCGTCCGGACGTCGTCGCTCGTGGCCACGGCGTTCACGAGCACGGCGCCGCTGCCCAGGTCGGTGAAGGTCAGCAGCGACGGGATCGTGGTGAGCAGCGTGTAGAGGGCGAAGCTGCCGACGCCCGCGTCCCCGATAATCATCCGTGTCGTGAGAACGCCGCAGACCAGCGCGATGACCATCGTCAGCGCGCGGGCGCCGACAGCGAGAAGAGAACCCATACCTAGATCGTCACCGCGGCAGGGCTCCCAGCGTCGCGCTGTTGCCGGGGAGTCGCGATACCGAGGCGATATCCGCCGGAACCGGCACTGCCACTGCGGCCTGCCGCTGCGCCTGTGCGGGGACCAGTGCGTATGTCGCGGACACCACGGAGGCTCCCTGTACGAACTGCGAGCGGCGGTCCTGGCCCGTCGCCGCCGTGAAGGCCGCGAGGGTGTCGGCCACCGCCGGATCCCGCGAGACGGATCCCTTCGACCACGCCGAGAACCATCGGGGTGTGCCCGGGGCGGTGCGGTGGTAGAGGTTGCCGTTCACGCTCGACATCATCTGCGCACCCGTGAAGGTGGTCGAGTAGTCCTGCACGCAGACCAGGCAGTTGCCGGCGCTCTCCGCCATGACGTTGTTCGACATCACGGTGTTGCGCACGATCCACGGCGCCAGCGGCGCGTACCGCGTGCGTGGATCATGGCCGGCCGCGTTCGGGTCGGAGGCTCGACGAGCGTCCTGACCGATGCTGATGTTCCGGTTGGCATTGCCCACGAAGGTGTTGTTCCAGATCTTCACGTTTCCGGAGTTCAGGACGAACAGTCCGAAATCGCCGTTGCGCGCGATGATGTTGTCCGCGACGACCGCCCGCTCGGAGAGTTCGACCATGACGCCGTGGCCGGTGTTGCCGATCACGTCGTTGCCCGTGAAGACGATGTCGATCACCGACTCGTCGAACCAGGGACCACGCCCGGCGTTCCCGGTGAAGGCGCTGTCGGAGACGGTCACACCCCGCGTCCGGGTGACCTTGAACGCCCCGGATACCGGGGAGTGGTTGAAGCGCTCGGCGTTGTTGCCGACGGAGAGCATCTGCTTCACCTTCAAGCCGTCGGCCTGGCTGGCCCCACCGCCGAGAAGCCCGTTGCCGATCAACGAGACCCGCGTCAGCGTCGTCCGGGGCGCCCAGGAGTAGAAGCCGGTCGTCGAGTTGTCCCGGATGGTCACGTCGGCCAGTGTGATGTCGCTCGCCGCGGCGATGACCGTCCCCATCTGGGGCACGCTGGTGGCATATCGCCGCACGCCGATGCCACGCACCTCGGATCCGGCGGAGCGGATCGAGAGGGCCTGCGTGAGGACGCTCGCCTCCACGGACTTGCCGGTGGGATCCGTGCCGATCACGAGCCGCTTCGCCTTGTCGTCGACGAAGAACGTCCCGGCGACCACCTGTGCGGCGGAACCGACCTCCCGCAGCTGCACGCCCGCGACCCACACCTGGTCCGGATGCGCGGCCATGGGGTACGCGGGATCGACGAAGCGCCACTCCGCCTGGGCATTGTCCGGCGCGCCCTTCGTGTACGTGGGGCTCGAGTCGAGCGCCGTCCCCCACCCGTCCACCGTCCAGGTGTTCCCTGTGGCCTTCCAGCCGGTGACGGCCTTCGCCCCATCCATCCAGACCGCCTCGTTCGGAGCCGGCTGGATCGTGACCCGCTTCTGCGGCGGCACGATGACCTCTTCGTGGTAGGTCCCGCCCCGGAGCACGATGGTGCCTCCGTTCGGCACGAGCCGCAGCGCTGCGGCGATCGTGCGCACCGGCGCCTTCTGCGTACCGGCGGCGGCGTCGGATCCGCCCGGCGCCGCGTAGATCGCGGTCGCGGGAGCCGGGTACGACAGCGCGCCGGGGGCAGCAGCACCTGGCTTTCCGCGGACGCCGGCCGGAGTCGCCGGCGGGGCGGGCGTGACCGGGTTCGTCGGGTTCGCCGGCGGAGCCGGGTTCGGTGCGGGCGCAGGGGTCGGCGTCGGCGCAGGAGTCGGAGTCGGCGCAGGAGTCGGAGTCGGCGTCGGCGCAGGAGTCGGAGTCGGCGCGGTGACCAGGAGGTCGTCGAGCGCCAGCGGAGCGGCTGCCCTCGCCCCGGACGAGGTGTACAGCGCGAAGCCGTAACCCCCCGCGGTGGTGATCCGGGCCGCCGAGGAATCGGCGTGCGTCACCTGCCACGCGGAGGGCTCGGCGCCCCCTGCCACCCACGCCTTGGCCGCGAGCGTCACCGGGCTGGTCCCGGTCACATCGAGGGCGACGCGCAGCGACATGCCCTTCGTCACGGCGAACGGGAGTCGCCGCTCACTCAGATTCTGCACCGTCGTGAGATCGGTCATCCGGACGACGGAGACGTAGGCGGAGCCGTCGGGGTGCACCCGGAGCCGCACGCCGTACGAGTCCTTGCCCACGATGCGGACGGCTTGGGCGAGGTACAGAGGGCCACCGACGGGGAGGGCCGGGACGGTCACCGTGTAGCGGCTGGACACGTCCGCCGCAGTCACCCCAGCCACGGTCGCCCGCGCCGTGATCCCGGGCTTCCGGCTGGCGAGCATCCCCCGCCCGTTCGTGACGCTCGACGTGCCCTCGACCACGCGCCACGCGCCGACGGGGGCCGCGCCCCAGCCGGAGGCTACGGTGCGGTTCATGTCGTCCGAGAGCAGAGGCGCCGCAGACGTGGCTGCCGGCCGGACGGACGGTGAGGCGGCGACCGCCGCGGACGCCGGTGCGGCGACCAGCGCTCCGGAGAGCGCGACGGCGACGCCGAGGACGCCAGCGAGCAGGCGATGGCGACGCCGCGGCGCGGCGTCAGACGAGAGACGAACAGGGAACGGAAAGGACACGATGTCACCGTTTCTGGGGCAGACTGCACGATCAACCCACGCTTCGCCGCAGTTTCAACCCCGGCGACAAAGAGCGAGCCCCCCTCGCAACCCATGAAGAATAACCGCCTCTCCAGGCGATGGCAAACGTTTCGAGCCCCTCCACCGATATGCTGCGTGCCCGCGCACAGCGGACCGCGGGTCGGTCACTCGCTGTAGTACTCGCTGCGGTGACGATCAGGACGTGCGCGGTTGAGGACGGTGCCGAGGATGCGTGCGCCGCCCGATTCCAGCGACTTGATGCTCTTCTCCAACGCTGCGCGCCTCGTCTTCGTGGCGTCGACGACGAGGATCACGCCGTCCGTCTGGGTGGCCAGGAGATTGGCGTCCGCGACGCTGAGCGTCGGGGGCGAGTCGATCACGACGTAGTCGTAGTCCGCGGCCGCGAAGTCGAGAAGCTGCGCCATGCGAGCCGACGTGAGCAGCTCGGCAGGGTTCGGCGGGATGGTACCGGCCGGAAGGATGTCGAGCGTGGTGTCCGCGACACGATGCTTCGCCACCTCGAACTCGACCTCGTCGAGCAGCACGCTGGTGAGTCCGACCGAACCGTCGATACCGGCGTGCTCGTGGGCGCGCGGACGCCGCATGTCCGCGTCGATCAGGAGGACGGAGTTGCGGAGCGCCGCAAGGGTCATCGCGAGGTTCACCGACACGGTCGACTTGCCCTCGGCAGGCATGCCGGAGGTCACCAGCAGCACCTTCACCCGGGACGAGACGTTCGCATACGCGAGCGCCGACCGGATGCGCCGGAACTCCTCGGACGTGTGGCCGAGCGGCTCCTGGGAGACGGCGATTCCCCGCGCCTCCAGCAACGGCGACTTGGAGACGACGCCGAGCACGGGATCTCCCCCGGCCTGCGTCAGCGCCTCCTCGTTGCGGACCCGCGTGTCCAGCACTCCGATGAGCACAGCGGCCGCGAGGCCCAGCACGCCACCGAGGAACCCGCCGAGCGCTGCATCCCTCGGCTTGCTCGGGGTGAACTGGAACTCCGGGACCACGGCGTCGTCGATGACCTCGGCCGTGATCGTGGACTCGCCCTGCGGGTCCTTCGGGGCGACGTCTTTGACGACCGTGATGAGCTGTTCGGCGACCGCGTTCGCGAGATCGGCGGCGGATTTCGGGTCGTCGGTGATGCCGGTGACGCGCAGGGTGACCGTGCTCTGCGGGATGGTGACCTCGATGTCTCTGGCGAGCGCGCGGGGTGTCGTGTCGAGACCGAGCTCCTCGATCACCGGGTCGAGCACCCGCGAGCTCGTCGCCAGCTGGGCGAAGGAGAGCATCTGGCTCTGGGTGTACACGGACCCCTGGTTGAGATCCGAGGCGCTCGTGCCCTGGTTGAGCGCGAAGTAGAGCGAGGTGGTCGCCTGGAACAACGGCGTCTGCAGCGACGCGTATCCGTATGACCCTGCGGCGCCCACGACGCCGCACAGCACGATCAACCACCAGAACTTACGCAGTGAGCCCGCGATGACACGCAGGCTGACCCGGCTCTCGGCCATGACTCCCCATTCCCCCTGAGGTCTCGATTCTAGAGGAGCCATCTGCACGTCTCCCTCACGTTTGCCGCACCTGTGGAGCGGCTGGGGTCGGCGGCGGTGCCGACGTGTCCAGATCGCGCAGGAATGCCGTATCGGCCGCGGTGGATCGTGTCCCTGCGTCTCGCGCCCAGGTCACCGCGAGCCCCACACAGAACCACAGGAACATGCTGTACTGCGTGATGAGGGCGACGACGACCAGGCTCGGAAGCTGTCCGACGACAGCGAGGGCGGCAGGACTCCGCGTCGACCGCCGCACGGCCAGGAGCGCCGCGCAGACGACGGCCGCCATGATGAGCAGCGTCGGCACGTAGCCGTACCGGAGCAGCGTGAGCACGAGGGCGTTGTCCACCGAGCGCGCGAAGTACCCCAGGTAGTAGTCGCCGGAGACGAGGGAATGCCAGTCGCCGGGGTTGCCGAACAGCTGCACCTGCTCCAGGAGGACCAGGAGGTCGGTGCGGTAGTCGGCGCTGCCCCCGGCTTCCTCCCCCGCCGCACCGAACACGGAATCGATGACGGGGATGACGATCGCGGCGCCGATCACTCCGGCCACCGCCACCGTCACCCGGAAGCGTGTCGAGACGCCGACGATGAGGAAGGTGGACAGGACCAGGGTGAGCACCAGGGTGAGCAGGCCGGCACGACTGAAGGTGAAGACCGTGGCGGTGGCGATGAGCACGATGCCGGTGATCTTCGGGAACAGCCGCCACCTGGTCGCCACGACGAACGCGGAGGACATCGCCAATGCCGCGCCGAGCGCGATCGAATGCCCCCACGCCCCTTCCGCACGCAGCACCCCACCGCGCTCCTGGAGCGGACTCCACGTCTCGTACACCACACCCGACCCGGGGATGAGGACGAAGGGGTTGAAGGACGTGAGGAACTCCACCACCGCAAGCGCCGCTGCCACGATGGCCACGACCGCGATCGTCGACGTGATCCAGTCGGTCGTCACGCGCGCAAGCACCACGCGCCCCCAGATGTACGGGATCACCCACTCCAGGAGCGATGCGACGAGGGAGGCGAGGTCGACAGTGCCGAACCCGTACAGGCCGACCACGACGAGGACGAACGCCGCGACCCAGGCGTCGGCGGCGCGCAGCGGCACGACCGACCAGTTCACGATGATCAGCAGGACGGTGAGCAGGGTGATCCCCGCCCAGTAGAACCCGAGGTTGACACCCACCCAGAGCGGTACGAAGAACAGCACGACGGCCCACACCGCGAAGGCGACGCGCGGAAGCAGCCGGAGGGCGAACACGACGATGGCCACTGCCGCGATTCCGCCGAAGGCGAGGAGCGCGATCGGGACAGCAGTGGCCATGCGTCAGGATCTTACTGCGGTGCGGTGACGCGGAACGAATCGAACGACACGCCCAGCGGCGCGGTCGCGCTGCCGGAGCGGTTGCCGCTCAGACCCACCGCGCCGGCACCCAGGGGCGCCGCGTCGGTCGTGGTGATCTGCCAGGCTGCCGGCTTCGTGGTGTCCGTCGGCCAGAACTTGGCGGACAGCGTCGCCGACGTCGTCCCGGTCACGGACACCTCGAGGTTGTACGAGGTGTTCGCCGCCCAGACCAGCCCGGGTACAGCCTGCGTGCGCAGGACGGTCCCTTCGCGGTGCACGACGAGCCAGACCGTGCCGTCGGGACGCAGCCAGGCGCGGACGAAGTACTTTCCGGCCGCCGACTGCCGCGCGATCACGCCGATGTAGGCGCCGCCCGCCGCAGGGGCCTGGTCGACCCGGAACTGTGTCTCGAGCACCGTGTCGGCGGCCGACGTCGTGTTGAGCGTCGCGTGGCGGGTGTCCCCGGCGATGAGGTTAAGCTTCGCCTGACCGTCGGCCACCGTCGCCGCCGCCTGCGAACCGCCCGCGATCGTCCACGCCCCGCCGACCGTGGCGGTGCCCCAGCCGGGTCCCGCAGTACGGTCGAAGCCGTCGTCGGCCACCGGAGCCGGCTGCGGCTCGGGCTGCGGCTCGGGCTCGGGCTCGACGGGAGGCGCCGTCACGGTCACCGGCTTGCTGGTGGTGTGCGTGGCCCCCTTGTCGTCCTTCACCGTGAGGGTGACGGTGTAGGTCCCCGCCGCGGTGTAGGTGCGGCTGCTCGTCGCACCCGTCCCGGTCGTCCCGTCGCCGAAGTTCCATGCGTACGAGGCGATGGTGCCGTCGGAGTCGGTCGAGGCGCTGCCGTCCACGGCGACCGTGAGGTTCGTCGCGGTCGCGGTGAAGGCAGCCACCGGAGCGACGTTCGCGGGCTCCGGTTCGGGCTGCGGCTCGGGCTCCGGGGCCGGCGTGCCGAGGTTCTTCAGCGTGAAGTCGTCGAAGCTGGCGAGGTTGGTGCCCGTGGCGCTGCCCGCGCGGTAAGAGAACACGGTCGGGGCGCCGGCGACCTGGAGGGCCGGAGTCGCATCCGTCGTGGTGAGCTGCCAGTTCGCGGGCTCTGCCGACCCCGACGCCCACAGCTTGGCGCGGATGGTCGTCGTGGACGACCCGGTCGTCTCCATGAGAAGCGTGAACGAGCTGCCCGCGCTCCAGGTGAGCCCGGAGACGGCGGTGCTGGCGATCGCGGTGCCGTTGCGGTGGATCACGAGCCAGGTCGTGCCGTCGGCCCGGTGCCAGGCGAGGGCCCGGTAGCCGGAGGACCCGGAACGGCGAGCGCCCAGTCCTTCGTACGCCACCCCGGTGGAGGGACCGGAGGCGAGGGTGTAGCTGATGCGCGCGGAGGAGTCGAGGACCGACGTGCCCTGCAGCAGCATCTCCCTCGTCTCACCCGGCGTCAGGTTCACCTTGCCCACGCCGTCGCCGACGGAGAGCACCGCGGCGGAGCCGCTCACCGGCGCCCAGGTGCCACCCTTGTCGGCAGCACCCCAGCCGCTCGAGACGACACGGCCGAAGGCATCGGATGCCGCGAACACCTGAGCGGTCAGCGTCACCGTCTTGGTGGCCGTCGCCGTCGACCCGAGGCTGTCGGTCACCGTCAGGGTGATCTCGCGCGCCCCGGCGCTCGCGTAGGTGTGGCCGGCGGAGGCTCCGGAGCCCGCGGGGGATCCGTCGCCCCAGTTCCACGAGTAGGTCAGAGTCGCGCCGTCGGACGCGCTCGAACCCGCGGCGGAGACGTCGACGTTCAGCCCCGAGGCTGTCGCCGTGAAGGCAGCCACCGGGTCGGCATGCGTGGTCGTCACCTGTCGAGTGGTGGAGGCGCTGCCGCCGCGATCATCGGTGACGGTCAGAGTCACCGTGCGGGTGCCGGCCGTGGCGTACACGTGGGTGGCCACCTGCCCGGTCGACGTCGTGCCGTCCCCCCAGTTCCAGGCATAGGAGGCGAGAGAGCCGTCCGAGTCCGCCGAGGCGGACGCGTCGGCCGAGACCGTCAGGCCGTTCGCGGTCGTCTCGAAGGCAGCCGTCGGGAGGACGTTCGGCGCCTGCACCACGACCTGCTTCTCCGCCGTGCTGGCGAGCCCGTTGCTGTCCGTCACCGTCAGCGTCACCGTGTAGGTGCCGGACTTCTCGTACGTGTGGCTCGTCGTCTTGCCGGTCGCCGTGGCCGAGTCGTCGCCGAAGTCCCACTTGTAGCCGGCGATCGTCGCCGACCCCGCGGGCGCCGAGGCCTCCGCGTCGAACGCGACGGCGAGGTCGGTCGGGGTGGCGGAGAAGGCCGCGGTGGGTGCCTGGAAGCCCTTGCCGATGCCGTAGTGCGTCTTCACCTGCGTCGGGGTGAGCGCGAACGGGTAGACCGCGACCTCGTCCAGGGATCCTTTGAAGTACTTGGAACTGGGCTCGGACGGCCATCCGGCGAGGTTGTCCCCGCCGATACGCCAATATCCCGTGTAGTTCTCCGCGGTCGTGGCCCCGGCGAGCGACGAAACGAGCTGGCCGTCGACGTAGAGCTTCATCCCGTCCGCACTCTGCGTCGCGACGGCATGGTGCCACTGGTTGTCGTTGAGCGCCGCGCCGTTCTGCACCGTCTGCGTGCTGCCGTTGTAGGTACCGAAGACGAGGCGGCCGTTGTTGGTCATGTAGATGTGACGGTCGTAGCTGGTCGACTCACCCGACGCCGCGGCGCCGTAGCCCAGCAACTTGCCACCGCTGGTGGTGTTGGTCTTGAACCACAGTTCGGTCGAGAACTCGGAAGGCGCGGCGATCTTGCTTCCGGAGGCCACACGGCCCGTGTTCGTCCCGGTGAAGGTCGAGGCGCCGGTCGCGGTGTTCTCCACACCGGACGTCGATGCGGTCACTCCCGTGCCGAACACGGGGGTGTTGGATCCGGCCCAGTCCTGCGCGACGGTGCCGAGCGGGTAGTAGAGCTGCGGGCCGTCCGCCGTGACGGCGTTGACGTAGTTCGACACCGCACCGGCCGCGATGGTCACGCTCATCGCCTGGCTGGAGACGGAGTTGCCCGCACTGTCCTTCGCGACGACGGTGTACTCCTGCGTCGACCCGGGAGCTGCGGTCTTGTCCTCGAGGTTCACCGAGGGGCGGTCCCACCAGGTGCCGCGGGCGGTGGCGGTGGCCACCGGTGCGGTGGTCCCCGTCCGGCGCAGCTCGTAGGTCAGGGTGAGGTCGTCACGATCCCAGTTCGCTGGGATCGAGATCCGCGCACGCCCGGGGATGAACGACTGCGCCGTGCCGGTCCAGTTGGCACCCGACAGCCGAGGGCCGTCCTTCGCGCCGCCGGGCGGGTTGGTGGAGAAGCGCACGAGCCCCTCGAATCGACCGTTGTTCACGGAGCGGAACTCACCGCCGATCGAGATCATGTTCCCGGCACCGGTGATGGAGAGACCGGCCTGCCCCATTCCCGTGGTCACGCCGACAGCCCAGTCCGGTGTCCAGGCGTAGGCCGAGGGCGCCGGAGTACCGGCCCAGTTCTTGTACGTGCCGCCGGCCGCCGGCTGGTTGCCGAGCAGACCGCGGGCGTCCGCGGTGTACGCCTCCGAGTAGCGGTGCGTACGCGGGTTCTGCTCCGGGTGCATGCCCATCGTGCTGCAGGCATGGGTGTGGCTGGTCGTGTAGACCGTCTTGCCGGTCGAGTAGACGCCGTAGTGGTCGCCGAGGCAGTCCGCGATCCAGCGGACCTTGCCGCTTCCGGCCTCTGCCGCGAAGGTGCCCTCGAGGTTGCCCGTGGCCGCGTCCGCATACACCCACCCGGTGCCGTAGACGGCGCCGGCGTCGGCCGCGAGTCCGAAGATCCCCGCCTTGCCCGAGGTCGCCCCGGTGTTCGAGCCGTTCTTCACCGTCTGCGGCAGCGCCCATCCGCTGTCCACCGCACCGGTCGTCTTGTCGAGCGCGACGGTGCCGCGCATCGTCAGGTCGCCGTTGACTTGAGAGAAACGACCGGCGGCGATGACGTTCTGACCCGCCGGGTCCATCACCATGGCGTCGACCTGAAGGTCCGTCTGCGGCGCCCAGCTGAGCAGCGCGCCGTTCGTCGAGGAGAAGGCCGCGAGGTTCTTGCGCGGGGTCGCGTTGCCCTGTGTGAAGAGACCGCCGACGTAGACGCTCGAGCCCGAGGTGGCGAGGGCGTACACGCCGCTGCCGCCGATCGAGGGCGAGAAGCCGGGCACGAGCTGTCCGGTCACGGCGTCCAGCGCGGCGAAGTTCCAGCGCGTCTGTCCGTTGACGGCGTTGAAGGAGCCGCCGATGTAGATGCGGCTGCCGTCCGGCGAAGCGGCCACGGCCTTGATCACGCCGTTCACCTGCGGTGCGAAGGAGAGCAGCTGACCCGTGTTGATGTCATACGCGAGGACGTTGGAACGGGCGGTCAGGCTCGTCCCCGGTGCGGCGAGCGGTGCCCGGGCGTTGTCGAACTTGCCCACCGCGTAGACGGTCGAGCCGATCGTCGTCTGCGCCCACACATACCCGTTGTCGATCTGCACGGTCGGGATCGGGTCCGACGTCACCACGTCGTCGTTCCGCTGCAGAAGCGGCGGTGGCGTCGACGGTGCATCGGCCGCTGCCGCCCCGGTCGCCCCCAGCGTGGTCATGCCCGTGATCAGCAGCGCCGCCGTCACGACCGACGCGAGTGCGCTCAGCGCCCGCCTCGAAGTGGATGTCTTACCCATGTTGCTCCCCAGCCCCAGATTTCTTCTTTGAAAGTGTCACGCACGAGACGCGGCGGAAGTCGTCGCGTCCACAGCTCAGGAGAGCTCGCCCGCGAAGGTCGCCACCGGCTCACCGGCGGCATAGTTCACACTGATCTTCACGGCGCGGCCCTTCGTGGGGTCGAGCATGAAGACGTAGGTTCCCGTGGCGTCGTCGCCGGCGGCCAGTTCCCCGTGGAGCGGCTCGTTCGGACCCGCGGTGGTGGCCACCCCCACGTCGCCGTCGTCGGTGACGAGGCTGACGACGGCGGAGTCGATGCTCTGCGCCCGCTTCGACTCGTTCGCGACCTTCACGGTCACCACCACGGCGGAGCCGGCATACTCGCCCGGCGTCTCGGGCGTGATCTCGGTGGTCGAGATGTCGTCGACGGTCACGACCATGTCGGTGGACAGGGCGATCTCCGCGTCCAGCGCGCCGCTCTCCTCGGTCAGCGCAGGGGCCTCGGTGGGCCCTTGCGCCTCGGGATCGGCCGGCGGCGTCCAGTCGGTCGTGCTCGTGCCCTCGGGCTCCGGCGACGCCGCGGTGTCCGGTGCCGCCGTGCACCCGGCGAAGGCGAGCGCGAGCGCCACGACGGGCGCGATGAACAGCGCACGTCGTGCGCGAGATGAGCCGTCCCCAGAACGGCATGCTGAAACAGTGAACACTGCAGCTCCCCAGAACCCAGATTCCCCAGCCAGAGCCCCCTCGGCTCCGGTTTCCCCCCAGCCGTGCAGAACACGGCGTCGGCTAATGCTAGTGCGGTCCGTGGAAAACCACAACCCTCCGCTCAGGAGGAATGTCGGCGGTGCCCGCCGAGCTGCCCGGCGATCGCATCGACGGCCTGCTCGACCTCGGTGATGGTGTCGGAGTGGCCCCGACTCCCATGCCGATCGGCGATGGACGCCGGGTCCTGGGCGGAGCGCCGGTCGAGGAGACGACGGAGCGCACCGCCGCGACGCGGCGGGCCGCCGAGCGGCACGGCGCGTGTCCGCGCCCGATCGAGGTACGCGAGGTAGTCGGCGACCACGTCGGACCCCCCGGATGGGAAGCCGACCCCGAGGTGCGCCGCCTCGCGCAGCGTGAACATCCGGTCGCGGTGCTCGGGCGCCGCTCGCACCAGCTCCCCCCGGACATCGCGCGAGGCGGTCAGCACGAGGTCCGCCTCGGCGAGCATCTCCGGCGTGACCTCCTGGGCTCGATGCGCCCGCGACTGCGCCTGCCAGCCCTCGTCGGTGTGCCGCGCGGCGACATCGGCGCAGATCGGGTCGCCGTCGTGGGCGCGCACGCCGGCGCTGCGCACCGAGAACGCGGACCCCTCCCCCAGCCCGCGCCGCAGCGCCAGCTCGGCCAAGGGGGAGCGGCAGACGTTGGCCGCGCACACGATGAGGATCGAGCCGCCGGTCATGCCGCGTCACCGAGCCTTCCGATCTCGCGGAACCACTTCACCGCGGCGAGCGCGAGGAACAGGACCGCAGCGGCACAGAGCGCGGTGTAGGCGACGAGGAACACCGGCGTCCAGCCCCAGAGCACGAAGACGAGGCAGACCAGCCCGAAGTCGGTCGGCAGCAGCACGAGCGAGCGCCGGAGGGTGCCTCCGCCGCGCTCGTGCGTGGACGCGACGGCGTGCTTGCCCTTGAGGAGGTCGTTCAGAAGCATGCCCGAGAACGTGGTCGTGGCGACGATGCTGAACACGATGGGGATCAGCAGCAGCGACGGCGTCTCCGGGAGGACCCGGTACAGGCCGATCAGCACCGCCAGATGCAGCGACGCGATCTTGAGCGTGTCGATGAAGTGGTCCAGCCACTCGCCCTGCGGGCTCCCCCCGCCGCGGAGCCGGGCGACCTGACCGTCCGCGGAGTCCCACGCGTAGCCGAGGACGAGGAGGAGCGCGATGAGCAGCCCGAACGGCACGGTGACCGGGGCGAAGGCGATGAGACCGATCGCCGCAAACGAATGGACGGCGCTGATGATCGACACCTGGTTCGGCGTGAGACCGAGCCGGAACGCCACCGCGGCGAGTACGCGTCCGAGCCGGCGGTTCACGTAGACCGAGTAGGCCGGTGCACCACGCGCGTGCCCCTTCTGCGCCCGTGCGAGCTGTCGGTAGGCGTCTACGACCATGTCGTTCCCTTCGAGTCCGTGCCGGAGAGTCGCGAGATCCGCCGGGCCTCGCGCACCCCGCGGACGTAGGCGCGGAGCGGAGCGGCGGAGTGCAGCAGCTGTCGGCGGCCGCCGCGGAGGATCACCTCGCGGGCGGTACGGGGTATCGACCGGCGCCAGCGATGCACGGTCTCGTCGTCGAGGTGCCGGACCGCGTACAGCATCCGGTTGCGGATGTTGTAGAAGTAGTAGCCCTCCGACTTCGCCCTCGCGAGCTGGGGCTCAGCGCGTTGCGTGCCGCCTTCGTCGTGCACGGCCGTCGCGTCCTCGACGAGGAGGAGCGTGCCTCCGGCCGAGACCACGCGGCGGGAGAAGTCGACGTCCTCCCAGTAGAGGAAGTACTCGTCGTCGAAGCCTCCCGAGAGCGCCCACACCTCGCGGGTGATCCACAGGCAGGCGCCGCTCAGCCACGCCTCATACGGGCGCACGTCGTCCGCCCGGCGTTTGCGGCGCGCGCGCATCGTGCCGTCCTCGAGCAGGAGGTCGATGCCGGCGAACCACGTGCGTCCGTCGGAGTCGGTGATCACCGGCGAGGCGAGGGTCGTGCGCGAGGCCGCGGTGACCGCGGCCAGGCGCGCGAGCGATGCACGGTCGATATGGGCGTCCGGGTTGATCACGAGGACGTCGGTCGCACCGTCGGCGAGCGCTCGGGCGACCCCGATGTTGACGCCGCCGCCGAATCCGCTGTTCGTCTCGGGGGTGAGGAGGGTCCATCCATGCGCCTGTGCGACGGCGACGGCGGCCTCGCGCTCCGCGGTACCCGCCCAGTTGTCGACGACGACGATCAGCGTCTCCTCGTCGACGGCTCGGGCCTCGCGCTCCACGAGCACCAGATTGCGCTCGAGCAGCCGCGCCGAGGCGTAGTTCACGACGACGACGGCCAGCCGTCCGTGCACGATTGACACGCGATCCTCCCCCCGGATCCGCCCTCACGGTCCGCTCGGGTCGCCGGTCGAATTCCCCAGAGTCGCGACCGGCGTCGACTCCCAGGACACCGACTATACGCCAGAGGCGGCTCGGCGCACCCGCCGTTCACGGTACGATGAGCCGGCGCGGGGACACAGGCGCACGACTGCCATGGGGATGAGGCGGATGACGAGGGGACCGGGGACGGGCGACGCGATCGCCGTGACGATCGGCGTGCCCACCTACCGACGGCCGGAGCTGCTGGCGGCGCTGCTGCGTGCACTCCCCGACCGGATCGCGGAGTGCACGCATCTCGGCGTGGACGTGGACGTGGAGGTGCTGGTCGTCGACAACGACGCCGCCGGCTCCGCGCGCGAGGTGGCCGCGAGCGCCGCCCTGCCCGTCCGCTACGTCGTCGAGCCGACGCCGGGCATCGTCGCGGCCCGGAACCGGCTGCTCGACGAGTGCGCCGACCGCGATCTGCTGGCTTTCATCGATGACGACGAGGTTCCGCGCCCCGGCTGGCTCGCGGAGCTGATCGCGACGTGGCGCGCCTTCGACGCCGACGCCGTCATGGGCCGCGTCATCTCCGTGTTCGACGACGACGTCGATCCGTGGCTGCTCGCCTCGGGAACGTTCCGCCGTCCACCGCGTCCGACCGGCACCGTGCTCCCGGTCGCCGCCGCGGGGAACCTCCTTCTCGATCTCCGCGCGGTGCGTCGCTTCGGAGTGCGATTCGACCCGTCTCTCGGGCTCGGCGGCGGCGAGGACACGCTCTTCACCCGCGAACTCGTCGATCGCGGCGGCCGCATCGTCTGGTGCAACGAGTCCGAGACGGAAGACCTCGTCGTCGCCGCCCGACTCACCCGAGCGTGGGCGGCCCAGCGGGCGTTCAGCTCGGCGAACGCCGGCACCCGCATCGCGGTGAAGCTCACGCACGGGAGGATGCGCCGCGGGGTGCTCCGCGTGCGCGCCGTCCTCGGCGGCATCGCCCGGATCGTCGTCGGTGCGGCGCGCCGGGCCCTCGGCGCCGTCACCTCGAACATCACCCATCACGCCCGCGGCACCCGCCTGATCCATCGCGGTCGCGGCACCATCGCGGCCGCCTTCGGCCGCCGCTACGACGAGTACCGTCGCCCTTCGGAGGACAACACGATGACCGAATCCGCGTCGAGCATCCGCGTGATGCAGTCCCTGGGCGCGCCGCGCCCCACGACGAATCCGTACAACAAGATGCTCGACGAGGCTCTGGGGACGACGGAAGGCCTGGAACACCTCCGGTTTTCCTGGAAGACCGCGCTCTTCGGCCGTTACGACGCCTTCCACTGGCACTGGCCGGAGGCGAAGCTCCACGGATCCACCTGGTGGAAGTCCGCGGGGAAGTTCGCGCTCACGACCGCGCTCGCCTTCCGGCACCGGTTGTCGCGGCGGATCGCCGTGGTGCGCACGGTGCACAACCTGGAGCTCCCCGACGACAACGCACCGCGGCTCTGGCTGCTGCGGTTCATCGATCGCCACACCGACTACCGGATCGTCATCAACGAGACCACACCCCTGCCGGCCGGGACCCCGCACAGTCTCATCCTGCACGGGCACTACCGCGACTGGTACGCGGTCTACCCGTCCGCGGAGCGCGTGCACGGACGGCTGGGGTCGTTCGGCGGGATCCGGAGGTACAAGGGCCTCGACGGGTTCATCGACGCCTACGGCGAGGCCGTCGCGATCGAGCCGGCGCTGAGCCTGCGCATCGGCGGGCGTCCGTCCACTCCGGAACTCGCCGACGACCTCCGCGCACGCACCGCCGCGCTCCCCGGAGTCGACCTCCACCTCGACTTCCTCAGTGACGCAGAGCTCGTGGAGCTCGCGACGTCGTCCGAGCTGATCGTGCTCGCGTACCGCTTCATGCACAACTCGGGCAGCGTCCTGGCCGCCCTGTCGATGGGCCGCCCGGTGCTGGTGCCGCGGAACCAGGCGAACGAGGCCCTCGCCCGCGAGGTGGGCACCGAGTGGGTGCACATGTACGACGGGGACGACCTCGACGCCGAGACGCTCGTCTCGTCCTGGCGGGCGGCGTCCGCCCTCGCGGGGACCCCCGACCTCTCCCGTCGCGAGTGGGCGGATGCGGGTCGCGCGCACCGCGACGCCTTCCGAGCCGCCGTGCGCGTCAAGCGCCGGGGACGGGACTGATCCGCCCCCTCAGCCGTCAGCTATGAGACCGCGGACGAGCGCGTCGACCATCGTCCTCGTCGTGAACCGCCGCTCGACCTCGATCCGCCCCTGCCGCCCGAGCGCGGCCGCGCGGTCGGGATCGTCGAGCATCCCGATCAGCGCCTCCGCCAGAGCCTCCGGGTCCCGCGGTGGGACGAGGTCACCGGTGCGGGTGCTGACGTAGTCACGCATGCCCGGGGTGTCCGAGACGACGACGGGGCGGGCGGTGGACAGTGCCTCGAGGGCGACCGTCATCCCGGATGCGTGCAGGTTCGGGCGGGTCGCGGTCACCACGACACTCGCTGTCGCATAGAGATCGCGGAGCTCGGTGTGCGGCAGTCGGCGCACGAGCCGGACGCCCTCCGGAGGCGGCAACGCGGAGGGCGACTGCACGACGACGTCGACGCCCGGGCGTGCGGCGAGGACCAGGGCGAGCGCGGCGTACAGCGTCGCGGGATCCCGGTCCCTGTCGTTGCCCGCGCTGACGATCCGGGGTCGGGCAGCGGGCGGCTGCGCGCCGAAGAACTCGTGGTCGATCCCGAACGGCACGACGAAGATGCGGGGCCCGCCGGTCCCGAGGAGCCGCTGCAGGGGCACGACCTGTGCCTCGCTCAGCACCCAGAGCGCCGTGGCCGCCCGCAGCATCGTCACCAAGCGACCGGGCGCGGCACCGGCCGCCGCCATGTCGGTGAGCCAGATGACCCCCGCGGCGTATCGCGTCCGCGGCCGCAGGATCTGGAGGCGGTAGGCGGTGTTCTCGTCCCAGGCGATGGCGAGCCCCGCGCGGGGTCGGGGGCCGAGGCCGGCACGTGCGCGGAGCCGTGCGATCCGACCGGGATCGGGCAGCTCGTCCACCTCCACCACGGCATGGTCGCGGAGAGCGTCCAGCCCGTACGGCCACACGCTCGGAACCTCTCCCCTGGCGTGTGCGCGCGCCCAGACGGAGGCCGACTGCTCGGCACGATGCGCCCAGGTGACGGACAGCGCCGGGCTGTCCTGGGATCCCACGAGGCCCACTATGGCCCTCGGTCCGGGGGGTGTAAAGGGCGACTTCTCCGCTAGAGTCGAGCGTACGACTGTGGGGGTCGTCGGACGGCAGGGGATGGCCGTCCTCTCAGTGACGCCGCCACGAGCATCGATGTTTCACAAGGGGGATACATGAAGGGCATCATTCTGGCGGGCGGCTCGGGGACGCGGCTGCACCCCATCACGCTGGGGGTCTCGAAGCAGCTGATCCCGGTCTACGACAAGCCGATGGTGTACTACCCGCTGTCGACGCTGATGCTCGCCGGGATCCGCGAGATCCTGGTCATCACGACGCCGCACGACGCCGCGCACTTCGAGCGTCTGCTCGGAGACGGCTCGCAGTTCGGCGTCTCCCTCTCGTTCGCTCAGCAGGAATCGCCGGACGGTCTCGCACAGGCCTTCACGATCGGCGCGGACTTCATCGGGGACGACAGTGTCGCCCTGGTCCTCGGGGACAACCTGCTCTATGGGCCGGGCCTGGGCACGCAGCTCAAGCGCTTCGCCGACATCGACGGCGGCGCGGTCTTCGCCTACTGGGTGGCGGAGCCGGAGGCCTATGGGGTCGTGGCGTTCGACGCCGGTGGCCAAGCCATCTCCCTGGAGGAGAAGCCCGCCGCGCCGCAGAGCAACTACGCCGTACCCGGCCTGTACTTCTACGACAACGATGTCATCGAGATCGCCCGCAACCTGGCGCCGAGTGCCCGTGGGGAGTACGAGATCACGGACGTGAACCGGGCCTACCTCGAGCGCGGCAAGCTCCAGGTCGAGGTCCTTCCGCGCGGGACCGCGTGGCTGGACACCGGGACATTCGACCAGATGACCGACGCCGCCGACTATGTGCGCACGATGGAGCGCCGCACGGGAATGAAGATCGGTGTGCCGGAGGAGGTCGCCTGGCGTCAGGGCTTCCTCGACGACGAGGCCCTGCGCACGCGCGCGGAAGCCCTCGTCAAGTCGGGCTACGGAACCTACCTGCTCGGACTGCTCGAAAGGGGCGCTCGATGACCCGCCTGCTCGTGACCGGCGGTGCCGGCTTCATCGGATCGAACTTCGTCCACCACGTCGTCGCGCACACGGACGCGCAGGTGACGGTGCTGGACAAGCTCACCTATGCCGGCAACCGCGCCTCGCTCGCGGGCCTGCCCGCCGACCGGGTCGAGCTCGTGGAGGGGGACATCGCCGACGCCGCGCTCGTCGACAGCCTGTTCGCCCGGACCGACGCCGTCGTCCACTACGCCGCCGAGTCCCACAACGACAACTCGCTGCACGACCCGCGTCCGTTCCTCGACACGAACATCATCGGTACCTACACACTGCTCGAGGCCGCCCGTCGGCACGATCGCCGGTTCCACCACATCTCCACCGACGAGGTCTACGGAGATCTGGAGCTGGACGACCCGGCACGATTCACGGAGCAGACGCCGTACAACCCCTCGTCGCCGTACTCGTCCACGAAGGCCGGCAGCGACCTGCTCGTTCGCGCCTGGGTGCGCTCGTTCGGTGTGCAGGCGACGATCTCGAACTGCTCGAACAACTACGGCCCGTACCAGCACGTGGAGAAGTTCATCCCGCGCCAGATCACGAACGTGCTGCGCGGGATCCGGCCCAAGCTGTACGGCGCCGGACAGAACGTGCGCGACTGGATCCACGCCGACGACCACTCCTCGGCCGTCCTCACGATCCTGGAGAAGGGCGAGATCGGCCAGACGTACCTGATCGGCGCCGACGGCGAGAAGGACAACAAGTCCGTCGTCGAGCTGATCCTCACGCAGATGGGGCAGCCGGCCGACGCCTACGACCATGTCACCGACCGCGCCGGTCACGACCTGCGCTACGCGATCGACTCCACGAAGCTGCGCACCGAGCTCGGTTGGGCACCGCGGTTCTCCGACTTCGAATCGGGCCTGGCCTCGACCATCGAGTGGTACCGCGAGAACGAGGACTGGTGGGCGCCGGCCAAGGACGCTACGGAGTCGTTCTACGCCGCCAGGGGGCAGTGATGACCGCGTTCGGCAAGGCGCTCACGATCACGGAGACGCCGATCCCCGGCCTGCTCCTCGTCGACCTCCCCGTGCACGGCGATACCCGCGGCTGGTTCAAGGAGAACTGGCAGCGCGAGAAGATGGTCGCCGCCGGTCTTCCGGACTTCGGCCCCGTGCAGAACAACATCTCGTTCAACGACGCCGTCGGCACGACCCGCGGCATCCACGCGGAACCCTGGGACAAATGGGTCTCCGTCGCCACCGGCCGCATCTTCGGCGCCTGGGTCGACCTTCGTGAAGGAGAGAGCTTCGGCCGCGTCTTCACGGCGGAGATCGATCCGTCGCGCGCGATCCTCGTCCCGCGCGGCGTCGGCAACTCGTACCAGACGCTCGAAGCGGACACCGCCTACACGTACCTGGTGAACGACCATTGGTCCCCCGACGCGGCCTACTCGTTCCTGAACCTCGCCGACGAGACGGCGGCGATCGCGTGGCCGATCCCCCTCGACCAGGTCGAGATCTCCCCGAAGGATCGGGCGCATCCTCGACTGGCCGAGGTGACCCCGATCGGCCGGCGGAAGATCCTCGTCGTCGGGGCATCCGGTCAGCTCGGCCTGGCGCTGCGCAGGGCCTTCGGCGACGCGGAGCACGTCGAGTACACGACCCGCGAGACGCTGGATCTCCGCGACCCCGGGCTGACCCGCGCACGGCGCTGGCGCGACTACGGAGCGATCATCAACGCGGCCGCGTACACGGCCGTCGACCGTGCCGAGACGGCGGAGGGCCGGGCAGAAGCCTGGGCGGCGAACGTCACCGGGGTGTCCGCGCTCGCCCGGGTCGCGACCGAGAACGGCCTCACGCTCGTGCACGTGTCCAGCGACTACGTGTTCGACGGCACGAAAGACGAGCCGTACACCGAGACGGACGGGGTCCGCCCGCTGGGTGTGTACGGCCAGACGAAGGCCGCCGGAGACGCGATCGTCGCGACCGTGCCCCGCCACTACATCCTGCGCACCTCCTGGGTGATCGGCGACGGTCACAACTTCGTGCGCACGATGGCCTCGCTGGCCGGGCGGGGCGTCGCCCCGCGTGTGGTGGGCGACCAGGTCGGACGACTCACGTTCACGGCAGACCTCGCGGAGGCCATCCGGCATCTGCTCGACGCCTCGGCGCCGTTCGGGCTCTACAACGTGACCGGGGGCGGCGAACCGCACTCCTGGGCCGACATCGCGCGCGCGGTCTACCGGCTGACCGGGCACGACCCCGCCGCGGTCACCTCGGTGACGACGGAGGAGTACTTCGCCGACCAGGCCGGACCGATCGCGCCGCGTCCGCGCAACAGCGTCCTGGACCTCGCCCGGATCACGGCCACCGGCTGGACGCCGCGGGACGCGGATGCCGCCCTCGCCGACTACCTGTCCGCGGACGCCTAGAGCTCGCCCGGCTTCATCGCCTCCGCGTCAATGGCGCGGATGATGCGCAGGGTCGCGGTGTCCGGCTCCGGCTCGCCCGCGGCCCGCCGCTCCTCCCGACGCCGACGGGGCGCGTACACGACGAGCGAGTGGAACAGGAACCGGGCGAAGAACGCCACGACGAGAGACAGGGCCGTCGCGAGCACGCTGGAGATGTGCCACGTCTCGACCATGAGCGCCATCACCGGGATGCGCAGCGCCGCCTCGACGTTGTTGAACGTGAACGAGGCCGCGAAGCGCACGGCGGCGCTGCGAGCATCGGTGCGCATGTCGGCGAAGACGAAACGCTCCTGCAGCAGGAAGTTGCCGATGATCGTGACCTCGGCGCCGATGATCGCCGCCCACACGTAGGGCACGCCCGCGGCGGTCAGCGCCCACATGATCGCGAGGTTCGCGATGGCCCCGAGGACGCCGATCGCCGCGAAGAGGGACATCTTGCCGAAGCGCAGCCGGGCCAGGTGCGCGATGAACGTGGCCCCTTGCCGGAGGCTCGCCTTCGAGGTGCCGTGCCGACGCTCGGCGAACTCCATCGGGACCTCCGCGATCCGCAGATCGGTCCGGGCGAGGATCTCCAGGAGGATCTTGAACCCCTGCGGCCGCAGGGTGGCCAGGTCGAGCCGGCGCCGGTCGACGAGGAAGAAACCGGTCATCGGATCGGTGCTGCGGGCGAGCCGTCGGGGGAACATCGCGCGGGTCAGCCAGGTGGCCGCGCGGGACACCCCGAACCGCACGGCCGTGCCGAGGCCGCTGGTGTCGCCGCCGCCGATGTAGCGGGAGGCCGCGACCACGTCCGCGTCCCCCGCCGCATAGCGGTCGAGCAGAGCCGGCAGGAGCTCGGGCGGATGCTGGAGGTCGCCGTCCATCACGATGCAGACATCGGCGTCCGCGGCTCCCAGGCCGACCACGACCGCCCCGCCGAGGCCACCGACGTTGTCCGCGCGGTGGATCACCCGCACCGGGATCGGGGCATCGACCGCGACGCGCTCCACCTCGGCCGTGGTGTCGTCGGTGCTGTCGTCGACGAAGAGGATCTCGGCGTCCCGCCCCGCCAACGCCGCAGCTGTCCGCTCCACGAGTTCGGCGACGTTGTCGCGCTCGTTGTACGTCGGCACGATGACCGTGACCCCTGCCCCCAACGTGGTCCCCTTCGTTCCGCAGCCCCATCGGCTCCGGCATCCATCGTTCCATGGGTTCCTATGGGCCGCAGGACATGTTCCTGCTAGAGTGTCGTCTGCGGCTGTGGGAGTCGCGCCGAACGGGTGGGGATCCGTTCGACTGGGGAATGATCGATCTGGGGAGATCATGGGGACGCGTATCGGCTATGCCGTCGGAGCTTTCGACCTGTTTCACGTCGGGCACCTCAATCTGCTGAGGCACGCCAAAAAACACTGCGACATCCTGATCGCCGGTGTCGTGAGCGACGAGATGCTGCGTCAGGTCAAGGGGATCGAGCCGGTCATCCCGACCGCCGAGCGTGCCGAGATCGTCCGGCACATCTCCTTCGTCGACGACGTCTACGTCGAGACGACGCCGTCGAAGATGGACTCCTGGCGCGACGTGCGCTTCACGCACTTCTTCAAGGGCGACGACTGGCGCGGCACCGAGAAGGGCCTGCGGCTGGAGAGCGAGTTCGCGGAGGTGGGTGTCGAGGTCGTCTACTTCCCGTACACCGCGCACACGTCGAGCTCGGCGCTCCGCCGCGCGCTCGACGCGATCACCGCGGGCGCCACGGCATCCGCGGTCGGCGCGACCCGCTGAGACGGGCTCAGCTCGCGACGCCGAGGAGGCTGCGCGCCATCCGCGCCACGTGGGGCGGCGTGTGCGGGCCGAGCCACACCGTCCAGTGCTCCGGGGGCTCGCTGCACGTCCACTCCAGGCACCACGCGTAGACGGCGTTCGCGAGTCGCTCGCCACGCGCGTGGGCGCGCGCCCCCTCGGCCCGCACGAGCCAGCGGACCGACACCCCCGCGGGGACATCGATGTGCCGGAACGGGATCCGGGCCGCCGCCTCGATGAGGATGACGCCGTGCGCATCCCACGGGAGCCGCGACGCGACGCGCGCGATGGCTCCGACATCGGCCGCATCGCCGGCGATCAGCACCGCTCCTTCCATCGCTTCCCAGTCCGGATCCTCCAGGTGCTCGCACGCGCTGCTCATGCCTCCACTATAGGTAAGGCTACCCTTACCTTCCAGGGTGACTAGCCTTCCCCGGCGGCGCTCGTCAACGCCGTTGCCCGGTGACGACGCCGCGGGCCACCCTTGCGCCGTGAGCAGCAACAGGATTCGACGGATCTCCGCCGGACGACGCCTGATCGGCGCCCTGGCCGGCCTCGTCGTGGCCACAGCCCTCGGCGGATGCGGGATGACGGTCCCCGCGGACCCGAATGGCACCCTGGACCGGGTCACGGGTGGGGAGCTGCGGGTCGGCACCTCGCCCGAGCCCGGCCTCGTCGAGTTCGACGGCGGCGAGCCGCGCGGGCCGGTCGTGGATCTCGTCGACGCCTTCGCCGCGAGCATCGACGCGGATGTCACGTGGACGGTCGGGACCGAGGAGAGCCTGGTGGGCATGCTGGAGGCGGGCGACCTCGACCTCGCGGCCGGCGGACTGACGTCGGACACCCCGTGGATCGACAAGGTGGGCGTGACCCGTGGCTATCCCGGCATCGAGGGCGCGGGCGATCGGGAGCTCGTCATGCTCGTGCCCCTCGGCGAGAACGCCTTCCTCTCGACCCTCGAGACCTCTCTCGACGAGGAGGTCGATCGATGACCGGGACGAAGCAGTTCGGGCGCACCGAGCTCCCCGAGGAACAGCAGCAGGCCACGCGCAAGGCCGTGCGCTGGGAGATCATCACGATCGTCTACACCTCGATCACGATCACCGTGATCGCTCTGGTCGTGGGCGAGTCCCAGGCCATGCGCACGGCGTGGATCGAGGACATGCTGTCGCTCATCCCGCAGTTCGCGTTCCTCCTCGCGCTCCTGTTCGTTCGGCGGCGCCCCACCCGGAAGCACCCCTACGGCCTCCACCGCGCGATGGGCGTCGGCCACCTCGTCGCCGGTGTCGCGCTCCTCGCGGTCGGCCTGAACCTCGCTGTCGAGGCCATCGCCGGCCTCATCCGCGGGGAGCATCCGACCATCGGCACGGTGCAGGTGTTCGGCCAGACGATCTGGCTCGGCTGGCTGATGGTCGCCGTCATGGCCGTCGTGATCGTCGGGCCGGTGTTCTTCTACGGTCCCGCAAAGGCCAAGCTCGCCCCCGTCCTGCACAACAAGCTGCTCTACGCCGACGCCGACATGGCGAAGGCGGACTGGCAGACGACGGTCGCCTCCATCGTCGGCGTGCTGGGCGTGGGCGCCGGCGTCTGGTGGCTCGACGGTGCCGCGGCGCTCTTCATCTCGCTCGGCATCGTCGGGGACGGCTTCCGCAACACGAAGACCGCGATCGTCGACCTCATGGACCAGCGGGCCCGAACCTTCGACAGCGCGGAGCCGCATCCGCTGGCCCGCGATGTCGTCTCTTACCTGCGCAGCCGCCCCTGGGTGGATCAGGCTGCCGTGCGCATGCGGGATCAGGGCCAGGTGTTCCACATCGAGGCGTTCGTCGTGCCGCATCACCGTGGCGTCCGCACGGCGGATCTGACCGCCGCGTCCGAGGGGATCGCCGACCTGGACTGGAAGGTGCAGGACGTGGTGATCGTCCCGGTCGAGAAGCTGCCGGAAGAAGCGGACCCCGGTCGATGAGCAGCTCCGACGAGGCACTGTTCCCCGGCTTCACGACCACGCGGATCCCGACTGCGGAGGCGGACATTCCGCCCATTCCAAACGCGCCGTCGCCCGAGACATCCGCACCGTCGCCGAGCGACTCGGCCATGAGCGCTTCCGCCTGGTCGGGCACGACCGCGGCAGCTACGTCGCGCTCCGACTCGCCCTCGATCACCCGGAGGTCGTCGAACAGGTCGCCCTGCTGGACTGTCTGCCGATCTCGGAGCACCTCCGACGCTGCGACGCGATCTTCGCCGCGCACTGGTGGCACTGGTTCTTCTTCGCCCAGCCGGACGTCCCGGAGCGCGTCATCGGCGCGGACCCGGAGGCCTGGTACGCCCCCAAGGCCGATCCCGCGACGATGGGCGCGGCCAACCATGCCGAGTTCCTGCGCGCGGTGCGCCAGCCGTCGGTCGTCCGGGCGATGCTCGAGGACTACCGCGCCGGCCTCACGATCGACCGCGCGCACGAGGAGGCCGATCGCACCGCCGGGCGTCGGCTCCGGATGCCGACGCTCGTGCTGTGGTCCGAACGTGACGATCTCGGAGAGCTGTACGGCGACCCCCTCCGCATCTGGCGGGACTGGGCCGACGATGTGCGCGGCCACGGCGTCGACAGCGGGCACCACATGGCGGAGGAGGCGCCGGAGGCCCTCGCCGCCGCTCTCACAGGTTTCTTCGGAGCCACCCGCCCCTCGCGGACGTAGGCTGGACGCATGACCAACCCCGCCTCCGACACCATCACGATGTTCGGCGCCGACTGGTGCCGCGACTGCATCCGCACGAAGAAGCAGCTCGACGAGCTCGGCGTCGCGTACACCTACGTCGACCTGGTCGCCGACCCCGATGCCGCGGACATCGCGAAGGACATCTCCGGCCGCACGAACATCCCCGTGGTCGTCTACCCCGACGCCTCGCACCACGTCGAGCCGTCGAACGCCGACGTGGAGTCGAAGCTGCGCGAGCTCTCGCTCATCTGATCGTCCTCGCACTCGGCGGATCTCCGCGCGGACGCCTAAGCTGAAAGCCCGTTCGAAGGAGACGCCGATGACTTCTGCGCCCACGACAGCGCCTGCCACCCCCGCCCTCGGCGAGGGCGAGGCGGAACGTCTCGACGCCGCCGTCGCCGACCTGCAGACGGGGACGGCGGTGTGGACCGCGCTCACCGTGGCGCAGCGCGCGACATTGCTCCGGCAGGTGCGCACGAGCGTCGCCGCAACAGCCGAGGACTGGGCGACGATCGCCGCCGCCTCCAAGGGCCTGGACGCGCGGCATCCGCTCCGCGGCGAGGAGTGGCTGAGCGGTCCGTACAGCATCCTCGGAGCACTGGACGCCTCGATCGCCACGCTCACCCGGATCGCGAACGGTGCGAATCCGCTCGACGGCATCCGGGTCGACCGCGCACCCGGCGGCCGCGCGCGCGTGCATGCCTTCCCCCTCACCGGCCTCGACCGGTTCCTGCTGTCCGGCTTCACCGGCGAGGTCTGGCTCGAACCGGGGACCACTCCGAACACCGCCCGCGCGAAGGCCGGTCTGGCGCAGCGCACGCCGACGGTGTCCGGAGGCGTCGGACTCGTGCTCGGCGCCGGGAACGTGACCTCCATCCCCGTGCTGGACGTGCTGTACGAACTCCTCGCCCACAACCGCACCGCCCTGCTGAAGGTGAACCCCACGCAGGATGCCCTGGTCCCCGTCTACAAGCGCGCGCTCGCCCCGCTCATCGAGCCGGGACTGCTGCGGATCGTGCGCGGGGGCCCCGCCGCCGGCGCCTACCTCACCCAGCACCCCGGCATCGCCCACGTGCACATCACCGGCTCGGCGGCGACCTTCGACACCATCGTCTGGGGACCGTCGACCGGCGAGGGGGCAGCCGCGACGAAGCGTCGCCGTCGCGAGAACCGCCCGCTGCTGAAGAAGCCCATCACGGCGGAGCTCGGCGGGGTCTCCCCCATCATCGTCGTGCCGGGGAAGTGGACGGCCGCCGACCTCACGTATCAGGCCGAGCACATCGCGACCATGCGCCTGCAGAACAGCGGTCACAACTGCATCGCGGGGCAGGTCGTCATCCTCTCCGCCGACTGGGACCAGGCCGACGACTTCCGCGCCGCGCTGCGCCGCGCCTACGCCACCGCTCCGGAGCGCCCCATCTGGTACCCCGGTGCCCCCTCCCGCATGCAGACCGCTGCGGACGACTACCCGGACGCCCTCGTGCTCGGCGACCGGCTCCTCGTCGAGATCGGTGCCGACGACGACCCCTCAGCCCTGGAGAACACGGAGTACTTCGCCCCGGTCCTCGGCGTGGTGACCCTGCCAGGGACGGGCCAGGAGTTCCTCGATGCCGCGGTCGCCCACGCGAACGAGAAGCTGCAGGGCACGCTCGGCGCGAACCTGCTCATCGACCCGGCGACCGAGAAGGCGCTCGGCAGCGGGTTCGAGCGCGCACTCACCGCCCTGCACTACGGCTCGATCGCGATCAACGGCTGGACCGCCTTCGGATTCATCACACCGACGCTCACCTGGGGCGCGTTCCCCGGGGGCACGATCGACGACGTCGGCAGCGGCATCGGCATCGTCCACAACGCCCTGCTCCTGGACCAGGTGGAGCGCTCCGTGCTGCGTGGCCCCTTCCGGCCGTTCCCGCGCTCGCTTCCCGTCGCGAACGGCGGAGGGCGGATGACCATCCTCCCGAAACCGCCGTGGTTCGCCTCCTCCCGCACCGGTGCCGCCGTGAGCGAGGGTCTCACCCGGCATCGTGCGGACGGCGGCGCCCTCGGCCTCGTGAAGACCCTGATGCGCGCGCTCCGCGCCTGAGGGGGGAGGGGGAACGCGTCAGTCCTCGGGGCGGAACCGATCGGTCGCGGCGCGGAGAGCCGCGCGGATACCGGGTTCGGCGGCGGAATGCCCCGCGTCGTCGACCACCTGGAAGTCGGCTTCCGGCCAGGCACGGTGCAGGTCCCACGCCGTCATCATCGGGGTGACCACGTCATGGCGGCCCTGCACGATCACGGCCGGGATGTGCCGGATGGCGTCGATCCCCGCGAGCAACTGCCCTTCGGCCCACCAGCCGCGGTGCACGAAGAAGTGGTTCTCGATGCGTGCGAAAGCGACGGCCCGGCGGGGATCGGCCATCGCCGCGATCTGCTCCGGGTCGGGGCGCAGCGTGATGGTCGCCGCCTCCCACGCCGCCCACGCGAGGGCCGCCGGTTCATGGACCGCCGGGTCCGGGTCGAACAGCCGCCGGTGGTACGCCTCAATCATCCGGGAGCGCTCCAGGACCGGGATCGGCGCGATGAAGTCCTCCCACAGGTCCGGGAAGAGCGCCGCCGCCCCGCCCTCGTAGAACCACTCGAGCTCGGCGCGACGGAGCGTGAAGATCCCGCGCAGGATCAGCTCGGAGACCACGTCGGGGTGGGCCTGGGCGTAGGCGAGCGCGAGGGCGCTGCCCCAGGACCCGCCGAACACCTGCCACGTCTCGATGCCGAGATTCTTGCGCAGCAGCTCGAGGTCGGCGATGAGGTGCGCGGTGGTGATGTGCCGGAGATCGGCCTCCGGCTCCGCGGCGGACGGCGTGCTCCGACCGCATCCGCGCTGATCGAGAAGGATGATCCGGTAGGCATCGGGGTCGAAGAACTGCCGCTGCCACGGCGAGGTGCCGCTGCCGGGGCCGCCATGGAGGAACACGACGGGCTTGCCGTCGGGGTTGCCGCTGATCTCCCAGGCCACGCGGTGCCCGTCGCCGACGAGCAGCACTCCGGTCTCGTGCGGCTCGATGGGCGGATACAGCCCCTCGGTGTTCGTCATGTTCGGTCCCCCAACCGGTCGTGCGGTCCTGCCGAGTCCACGTTATCTGACAACGGCGAGAGCGCCGGGTCTACGGGTCGAGCTGATCGGCGGGGAGGGTGAACACCTGCCCGCACGCATCGAGCCCGTTCTGGTAGCCCTCCGCGAACCAGCGCTGACGCTGCTCGCTGGAGCCGTGGGTCCAGGTCTCCGGGTTCACCTGTCCGGACTGCTCCTGGATGTGATCGTCGCCGACGGTCGACGCCGCGTTCAGGGCGTCGCGGATCTGCTCCTCCGTCGGCTTCTCGAGGTACGGGTCGCCGTCGGCGTCGGTCTGCTCGGTCGCGCGGCCGAGCCAGCCGCCGGCATAGCAGTCGGCCTGCAGCTCCATGCGCACGCCGTTGCTGCCGGGACCCGTCCCGTTGTTCGGGTACTTCTCCATGGTCCCGAGGAGGTTCTGGATGTGGTGACCCCACTCGTGCCCGACGATGTAGAGCTGCGCGAGGTTCCCCGCCGAGGCCCCGAACTGCTCCTGCATGAGCTGGAAGAACGTGGGGTCGATGTAGACGGTCTCCTCCGGCGGGCAGTAGAACGGGCCGACCGCGTTGGAGGCGGTGCCGCACTGCGTGGAGGTCGCTCCATCGACGACGATGAGCTGCGGAGCCTGGTAGCCCTCCACGTTGTCCTCCCAGAAGGCGTCGAGCGCGACCTGCGCCCCCGCCATGCGGCAGTCGACGTTCGCGTTCGCGTCCGCGCCGCTGTCGCAGTTCTGGATGGCCGAACCGCCGGCGGGCTCGCTCCCGCCCCCGGGCGCGCCCCCGACGAGTCCGCTCAGGTCGATGCCCAGCAGGGGGCCGGCGATGAGGGCGAGGAGGGCGAGCACGCCGACGCCGGAGCCGCCCGCGATCGCCGCCGTGCGTCCGCGGCGGCGCGTGGTGTTGCGGGAGAGGTCGGCGTCGGGATTGAACGTCATGCGTCGAGGGTACTCCGCGCGCCGACACCGCGACGGACGTAGGCTCGTGACATGGCCACCACGATCACCATCACCGGCGCGGGCGGACAGATCGGCTACGCGCTCCTCTTCCGCATCGCCGCCGGCGACATGCTCGGTCCGGATGAGAAGGTACGGCTGCGGCTGCTGGAGATCCCGCAGGGGCTCGGCGCGGCGGAAGGTGCGGCGCTCGAACTGCAGGACGGCGCTTTCGACCTGCTCGAGCACGTGGAGGTGACCGACGACGCCGCGGTTGGCTTCGACGGCTGCGACCTCGCCCTGCTCGTGGGCGCGCGCCCCCGCGGTCCCGGCATGGAGCGCGGCGACCTGCTCGCAGCGAACGGCGGCATCTTCGGGCCGCAGGGCGCCGCCATCGCCGCGAACGCCGCCCCCGGCGTCCGCGTGACCGTGGTGGGCAACCCCGCCAACACGAACGCCCTGATCGCCTCGGCGGCCGCCGACGGCGTCCCCGCCGACCGTTTCACCGCCCTCACGCGGTTGGACGAGAACCGGGCACGGGCCCAGCTCGCCCAGACGCTCGGCGCCCCCGTGCACACGGTGCGACGGGTGCCCATCTGGGGCAACCACTCGGCCACGCAGTTCCCCGACGTGTCGCATGCGACCGTCGGCGGGAAGCCCGTGCAGGAGGCCCTGGAACAGATCGTCGGCGACGTCCCGGCGTGGCTGGAGCAGACGTTCATCCCCCGGGTCGCCAAGCGCGGGGCCGAGATCATCGAGGTCCGCGGGTCGTCCTCCGTCGCCTCCGCGGCGAGCGCGACGATCGACCATGTGCGCGACTGGGTCCGCGGGACCGACGACTGGACCTCCGCGGCCGTCGTCTCGCGCGGAGAATACGGCGTTCCGGAGGGCCTCGTCTCCTCGTTCCCCGTGCAGTCCGTCGACGGCGAGTGGCGCATCGTGGAGGGCCTCGAGATCGACGACTGGGCCCGCGAGCGCATCGACACCTCGGTCGCGGAGCTCTTGGAGGAGCGGGAGGCGGTCCGCGCCCTCGAACTGCTCTGATCCGGTCGCCGCGGGGCGCCTCGGCAGGGCAGAATAGAGGGCGGAGGTGCGGGATGAGCGACACGATGGACCCGGCGGGCACGACGCCGTCTCTCGACGATGCGCTGACGAGCCCGCTCCATCTCCCGCACGACGCGGCGACGTGCCCGAAGTGCTTCACGGAGCTGCAGCAGAACCGCAACTTCTGGACCGCGCGCCCCGCGGGCTCCCGCCTGGTCGGCCTCGTCGTCGCTCGTGAGGGCATGCCGTCGGTCGTCGAGCAGCGCGCCGACCTCACCCGTTTCGGTGTGCCCATCGGGGGCTTCCGGCACCCGGCGCCGGACATCCTGGAGAGCTGGAACGACCGCCTCGCGCGGCTCATCTCGACGCTCCGGACCGGAGACGTGGTCGTCGTGGCGAACATCCGGGCCCTGGGGCTCGACGCCGAAGAGGGGGCGCGCACGGTCGCCGAGCTCCGGCGCCACGGGATCATCGTGAAGGTGCTCGGCCACGAGGCGCGTCATCTCGCCGACGCCGCCGGCGCCCGCTGAGCCACCGGTATACAGCGTCGCGGTTCTCTTCACCGTCGTCCTCCTCCTCGTTAGCCTGGATCCGGGGCGGGGGTCTCCGGGGGAACAGTGCGCAACGGTCTTCACATCGACGTCAGTGGCATGCGCGGAGTGGCGCGCTCGCTCCATGACATCTCGCACGGCAAAGCCCGTCTCGATGGCGGGTTCGACCTCACGGAAGCGCTCAGCGACCTGGTCTCTTCCGGTGCGGAGATGTTCGTGTCTACGTGGTTCGAAGCGCATGGCGTTCTCACGCTCACCGGTCGAAGCCTGGCGAGCGGAGTGGACGACACGTGCGACAGAGCGAAGCAGTGGACGGACTCGCAGGCGTCGGACCTCGCGGACGCGAGATCGGCCGTGTCCGCCATTCTCCGCGACCTCGACGACATCTGGACCGGGGAGAGCGCCGACTCGTTCCGCGCCCGCATCCTCGAGTTCCACGACCGTCTGGAGGCCTCCGAGGAGGCGATGCGGATCGCCGGTAAAGGGATCCTCGCCTACGCTGATGCGGTGGCCGAGATCGCCCGCCGAGCCGCACCTTTGAAGCACCGCCTCGAAGCTGCCGAGCTCATCCTCAACGGTGTCCACAGCGAGGCCCTCTTCGGCACAGACCCCGAGGGACTCGCGCGGCGGTTCGATGCCGAACAGCAGGCGACGATCGACGCACAGGACGCAGCCGACGAGCTCGCCCGCCTCGCCGATGAGCGGAGGGAAGCTGACCGGATACTTGCGGGCCTGCTCGCCCGAACCGCGGCGGAAGCCTGGGGAGGCCTCGGCTGCACTGCCACCCCATCCGACAGGAGCCCACGGGAACTCGCTAACAGGAGGGTAAGCGAACTGCTCGACGACTTCTTCAGTGGCCGTGACGGTGCACGCGGGGTCGTCCTCGGACCCGACGATCCCTTCGTCACCGCCCTGATGCACAGCAACCACATCAACGGTGCTCGCGTGCGCGTACTCGATGCGCTCCGCGGTGCGAGATTAGTCGAGGGCGGGAACCCCCTCTTCTACGACCGGGTCATCAGCGACAACCCCTCGGTTTTCGTTCAGGACGGTTTCAACGTCATCACGAGCGGGATTCCCAGCTCCCTACTCGGAGGCCAAAACCTGCCCGAGTCCTTTCTCGGCTCATATGAGCTGGAGGTGCACGCCGGAGAGTCCCAGCCAGACGGAGGCGTGGCAGTGACTTACATCATCAACAACGACACGACCATCGACTCCGCAACGCGCATCCCCGGCACAGGTGGCGCCCACGTGCCCCTCGTGGAGGCTGCCATGACGTCGGCCTACGCTAGCAACGGAGAGTTCGCCCCCCAGTATCAGACCATCGTCTGGACCGAAACGGTGTACCCATGACATTCATCCTCCGCGCCCGCTCAGCAATCGCGGCGGTTGCTCTTGTCCTTGCCACGATACTCACCCTCGTCAGTTGCGCTCCTGCCCCCGCCGTCACCTCTCCCATCGGCCTCTGGGAAGCGGTCGGCGACGACAACGGCACCCTCACGATCAACCGCGACGGCACATTCACCATGACCGACACCTCGTTCAACCCCCTCCAGCACCGAGACACGCAAGACGACTTCCGCGGCTCCGGTGTCTGGGAAACCTTCTCGGACGACCCCCCGCTTGTCCTACGGTTCGACGAGGCCACGAACGACGGCTTCCCCGTCGACCCCGCAGACCTACAAGTCGATTTCACCTCCGGAACAATTCGGTTCGAGGACCCGGAACAGACCGCGAGCATCGAGTTCCGCCTCACGGATTGACACCTTATGACTCAACGTCGAGGCTCAACCGCGTTCGCCGCACCATCAGCCGTACTCGCCCTCTTCGTGATGCTCGGCCTCACCGGCTGCACCCACGCCCCACACATCACCTCTCCCATCGGCCTCTGGGAAGCGGTCGGCGACGACAACGGCACGCTCACGATCAACCGCGACGGCACATTCACGATGACCGATGCCTCCTTCAACCCCCTCCAGTACCGAGACACGCAAAGCGACTTCCGCGGCTCCGGTGCCTGGCGCCTCTCCAGCGACGGTGAAGAGGTCATCTTGCGCTTCCTCGAAGCAACAAACGCTGGATTCGTTGTCGAACCCAGCGCACGTCGTCCGAACTTCACCTCCGGCACGATCCGGTTCGAGGACCCGGAACAGACCGCGAGCATCGAGTTCCGCCTTACGGATTGACGCTCTGGCGACGACCCCCGGGGATCACACCGTCGAACCCTCGCGTGTACGGAAAGGTCTTCCTAGAACTCCCCGGACCGCAGACGGGCGAGCGTGCCCGCGCCGATCTCGGCACGGGCGTCGGGATGGTTCGCGTAGAAGGTGACGAGCTCGGCCAGGAGCACTGGGTCGCTGGCAAGGTCGGCCGCCGCCCACGAGGACGGCGGCGCGGTCGCCGTCCGCAGCACCACGCGGTTGCTCTCCAGAGCGGCCCCGACGACCTCGTCCCATTCCACGGCCGCGTTGTTGCGCGGGATCCGGAGCTGCAACCCGTCCGGGCGCAGCGTCAGGCGATGGGCGGAGGGAGCCCGGAACCACGACCTGATGCCGGCGACCGTCATGATCAGCGCGACCACGGGAAGGAGGAGCAGGGTGAGGAGCGGCAGTCGATCTGCGGGCACTGTGAAGATGCTCCATGCCCACGCCGCGAGAAGCAGGGCTCCCACGGGCGCGAGGGCGCGCAACGGCCAGACGATCCCCGCGGCGGCGCCGAACGCGATCGCCGGACCGTCGACGACCGGCCGGACGACTCGGACCCGGGAGACACGGGCGTGCGCCACCAGCAGCCAGACGCCCACGGCGACGGCCGCGAGCACGCCGATCGCCAGGGCCTTCATCGCCGGAGCCGGATCGGCGAACAGGATCAGGCTGAACAGCAGGACCACGATGGCGAACACGACGCCGAACACAGTGAGCGCCGTGGTCGCGCGCTGCTGCCCCTGCCACCCCGGATGACCCGGTACCCAGATCGTCTCCGGAGACGTCGACTGCTGCTGACCTGTCACCCGAACAGTCCCTTCCACGCCTTGCCGATGTTGTGCCCGGCGTCGCCCACGAAGTCGGTCGTGTTCTCCCAGGCGTCCTCCGCGAAGTCCGTCGTGGCGTCCCATGCATCTGCCATGCCGGCGTCGATCGACTCCCGGACGTCCTGCGGGACCCAGTTCTCGTACGCCCACACCGCACCGGCACCGACCGCCACCGCGGCCCCGCCGACGACCACCGCCGTACCCCAGACGGGGAGCGTGACGACACCGGCCGCCGCGAGCGCGGCGACCCCGGCGGCCGCAGCCGCGCCACCCGCCGCACCGCCGATGATCTCCACCGCGGTGGACGAGGGGTCGTCGCCCGACGACATCGCCGAGCCCAGATTCCAGGCGTCGACGCCCCAGCCGATGAACGGCACCGCCCGACTCGCGCGTGAGAGTCCGCGGGCCAGATCCTCGGCCTCGTCCGCCGCCCACCGCATGCCGGTGGGGTTGGCGGCCTCGGCAGCGGCCTTGACGGCAGGGTTGCCGGAGCGCAGCTCGCGAACGAAGTCCGATGCTCCGAGACGCAGATCCTCCGCGTGGGAGGTGAGCTCGGCCGCCGTCTCCGCCCACGCCAGGCCCTGGCCCTCGAGGTAGATCTTCGGGACCTCGCCGCTCGCCTCCCGCAGACCGGACAGGATCTTGTCCGCCGTGGACTGGCTCGGCATGGTCCCGAGGAAGCCGTCGAGGTTCTCGCTGATCCAGACCTCGAGCTCGCCCCACCAGGAGCCGACGTCGGCGGCGATCTCGTTGTACAGCTCGATCCGGTCGAGGTGTTCCTGCCATTCGTCCCAGTAGGGATCGTCCCGCGAGGTGGGGCACACCGGGATCAGGGACACCGGCCGGCCGATGATCATGCCGTTGACCGGGAGCCCCGCCGCCCGCGCATTGTCGCGGTGCGTCGCGAAGTCCTCCTTCATGCGCCGCAGCTGCCCGGCATACGACCGGAGCTTCTCGGCGGCGTCACGGGCGAGGTCCTTGATCTCCTTCGCGGCGTCGGTCGTGCGCGAGAGGATCGTGACGTAGTCGTCTGCCGACTCGCCGTACCAGTGCCCGCGCACGCCGGTGGGGATGAAGGTCGTGACGTTGGAGGAGACGTCTGCGGCGTCCTTCAGGTCGGGGTCGAGCCAGTCCGCGGCCGCCTGCACCTGGTCGGCGTCGCCGTACGTGGTCGTGTCGATCGTCATCAGAGGTCCTCGACGATGGCCGCGACCGGGTCGAGCTGGTCGATCACGTCCTGCTCGTTCGTCTCCGCGTCGTCGGCGATGGCGCGGACGATCTCCCCCAGGGTGCCGTTGATCCGGTAGAGGGCATCGACGCCCTCCCCCACCCGCTGCATGATGGCGGCGACCGTGTCGGAGGCGAGTCCGCCGTCGACGGCCGTCGGAATGCCGGAGAGCTTCGTCTCGATGAGCTCGACCGCCTCCTCGTGCATGTCCGCATGGACGGCCATCACCTCCGGGTCCATCGCGATGCGGCTCATGCGATGGCTCCGTTCCGGCGGTAGGACGCGGGCACGTCGAGGTCGAAGATCACGACGTCGTAGGGCTGCGCCTCCTTGATCTGACCGAGGTCCTCGGTGCGCACCAGGACCCAGGGCTGCCTCTCGCCGGCGAGGTCCAGGAGCCGGTCGAGGGCGGTATAGGCGAGCAGTGCGCGCCGCCCGTCCTTCAGCTCCCGGATCTCGACGAGCTGCTCCTCCGGCGTCGACGTCACGCTCAGGGGCAGGTACAGCACGGGTGGGACCATCGGCGCTGCGGCCGGCATCGGTTCGAAGGTCATCTCGGTCTCTCCTCGATTGTCACTCGTAGCTCGGCGGCACCCACAGCAGCTGCGCGGAGACGAGGCCCCGATCGCGGCTGACGATCTGCGCACGGCCGGGGATCGCGGGAACGGCCTTCACCTTGCCGATGAGCTGGCCCTCCTCGGGGCTGCCCGAGAGCAGGATGCCGGTCGCGCCCAGGTCGGTCATGCGCTGGATGATCGGATCGTACGCGGCGCGGCTCGCCCCGCCGGTGCGGCGGGTGAGGATCACGTGGAGACCGAGATCGGCCGCCTGCGCGAGCAGCGGCGCGAGGACCGCGACCGGGTTGCCCTGCGAGGTCGCCACGAGGTCGTAGTCGTCGATGAGGACGAACCCTTCCGCGCCCTTCCACCACGACCGGCTGCGGAGCTGGTCGGGCGTGACGTCCGGTCCGGGGATGCGGCTCCGGAAGAACTGCGCGAGCTCGCTCATCCCGCCCTCGGTCATCTCGTGCGAGGTGAGGTACGCGCCGAGGTACTCCTGCGGGATCTCGCCCAGCAGGGCACGACGGTAGTCGACGACGAAGATCTTGGCCTCGGTCGGCCCGTACAGGCGCGTGATCTCGTGCACGACGCCGCGGAGCATGGACGACTTGCCGGAGTCCGCGTCGCCGTACAGGTACAGCAGCGGTTCGGCGACCGGATCGATCGAGAACGGGGCGAGGTTCGCCTCGTCGATGCCCAGCAGCAGTTCGCGGGGCTCCGTGCCGTCCGGCGACTGCGCGGCCGCCACGGCGCGCAGGTCGGCATGGCTGATGCGCGAGGGCAGCAGCCGCAGCTTGGGCCCTGCCGGTCCGTGCCACGCCGCCGCGACGCGAGCCACGAGGTCGTCGATCCCGTCGGCGAGGCTCGACGCGTCGTCCACCCCATCGACGCGGGGCAGCGCCGTGAGCATCTGCAAGCCGCGGTCGTTGAGGCCGCGGCCAGGGATAGCCGTGACGTTCTCCGCGGCTTTGCGGTTGACCTCGGAGTCGGTCGGGTCGCCCAGGCGCAGCTCGATGCGGGTGCCGATGAGGTCTTTGATGTTCGCCCGGATCTCCATCCACCGCGCCGCGGTGATGACCACGTGGACGCCGTAGGTGAGACCGCGCGCGGCGATCGCCTGGATCTGCGGCTCGAGCATCTCGAACTCGGCGCGCAGCGTGCCCCAGCCGTCGACGATGAGGAAGATGTCGCCGTAGCCGTCGTCGGTGAGGCCCTGCGCGCGGCGCTGGCGATACGCGTCGATCGAGTCGATGCCGTGCTGCCGGAAGTACACCTCGCGGGCGTTCAGCAGGCTGGTGACCTCGGCCACCGTGCGGCGGACCACGTCCGGCTCGGAGCGGGTCGCGACGCCGCTGATGTGCGTGAAGTCCTGCAGGCCGGTGAAACTGCCGCCGCCGAAGTCGATGACGAAGAACTGCACCTCCTGGGGCGTGTGCGTGAGAGCCAGGGCGGCCACCGTCGTCCGCGCGAGCGTGCTCTTGCCGCTCAGCGGCGCTCCGACGATCGCCATGTGGCCGGCCGCGCCGCCGAGGGAGACCGCGAGGTTCTCGCGGCGCTGCTCCAGCGGCACGTCGACGATGCCGAGCGGGACCGTGAGCGCTCCCGCCTTCCGCCAGCGCGGGGAGACTAGACCGAGCGACGGGTCCTCGACGAGGTCGCCGAAGAGCTGGTCGAGGGTGGCCGGTGTCACCAGCGGCGGCAGCCACACCTGATGCGCCGCGGGGCCGCGTCCCTTCATGGACTCGACCGCGATCTCGAAGGTGTTGCGCTTCTCCTCCGGCTCGGCGTCGACCACGACCTCCGGCTCGTCCACCGGCGCCTCCGCCCGCCACACCGGCGCGGCGGTGAACAGCTCGACCGCGGTCGAACCCGTGCTCTGGCCGGAGCCGGACGAGGCCCGACGACGACGACGCGGCGGTGGTCCGGACACGTACGCGGCGCGGAACTGGGTCATCGTCTCGGTGTCGGACTTCAGGATGCCGGCGCCCGGCTGCGTGGGCAGGTGATAGGCGTCCGGCACGCCGAGGACCGTGCGGGACTCGGCCGCCGAGAACGTCCGAAGACCGATGCGGTAGGAGAGGTGCGTGTCGAGGCCGCGCAGCTTGCCCTCCTCCAGCCGCTGGGAGGACAGCAGCAGGTGCACCTGCAGCGAGCGGCCGAGCCGGCCGATGTTGACGAACGTGTCGACGAACTCCGGCTTGGCCGAAAGGAGCTCGGAGAACTCGTCGGCGACGATGAGCAGGGCGGGCAGCGGCGCCAGGTCGGTGCGTCCGCCGCGACGCGCCTTCTCGTAGTCGGCCACGTTCGCGAACGGACCGGTGGCCCGCAGCAGCTCCTGTCGGCGCACCATCTCGCCCTGGAGCGCGTCCTGCATGCGGTCGACGAGGGAGATCTCCTCGCCGAGGTTCGTGATGATGGCCGAGACGTGCGGCATGTCGGCCATGCCGGCGAACGTCGCGCCACCCTTGAAGTCGACGAGCACGAAGTTGAGCTGCTCCGGCGAGTGGGTCATCGCGAGCGCGAGCACGAGTGTGCGGAGCACCTCCGACTTCCCCGAGCCGGTGGCACCGATGATGAGGCCGTGCGGGCCCATACCCTGCTGCGCCGATTCCTTGATGTCGAGGATGAGCGGGCTGCCGTCCTCGGTCTGGCCGATCGGCACGCGGAGCCGGTCGCGCTCCAGTCGCGGTGCCCACGCGGCGTCGAGGTCGAGGTCGCGCACATCGGGAAGACCGAGGAGCTCGACGAGCTCGGCCTGGCCGGTCGCGCTCTTCTTGCTCGCGATCGCGGTGCCGCCCGAGTACAGGGCGATGAGCCGACGGGCGGTCGCCTCCGCCTCGACGATGGTGATCGCATCGGCCTCGAACGGCCGTGCGGGCACCTGCAGGCTGACGAGCTCGGCGCGCGTGCCGGCACCACCGGTCTCGAACGCGATGCGCAGGGCGTTCGGGTCGTCGAGATCGCCCCACCGAGCGGGCAGGTCGATCACGGTCACACCCTGGACGCCGTCGCCGGTGACGAGCGCGTCGTTGAACGACGTCGTGGCGCCGTCCGTGACGATGACGATGTGCGGCGTCTTCGGTCCGGAGCCGTCGCGGGCGAAGCGCGAGCGCTCGCGCACCTCGGGCGGCAGCATGTCCTCGAGCTCGGACAGCTGCGAACCGATCATGCGGGCGGCACCGAGGCCGTCGCGGACGGTGCGCGAGTGCGTGTGCGGCAGCCACTTCGCCCACTCCCACTGCGGGAGCACGCCGGCGTCCGCGGCGATGACGATCTGCAGCACGTCCGGGTCGTGCATGGTGGCCGCGTGCAGCAGCATGGCCCTGGCCAGCGCCCTGGTCTCGTCCTCATCACCGGTGATCTCGATCCGGGCGTAGTCGCGGAGGGTGACCCCGAGCGGGAGGTTCTTCTGGACCTCGTGCGTCAGCATGAAGCGGTGCGCGGCCGAGGCGGCGACCGGGTCGAGCTGCGCCAGCGGCGGGAGCTCTGGGGCTTCGAGCGTGACGCACAGCGGCTGATCGGTGACGCCCACCCGGACCGACAGGAAGTCGGGGTCGTTCACGCCGCGCTCCCAGACGCGGGTGCGCTCCTCCGCGAGGTACGGCAGGGTCGACGGCGCCGGCAGGTGCCAGTTCGCGGAGCGGCGCTGCTGGCGGGCGGCGACGCGGACGGTCTGCCGCAGCTCGGTGAGGTACGCCAGGTACTCGCGGCGGGCACCGAGCGTGGCCGCCTGCCGCTGGGAGCGTTGCCGCCAGCCGTTGACGGCGACGAAGCCGAGCGAGGACAGCAGGAACATGCCGCCTGTGAGCAGACCCGTGACGGACTGGTTCGACATGGTGACCATGACGATCGCGCCGACGCTGCCGAGCATCGGCAGCAGCGACCCGAGGATCCCGATGCCGCCGTCGTTCGGCTGCAGCTCCGGCGGGGCCTGGACCGGGAGCCTCCCGGAGGGGACGCGGGGCGGGGCGAGACGGGGTCCTGTCATGCTCTCTCTCCGGCGCTGCTGTCTGTACCTAGCAGGAGGCTGATGGTGAAGCTGCGGTTGCCCATGCGGACACGGTCGGCGTCGTCGAGCAGCACGCGCTCGCCGGCGACCAGCTCGGTCGTCTGGCCGTCGTCGCTGCGGACGTCGGAGCCGTTCGTGGAACCGAAGTCGGTCACCCAGGTGCGGCCGCGGGAGTGCTCGATGCGCAGATGGGTCTTCGAGACCGACGCGTCGGGGTCGGTGACGATGATGAGACGGTCGTCGTGGGCGCTGGCGACGGGGCCGCGCCCGAGGTTCGCGGCCACGGGGAGGGCGAGCTGCACCCGCTGGCCGGTGTCGAAGATGAGCAGCAGCGCCCCGGTCTCCGGCGCGGGAGCCTCGGCACCCGTCTGCGGCGCCGGGGCGGGGGCGACGGTGAAGAGCGGCCGATCCGATCCGGGTGTCGCCGGTTCCGGGGTCTCGGTGCGGCGGGAGGCCGCGCGGGCGTCGGTGGGCTGGGAGTCCTCGTCCACGACGGACGGCGACGCCACCAGCGGCACGACCTGCGGCGGAGCGAGCGGAGCGGCCTCCACCGCGGCGGGAGTCGGCGGAGCCTCGACGGCCGCCTTGGCGGGCACGGCGACCACGACGGTGCCGGCGACGCGGTCGGCCCAGGACTGCCGTCTGCCGCCGCGATCCCAGGCGCTGGAGGCGACGACCACCCAGCTGCCGACGGCCACGAGGAAGCCGGCGCCGGTGATGATGCCGCGGACGAACTGGCGCCCGATCCCCGGCGACCACGGCCGGTCGGCGCGGGCGCTGCGCAGGCGCAGCACCGCGTTGCCGAGAGTGAGGCCGGTCCGGGCTTCCAGCACCCAGAGGAACAGGGCGAGCTCGAAGACGGTGAGGCCGGCGAGCAGCACGCTCTGCGTCAACACGAGGACGAGGGCGGAGGCGAGGAACACGGCGGCCGCGTCGAGCGTGAAGGCCGCGATCCGCTGGATGGTGCCGGCGGGGGCTCCGCGGAAGGCGGGGCCGAGTCCCTCGGCAGGGCGAGGGAGTGTACGTCGCGACGAGGCGATCGGCGTGGGCGGCGCGGGCGTCTGGCGCAGCGGCGTGCCGTCGACGCCCGGGGGCGCCGCGATCAGGGCGGGCGGCAGCGCGGGGATCTCCCCTGGACGGTCTCCGCCGGGCGCCATCGGCGGGATCGGACCCCCGCTCGGCCAGGACTGTGATGGGCCGTTCCCGCTCATCCGGCCATCATTCCACGAACCAGGGAGAGCGCATTCGCGTACAGCAGGGCCGACGGCAGGGCGAGCGCGACGGCGAGCCATTCGAACGCGTCTCCGACCCGCGACCACACCAGCGACTTCGCGCCCTTGGACACCGGGATGACGACGGCGACCGCCGCCAACCCGACGAGGAACAGCATGGCCGCTCCCAGCAGATGGAAGCCGCTCCCGAGGGCCGCCGCGATCTGGATGCCGGCGACGAGGCAGACCACCGCGGCCGCGGCACGGGGGAACCACCGGAGGAGGCGCGAGGTGGTGTGCCGCGGCGTGAGCAGCAGGGCGAGCGCGAGGCAGCAGAGCAGGGCGATCCCGCCGGAGACCACGAACGCGTCGTCGGGCCAGGGCCGCAGGAACGCGACCGGAGCCATCACCGCGGCCACGATGCTCAGCACGGCGGTGCCCGCGATGAGCCGTGCGGAGGATTCGTCGACGACCGCGGTGATGCGCTCCGGACGCAGCAGCCCGACCGAGTCGGGGATGGCCCCGCGCACGGTCCACCGGCTGGTCATGAAGTGCTTGTAGTCGATGAAGTAGCCCTCGGGCAGGTTGACGAGGCTGCTCGGGAGGGCACGCAGGCCCAGTGGCACGAGGCCGAGCGAGAGGGCGGCGGCCTCCGCCTCCCCCCACCGCAGCAGCAGGGCGAGGCCCCAGACGGCGGCGAGGCCCACGAGCAGCACCGTCGCCGTCCCCGCCGCGGCGCGCATCGGCCGAGCCCTGGCCGTGACGGCGATGATCGCGGTGGTGATGCCGGCCGCGAGGAACCCGGTGGCAGTCGACAGGTGCGACGCGTCCTCCAGCCCGGCCGGGATGAGGAGCGCGCCGGCAGCGAACGACAGCAGCACGGGCGCGAGCACCCCGAGGATGCCGCGCACTCCCGCCGCGGAGTCGCGTCGCGCCCACGCGACGGCGCCACCGACCGCGCCCGCGGCGACGAGGAGGGCGACGAGCAGCCGGATCAGGGGGTCGACGGCGCCCTGGGCGAAGACCGCCACGAGCAGCATCCCGCTCACGGCCAGCAGCCACCACCGTGCGCCGTGGTCGACGCGCGTCGGGCCCGTCGCCTTCTCCACCGGGCGCGCCTGCGGAGCCAGAGCCGTGCGGTCGATGAGCGCGTAGAGGCCGCCGTCGACGAGGTCTTCGCACTCGGTGTCGCCGGGGATCTCGTATCCCCCGGGGCCGATCGTGACGAACCGGTCCGCGTCGGGGATCCCGCTCAGAGTGAGCGCGTCCTCCAGCGTCTCGTCGAGCGGCAGGGAGAGGTCGATGCGGCGGTCTTCGCTCTGGAGGACGATCCGACGCCGCTCTACGATCTCGACTGACACACCTGCACCCTATCCACTGCGCACGACTCTCGCTGCGGGGCACCGCCTCCGGCGTTCCCGGGGTTCACGATGCCCCCGCGTCGACCCTCGTACCGCGCCTTCTCGAACCGGAGCGGCGTCATTCAGTCGGTGGGTTCGTCGCGGGATCCGGCGCGAGCGCCCTTGGCGCGGGGGCCAGCTTCCTCGTCGTCCTCCAGCTTCGGCGCGATAGGACCACCGAGGCCCGAACGCTTCGCCTTCTCCTCCTCGTCGGCGCCACCGGCGCCGCCCATCATGCCCATGCCGGGTCGGCCACCGGCACCTGCCGCGCCGGAGGACCCGGTGCCCGAGGCACCCGCCCCGCCGACGCCGCCGGCACCGGCCATACCGCCAGGGCCTCCTGCTCCACCGACGCCGCCGACGCCGCCGACCGCGGAGTTTCCGAGCAGACCGCCACCGGCCTTGAGCCCAGCGCCTGCGCCCGGCCCCAAGCCGGCACCGCCGAGTCCGCCCATGCTGCCGAAGCCGGCGATCTTCGAGCTCGCCGCGATCGCCGCCGCACCGGCGCCACCGCCCACGATGCCGCCGAGGCCGCCGCCGCCCGCACCGCCGGGGACATAGCCCCCGGGACTGGTCGGGTATCCGCCGCCGCCGCCCGTGCCGCCAGGGCCGCCGGGAAGCAGACCACCGCCGGGAGAGTCGATCGAAGGATCCTTCCCGCCGGGAAGCCCGGGGCCCTCGCCACCCGGCACGACCGGGTCCCATCCGATCCCCGGTCCGCTCGGATTCGTCGGCGGAGTGGGGAAGGTGGGGTGCACGGGAGGGGTCGGAACGGGCGGCTGATAGGTGCCGATGCCGCCGCTGGGCGGCGGAGTACCGCCGACACCGGGGGCGGAGCCGGACGGCACGCCGCCGATTCCCGGGGAACCGATCCTTGGGGCATCGATCTCTGGGCCACCCGTGGGCCCGTCGTCGATCCTCTCGTCGGAGGACTCAACGAAGCCGACGCCCGAGAGCTCTTTGGACGCGGCGCTCAAATCCCTCGTGGGGCGGACCAGGGACCTTTCGACGGCCTCGACGATCTTCCGTGCCGCCTCCTCGCGCTGGTTCCCGAGGAAGTCTCCGATCACGTCCAAGGCCTTGTCGGCGGCGAGCGGTCCCAGCACGGGGTGGACCACGAAGGAAGCGCCCTTCGCTGCGTTGGCCCAGAACGGATCGACTGCGGCTGAGGGAAGTTCCGCTGAGGCCGCCGTGCGCCGTGCTTCGTTGCCCTCGCCGACGGCCGAATCGATCACGGTCACGATGTTCCGGATTCGGGTGAACTTCTCCCGGATCTCGTCGACAGCGGCCGTAGCGGCTTCCGCCGAGCTCCCCGTCCAGAATTCCGACTTTCGGGCCTTCGCGAGCGCACCGTCCAGCGACTCCAGCGCGTGGATCAGCGCCGACGTCTTCGGGATGATCGAATCCGACAGGGCTCGAATGCGATTCAGCTCCGCCTCGTACCCGCCGCTCTGCTTACCGGCCATGGTTGCCCCCTTGTTCCGTTGTCCGTCGACGTGATGATCGTGTCAAGACGATCGCGAGAGTGATGCCGCCCACGACCAGCACGGCAACGATGACACCGCCGATCACCCACGGCATCGCCGACACATCCGATGGTTGCTCAGCCCCGCCGGGCGCGGAAGAGGGTCGTGGACTCGCTGTCGCATTCTCCCGATCCTGTGCCGCCTTGACCTCGTTCACCATCGCGAGTGACGGGGAGGCGTTCGGATCATCAGTATCGAAGATCGGATTCTCATCCGGATACTTCGTCGGATCCACCGCCAGCATCCCGGTGAGAGACGCAGCGCCGTATCCCGTGCCGGAGTTCCACTCGGGGTCGTGTTCGCCCTTCGTGCCCGTGTTGTGAATCAGGCTCTGTATGAGCTGTCCCGCCGACGCTTCGGGGTACTTCTGCTTCACGACTGCCAGCATTCCCGCGACGATCGGCGTCGCGTACGACGTCCCGGACCCGAGCGACTGCGCCTCCCACGAATCCGACGCGCCCTGCAACAACAGACCGATACCCGGTCCTGCCGTGACGACGTAGTCGCTGACATTGGGCTTCCCGTACTGCCCGTTCTGGATCTTGCCGTCCTCGCCGAACGCCTGCACAGCGACCACACCGTTCAACGCGGCCGGCAACACGTCGATGCCATCGTCGTTGCCCATGCCGGCGACAACCACCACGTCGTTGGCGTACGCCTCCGCGATGCCCTTCGAAGCGTCGGTACCGAACGAGGAAATGGAGATGATGTCCGCCCCATCCGCCACCGCATCCGAGATCGCGTGATCCAGCCCTTCCCAACCGTCCTCGTCGAAACTGGTGCCGTCCTCCTGGAGACACTCGGCATCTTCGCCGCGTTCGTTCGCCACGCCGTCAAGGACTGGCGCGGTGTAGAACAGCAACTCCACCCCGGGCGCGACGCCCTTCACCGGGGCACCCCCGGGCGGCGCCTCCCCCGTTCCCACGATCATCGACGCCACTCTCGTCGCATGCGACGCGGCGACGTAATCGGTCGAGATCGCCGGATACGGCGCTCCTGAGGGATCCAGACAGTACGACGGCTCTCGCACTGTCACGTCGGCGCCGCGAAGACCGATCACGTCGGGGTTGATCTGACTGTCGATCACGGCCACCTTCACCCCGGATCCGTCGAAACCCGCATCGTGAGCCGCCTGGATGTTGCCCCGATCAAACCACCACAAACCGGATTCCGCCGTTCCGGCGGCAGCAACCGACGGCGCCAGGACAGCCAACGCAAGCCCAGTGATACCGACAGTCGCGGCGAACCCGCGGTACACGCGCCGCATCAGTAGTCGGCGTCCTGGGGCTCGGTGGAGGAATCGCTAGCATCGACCTTCACGCCGTCGCTCAACCCGCCGTCGACCGGAGACGACGACGCCGCCTGCTCGACCGCGGAGTCCAGGAGGGACACGATGAGCTTCGTCTCATCCGCGAGGGCGGCATCCTGCTCGGCCAATTGGAGGACAGCAGCCCGGATGGCGTCATGCGTACTCTGCAGGTTCTCAAGGGCCCGCTCGGTCGCAGCTCCCATCTCTCTAGCGGCGTCCGAGACGGCCTGATGGAATTCACGCGTCGTGTTCGACACATCGCCTTCGGCGACAGCCACCTCTGCAGGGCTCGGAAACTCCTGCAGTTCGCGCAGAAGCCGCTTCAGCTCGGCGAACACTCCATCGAAGTCGACTGCGATGCTCATCGACGCCCCCTCTTCCTTCCTCCGGCGATCCCGTCACGCCTGCTGTACCGTCCGGCGTCTCACCGAAAAGCACAGCAGACGGCGCGGGCCCGACGCATCGCTGCGCCAGACCCGCGCCCCGGGTTCACGCGCCGAAGCGCCCCGCAGCCGACTTGTCGGTCTGCACGTACTGACCCGAGATCTCCTCGGTCTTCCCGGCGATCTGCGTGAGCAGCTGCTGCATCTCGCTCAGCGAACGGTTCCACTTGGCCTGCGCCTGGTCGTAGGCCTGCTGCGCGGCACCATCCCACGCCGCACGCAGCTTGCTGACCTCGGACTCGAGGCGGTCCAGCTCGGAACGAATACCCTGCGACCCGCTGCGGATCTGCGCCGCGAGAGCGTTGACCTGCTCCGGGCGAACGGACATCGACTGCATCATGTTCTCCTTGAAATCTCTGCGGTCTGCGCTCAGGCGCCCATCATCGAGCCGAGGCCCGCGATGGTCTGCTGGTGGGATTCTTCGGTCGCGGCCTGGTCGCGCTCGGTGCCCGCGAGGGCATCCTCGAGCGTCACGAGGACCTCGTTGAGCTGACGAGCCTGCTCGTCCCACCGCGACATCAGCGTGGTGAAGGATGCGGCAGCCGCACCCGTCCAGAACCCGCGCAGCTGCTCGATCTCACCGCGGACCTTCTTGGTCTGCTGATCGATCCCGGACTTCGTCTCCCGCACGGCCTGGGCTCCGCGACGCAGAGCCCCCTCTTCTGCGGAGATGACATCAGTCATTTCTCACTCCCTCCGGTCCCCATGAGGACACACGCGGGGGAGCGCCTTCCCGATACGGGACGACTTCGGAACAACCCCCGACAATCTGTTTCCGCACATAGGCTAAGGCAGGTCGGTGCCCATTTCCAACGGCCTGGACGGATCCGTATCGAAATTTCCACGGTGTATCGATAAATGAGTTTCGCAACCACGGGTGTGCGTGGTGCCTCAGTCGAGGTCGACGACGATCGCACCGGAGGCGTCCCGCCGCACGGTGCCCTCGACGTCAACCGTCTCCTCCTGCGGACCACTCGGCCGGCGGAAGCTGACCGCATACGGAGCGGACACGCGCACTTCCTGGCCGGCGGCCAGGGCGAGCGGCTCCTGCCGGTTCCAGACGACAGATCCCCCGTCGACCGTCCCCCTGTAGCCTTCGTTCGCGACGCCATCTGCCACGATCGACGGGCAGTCGTCGCCGACGAGCCCAGAGGCGGTGCACGAGGCCAGCAGGTCGTCGATGCCGGCCTCGATATCGACCGCCGCATCGGCGCGGAGCACCGGATGAAGGATCAGGATCTTCGAGAGCATCTCGGCTCCCGGCGGCGGCTGGATCGTCTCCGGGTCCACGGGGTACTCCACGGCGAACGGCTCGCCCTCGCCCCCGTCGGGATCGATCGTGGTGAGACCCTGCTCTCCGGGGTAGTCGAGCTCATAGACTCCCGGCAGAAGCCGCAAGGCCTCCGTCGTCGCGAGATCGAAGACGCCCGACTCCTCGATCGCGATGTCCCCGGGGATACCCTGCCCGTCGAAGTAGAGTCCCAGATCCGCCCACTGCTCTACCCGTGCCTCGCCCCCGACCGTCGTCGTACTGACGGTCAGGGTGCGAGGCTCGTCGTCGCCGTCGAGGCGGTACTCGACGGTCACCGACGCCGCCGAATCCGACCCCGTGACCGACGTCACCCGAGCATCCACAGGGCGCACAGCGTCGGCGTATACGTCGTCATCGAGCGCGACGGGGCTCACCACGGACGGATCACTGAGCAATGCGCCCGCGCCCTGGGCGTCCCCTTCGATGAGACGCTGGAAGAAGGTCGACACCACCTGCTCCGCGCCCGTCTTCGCCACGTTGCCGAACGAGCACCCCGCTACCGACAGCGTGAGCACAGCCACCGCGAGGCCCGCACCCCACCGCGCAGACACCGACGTCATGACAGGCGAGCTACCGGCCACCGCCCGAAGTCGGTGCCGACGGTGTTCGATGCACTCGCGCGGAAGCCCTCGAGGTCACTGTTGGATTGCATCCCGAATTCGAAGATCAGCGCGACCACGGCCTGTACAGCCTCCAGCACCCTCGCGATGCACTCCGCGATCGGCTCCGCCATCTCCAGCCACTTGATCGGGTTCGCCTGAATGAACTGTGCTCCGAGCGGGATCGCATCGATAGCGAACGCGACGACCTCTTCGTAGAGGTTCCACCACAGCTGGATGATGTTGTCCGAATGCGTGCGGAGGTAGGTACGCATGTTGTCGATGTGTGGAATCAGTCCTTCGAGGGCAGCCCGCTGGCCGGCTGGCACGTTCGCATAGTAACGACCCATGCCGTCCTGCCAGCTCGATGTCGCGTAGAACTTGTCGTCACCGAGACTCCCCACGACGCCGGTGAGCACGACATTGATCGCGTCCCATTCGTTGGCCATCGCCTTCAGCGCGAAAGGGTTGCCCGGGCTCAACAGCTGCGCGACCTCGGCGGCGATGGCCTCGGCACCCCGGGCGGCCTCGTCGAGCTTCGCCAGCACTGCGGGCTGGTCGGCGATCAGCCGCTCGATGTCCTTCCACGCAAAGTAGAAGCCGGAGATCGGGAACAGGACCGTGAGCAGCCCCTGGCCCACACGCTCCCACCCTGAGGGCCAGTCAACTTCTTCTACATCCGTCTTGCACTCCGCGATCTTCTCCTCGACCTTGCGGATCTCGGGTGTGATCTTCTCGACGCCAGCGTCGAAGTCTGCCTGGCTGGTTGGAACACCCACAGTTACATACCCTCCGTAGAACGCAGAAGACGGCCCCTGCCTCGCCCTGCCCTGGCGAGTGCGCGCATATCAACCACCGCTGGCCTCCCGATCAGCGGACTCGATGTTCGTCGCGGTCCCGCGCAGAGCCTCCGCAATCCGAGCAGTCTCGGCCACGCCTCCATCGAGGAGAGTCCGCAGGCGTTCCAGAACGTCCGCGTATGCGCGCGTGGCTCCGAGTCCATGCGTGATGCCGTCGAACGCTCCGAAGGGGAGCGTCGCCCCCTCGGACATCAAGGTCACCGCCTTGCTGAACTCTCCCGATACGCTGTCCCAGCGCGTCGCATCCAGGCGGAGGTCGCCGACAACGGCATCAGTGTCCAGGTCGGTCATGGGTTCCCCTTCGTTCGACAGTGAGATCTCTCACGAGCTTCGTCCTCGACGCGCGGCGTCCTTGAGCGCGCGGAGGCGCTTGAACTCGGTCACGGCCGGGTAGCGGTCGCGCATGAACTGCGCCACCTCAGCGCCGGTGCGGATGGCCTGCGCCACAAGCGGGCGCGCGGTGTCGGCGATGTCTCGGCCTGCGGCGAAGCGCAGCCAGGTCGAGTCGAATGTCACGTTTCCGAGCGAGCCACCCACCGCCGTGACGGTGACGTTCCCGTCCGCACTGGTCAGCGGCTGCCGGGCGCTCAGCTTCTCCTCGAACGTGGCGACGTAGTCCGGCTGTTCGCGACTCACCTCGATCAGCAGCTCGGCGGGGATGTCGGGGACAGATGCCCCCTCGCGAGCGTCGACTGCACCGTGACGCGTGTTCGCCGTCTCGAGCCGCGCACGCTCCCGCGTGACGTCGAGACGGGTTCGCTCCGCGCGACTGTAGGCGATGAACACCGCAGGAGCGAGAGATTCGGGATCGATCCTCGACCGCCAGTCGTCGGCGATGGTCAGATCATGAAGGTCGCCGTCGTCGAGCAAGAAGACCGACACCGATTCGGTGTCATCGTGCCCGGCGTGGCCGACGATCGCTTCTTCCTGCTCTGACGCCGTGCCGTAAGGGTTCCAAGACATGGAGGACTCCCGATGATCGTGATGGAACGGTAGGACGGGCTTATGCCCAGAGGGACTCGTTCTTCCGTCGCGTGTCCTGGAAGATCTCTTGCGCTTTCACACTCGTGTTCCGGTGCTCGGCCAGAAGCTCATTGAGCGCCACCAGCTTGGCGCTCCACTCGCGCTGCGCTCGGTCGTAGGCGTCGGAAGCCTCACCCGTCCACTTGTCGCGCAGCGTCGAGACCTCCTGATCGAGAGCATCGAGAAGATTCGCGTACTGCCGGACGGCGTCGCGCAACCGGTCGATCAACTCATCCATCCCGGCCTGAGTGACCATGATCCGCTCTGACATGCAAGCTCCCCCCGAAGGCTCACGGCAATATCTGGGAGCGTAGAGCAGTTCGCGACGATAATCCACAAGAGAGCCGCTTCAGACAGGACCTCTCGGTCATGGCACCGTGACTTCCGCCGCCGAGAAGCCATCAGCTGGGGCGAAGCCCCCGGAACGGCAACAGATAGGATCTGGCCTGTCAACTAGAGTGAGTCCGGGCCGGACCCCCGCAACGCCTGCGGCGGGAGAGCATCGCACACGTGGGGGGACACCACCGATATGAGCCAGAGCGGCACCGTGGCAGGAACCGTGCTGCGGATCTCCGTGGTCAGCGACGACCGCAGGCTCGACGTGGGGGTGCCATCGCAGGTCCCCCTGGTCGAGATCATCCCCGGCTTCGCCCGCAGTCTCGGCGTGCTCGACCCGACCCTCACGCACGGCGGATACGCGCTGCAGCGGGCGGACGGCACGCCCCTCGACCCCGCTCGCGGCGCTGCGGCCCAGGGCGTGCACGACGGCGAGCTGCTGACCCTGGTACGCGGCGGGCTCATGCGCGAGCCGCGCATCTACGACGACGTCGTGGAAGCCGTGATCGACGCGACCGCGGAGCAGCACAACTCCTGGACCCCCGCGGACAGCTCCCGCACCGCTCTCTTCGTCAGCCTCACCTTCCTCGCCCTCTGCGCCGTGCTCCTCGTCGCGACGCCGCCGACGTCTCTGCTCCCGGCGATCATCGCGGGGTCGGGCGCGGTCGTGCTCAGCGTCGCCGCCGCGGTGCTGATGCGGCTGCGGCAGCCCGAGGCCGGTCATGCGCTCGGACTCACCGCCGCGGCGTACGGCGGGCTCGCGGGCTACCTCGCGGTCCCCGCGCAGAGCATCTGGGGCTGGCCGCTCGCGGCTCTCGGGCTCGGACTCGTCGTCGTCGGGGGCCTCAGCCTGGCCGTCACCCAGGACAAGCCCGAGATCCACCTCGTGCCCATCGCCCTCGGCGCCTCGATCGGGATCACGGCCACGGCGGCCGCGGTCTTCGGCGACCCGCTCGCCTCGTACGCGCTGATGCTCGCGACCACGGCGCTGCTCGCGAACGGCATCCCCTGGCTGGCTCTGAGCTCGACCCGCATCCGGGTGATCTCGCCGCAGAGCGACGCGGACATGTTCTCCGCGCCGCAGCCCATCGACGCCGAGGAGGTGAAGCGTCGCGCCGCCGCCGGCACCCGCACGCTCATCGCGCTCCGTGCCGCGCTCGGCCTCGCCGCCCTCATCGCGACCCCGCTCGTCGCCGCCAGCGGCGTCACGGGCGCCGTGCTGTGCGTGCTCGCCTTCGTCGGCATGATGTTCCAGTCGCGGCAGATGCACGCCCGCCTCGGGGTGCTCGTGCTGATGGCGATCGGGGCGATCGGCCTCGCCGCGACCGGTGTGACCGTCGCGCTCGCCCTCCCCGACGTGCGCACCTGGATGCTGCTCATCCTCGTGGTCGCCACCGTGGTGCTCATCGGGCTCACGCTGCTCACGCCGAAGGCCCGCCTCCGCCTCACGCGGCTCGGCGACACGGTCGAGGTCGTCGCGCTCGCCCTCCTGCTCCCGCTCGGGGTCATCACGGCGGGGCTCGTCTGACCGATGGCGACCAAGAAGGACCTGATCGAGGCCCAGGGCTTCAGCCGACGACGGCTCCTCTCCGCCTTCACCGGCGGCGCCCCCGGCGGCAAGGAGCTCGAACCGGCCAAGCCGCTGCGCGCCGTCATCGCGGGCATCGCCCTCACCGTCGGCGTGATCCTCGTCGGCGTGTTCTGGGGCATCATGCAGCCGGGACTCCCCGGCGACTGGCAGAACAACCGCCTCATCGTCGCCACCGACACGGGCGCCCGCTACGTCTCGGTCGAGGGGACGCTGTACCCCGTCATCAACACCGCCAGCGCCCGCCTGCTCATTCCCGCCGGCGAGTTCAAGGTCGTGCGCACGGATCAGGCAGCCCTCGACGGCATCCCGGTCGGCGGTTCGATCGGCATCCTCGGCGCCCCTGACGACCTGCCCACCCCGAGCGCCCTCATCAACACCGCATGGACCGCGTGCGTCGACGATTCCACCGGGACCGCTGTCTCGCTGTCGGGCAAGCCCATCGCGGAGCCGTCGACGGGCACCGGCGCCGTGGTGCAGCGCGGCGACGAGCTCTTCGTGATCGCCGACGGCCTCCGCTACGCCGTCCCCGCCGACGACGCCAACGCGGTTCTGCGCGCGGTCGGCCTCGGCACCAGCGACGTCATCGAGGTCGACGGACGCTGGCTCAACCTCTTCGAGAGCGGCGCCGACCTCGAGCCGATCCGTCTGAACGCCGTCGGCGCCGGTGTGCCGGGGACCGACCTGACGGCGGGCACGATCGTGCACGTGCAGGGCAGCCCCGCGGACGAGCGCTACGTGGCCCTCGCGACCGGAGAGCTCGCGCGCCTCAGCCCGTTGGCGTACCAGCTCTACCTGCTCGGCAGCGCGCAGGAGGCCGGCGCGGACGAGGAAGAGGTGTCCCCGGCGGAGGTGGCCGACGTTCCCACCGTGCCGAACGCCGGTGGCGACGATTGGCCCACGCTTCCGCTGACGCCGCTCGCCTCCGGCGAGACCCCGTGCGCGGTCCTGGGTGACGACGCCCGCACCGTCCTCGGGTCCACGAGCACCGAGCTGCCGGAGGACCGCGACCGTGTCGCCGTCACGGTCGGCGGTGGGGCCCTCGTGCAGACGAGCGGCCCGTCGGACGAGGCGGTGGGCATGGCCGTGCTCGTCGACGAGTCCGGTACCGCGTACGCCATCCCGGGCGCCGTGCCGGACGAATCGGCGGAGGACGCCGCCAGCGGACCGCTCGCCCAGCTCGGTTACACCCCCGGCGACGTCGGGCGGGTGCCGAGCGCGTGGATCGACTTCTTCGCCGCCGGGCCGGCGCTGACCACCGAGGCCGCGAGAGAGTCGCCCGGCTCCGGGGACGAGTGATGCGCCGCCGCGCCGCTCTCGCCACCCTCGTGGTGGGTGCTGCCGTGTGCGGGACGCCGGCCGCCGCGGTGGCCGCGCCGACCGCTCCCACGACGATCGTGTCGATGGCGACCGGCGCCTGTGAGCCCGGCACCGTGGTGTTCGCTCCGGAGGTCCCGTCGGCACTCGCGACCCTCGGGGCGGAGGATGCGAACCGTCTCGCCACCGGGAAGGGCGTCGTCGTGGCGGTCGTCGACTCAGGGATCGACGCCGGCAACCCGCACCTCGCCGGCGTCGTCGTCGGCGGTGTGAACCTCGTCGGCGACGGGGAACGCGCTGATGGCCTGAGCGACCTGACCGGGCACGGCACGGCCATCGCCGGGCAGATCGCGGCGCAGCCCGTCTCCGGCTCCGGCGTGGTGGGGCTCGCCCCCGACGCGCGCCTGCTGTCGGTGCGCGCGTTCCGCAGCGATTCGCCGCAGGACGTCGACAAGGGGTGGGGCCCGAGCGCCCAGCGTCTCGCCGAAGGCATCAACTGGGCGGCCGACAACGGAGCCGACATCATCAACGTCTCCTCGTCGCAGGCGACGGACTCCCCGGAACTGCGGGGCGCGGTGGAGCACGCGGCTGCCGTCGGAGCGCTCGTCGTCGCCAGTGGCGGCAACCGGACCTCCGACCCCGAGGCCGAAGACGGAGCCCGGTATCCCGCGGCCTACGAGCAGGCGCTCGGCGTCAGCGCGGCCGATGCGACGGGGCTCGCGACCGACAGCTCGATCCACGGTCCGCAGGTCGGGGTCACGGCCCCCGGCGCGAACGTGCTCACCGCGGCGACGGGCGGCGGCGACTGCCTGTTCGCCTCCGACGCCCCGGCTTCGAGCTTCGCGACCGGTTATGTGAGCGCGGCGGCGGCGCTGGTCGCCCAGGCGCATCCGGACGATCCTCCGGCGGGATGGGCGTATCGGCTGACGGCCACGGCGCTCCGCGCGGACGCCGACAACCGCGACGATGTCAACGGCTGGGGCTTCATCCAGCCGTCCGCCGCCATCCAGCTCCTCCCCGACCCCACCACCCGCGGACCCGTCAGCCCCTTCTTCGACACCGCGGAGAGCGCGGTGCGGCCCCCGGTCGTGAGCGTCGAGCCCGACCACGGGGTGCCGCCGTTGGTCCTCACCCGCGAGGTGGCGTTGATCGCCGCGATCGCCGGCGCGAGCCTGCTCGGAGTCCTCGGCATCCTCATCGTGCTCCGGCGACGCCGGGAGATACCCTCCGACGCGGCGGCCGAGGTGGAACGACAGGGCGGCCTCCTCGACCGCCCGGAGCCCGAGGCGTGAGAGTCGGACCGACTCAGCGGCCGGCGGCTGCCGCCTGTCGCGCCCTGACGACCGCGCCCACGAGCGCGGCACCGGTGACCATGGCACCTCCCGCCAACGGCAGCAGGAGCAGCCCGACGGCCGCGCTCTGCGGGTTCTGAACGACCTGACCGTAGACGAACGCCCCCATGCTGCCCAGCACACCGACGAAGAGCGCCGCCGCGACGAGCCAGAGCAGCGGGGTCATCGCGGTGAGCCTCGTCGACGGCTCCCGGACGAACCGGAAGGCGAAGCCGGCGAAGAGGAACGACACCGCTGCGACGGCCAGAGCCACCAGACCCGCGAAGAGGAATGCCGGATCGGTCCACGCCGCGACGAGCGAGGGAATCGCGACGATCGTCGTCAGAGCACCGAACACGAGGGCGAACACACCGGCGACACGCGGCCTGCGCGACGTGGTGCTCGTCGTCGCCGACCGCTTCGCACCCTGATCCATCCGTCCGTCCCCTCTCCCGGTGTCCCACCCTAGCGAGGACCGCACGGGGCCTGCCTCCTCAGCCGAAGACGACGAAGCCGAGCGCGACGAGACCGACGACCGACACGACGCCCGCCCCGACGGTCGCGGCGAGGGTGACGACGCTCCACCGCTGCGCCTGCTTGGCGACGGACGGCAGCCCGGGCTCCACCACCCGTGTGGGCGCGGCCGCCCCGACGACGACCGGCGGAGCGACGGGAGTGCGCGGAGCCGGACGCGGCTTGTAGATCGCGGGAGCCGGTGCGCCGTCCGGGGCGGCGAAGGAGTCGACGCGGAGCCGCGGTCCGGTGGCCTGGGGTGCGGTGCCGTCTGCGGCAGCATCCTTCTTCCGCCGCAGGCGTCGAGCCGGACGCGCGACCGCCACGGTGGCGTCCTCGGGGGCGTCGGCCGCCGGAGGGGCGGAGCGATCGACGACCACCGTGGCGTCGACTATGGCCTCCTCCGCGTCGTCGGACGCGACCTCCGCGACCGGAGGCGCCGCATCGGACGCCGCTCCCGCACGCCGGCGGTCCCGCCGCGTCAGGATGACGGTCTCCTCGACCTCGTCGTCGCTCATCGCGCGCGTACCGGGACCGTCGTGCCCTCGAGCATCGAATCGGTGACGGCGGACACGGCGGCCCGTCCACCCGTCGCGTCGTCGGGACGCGTGCGTGCGCCGCCGGAGACGACGTCGATCACCAGGACGGACACGTTGTCTCGTCCTCCGCCCTGCAGCGCGCGGCGGACGAGGGCCGCCGCCGCGGTCTCCGGGCGGCCGTTCATGGTCAGCGTCGCGCGGATGGCCTCATCGCTCACCTCGCCGGTCAGCCCGTCGGAGCACAGCAGGAGCCGCTCGCCGTCGACGACGGGGAGCAGCCAGCTGTCCGCCGTGCTGTCCGGGGCCCCGACCGCGCGCGTGATGACGTTGCGGCGCGAGAACGAGGCCAGGTCTTCAGGGCGGAGCTCACCGGCATCGACGAGCTCCTGTCCCAGGGAGTGGTCGATCGTGAGCTGCACCAGCTCGGTGCCGTGGTGCCGATATACCCGGGAGTCCCCGACGTTGAAGACGAGCCAGTGCGGCGCCCCCTCGTGCTCCACGAGCGCGACACCCGTCACGGTGCTGCCCGCCCCGCGGGTGTGCGCGGCGGCGATGTCCTCGACCACGGCCGCGGCCCGGCTCAGGGCGTCGCTGATGTCGCCGACATCGACCGGCAGTCCGCGCAGCGGCTCGAAGGCGGCGACGACAGCCGCGCTGGCGCGGTCACCGGCGTCGTGCCCACCCATGCCGTCGGCGACGAGGAACACCGGGCGCGCGTCGAGGACCGCGTCCTCGTTGGCCGTCCGCGTGAGCCCGGTGTCGGTCAGCGCCGCGACCCGGAGGACGACGGAGTCCACGGTCACGAATCGCGCTCCGCGACGACGTGCATGCCCACTTCCCCCAGGATGAACCGGCCGGTGCCGACCACGCTCTCCCCGGAGTCCAGGAGCGTCTCCGAGCCGTCATCCCCGACCACCACGACACCGTTGGTGGCGTGCAGGTCGGTCAGACGCCACTCGTCCTCCTGGACCACCAGACGGGCGTGGGTCTTCGACAGCGTACGGGTGGTGTCCGGGATGGCCAGCCGCTGCTCGCCCGGCTCCCCGGTGGGGTTCCGGCCGATCACGACACTCGCGCCGGACAGCGAGAACCGGCGGCCGTCGTCCAGCACGAGGACCCGCCGCACGCCGCGCTTGCGGGCGACGACCACCGTGGCGTCGAGGTCGTCGTCGGTCGGGCGCGGCGTCACCACGGTCTTGTCGACATCGGCGACCAGGCCTTCGGGCACGGCGGGGGCAGGTACCGGCGCGCTCTGCCCCGACGCGGGGACATCCGTCGCGGACGGGACAGGGCGGATCATGGGCATCGGCGGGGCCTCGGGCTGACCGCCGTCACGGAACGAGGGCGGCACGGGTCGGACGACACGATTCGCCTCCGGAGCCGGCGCGGGGGCAGCGGGCTCCTCGCTCGGTGAAGAGACCACGGAGGGAGCGGGGGCCGGCGCGGGCTGCGGGGCGGCCGGCGGTACGTCGCCCATCGCGGCCATGATGCCGGTCGTCGGGTGCGCGGGAGTCGAGGGCGTCGGCTGCGCGGTCGGGGACGGCGGCGCCGGAGCGGCCGCGGGCGGAGGCACAGGCGCTGCGGGCAGAACCGGGGCAGCAGGTGGAATCGAGACAGCCGGCGGAACGGGAGCAGCCGCCGGAGACGGCGCGGGCGGCGCCGGTGGTGCGAACGACGGAGACGGCGTCGAGGACGACGGAGCCGGCGGCGCGGCAGGCGGAGCGAAGGCCGGTGGAGCGAACGACCTCGGTGCCGCGGGCTCGCCCTGCGGCGCACCCGCGGTCGGCGGGGCACTCGCGGTCGGCGGGGCACTCGCGGCAGGAGCGACCGCGGGCGGCGCGGCGTAGTCCGGGAAGATCAGCGACGGCGCCTCCGGCGATCCGTTGCCCGCGGGGGCGAGGGAGGGGATCGTGTATCCCGACGCGTCGCGCGCGGGAGCCGCGGACGGCGGGGTGCTGCGCCGCGGACCCGGTTGGAGGGCCGCGAGACGATCCCCCTCGGGATAGGGCGCCGGACCCCATGCGAGCACGGTCGCCCACACCGGCGGCAGGAGGATGGCGAGCACGGTCATGCCGGCGCCCCGCCCGAAGCGCCGGTTGATGCGATGGGTGGCGACGACCTTGAGGTAGATGCCGTAGAGCTGCACGAGCGGGATGAAGTAGAACACCACCGACCAGGCGGGCACGCCCCCTCGCGCGAGGATCTCGGCCTCGTTGAGAACGGGCACCCAGCCCTTCCAGCCCTCCCCGTCGATGCGGGGGAACAGGCGCGACAGCGCGAGGGCGTACCAGACGTAGACGGCCAGTCCGACGAGCAGCCCGAGTCCGACGATGATGACGAGCATCGTGGCCAGACCGGAGTCCGCGGGCGCGGTCATGAGTCCCCCTTCTTCCGGTCATCCAGTGAACCGGTCCATCCGAGCGTACCGAGCGCGGGTCTCGCACCGAAGCCGGGGAGGCGCAGGGAGCGCGTCCTGGCGACGAAAGACGTCGGCCGCACCCGGGTCCGAAGACGCTGCCATCTGGTCCCCGTCTTCGCCAGATCCGCCCGCTCTGCATCCACGATCGCCCAGGCGGCCGTCGCGTCGTCGGAGGTGGGCGGGTGCTCGGCGAAGACAGCGCGGTCGACCAGAGCAGCCAGCCGCTGTGCTGCCTCGCGACCGCTCGTCTGCGCGCGCTGCATCCTCGTGCCCTGCGCGTCCATGGGCACGTCATGGTCGGCGTACACGTCGGCGAGCTCCTCCCAGGCTCCGGCCAGGCGCACCTCGGGGTCCGCGGCCGTGCGCCGTGCATGCGCGCGCCGGCTCTTCGCGCCCACGAGCACGAGGAACGGCAGGACGAGCAGGAGCAGCGCGAGGAGCCCGAGACCCACTCCGCGGAGGATCGGCAGCAGGAAGGCGAGGACCTCCGAGGCGGGCTCCTCCAGCGGGGGCGCATCGTTGTTCGCGTCGCTCTGCGCCTGCGGGGGATCCAGAGCCTCGGACCGCGGCTGCTCCGGAACCGTGGGGTGCTCCGGGAGCTGCTCACCTTCGGTGATGGCGCTCGGCAGCATGGCATACTGCGGCGTCGCGTCGACGGGGATCCACTCGCCCCCCGAGGCGCGCACCTCGACCCAGGCGCTCATGTTCGCGCCGGTGCACACGTCGGTGCACGCCGGGATCCCCGGGACCTCCTCGGCCGCCGCGAGTCGCGCCCCCATCACCACGCGGGATTCCAGGCCCCACTGCTGCGCGAGGAGGGCCGCGGCCACGGAGAACTGCTCGTCGTCGCCGACCGCCGCCACCAGCAGCTCGGGGTCGGCGTCGGGACCCGCCCGACGTTCCTGCTCGGTGAGCTCGGTGAACAGCTCCTCGATGCGGGCGGCGGAGTGACCGGCATAGCTGGGAGCGAACGCGTACCCCTCGGACTCCTGGAGAGCCGCGATCCACCCCGCGGCAGCGGCGTCCTCGAGCAGCGCGTGGCTCAGGTAGCCCCGGGATCGGAGACGGTCCACCACTTCGAGGTAGCCGGCACCGGTGCGCGGCTGCTCCTGCATCTCCGCCCACTCGACCAGCGCGGGGTATCGATCGGCATCGAGGGTCGACCGACCGCCCTGGACAGCGGTCAGCTGGTCCGGTTCACCGGGCGCATCGACCAGCACCGAGTAGCGATCACCGGGCACGAGGCCCTCCCCGCCGCCGGGCGCCTCCGCGATCGTGATGGCGGTGTCACCGTCGTCGTCCACATGGAACCCGTCGGCGAGCGCGTCCGCACGCCCGCCGGAGAACGCAGGTGCCTCCGCGAGACCGGCGGGCGACGGAACCCAGATACCCCGGTAGGCCTCGCCGATCGTGATCTCCAGCGTCACCCGGCCGGAGCCAGGGAGCGCGGAGCGCGGCAGGCGGCTGAAGCGGTCGTCGGGGTCGATGTGGAAGTCCTCGCCGTCGTACGCGTCGAGGGTCACGAGGCGCAGGCGGTCCACGGGGCCGGGGTCGCCCTCCAGCTCGACCACCGGAGTGTCCAGCGTGTCGCCGGAGAACCAGGAGCGGTAGGAGCTGAGCGGACTCGGCTGCTCCTGCACCACGACCTGCGGTTCGATCTCGTCGCGCAGCACCGAGCGGTCGGACCAGCCGGCCGCCGCCGGGGCGATCGCGAAGCCGGCCCCCAGGGCGACGACCGCCAGCGCCCCGGCGAGCAGGTGCCGGCGAGCGGTGAGCCAGACGGGGGTCGCCCGCCGGGAGATGTTGGCCGCGGCCACGGTCCGCAGCGCGGCGGCGCGCTGGAGGCGCGTACGGCCGACGAGCCACACCAGGGACACCACGAAGACCGCCACCCCGACCAGCCATTCCCGCGGTGCGGGAAGCTCGACGCCGGCCACGGAGACCGGGGAGGACGTGCCGCTCACACCGAAGGCGACGCCGAAGACGCTCATGGCCACGACCACGGGGACCGCGGCCACCGCCCACTTGCCTCCGCTCCAGACGAAGAGCGTGGCGAGGAACGCCCCGAACAGCATCACGACGAGGAAGGGGATGAGCACCGCCTGGTACTCCCCCAGCGGCGGGTTCAGCGTGAGCATCTGCTTCCAGCCCAGCACGACCCCGAGCACCGCATCCCGCACGCCGCCGAGGAACGCGGGAACAGAGGTGAGAGCGGACGGGATGGCGAGCGGCACCGCGACCACCAGGTACACCCCTACGGCGGCGAGCGCCCCGAGCAGAGTGTCCCAGCGCAGGACACGCGTGACGACGGCGACGGCCATGCCGAGGAGGCCGCCGATGATCCCCACCGCGAGGGCTCGGGACGACTCGTACACCGGCCAGGCGGCTGCCGTGGCGAGGAGGACGCCGACCAGGACGTACCCCAGCGACCAGAGGGTGAGGGCCGAGGGCGGGGAGCCCCGTCGTGATCCAGCGCGTCCGCGCTTCGGCCCGGCCGCGCTCATCGCAGCGCTCCGCGGGCGAGCATCTGGGGGAGGTCGCCGAGCGCACCGAGGGTCATCACCGCGAGCTCCCTGGCCGTCCGCATCGTCGGCTGCGCGCCGAGCTCGCTGCGCACCGCGACGGCCTCCACGGCTGCCGGGAGCTTCACCGCCGCGTGGCGCAGACGCTCGATCGGCAGGAGGGAGCCGGTGAGCAGGAATCCGATGGAGAGGTCGGGGTACGACTGCGCCGTGAGAGCGGTGACGGCCTCGAGCCTCATCACCCGCGCCGTCTGATCGATCGTGGAGGTCGCGTCGAGGAGCGCCTTGGGAGTCACCGTCGGCAGCGTGCGGATAGACAGCACCTCCGCACGGCCGTGCTCCGGGATCTCGTTGCTCACGGAGAACAGCACGTCCCTGCCGTCCCGTACGCCCTGCAGCGCCAGCGAGGCGGCGGCGCTGACCGTGTTCTCGAACTCGTCGTCGCTCGCATAGGACTCGGGGTCGAGGTCGAGGATGACGGCGATGCGCGCGTGCCGGGACTCCTCGTACTGCCGCACCATGAGGGTGCCCGTCTTCGCCGTCGACTTCCAGTGGATGTGGCGCGGCGAGTCGCCGACGACATATTCCCGCACGGCATGGAAGGAGAGGTCGGCGTCCACCAGGGTGGTGCTCGGCGTGCCCTCCAGATCGCGGATCAGCCCCGCGCTGGTGCTGGGGAGCCGCACGGTCACCGGGTGCACATGGATGCGCTGCACGTCCGGCCAGCGCAGTTCTCGGCGGAGGATCCCGATCGGGTCGCCGCGGGTGATGGTCATGGGGCCGACGTCGATGACGCCGCGGCGATGCGCGGCGATCGTCAGCTCTTCGCGGTGGTGAGCGCCCGGCCGCAGCAGCGGCACGTGCGCCTCGACGAGTCCCTCGCCCACCGGCACGTCCACCACGCCGGGGAGCGAGAGGCGTTCGCCGTTGTTGCGGACGTCGAGCGTCGCACCGATCTCGGCTCCCGCGACGACGCGGTCGCGATCGAGCACGAGATCGATCCGGTAGTCATGGGCGCCGAGGATGAACGGCACGCAGGCCACCAGCAGCACGAGCGCGATCGTGGCGACCGCCCAGGCCTCCACCCAGCCGAACAGCAGCCCGGCGAGCACGCCGAGCACCACGGCCACGGCGACGAGCATGCCCGCCGTGGTGACCGTCTCACGGACCCAGCCGACCGTGGCGCTGGTCGCCCGCCCCACGGCGCGGACCGCCCGACGCGCACCGAAGACGGCGCCGCGCACGGGACCGCGACGCGTGCGGTCGTAGCGCGTGACGGTGGACGTCCGCGTCGACGTGCTCGTGCCGGCGGTCGTCCGCGTCAGGCGGGATTCGGTGCTGAAGGTCACGCAGTGCCGTTCTCGCGCGGCGGTTCGACGTCGAGGAGGATCTGTCCGACCACGGCCACCGCCGTCACCCCGTCGAACTCGGCCTCCGGTTCGAGCACGAGGCGGTGCGCGAGGGCGACGACGGCGAGCTCGCGCACGTCGTCGGGCGTCACGAACGTGCGTCCGTTCTTCGCTGCCCACGTCATCACCAGGCGCGACAGCGCCAGGGCACCGCGCACACTGGCCCCGAGACGGACCTCGGACGCCCGTCGCGTGGCGTCGACGATGCGCATGATGTAGTCCGACACCAGCGGGTTCACGTAGACCCCGCGCGACATCTCCGCCATCGTCAGGATCGTGTCGGTGTCGACGATGCCGTCGAGCACCGTCTTCGGCCGGCCGGCGCCCTGCAGGATGCGCATCGTCGCGGCCTCGTCGGGGTAGCCGATCGAGGTCTTGATCATGAAGCGGTCGAGCTGCGCCTCCGGGAGCCGGTAGGTGCCGCCCTGCTCGATGGGGTTCTGCGTCGCCATCACGAGGAACGGCGAGCCGACGGACCGGGTGACGCCGTCGACCGTGACCGTGCCCTCCTCCATGACCTCCAGCAGCGCGGACTGCGTCTTCGGGCTCGCCCGGTTGATCTCGTCGGCGAGCACGATGTTCGCGAAGACGGGCCCCGCGTGGAACTCGAACGTGCCCTCCTTCTGGTCGTAGACCGTGATGCCGGTCACATCTCCCGGAAGGAGGTCGGGCGTGAACTGGATACGGCTGCTGGTCCCGTTGACCGTCTGGGCGACGGCGCGGGCGAGCGCCGTCTTGCCGGTTCCCGGGTAGTCCTCCAGGAGGACGTGGCCTCCGCTGACGGCGGTGGCGAGCACGAGCTCGACCACGTGGCGCTTGCCGAGGATCGCCTGCTCGATGTTGCCGGTCAGGATCGAGAACGTCTCGGCGAACCAGGAGGCCTGCTCGGGAGCGATGGTGACGGGGGCTGCTGCGGTGGCTGGCATAGGGAAAGAGTATTCGTGTCGGTGTGCTCGGCGGTCAGGGGCACAGGCCCGTGATGCGATGCGTGATCGGGGTCAGGGTGGCGAAGGCTCCGGTCCACGTGATCTTCGCGTCGAAGGTCCCGGGGGTGTCGACCAGGGGCGTCACCTCGAGGATGTACGAGCCGCGTGCCGCGGCGGACACCGTCACGACATCGCCCTCGACGACGGGCATGCAGGGCTGGAACACCGCGTTGACGACGGTCGGCGCAGTCGTCGCGGTGATGTTCACCTCGCCGGAGCAGGAATTGCTCTGGGTGGCATGGCAGGCGCGGGCCCGGACCTGCCCCGGGGACGAGTCCGGGGTGAGCGCGAAGTCGCCGACCCACTGTCCGTACATGTAGTACTGCGGGACGAAGCCGTTCTCGACATCGATGCGCGGTGCCGAGGCCAGGCCGTAGTCGTAGCGGTTCCCGTCGCGCCGGGGGTCCTTCGCGACCGTGTAGGTGGTGTCGCCGCCGGGGCCGTCGACGAACGTGAACGTGAAGACCGTCGTGGTGGACGACTCGGCCACGCCGTAGCCGTTCGACGCGCACGCCTTGACGTAGTACAGCTGATACGGCCGCAGCCCCTGCAGAGAGGGGGACTCGGACCGGATCTCGCCGCCGGAGACCGACAGCGTGCCATCTCCGTTCGCCGTGCAGCTGACGTTGCCCGATCGCCACGCGACATAGGTGACCTGGACGCCCCTGGTGCTGCCGTTCGCCTGTGCCGCGATGCCGGAGACATTCACCGCCGTGTTCGAGACGGCCGACGCCTGCGTCGTCGCCGGGTCGAAGTACACGGAGCCGGCGACGGTCACGGACGTGCGGAACCCGCCGCCTTCGTTCCCGCCGCCCGTCGGCGGCTGGAACTGGCTGATCGGGACGATCGTGAGGGTCTGCGCTCCCGGCGACAGCGCGATGTCTGCGGTGGTGGTCGCCCCCGTGCGGTTGATGACCTCGCCCGTCTCCTCGATCCGGAACGAGACGGCGTCGTCGGCGGCGTCGATCGATAGCCGCACCGCCCCGCGCCCGCGGTCGGAGACTCCCGGTCGATACTCCGGCGTGGCCGTCGCGTTCGCCACGACCGGGGCGGCATAGGCCCAGCTCGTGTGCGGGGAGGTGGCGGCCGATGTGCCGACGGCGTTGACCGCTGCCGCCGTGAAGGTGTGCGGCGCACCGTTGGTCAGCCCGTTCACCGTGCAGCGGTACACGGCACCGGCCGGACTGCAGGAGGCATTGGCCGCTGCCCCGTCCTGGAGGATGGTCACGCCCGACACCGCGGGGTGGGCGCGGCGCGCCTCGCCGAGCGGCACCTCCAGCACGACGGTCGAGCGGGTGAAGCCCACGGTGGTCACGCTCGCGGGCGCCTGCGGGAATCCCTGCAGGTCGAGCGTGAGGGTGCCCGTGCCGGTCCGCCCCTGCGCGTCGGCCACGACGAACGAGACCACGCACTGCCCGCCCGGCGCTTGCCCGCCACCGGGCCAGCTCGCGGTGATCGTCTTGGCACCCGCCGTCGAGAGCGAGGCGACGTCGCAGCGCGATCCCGCCCCGAGCGACATCAGTCGCAGCCCGGATCCCGGCTTGCCGGCGAAGGGATCGTACTCGCCCGCCACATCGACGACGTCGATCGAGCAGCGGGCGCTGGTGACGACGCACTGCTTCGTGAAGGTCGCTCCCCGCGGAGCGTCCGGTGGGGCCGCGCCCACGACCAGACGCACGGAGGCTGAGGGCTGCCCATACTGCGGCACCGTCACGCTGACGTTCTCGGTGTTGCCCGGTCGCGCGTCGGCACGCGCCTCGATCGTCAGCTTCGCCCCGCTCTGCGTGACCACGAACGCCGAACCCGAGTAGACGATCCGGTACTCGAGGGAGCCTGCGTTGCCCTCGCGCCCGCCTTCCCACGCGGCCATGTTGGCGTAGAGGTCGACGCTCTCCGTGGCTCCCGGCGCGATCGTGTGCGAGATCGAGGAGAGCAGCAGCTGCGGTTCGGACGGACGGATGCTGACCGGGACGTCGATGTAGGACCAGCGCTTCTGTCCGTCCAGACGCACCGGGATCAGACAGGTGTCCGACCACGGCGCCTCACGCCCGGCACGGTACTCCGCCGTGCGGGGGCCGTCGGCCGCGCACGAGGCCGCAGCCCGCTGCGCGGTGAACGCTCCGGAGCCGATCTCCACGGCATCCGACGACGGCAGATCGAGGTAGTCCGGCACCGCGAAGCTGACGGCCGCGTCCTCGTCGACGACGACCGGCGTCGCGCCGGGGACGAGCTGGACCTGCATGTCGTCGAACGCCGGGATCCGCAGGAAGCCGTAGGCGGTCACGTCCCGTCCGCCGGCAGCGGTTCCGGTGAGCTGGAAGGGCACCAGTGCGCCCTCCTTCGGCGCGGGGCCGATGATCCGGTTCCCCTTCACCGTGTACCCGGCCTGTTCGCCCCACAGGCTCAGACGGAGCGACGAGACGTCGCCGGACGGCCAGCGCACCCGGTCCGTGACGACGTCGAGGCCACCGTCCACGAGGTCGTCCCGGTCGCGCGCCGTGAGCACCGTGTCCGTCACGACCGGCTGATCGGCGACCGTGCCCTCGGTCACGGTCAGCACGATGAGCCCCTGTGCCGTGCTCCCGGTCCGCGTCGACTTCACGGTGTAGAAGTAGGAGTTCGTCCCCGCCGTCTCCCCGGCGCGCAGCACGACGCGGCCGTCTTCCAGGGAGGTGTCGGAATCGATCAGTGCATTCAGCCGCTCGTACAGCGGGTTCCCCTTGACGGGAGGCGCGTTCGGGACGAGCGCGGTGATCTCCAGCTCGCTCTGCGCCGGGTCGAGGTCGTTCGACCGGGGGTCCAGCACGACCGGGGTGCGGGATCCCGCCTCGACCCGGACGTAGTCGCTGAACGTCACCGGAGCGGCGTCCTCGACATCCGCGTCCAGGACGCCGATGCGGACGGCACCGCTGCCTTCCTCACCCTGCGGGTCGCGCACGGTGTACCGGAACGACACCTGTCCGCCGTCCACGCCCCCGGCCGGGGCCCGGTAGACGATCGCCTCGCCGCTGGCCGAGATGGTCGCGGTGCCCCCGCCCTTCTTCGGCTGGTCGACGCCGGACAGCACCACGCGGTCCCCGTCTCCGTCCATCCCGGTCGTCGGTACCGGAATCGTCACGGTCTGCCCGCTGAGGACGCGACCGGTGAGAGGGATCGGCGTGGGAGCGCGGTTCGTCCCCGGCGGGACGACGGTGACCGTCACGACGCCGTCGTCGGACAGGGAAGGGTTCCGTTCGAGCGAGACCGAGTACGTCAGCCGATAGGTGCCTGGCGTCTTCGGTGCCAGGTAGCGCAGAGCGTTGCGGTCGGCGAAGACGAGTTCGTCCGGTTCGCCCGACCCCGTCACCTCCGGGAGCACGAGGAGCGGCTCCCCGCGGGGGGCGATGTCGTTGGCGGCGACCTCGATGCGCGTGAGCGAGCCCGCCCGCACCGTCACCGCGTCCGGGAAGACGATCGGGCGGGTGACGGTGGACGGCGGGGCGAGGAACACGCTCACCGTGCCCTGGACGGCCCCGCCCGCGCCATCCGCGACCGTGACGGTGGCCTTCCCGATCAGGCCGGGCTCGCCGTCCTCCGTCGTCCCGTTCACCCGCAGGCTCTCGTTCCCGACCACGCGCACGTTGAGCTGGGGCGTCGAGCTCACGGCGTCGGACAGCAGCAGCACCCGTCCGCTGGTGTTCTGCACCGCACGGAGCACATCGACGGTCGTGTCCTCGCCCTCGCGCACGAACGCCGTCAACGGCGCCATCGCGAGCGCAGCGGACCCGTCGACCGCCGTGACGCGGATAACCGCGGACTGCTCGGCCTGGGTCGTGGCGTCCTGCGCGGTGTACGTGACCACGTACTGGCCGGGCTCTGCCGCGGTCAGCTCCACCGTGCCGGCCGCCGCGTTGGGCGTGACCTCGAAGCCCTGCGCGGTCGCGGCGGTCTGGACGGCGTCGACGAGGCGATACGACCCGGAGCCCCCGGACAGATGATCGGAGATGCGGAGGGACTGCCGCTCACCGACGCGCGCGGTCACCGCGACGGCCGATGCCTGGAGGGCGGGGCTGCCGCTGACCTGGACCTCGAGGGTCTTCTCCGCGGTCGCACCGTGCACGTCCTGCACCACCACCGTGACCGGGATCACGGCATCCGCGGCGTTCGGGTCGGTGTGCCGGATGGCGACGCGGCCGTCGTCCGTCGGCGCCACCATCACCGGTGCCGAGGGATCCGTCTCGTAGGCGTCGCTCAGGATGAAGGCATCGCCCTCGGGGTCGACCCAGCCGGAGAGCGCGGAGACGATCGTGCTGCCGCCGGCGAGGATCTGCGGCGTCGGCCACTCCTGCTTGCAGGCGTCGACGCCGCACCAGACCGGGGCGGAGTTGACTCCGGGATCGACGACCGTCAGCGTCACGGTCGCCGGCGGCGAGACGGCCGCACCGTCCGTCACGGCGTACGTGAAGCTCGCTTGACCGGAGCCCGCCTTCACATCGACGACCAGCGACTGCCCGTCCGCCACGAGCGCCAGTTCCCCGAATGCGGGATCGCTCAGCCCGGCCGCGACGGACTCGGGGTCGATCGTGAGGACGTCCTTCTTGTTCGGGTCGTGATCGTTCAGGAGGACCGGCAGGAGGACCTGCTCCCCCGCACGCACGCCGAACGCATCGTCGACGGCCACCGGCGGAAGCTGCTCCGCCACGTCCTCGACGACGATCGTGCCCTCCTGCTGCTCCGTGTCGTCCTCGATCTTCCACTGCTCGAGCGGGATCAGCACGCCGTCCGGCGCCGTCCAGATGAGGCCCGTCCCGGTCTCGACGAGCACCGCGCGGTCGCCGTTCCCCTGGAAGACGGGGTCGATGGCGGCCGCATCCAGCGTCTCGTCCGGGACCTGCAGCGGGGTGGTCTCTCCCGCGCTCCACAGGGTTCCGCCGCCGCTGTCGAGCCACGCCGCGTAGGTGTCCCCGCGGACCGTGACCGGTGCGGCGGGGACGCCGGAGGCCTCCGCCACCCGGTCGGCCTCTCCGGACGCGAGGTCGACGGAGACGAGGCCGTCCGAGTCGGCGACGAGCACGGCGTCGCCCTCGGCGGCTCCGCGCTGCAGGCGTGCGTCCTCGGCGACGTCGAGCGTGACCGCCGCATCGCGTCCGGAGAGCCACAGCTCGCCGGAGGTCGACTGCAGCATCGCCCAGCGCTCCCCGACGACCGCGATCGCCAGGCCCTCCCCGGCTTCCGGCGCATCGGCCACGGGTGACTCATCCCCCAGGAACCGGTGCTCGTCGATGTCGAACCGGCGGACCGCCCCTTCGTCCGCGGAGTAGAGGACGAGCAGGCCGTCCGGCGAGAGCCCGATCGCATCGGCGGTGTAGGTCGGCGGGTCCTCCCCCTCCTCGACCTCGACCTCGGCGAAGGGATCGACGAGGGCCGTCCCCGCCCCCGGTGCCAGGGTGGACACCGAGACCTGTCCGGTGTCGGTGCGGTAGGCCACGTAGACCCCGGCGGAGAGGACGTCGCGGGTCCCGGCGGGCGTGGGCTGCGAGGCGAGCGGCGTCCCCTCCTCCGAGCTGTCGGAGAGCAGATCGGCGGGGCTCGCCGGATCGACGTCCCACCGCTGCCGGTTCCCCTGCGCGAACAGCACGGTGCTGGAGCCGCTCTGCCAGACCGCCTCGGGGTCGTCGACGTCGCGGACCGTGTCGATCTCGGCGAGTTCGGTGTTGACGCGGGCGTACTGCCCGCTGTCGCGCATGACCCAGACCGAGGGCTCGAGACGCGGCACCTCCTGCGACTGATACCCCTGTGCCGTCACCGCGAGCGCCACGACGACCACGAGCGCGATGATCCCGGAGATCAGCGCGATCAGCTTGCCCCTGGGCGGGGTCGCCGTCTCGGCGCCGGTGCGGTTGCGTGCCGCCATCAGAGGATCCCCGTGAGGAACAGGACCGCGGTTCCGAGCCCCGCGATGACGGCGGCGCCGATCACGGCGCCGATGATGCCGACGACGAGGGGGGACCGGCTTCGGCCACGGGTGCTCGCGGGGACGTCGTCCCGCTCACGGGGTGCGGCCTGCGGACGGGCGGCGCGCGCCGCTCTCCGCGAGTCGGGCGCGACCGTCGTGATGACCGGCCCGCGGACGCTCGTGTCGGAGAAGTTCACCGGCGCCGCCGCGGCCCACTCCGCCGACGCCGCCTCGAAGGCCGTCGGCGAGATGCCGAGCTCGTACTGCGCCCAGCGCAGCTTCTCCGCGAACTCCGCCATGCTCGCCGGCCGCTTCGCCGGGTCGCGGTGCATGGCGCTCGCGAAGATGTCGTCGATGATCGGCGGGATGCCGGGGACCGGAACCGCCGTGTACCGCGCCTTGATGATGCGGTCCGTGAGCTGGTCGCGCGAGTTCGAGCCGCGGTCGGCACGCTCGAACGGACTGCGGCCGGCGAGCAGCGTGTAGAGCGTCGCGCCGAGGCTCCACACCTCGCTGGGGATGGATCCGGACACGCGCTCCTGCAGCACCTCGGGGGAGCTCCAGGGCACGGACATCGCGATGGTCTCGCCCTCACCCTCCTCGATGACGGCAGCGGCGATGCCGAAGTCGGCCAGCACGGGCGCGCCGAGCGAGTTGATGAGCACGTTCGACGGCTTGATGTCGCGGTGCAGCAGCCCGGCCCGGTGCACGGTCTCCAGAGCCCCGGCCATGCGCACGCCGATGTCGAGCACCTCCGCGAGCGGGAGCGGAGCCTTCTTGTACCGCGCGCTCATCGTGTCCGGGCAGTACTCCATCGCGAAGTACGGCCGCCCGTCCGCCGAGATGGAGGCCTGGTAGATCGTGACGATCGACGGGTGGGCGCTCAGCCGCGCGGAGATGTCGGCTTCCACGTTGAAGGTCTGCAGGACCTCGGGGTTCACGGCATCCGCGAGCAGGACCTTGACGGCGACGACGCGGCGCGGCATGTCCTGCTCGTAGAGGAACACATCGGCGAATCCACCGGACCCGAGCGGACGCACATAGCTGTACCCCGCCAGCGTCGGCGGTGTCGCTGCCATGCGCGTTGCCACACCTGCTCCTCACGGTCTGATGGGAGACCGCGCGCCTGCAGCCACCCGGCGTCGTGCGCCGGGGGATCCCCCGATGTGCCGAGTATATCGGGCGGGGGACTATGGCCCCGTGTTCTTCTCCGACGCGAGGTCAGGCCTTCCAGCAGCCCTCGATGTGGTCGTCCACCATGCCCGCCGACTGCATGAGGGCGTACATCGTCGTCGGCCCGACGAAGCGGAAACCGCGGCGCCGCAGTTCCTTGCTCAGCGCGGTCGACTCGGCAGTCACGGCGGGGACGTCGGCGAACTCCCGTGGCCGTGCTCCGGTCGCCGGCGGGGCGAACGACCACATCAGCGCGTCCAGCTCCCCGTCGGCCATCGACTCCACGATCCGCGCGTTGCCGATCGTCGCGAGGATCTTGGCGCGGTTGCGGATGATGCCGGTGTCGCTCAGGAGGCGTTCCACGTCTGCGTCGTCGAATGCCGCCACCGCCTCGGGCACGAACCCCGCGAACACCTCGCGGAACCGCGGGCGCTTGCGCAGGATCGTGATCCAGGACAGTCCCGCCTGGAACCCCTCCAGGGCCATCTTCTCGAACAGCGCGCGGTCCCCGTGGAGCGGCGTCCCCCACTCTTCGTCGTGGTACCGCCGGTATTCTGCGTCGTCGCCGACCCACGCGCAGCGCGCACGGGAGTCGGGCCCCAGGAGGAGGGAGGTCATCCCCTCACCGTATCCGCCCCCACCGACGCCCCCGCTCCCGCCCCCGCGTCCCCGTCCCCCATCCCGCGTCCCCTCGTCTTAGGTGCGAGTTCACTTCCGCCCCTCCCCTCGCCTCCCCAGGGCCGTTCTCCATCCCGCCACGACACACACCTCCGACGCAGGATCAAAAGGATCCCCCGAAACGCCCCAGCGGCACCATCCCCGTCCCGCACCCGCGCTTCCGACCCCTTACCCTCTCGCATCGGAGTGCCGTGACCTGGTGCGTCCGGTTTCGCTGCCGCACCTCGTCCTCCGCGGGGCGCCCTGCCGGGAGCGGCGCGGAATCAGAACCGTACCTGCGCGGCCCTCATCCGGAGACTTTTCCGTCCCGGCCCAGGGACTTGACGGTCGCGGGACGGATATCTCTCCCCAGCGAGGCACCGGAGGTGCGCTCTTGATCCCGCGTCGGATCGGACGCGGCGGGGACCGGATGCGGGACGGAAAACGCTCCTCAGGGGAGCACCAGAGGTGCGTTTTTGATCCGGTACCAGAGAGGACGGGGGCGGGGTCAGTCGGCGAAGGTGGCGGCGTCGATGACGAAGCGGTAGCGGACGTCGGACGCGAGGACGCGCTCGTACGCGTCGTTGATGGCCGAGGCGGGGATGACCTCGATCTGCGCGGTGATGCCGTGCTCCGCGCAGAAGTCGAGCATCTCCTGGGTCTCCCGGATGCCGCCGATGTTCGAGCCGGCGATGGAGCGTCGTCCGGCGATCAATGACCCCGCGTTCAGGGCGAGGGCCTCCGCGGGAGCACCGACGCACACGATGGTGCCGTCCACGTCGAGCAGCCCGAGGTACGAGCGGAGGTCGATGACGGCGCTCACGGTGTTGAGGATCACGTCGAAGGAGCCCCGCAGGTCGCGGAAGGTGTCGCGGTCGCCCGTCGCGAAGTAGCGGTCGGCGCCGAGGCGGAGGCCGTCGTCCTGCTTCGCGAGGGTCTGCGACAGCACGGTCACCTCCGCGCCGAGGGCGTGCGCGATCTGCACGCCCATGTGACCGAGGCCGCCGAGTCCGACCACCGCCACGCGCGTGCCGGGGCCGACCTTCCAGTGCCGGAGCGGCGAGTACGTGGTGATGCCCGCGCACAGCAGCGGAGCCGCCGCGTCGAGGGGCAGGGCGTCCGGGATCCGCAGCACGAAGTCCTCGGTGACGACGACCTGCTGCGAGTAGCCGCCCTGGGTGATCGTGCCGTCGCGGTCGACCGCCCCGTAGGTGCCGACGGCGCCCTGCGTGCAGAACTGCTCGTCGCCGCGGAGGCAGTACACGCATTCCCGGCACGAGTTCACCAGGCAGCCGACACCGACGCGGTCGCCGAGGGCATGCTTCGTGACCTCGGACCCCACCGCGGCGACCGTTCCGGTGATCTCGTGTCCCGGGGCCAGCGGGTACTGCTGCGGACCCCAGTCTCCGCGCACGGTGTGGATGTCGGAGTGGCAGATGCCGGCGAAGGCGATGTCGATGAGGATGTCGTGCGGGCCCAGCTCCCGGCGCTCGATGACGGTCTTCTCGAGCGGGGCGGCTTCGGCGGGGGCGGCGTAGGCGGTGACGGTCGACATGATGCTCCTCGGGTCGGTACTCGCCGAGACTATCCGCCCGCGCCGATGAATCCGCTGTCCGGAGGGCCCGGGCCGTGGGGACAGCCCGGGCCGACCGCTCAGCGCTTCTGCCGCTTGAGGGTCTTCTCCAGGACGGGAGCCTGACCGCTGGCCTCGAGGTCGGCGTAGTACGCACGGGCCTCGTCCTGCCGCTGCTTCTCCGCGCCGCTCGCGATGGGGGCCCGCACGTGCTCGGGCTCGTAGCCGAACGCGTCCACGAGGTCGAGGGCGTACGGACGCAGCCGCGCGCACAGTCGATCGATGTAGCTCGACACCGCCGCCGCCCGCTGGGTGGAGAGCCGTCCGTGGATGAGGTGCCAGGCGAGGTGCTTCTCGATGAGCTGCAGACCGAAGAGGTCACGTAGCCAGGTCATGACCTTCTTCGTCTCGGCGTCGTCCATCGCGTGGACGGCGTCGGTGAAGGCCTCCCACTGCAGCAGCTCGCCGTGCGCCCTGGCCGCCTCGATGAGCTCGGCCTGGTTCTCGTTGAACAGCCGCGCCCCGAGCGCCTTGTCCTTGCCGGCGGCACGCAGCCGGGTCGCGATGTCGGCGACCATCTGCTGCACGCGGCCCGCGAGGAGGTCGTGCTGCTGCTCCTCGCGCAGTCCGCGCTCCACCGACCGGGCGACCTGACCGAAGTCGGTCACCGCCTGACCGAGCTGACGGAGGCCGGCGCCGTGGAACACCTTGCCGGCGGTCATCCCCACGGCGTAGCGCGCGAGCGCCGCCGCGTCCTTGCCCTGGAACTGCTTCGCGTAGTCGGTCAGCAGCCGCTTGCCCACGAGCTGGAGCAGGACGTTGTTGTCGCCCTCGAACGTGACGTAGATGTCGAGGTCGGCACGGAGTCCGACGAGCCGGTTCTCGAACATGAAGCCGGCACCGCCGCACGCCTCGCGGGCTTCCTGCAGGGTGTCGAGCGCGTGCCAGGTCGACAGCGGCTTGAGCGCCGCCGCGAGCGTCTCCAGGTCCTCCCGGTCGTCCGGGGTGTCGGTGCGACCGGAGAAGACGCCGTCGAACTTCTGCAGGAACTCGTCGTGCGCGAAGATCTGCGCATACGTCGTGGCCAGGCGCGGGAGCAGACGGCGCTGGTGCTTGCCGTAGTCCATCAGCACGACCTCCTGCCCGTCCGCACCGTCGAACTGGCGACGCTGCGTGGCGTAGGTGATCGCGATGTGCAGGCCGAGCGCGGAGGCCCAGGAGGCGGCGCCGTCGAGCGAGACGCGTCCCTGCACGAGGGTGCCGAGCATCGTGAAGAAGCGGCGGCCGGGGCTGTCGATCGCGCTCGAGTAGGTGCCGTCCGCGGCGACGTCGCCGTAGCGGTTCAACAGGTTCGTGCGCGGGATGCGCACCTGGTCGAAGGAGAGCCGGCCGTTGTCGATGCCGTTCAGTCCACCCTTGAGGCCGTCGTCCTCGCGCCCGATGCCCGGCAGATCCACGCCGTCCTCGCCGCGCAGGGGCACGTAGAAGCAGTGCACGCCGTGGTTGACCCCGTTGGTGATGAGCTGGGCGAAGACCGTCGCCGCGATGCCGTGCAGCGCCGCGTTGCCGAGGTACTCCTTCACAGCTCCCCGGAACGGCGTGTGGATGACGAACTCCTCCGTCTCCGGGTCGTAGGTTGCGGTGGTGCCGACTGCGGCGACGTCGGAGCCGTGCCCGATCTCGGTCATCGCGAACGCGCCGGGGATCGACAGATCCATGACACCGGGGAGCCACCTGTCGTGGTGCTCCTTCGTGCCGAGCTGCAGGATCGCGGAGCCGAAGAGCCCCCACTGCACGCCCGACTTGATCTGCAGGCTCGGGTCGGCGGCGACGAGCTCCTCGAAACCGGCGATGTTGCCGCCGTTGTTCTCCTCGCCGCCGAAGCGCTTCGGGAACGCCCGGTGCACGGCCTTGTTGTCGACGAGGAGGTGGAGCTGGCTGAGCACGCGCTCGCGGTGGTCGTCCTTGCCGAGCTCGTCCTTCCGCCAGAACGCGGAGTCCTTGATCATCTCGCGGGCCTGGCGGCGCACGTCGCCCCAGGTGCCCATGAGGGCGTCGTTCAGGCGGGCGACATCGATCCGCGGGGCGGTCGCGCTCTCGCGCGGGTCAGGTGTCGTCGAAGGGCGGACGGCGGCGTCGACCATGAGCGTTCCTCTCGGAGAGACGAAAGTGGATGCCTCTCATGGTAGGTGTGCGACAAAACGGCACGAAGTCCCCTGTCCGCATCCTCCAACCATCGGCCGCCCCGTCCGCGCCCGTCGTTGTCGGCTCGCGACAGGTTCCGCCGCGTAGCTCCGTCGACCCACCCTCTTCCGTGCGTCCCGGCCCCCTGCGAGCGTCCGCAAAGGGGTGGCTCGCGCGGAAGGGGGTGGGTCGGGGTCAGGAGGCGGCGATCACGGCGAGGACGCCGTCGCCGTAGGCCTCGCGCTTCTTCGCACCGATGCCGGTGATGCCGTCGAGGTCGGCGTGCGACGTGGGCCGATGCTCCGCGAGAGCACGGAGCGTGGCATCGCCGAAGACGATGTACGCGGGGACGCCCTGTTCCCTGGCGATCTCAGTCCGCCAGGCCCGCAGCGCCTCGAACAGCTCCCGGTCTCCGGCGTCGAGGGCGTCGGCGGCACTCGCCTTCCGGGCGCGAGACGGCGACGACGGGCGCCCGATCGTGTCTTTCCGGAGCGGAACCGCGGTCTCGCCGCGCAGCACCCCCGCCGCGGCCTCTCCGGGGGCGAGCGTGCCGTAGTCGCCCTGCGCGACGAGGATGCCACGGGCGAGGAGCTGGCGTACCACGCTCCGCCAGTCCTGGTCGGAGAGGTCGGCGCCGATGCCGTAGGTCGCGAGGGCGTCATGCCGCTGTTGGCGGATGCGCTCGGTCGAGGCCCCGCGGAGGATGTCGATGAGGTGGCCCGCGCCGAACGCCTGATTCCGCTCCCGCTTGAGCCGCACGATCGTGGACAGCAGCTTCTGCGCGGGGACGAGCCCGTCGAAGGTCGCCGTGTCGTCGAGGCACGTGTCGCAGTTGCCGCACGGCTGCGAGTCCTGGCCGAAGTACCCGAGGAGGTTCTGCCGACGGCACGCCACGGTCTCGCACAGCGCGAGCATCGCGTCGAGGTGCTGCCCCATCCGCATCTTGAAGGTGCGGTCGCCGGGACTCTGATCGATCAGACGGCGCTGCTGCACCACGTCGCCGAGCCCGTACGCCATCCACGCCACGGACGGCTCGCCGTCGCGGCCGGCACGCCCGGTCTCCTGGTAGTACCCCTCGACCGACTTCGGCAGATCGATGTGGGCGACGAAGCGCACGTCGGGCTTGTCGATGCCCATGCCGAACGCGATGGTCGCCACCATCACGACGCCGTCTTCACGGAGGAAGCGTGACTGGTTCGCCGCCCGCACCTCGGCAGGGAGACCGGCGTGGTACGGCAGCGCGTCGAGACCCTGCGCGGCGAGATAGGTCGCCGTCTGCTCGACGGACTTGCGGCTGAGCGCATAGACGATGCCCGCCGCCCCCTCCGGCTGCGACCGGATGAACTGCACGAGCTGCTTGCGGGGATCGACCTTCGGGACGATGCGGTACTGGATGTTCGGGCGGTCGAAGCTCGCCACGAAGTGCTGCGCCGCATCGAGGTGCAGGCGCTCGGTGAGTTCCTTGTGCGTGGCCCGCGTCGCGGTGGCGGTCAGAGCCATGCGCGGGACGCCGGGGAATCGCTCACCCAGGTCGCCGAGGGCGAGGTAGTCCGGTCGGAAGTCGTGACCCCACTGCGACACGCAGTGGGCCTCGTCGATGGCGATGACACTGAGCGTGCCGCGCTGCAGGAGGGAGGTGGTCTGCGAGCTCGACAGCCGCTCCGGGGCGACGTAGAGGAGGTCGAGCTCTCCGGCGACATAGGCGCGCTCGACCTCGCGGCGCTCCTCGATCGACTGGGTGGAGTTGAGGTACGCGGCCTTCACGCCGTTGGCGCGCAGCGCATCGACCTGGTCGTGCATGAGCGCGATGAGCGGGCTGATGACCAGTCCGGTGCCTTCGCGCACGAGCGCGGGCACCTGATACGTGATGCTCTTGCCGCCGCCGGTGGGCATCAGGACGACGGCGTCGCCGCCGCCGATGACCTGCTCGACGATGGCCGCCTGGTCGCCGCGGAAGTCGTCGTAGCCGAACACGGTGTGCAGTGCCTCGCGGGCCGTCGCATACCGGCTGGGCGCGGCGCGGCGGACGGCCGGCGCGGTGGTCACCGCAGTCGTCGGACCCGGCCCCCAGTCGAGGGGCGGCTCGAAGCCAGCCTCCTGCGGCTCCCAGTCCATCGGCTCCGGCGGCTCGGTCGGCTCCCACCCGTCGTCCCAGGGCTGGTCGGATGCCGCGTCCGGCTCGGGGATCCATCCGTCGTACGGATCTCGGGGAGTCTGCGGCATCCCTCCAGCGTAATCACCCCGACGGACAGCGGCACGGCGACGTCCACAGGCCCGCACTGTCGATCCCGGGCGTAGGTTGGTTCCAGACGCCGGAAGGAGCATCCGATGACCGACATCACCGTGACCCGCAACGACGAGGCCTCCCGCTACGAGATCCGTTCCGATGACGTGCTGGCCGGGTTCGCCGAGTTCGACACCCGCCCCGGCGCGATCCGCTTCCTGCACACCGAGATCGACCCCGCTTTCCAGGGCCAGGGCCTGGCCGGGAAGCTCGCCGCGGCGGCGCTGACCGACGTGGCGTCGACGGGCGACGCGATCGTGCCGCTCTGCCCGTACATCGCGAAGTACCTTCAGACGCACGAGGTGCCCGGCGCCGAGATCCGCTGGCCGCAGCGCCCGGGCTCGACGGCGGACGGCCCGGTGCAGAAGGAGTCGGCCGGCGCGGACGAGGACCCCACGGGCAGGGCGGAATGATCGGGCAGCGCCGCCTCGTCCTCGAACCCCGGGCGGTGCCGCTCGGCGGTGTGCGCGGCATGGAGGTGCTGCGGGTGCTGCCGCATCGCAACCTCCCCACCATCGGCGCCTGGTGCTTCCTCGACCGGTTCGGCCCGGCCGAGACCCGGATGCGCGTCGAGCCGCATCCGCACATCGGTCTGCAGACGGTGACCTGGCCGCTGGTCGGCGAGATCCGGCACCGCGATTCGCTGGGCAGCGATGCCGACCTCCGGCGCGGTCAGCTCAACCTCATGACCGCGGGCGACGGCATCTCGCACTCGGAGTATTCCGTGGGCGACGGCCCCGTTCCGCTCGATGCGCTGCAGTTCTGGGTCGTGCTCCCGGAGTCCGCGCGCCACGGGGACGGCGGCTTCGAGCGGCACACCGACCTGCCGACGACGACCCTCCCGGCCGCGACCGGATCGGACGCCACGGCCACGGTCGTGCTCGGCGAGTTCGCGGGCGTGCACTCGCCGGCGACCGTGCACACGCCGATCGTCGGGGCGGAGATCGTCGTGCCGGCCGGAACCACGGTGCGCCTGCCGCTGCGGCCGGAGTGGGAGCACGCGCTGCTCCTCGTCGAGGGCGACGCCGCCGTCCCCGAGCACGCGATGACCCGCAACGACATGCTCTACCTCGGCGATTCCCGCGACGGCGTCGAGGTGACCAGCAGCGAAGGCGGGCTGCTGTTCCTCCTCGGGGGTGAGCCGTTCGAGGACGAGATCGTCATGTGGTGGAACTTCGCCGGGCGCTCCCACGACGAGATCGCCGCCGCCCGCGAGGACTGGGAGGCCGCATCCCCCCGGTTCGGCGTCGTCGAGGGGCACGACCAGCGCATCCCCGCGCCGCCGCTCCCCCCGGTGCGCCTGATGCCGCGCAGCCGCACCCTCTGACCCCACTCCCGCACAGGCACTCCTCCTGATTCAGGCGCTCCCGCTGATTCAGGCACTCCCGCTGATTCAGGCACTCCCGCTGATTCAGGCACTCATGACTCTCCCTGCCTGTTCTCACTCCACTGCCTGCCCTCGCGCGCAACCCCGCTGACGCGCCTGAACAGGCATCCACGCGAGTTCAAGCACCCACGCCAGTTCAAGCACTCCTGGTCCTCCCTGCCTGTGCTCGCGCCAGTGCCTGCCGTCGCGCTGAAGCCCCCAAACCCGACCACACCGACCCCGCTCTTCAGGCACTCACGCTGGCTCAGGCTCGATTGGCTTTCACCTGCCTGAACCCGCGTGATCGCCTGTTCCCGGAAGCAGGGGCAGGAAGCAGGACAGGAAGCAGAAGCAGACTCAGGCGCGGTCGGGGGTGTGCACGCGGGCGAGGAAGCGGTCCGTGCGGGGCGAGGGCCCTCGAGGGTCGAGCAACGACACGGCCACCGTGACTCCGGTCGCCAGCGGGATCGTCCAGGCGGCGGGCTGCGCGAGGTACGGTGCCGCGACGCCGACCCCGTCCACCGCGGCGTGCACGAGCAGGGCGAGCCCGGTCGCGACACCGCCGGACACCATGCCCGCGACCGCCCCGCGCGCGGTGAGACCCCGCCACCACACGCCCAGCAGCACCACGGGCGAGAGCGTCGACGCCGCCACGACGAACACCACCCCCACGCTCGACACAAGTCCCGCGGGCACCGTGAGCAGCGCGACCCCCAGCGGCACGAGCGCACACAGCACCGCGGACAGCCGGAAGGAGCGCACGGAGCCGGAGAAGACGTCCTGGCTGATGACCCCCGCGAGCGAGACCACGAGTCCGGCCGAGGTCGCCAGGAACGCGGCGAAGGCCCCGGCGACGATGAGCGCCGTCAGCAGCTCACCCGCGAGCCCGGGGAACACCCGCGACGGGAGCTGCAGCACCACGGTGTCGGCGATCCCCGGCTGCGCGAGGTCCGGCGCGGCGATCCGCGCCAGGAGCCCCATCGCGCTCGACACGGCGTAGAACGCGCTCACCATGGCGATGACGATCACGGTGGTCCGCCGCGCGGAGGCTCCGGTCGGGCTGGTGTAGAACCGCACCAGGACGTGCGGCAGGCCCATCGTGCCGAGGAGCAGCGCGAGCAGCAGCGACGCGGTCTCGTAGGCGTCGAAGCCGGACGGCCCGGCCTCGGCGGGGAAGACGAGGGCGGGATCGACGTCGTGCGGGCCGCCGCTCAGGGCGAACGCGATGCACACCACCGGCACGAGGAGTGCCGTGAGCTTGAGCCAGTACTGGAACGCCTGCACGAAGGTGATCGCACGCATGCCGCCCGCCGCGACCGCCGCCGCCACGAGCACCGCGATCGTCACGGCGCCGACCCACTCCGGCAGCCCGGCGACCACGACGAGCGTGATGCCCGCGCCGTGCAGCTGCGGCACGATGTAGAGCCAGCCGATGATGAGGACCGCGAGGCTGGTGACACGGCGCGCGGCGGTCGAGTCGAGCCGGGCCTCGACGAAATCGGGGATCGTGTACGCCCCGCTCCGGCGCAGGGGCGCGGCCACGAAGACGAGCACGAGCAGGTACCCCGCGGCGTACCCGATGGGGAACCAGAAGCCGCGGGCGCCGTCCAGCAGCACCAGCCCGGAGAGTCCGAGGAAGGTGCCGGCCGACAGGTACTCGCCGCTGATGGCCGAGGCGTTCCAGACCGGACGCACCGTCCGCGACGCCACGAAGAAGTCGCTCGTCGTGCGCGACACCCGCAGCCCGTACACGCCGATGAGGAGGGTGGCGATCACGACCAGCGCGACCCCGACGAGGTCGAGCACGGCGTTCACTCGCGGTCCCGCAGGGCCCGGTACCGCCGCTCGTTGCGGACCGCCGTGCGCACGTACAGCACCGCGAATACGAGGATCACCGGGTAGAACGCGAAGGCCTGGAGGAGCCACGACAGCGGCAGCCCGCCGAGGACGACGGCGTCGATCTCGGGGATGAGCGCGATCCCGAGCGCCAGGGCGACGACGACCACCACGAAGCCCGCGACGGTGCCGAGGGCGAGCCGGAGCTGACTGCGCATCAGGGCACGGGCGTAGACGGCGTCGGCCTCCGCGACCGGGGCTCCGGGCAGCGCGATCCCCCGGGTGGCGGCGGAGGAGCGACGGGGCGGAGTGTCCGCGGTGACCCGCACCCGCTTCGGCACCTCGGTCATCCGGACCCCTCTCCGCGCACGAGAGCCTCCCGCACCGCCGCGACGAGCCTCCTGCTCACCGGCAGCACGGTCGTGCCGACGACCACGACGGGATCCCCGCCCGACAGCCGCGCCTCGGTCACCGCGACCATCCGGACGAGGGTGGAACGGTGGATGCGGAGGAATCCGGCCGGCGCCCACCGCGTCTCGAGCTCGGAGAGCGGGATGCGCACGAGGTGGCCGGGACCGTCGTCCTCGGTGTGCAGCCGCGCGTAGTCGCCCTGCGCCTGCACCCAGCGCACGTCGCTGCGCCGCACGAACCGCACGGATGCGCCCACGGTCACCGGCAGCACCTCGTCCTCGCCGCGCGGCGCGGCCTCCTGCGCGACCACTCTGTCCACCGCGCTCCGCAGCCGTTCCCGCCGGACCGGCTTGAGGAGGTAGTCCGCCGCGCGCAGCTCGAACGCCTCGACCGCGCGGGCCTCGTCGGCGGTGACGAACACGACCGCGGGCGGTTCCGCGAGACCGAGGAGCGCGCGGGCGAGCTCGGTGCCGAGAAGGCCGGGCATGTGGATGTCGAGGAAGGCGATCCGCACCGCACGCGCGGAGAGCTGACGCAGCGCGTCGGCGCCGTTGCCCGCGGTGAGGATCTCGCCGATGCGCGGGTCGGCGCGCAGCAGGTGCACGAGCTCGTCGAGGGCCGGCTGCTCGTCGTCGGCGACGAGGACGTCGATCATGCCGCTCCTCAGTCGTCGTCCGGGTCGTGGAGGGGCTGCGATTTCGGGACTCGCATGCGCACCAGGGTACCCGCGCCGGCGTTGGTCTCCACGACCAGACCGCCCCCGCTGCCGTAGACCTGGCGGAGCCGGGTGTCGACGTTCCGCAGGCCCACGTGACCGCCCTCCTCGCGCGCCGTGAGCAGCGCGCGCAGGCCGTCCGGGTCCATTCCCACGCCGTCGTCCTCGACGAGGATCTCGGTGTGCGTGCCGTCGTCGCGGGAGGTGATGCGGATCTCGCCGCCGCCCTCCCCCGGCTCCAGGCCGTGCCGCACCGCGTTCTCCACGAGCGGCTGCACGGAGAGGAAGGGGATGACCGTCGCGAGGGTCTCCGGCGCGATCTGCAGCGTCACCCGCAGGCGGTCGCCGAACCGCGCCCGCTCCAGTTCGAGGTACGAGTGGATGCTGCCCAGCTCTTCCGCGAGCGTGGTGAACTCTCCCTGCCGGCGGAAGGAGTAGCGGGTGAAGTCGGCGAACTCGAGCACGAGGTCCCGGGCCCGGTCCGGGTCGGTCGTGATGAACGAGGCGATCGCGGTGAGGGCGTTGTAGATGAAGTGCGGGGAGATCTGGGCGCGCAGAGCCCGGAGCTCCGCCTCGGCGAGCTGGGTGCGGGAGGCCTCGAGTCCGCCGAGCTCGACCTGCGCCGCACACCAGTCGGCGACCTCCTCCGCCGCCCGTACGAGCGCGGCCCGCACCGGGGACGCGAAGGCGACGACCACCCCGACCGTCACCCCGTCGACGAGGATGGGCGCGCCGACCGCCTCCAGGTCGTCCGTCCGGGCGGGCGAGGGGAACACCTGCCTCCGCCCGGACGCGCGCACCTGGGCGGCGATGCGCACGGCGGCGGATTCGAGCCCGTCCGCGGCACCGTCGAGGGTGACCGTGTCGTCCTCGCCGACGATGGCGACCGCGGCGCTGCCCAGCAGGGCGCGCAGGTGCCGGGCGGCCTTGACGGCATCCGGCCCGGTCAGTCCGCCGCGGAGGTGCGGGGCGGCGAGGCTCGCCTGATGCAGCGCCCGCAGCGCTCCCTGCTCCGCCTCGCTGCCGAGGTCGGCAGACCCGCGGGCGAACCGCCGGGCGAGCAGCAGCAGCGCCGTGAGGGCGATGCCGCCGAGCGCGCCGAGGATCGCGGCGAGGACGACGTCGTTCATGCGCTCAGCCTAGGGACGCGCCGGCGGGCTCAGCAGCAGCGGGCACCGGGATTGCGGTCCTGGTCGTCCATCCGCTGACGCCAGAACTGCCGCTCCGTCAGCGGCTCCTCGTCCGGATGATGCCGCCGGTGATGGGCGACGTACGTGGCGTACGCGGTGTCGCCCATCAGCGTCGTCATGTACCAGCGGATGCCGCGGCCGACCCGGCCGAGGGCGCTCCACAGCGCCCGCAGCGGGGAGGTCGCGGCATCCGTCCGATCCATCGCGTGGGTCATCTCAGTGCCGTGCCGCCGCGCGCTCTTCGGCGAGAATCGGCTCCCACTGCTTCTCCAGCTCGCGCTCCTCCGCGTCGGGGAGGAACCCGGCCGGGGCGAAGCGGCGCGACGGGACGGGCGGGTCCTCGGTGTTCTCGCCGCCGCCGTTGCGGATCGCCTTCACGGTCGCGATGACCGCCATGACGATGACGATGATCGCGAGCACCACGAAGATGATCGACAGCGTGCCCTGCACCGCGGTGTTGCGGATGACGGCCTGCAGCACCTCCGGCGCGCCGAGCGTGGTGTCACCGGAGTTCAGCGCCTCCAGGTATCGGAAGTGATTCGCCCAGTATCCGATCGCCGGCACCGGCGAGAAGATCTTGTAGAGCGAGGCCGTGATGGTGACGACCGCGGTGAAGGCGAGCGGCAGCGCGATGATCCACAGCCACCGGAAGTAGCTGCGACCACGCTTGGCGACGATGGCCAGCACCACGGCGAGCGCGATCGCCGCGAGCAGCTGGTTCGCGATGCCGAACAGCGGGAAGAAGGTGTTGATGCCGCCGAGCGGGTCGGTGACGCCGAGGATGAGGATCGCTCCCCAGCCGGCCACCATGATCGCGGTGCAGATCCACACCCCTGGGCGCCAGGAGACGTCGCGGAACTTCGGGAACCAGGCGCCGATCGAGTCCTGCAGCATGAAGCGGGCGACCCGGGTTCCGGCGTCCACCGCCGTGAGGATGAACAGGGCCTCGAACATGATCGCGAAGTGGTACCAGAACGCCATCAGCGCCTGTCCGCCGAGGGCCTGCTGCATGATGTGCGCGAGGCCGAGCGCCAGCGTCGGAGCCCCTCCGGTGCGCGAGACGATCGACTCCTCGCCGACCGCGGCCGCCGTGCCCGTGAGCATGTCGGGGGTGAGGTTCACCCCGGTCAGCCCGAGCGAGTTCACGAAGGCGACCGCTCCCTCCACGGTGCCCCCGGTCGCGGCGGCCGGGGCGTTCATGGCGAAGTAGATGCCCTGGTCGATCGAGATCGCGGCGACGAGGGCCATGATCGCGACGAACGACTCCATGAGCATGCCGCCGTAGCCGATGAACCGGGTCTGCCGCTCCTTCTCGACGAGCTTCGGTGTGGTGCCCGACGCGATCAGCGCATGGAATCCGGACAACGCGCCGCACGCGATCGTCACGAACAGGAAGGGGAAGAGCGGCCCGGCGAACACCGGACCCATGCCGTTCTCGCCGAAGATGCTGACCGCGGGGACCGAGATCTCCGGACGCACGAGGACGATCGCGCCGGCGAGCATCACGATGACGCCGATCTTCATGAACGTGGAGAGGTAGTCACGCGGCGCGAGCAGCAGCCACACCGGCAGCACCGCGGCGATGAAGCCGTAGATGATGATGCCCCACGCGATCGTGGTGCGGTCGAGGTGGAAGATCGCCTGACCCCACTCGGTGCCGGCGACCCAGCCACCGCCGATGATCGCGGCCATGAGCAGCACGAAGCCGATGATCGAGACCTCGGTCACCTTGCCCGGGCGCAGGTAGCGCAGGTACACGCCCATGAAGAGGGCGATCGGGATGGTCATCGCGACGGAGAAGACGCCCCACGGGCTCTCGCCGAGAGCGTTCACGACGACGAGCGCGAGGATCGCGACGATGATGAGCATGATGAGCAGCGAGGCGATGATCGCCGCGGTGCCGCCGATCTTGCCGAGCTCCTGCCGCGCCATCTGTCCGATGGTCCGACCGCCGCGCCGCATCGAGAAGAAGAGCACCGTGTAGTCCTGCACGGCTCCCGCGAGCACGACGCCCACGATGATCCAGATGGTGCCGGGGAGGTAGCCCATCTGCGCCGCGAGCACGGGGCCGACGAGGGGTCCGGCGCCGGCGATGGCGGCGAAGTGGTGACCGTAGAGCACCCGGCGGTCGGTGGGGACGTAGTCCTTGCCGTCCTGCTTCACCTCGGCGGGCGTGGCGCGGCGGTCGTCGGGGCGGGTGATGTACCGCTCGATGACCTTGGAGTAGAAGCGGTAGCCGATCAGGTAGGTGCAGACGGCGGCGAACACGAACCAGATCGCGTTCACGGTCTCGCCGCGCACGATGGCGAGCATCACCCAGGCGACGCCGCCGAGGAGGGCGATGGCCGTCCACAGCAGGATCTTCGGCAGGGTCCAGCGGCGGCTCCTGGCCTCGTGCTCCGCGGAGAGGGCGACGGGTGGGAGGTTCGGGTCGGTCTCGATGACGGGGTCGTCGTCGACGAGCCCGGCGCCGTCGCGGCGGCGCGACGAAGGTGCGGTCATGGGGTTCTCCTCTGGGGGCGCATCATTGCGTCTCCCCACGGTAGAGAGTGCGTGCCGCTGTCGCTTCCGGATCCGGGGACGCTGCGACGAGCGGCGGGGGTCGTGCGACGAACGGATGCCCGGACGTCCTCGCCCCGGCACGTCTGCACGACCTGGATACGACGGCACGGCCGCACGAGGGATCACCTCGTGCGGCCGTGACCGGGTCGTGCAACCGTTCCCGGATCACCCGGGGGCGTCGGTCTCCGGAGGCGCGGTCGGCTCGGGAGTCGGCCCCGGCGTCGGAGTCGGATCCGGGGTCGGCGTCGGCTCCGGCGTCGGCGTCGGCTCGGGAGTCGGCGACGGCTTCGGCGCGGGAGTCGGCGTCGGCGCGGCGTCCCCGGGCGTCGTGACCGTCACCACGGTGCGCACGGCCGAGTCGCCGTACTGGACGAGTCCGAGGTAGCGGGTCCCGGCGGTCAGACCGGTCCAGCTCAGCTCATAGCTCGTCTTCTCGCCGCGGACCGCGGCGATCGGGTTCGGCGTCGCGGTGAACGAGCCCTCTCCGTCCGGCAGCACGGACGCGTGGGTCATGTCCCACGTCATCGGCCCGGTCGTGGAGTACACGTTCGCCACGACGAGGTAGGTGCCCGCGGTCGGTGCGGGGATCGTCACCTGCTCGTCGGCCGAGCCCGTCGCCGACTGCCAGCGCTCGTAGTAGCGCAGGTCGTCGGGGCTCACGACCCGGTAGACGGTGAGGTCGAGGTCACTGCCCTCGTCGTCGGACGAGTCGAGGTCGAACCGCGAGAGGGTGGCCCCCTCCGGCACGTCCACGATCCAGGACACGTCCTTGTTCGCGTCGCCCGAGTTCTCGTTCCCGGAGTGCCCCTCGACGGGGTTGTCCGGGTCGCTGAGGAGCTGGAACGGCGTGAGACCCGAGACATCCAGCGCCAGGTCTCCGTCGAGGCCGGGGGTGATGTCGACGGTCGTGCTGCCGTCGACGCCACTGCCGGTGACCTCGGCCGGGGCATCCGCCGTGACCGGGAACACCGCGATCGGCGAGCGCACCGTGTTCTTCTTGCTCGTCCAGGTGAGCGAACCCGTGGCCCACTGCTCGACCGGCGCGGTGGTGCTGTCGAACGTGACCGTGAAGGTCTTCGTCTGCCCGGGCTTGTCGAAGGCGAGCTGGGACGGCGTGACGGTGACGTTCACGCCGGGGACGGAGGCCTTCGCCGTGAACACGCCCTTCTCGGTCGACGTGACCGAGCGGGTGACGGTCTGCGCGCTGGCCAGGGACCCGATCGAGATCGATGCCTGGTTCAGGTCGCTGCCGTCGATGGGGTCGATGCCGGGGAAGTCCGACAGCCCCTTCCCGTCGAGGAAGGCCGCCCAGTCCTTGAAGCCGTTGAGGTAGAGCAGACCCGGGTTCAGGAACCGCGTCGCGTCGACCTGCCCTGCTCCCTGCTCGAACGGATTGGTGTTCTTCGAGCCGTCGGGCAGCACGGTGTCGGTCGCGGTCGTCATCAGGGCCGAACGGATCTCGCCCGGGGTCGCCCGCGGGTGCTCCCCGAGGTACAGCGCGCCGAGGCCGGCGATGTGCGGGGAGGCCATCGACGTCCCGGAGAGGATGCCGAAGGTCGGGTCCTCACCCGGGGCGTTGTGCGTGGCGGCGAGGATCGCCACTCCCGGAGCGGCGATGTCCGGCTTGAGGACGTCGGTGCCGTCGGCGAGCATCGGTCCGCGGCTCGAGAAGCCCGCGATCTGCGGGGTCGGCGTGGTCACACCGGTGGTGTTCTCGCCGACGAGGGTGATCGGCCGATCGACACCGCCCTGCACGTAGGCGAGCACGGCCGCGCGGTGCACGGCGTTCAGGTGCACGGTGGGCACGGCGTGGAAGTCGTTGTCGAGGGAGTCCGCACCGCCGGGCACGTTCACCAGGACCATCCCGATGCCCCCGGCGGCCTTCACGACCTGGGACTTCTCCGCGCGGGCGTTGCCGCCGCGGTCGCAGACGACGATGTGTCCGGCGACCTTCGCCGGGTCGAGGGTGCCCGGCAGGCACAGCTGCGCATCCGCCGCACCGGACGCCGCGGCATCCACGGCGGCGATGGAGGGTCCGGAGACGCTCTCACCGAACGGGACGGTCACCGAGGCGCCGGCCTGCTCGAAGCCGTCGAACTGCACGGTGCCCTCCCACGTGGGGATGGTGGAGGCGGCGACCGTGGTGTACCACGGCGAGGCGTGGTCGGCGGTGACCGGATCGGGGCCGTCGTTGCCGGCGCTGGTCGCGACGAAGACACCGGCGGCCGCGGCGTTGAGGAACGCGAGGTCCTCGGGAGCCATCACGGTGCTCGCGGCGCCGCCGCCGATCGAGTAGTTGATCACGTCGACACCGTCCGCCACCGCCTGATCGATCGCGGCCACGAGGTCGCTCAGCGCGCAGATGTCATCCGTGGTCACGGTCGTGTCCGGGCCGACGTAGCAGGCCTTGTAGGCCGCGACCTTCGCCCCGGGGGCGACGCCGGAGACCGTTCCGAAGTCGACGCCCTCGATCGCGGCGTCCACTCCGAAGTTGCCTGCGGCGGTGCTCGCCGTGTGCGAGCCGTGACCGTCGCCGTCGCGCGGGGAGAGGTAGTCGTACTGGAAGTCGAACCCGGCCGCCTGGGCTCCCGCGAAGAAGTACTGCCCGCCGATGAGCTTCGTCGAGTAGTCGCGCTCGTCCCAGTCCTGACCATCGACCATCGCGCCGCGGAACTGTCCGCCGTCGGACTTGTCGAAGTAGACGTAGGTGCCGTCGGTGTACGGGTCCGTGCCCTTGTGCCGGCTGTTCTGCTTCTTCTGCTGCTTGAGCTTCTTGCCCTCGAACGAGGGGTGCTCGGGAGCGATGCCCGTGTCGATCACACCCACCACGACGCCCTCGCCGGCCTTCTTCACGCCTCCGGTCTGCTGCCACACCCCGCCGCGGCCCTTGCGGTCGTCGCCGAGACCGAGGTAGTCGGTCGAGGTCTGCGCATCAGGATGACGGATCTCGTCCGGATACACCCCGAGGACGTCCTTCGAGGCGCGGAGCTGGTCCACCTGCTCACCCGAGAGGTCGGCGCTGAAACCGTTGAGCACCACCTGGTAGGTCGTGTCCGGGGTGACGCCGACGTCGTTGATGAGGCTCTTCTGCTCGGACTCGAGGTGCTTGACGTAGCGCCGCGCGTCCTGCGACTGCGTCTCGAGCTGCTCGCCCTCGTCAGGCTTCGTCGCCTTCAGGCCCTTGACGTCGCCTTCGTAGCTGGCGAGGGGATCGGCCTTCATGATCACGATGTAGTGCCCGGGGGTCCCCGCGACCGGAACGGGGTGCGTCACCTCCCCGGTCGCTGCGTGGCCCGCGGTTGCCGTCGATGCGATGAACAGCGTCGCCAGGGTGGTGGCTGCTGCGATCCGAAGGGGTGTTCGACCCATATCTCGCTCCTGATGATCCGATGATCCCGATGCCGCGTCGTCGCCGCACCGCGGCTCACGATAGCCCCGCCGTTCGGCGCCGGATCGAGAACTGAACGATGGTCGCCCCCGATCGTGCCGATCGGTCAGGATGGACGGCGGCCGACTCTCCGAATGTCGCCAGTAGGCTGGAGACGTGGCCCGAACCTCCGTCCTGTCGACCAGAGTGCTGCTGATCTGCGCGGCGATCGGCGTCGCCACGGGCATCCTCGGCGGCATCGCCGGATGGGTCACTCCCCTCCTCCTGGCCAGCCCGCTGCTGTTCCTCTACGGCCTCGTGCTGGGCTCGCACGTGCTGCCGGGCATCATCGCGCAGGAGGTGCTGCGGCTGCCGTTCGTGGCGCTCATCACGCACGTGTTCGCCGCCCTCATCGCGAGCGCCTTCAACCCGGCGTGGTCGCTGCGGTTCATCGGCACGGCGCTGCTCTTCGGTCTCATCCAGGAGGGTGTCGCCGCCCTCACCCGCTATCGCTCCTGGGGCGCCTGGCGGTTCTTCGTCTCGGCGGTCGTGATCGGCGTCGTCGTGGCGGTGGCGGTGTTCTTCGCAGCGAACCTCGCGGTCATGCCGCTCTGGGCCCAGCTGCTGTACCTGACGATCTCCGTGCTCGGCCCGGTGGCCTGGACGGCGATCGGCCTCGCCATCGGTTCGGCGCTGCGCACCGCCGGCGTCGCGCGCCGCTGATCACGCACCGGGCCCGCTGGCAGCACAGGTAAGGCTCAGCTAAGTTAGAGGCACACCCTCCGTCGAACCAGGGACGTGCCGTGCGCCCATCCGCACCCCTCCTCCGCGTGCGCGAGCTGACCCTCACCCACGCGGACGCCGTGCACCCGTCGCCCCGCGATGTGACCTTCGACATCGATCCCGGCGAGGTCGTGCTGCTGCTCGGCCCGTCCGGTTCCGGGAAGTCGACGCTCACGCTCGCTCTCAACGGCCTCATCCCGCATGCGCTCCCCGCGACCATGACCGGCACCGTCGAGGCCGGCGGCATCGACACCACCACCGCGCACACCGCGACGCTCAGCACGCACGTCGCCATGGTCTTCCAGGATCCGGACGCGCAGATCGTCACGGGGACGGTGTACGACGAGGTGGCCTTCGGTCCGGAGAACCTTCTTCTCCCGGTGGAGACCGTGCGCGCCCGCGTGGAGGAGGCGTTGCGGCGCGTCGGCCTGTGGGAGCGCCGCGACGATAACCCCGACCACCTGTCCGGCGGGGGGCGGCAGCGTCTCGCCATCGCCTGCGCCCTCGCGATGGGCTCTCCGCTCATCGTGCTGGACGAGCCGACCGCGAATCTCGACCCGCAGGGGATCGACGACGTGTACGCGGCGCTGACCGAGGTCGTGGCCGCCGCAGACCGGGCCATCCTCCTCGTCGAGCACAACCTCGATGCCGCGATGCGCTTCGTCACGCGCACCATCGTTCTCGACCGCGAGGGCCGGGTGGTCCTCGACGGTCCGGCGGCCGAGACCATCCGCGCGCATGCCGACGAGCTCCTGGCAATGGGGGTCTGGCTGCCCGCCGCGACGCTCGCCGCCCTCCGCCTCCGCGACCGCGGGGTCGCGCTCGATCCGCTGCCGCTGACGCCCCAGGCGCTGGCCGCCGCGCTTCCTCCGGGCCCCGGCACCGCGTCCTCGGTGCCGGTCGGCGCCCCTCGCCTCCCCGACCGGGAGCCGATCATCCGGGCCCGCGGCCTCACCGTCGCACGGCGCCGCACCGAGATCCTGCACGGGGTCGACCTCGACATCGCCGCCGGGAGCCTCACCGCGATCGTCGGGGCGAACGGGGCGGGCAAGACGACGCTGATCCAGGCTCTCGCCGGGGTCGTGCCGCCGCCGAGGGGTCGGGTCTCCGTCGACGGCATCGACCCCGGGACGGCCTCGCCTCGGGAACTCGCGGCGCGCATCGGCTTCGTGTTCCAGAACCCGGAGCACCAGTTCATCGCCGCCACCGTGTTCGACGAGCTCGCCCACGGTCTCCGCCTGCGCCACGTGCCGGACGACGAGGTCCGCACGCGGGTGGCGGAGATGCTGGAGCGGTTCGGGCTGTCGCACAAGGCCGGGGTGCACCCGTTCCTCCTCTCCGGCGGTGAGAAGCGACGGCTCTCGGTCGGCACCGCCCTCATCAGCCGCCCCCGTGTCCTCGCCCTCGACGAGCCCACCTTCGGGCAGGACCGCGCCAGGGCGGCCGAGCTCCTGGCGCTGCTGGAGAGCCTGCGGGCGGACGGCACGACCGTGGTCATCGTCACCCACGACCTGCAGCTCGTCGCCGAGCACGCCACCGACACGGTCGTCCTCGCCGACGGGCAGGTCCGGGCCGCCGGTCCGACGGCGGCACTGTTCGCCGATCCCGCGATCCTCCCCTCCGCCGGCCTGCGCGTCCCCGCGTTGCAGCGTGTGCTCACCGCGGCCGGGTGGGAGGTGTCGCCATGACGATGACCACGCTCGATCCGTATGCGCCGCTCACGGCCACCTCGCGGCGGCAGTTCCTCTACGGCCTCAACCCGCTGGCGAAGGTCGCCGGGTTCGCCCCCGCGATGCTGCTCCTCGTCTTCGTGCGGGACCTGGCCACCCCCGCCGCCTTCCTCGTGCTCGCCTACGCCCTCATCCTCGTCGGGGCGCGGGTGACGGGGCGCCTCCTCGCGCTGCTCCTGCTCGGCCTGCCCGTGGGCATGGTCGCGATCGGCGTCGGCTTCTCGCTGTGGGTCGACGCGGCCCTGGTCGCCGACACCACCCCCGTCGTGACGATCGGCGACTGGACCCTCTACGGCGGCGCCCTCCTCATCGGGTCCGCCACGGCGCTCCGACTCGGCTCGATCGTCGCGCTCGCGCTCGTCGGCGGCCTCACCACCAGCGGTTCCGACCTCGTGCGTGCGAGCGTGCAGCAGCTGCGCGTGCCGTACCGCATCGGCTACACGGCCCTGGCCGCCTTCCGCTTCGTGCCCCGCTTCGGCCATGAGCTCGCCGTCATCCGCGCCGCGCACCGGGTGCGCGGCTCGCACGGCGGCCGCGGCCCGTTCGCCCGGATCGCGCGCGGGTGGGGCTACATCGTCCCGCTGCTCGCGGGCGCCATCCGGCACGCGGAGCGCGTCGCCCTCGCGATGGACTCCCGGGCGTTCGGCGCGCATCCGACCCGGACGGAGCGGCACCTCGTGCCGTTCCGCGCGAGGGACACCGTCTTCACCGTGGTCATGCTCGCCGTGTCGGCCGCGATCTTCGTCGTCTTCTTCCCCTGGCAGCTCCCCTGAAAGGTGCCCGCATGGCATTCAGCAAGATGGTCAAGCCGGAGACGGCCGAGCTCCTGCACCTCACCGTGCTCCGCACCGAACGGCTCGCGCCGCACTGGGTGCGGGTGACCCTGGGCGGCGGCGAGATCGACCGCTTCCGTCCGATGGGCTACGACCAGTGGTTCCGGCTGTTCCTGCCGATCGGCGGGGAGGCCGGGCTCGAGCGGGTGCCCGCCAAGGCGAACCGGATGCTCGGGTATCTGAAGTTCCTCCGCATCCCCGACGGCGAGCGCCCCGTGATGCGCAACTACACCGTGCGCGCGTACCGCCCGGCCACGCCCGAGACCGGCGCCGAGCTCGACGTCGACTTCGTGCTGCACGGCTCGGCGGCCGACGGCACCGCCGGTCCGGCCTCCCGATGGGCGGAGACCTGCGCCCCCGGCGAGCACGTCCTCATCATCGACGAGGGCCTGACGTTCAACCCCGAGCGGGGCACCGACCGGGTGGTGCTCGTGGGCGACGAGACCGCCCTCCCTGCGATCGCGTCGATCAGCGCCTCCCTGCCGGCCAACGCCGCGGGCACGGCGATCATCGAGGTCCCGTCCGCGGAGGACGCCCTGGAGTTCGCGCATCCGTCGGGGCTCGACGTGGTGTGGATCGTGCGGCCGCACGAGATCCCGCCCGGGGTTCTCGCCCTGGACGCCCTCGCTCGCACCGCTCTGCCCGATGCTCCGTTCCACGCGTACGCGGCCGGCGAGCAGGCCCTGGCCTCCGGCGTCCGCAAGCAGCTCGTCGGCGAGCGCAGCGTCGACAAGAACGCCGTCAGCTTCTGCGGCTACTGGAAGATCGGCGCCGCCTCCCCCGCCTCGAAGGCCGCACGCGAAGCCGCCGCCGAGCCCCTCGCCTGAGGCCGGGCACGACTTCGGAGACAGGGCACGACACGCCGGGGCGGAAGAGGCTGCCCCGGCATGTCGTCCGGAATCTCCGAAGTTGTGCCCGGAGACCGGCGTGTGGAGCGATGCCATACTGTGGCGATGACAGCCGCCGACCTGGTTCGCCGCTGGCCCGCCGCGGGGGTGCGAGCGCGTGCCGGAGACCTCGAACTGCGGTGGCTGGATGACGATCTGCTGGTCACCCTGGGCGACCTCGCCGCACGCGGCGTGCACGATCCGGGCCGGATGCCCTTCGCCGTCCCCTGGACTCGCGGTGACACGGACACCGTTGTACGCCGACTCCTGTCGTACCAGTGGCACGCCCGCTCCCAGATCGCTCCCGAACGGTTCATGCTCGAACTCGGGGTGCTGGTGGACGGCATCCTCGTCGGTGTCCAGGGCGTGAGCGCCGACGATTGGGGCATGCGGCACCGAGCGGAGACGGGCTCCTGGCTCGGTATCGAGTATCAGGGCCGCGGCATCGGCACACGGATGAGAGCTTTGATGCTTTTCGCACTGTTCGACGGCTTGGGGGCACGAGAGGTGACCTCGGGCGCCTTCGCAGACAACGCCGCCTCGAACGCAATCTCCCGGAGGGTCGGCTACCGTCCCCACGGCACGACGATGGTGGTCCGCGAGAACGCGGCGACCCCGCACCACAACTACTCGATGACCAGGGATCGCTTCGAGGCGGTCCGCGAGCAGAATCTCGCCCTGCTCGGTGGCGCCGTCACGCTCGACGGGTTCGACACCCTCCGGCTCATGCTCATCCCCTGACCGGGCACGACTTCGGAGTCACAGCACGGCACGCCGGGGCGGACGAGGCCGCCCCGGCGTGCCGAGGGGAATCTCCGAAGCTGTGCCCGGGGACCTCAGCGCTTGCCGGCGATCTGACGCCCGACGATCTCGCGCATGATCTCGTTCGTGCCGCCGTAGATGCGGTGCACGCGGGCGTCGAGGAAGGCGCGGGCGATGGGGTACTCCGTGATGTAACCGTAGCCGCCGTGGAGCTGCACGCCGGCGTCGAGCACCTCCCACTCCCGCTCGGTCGCCCAGAACTTGACCTTCGCGGCCTCTTCGGCCGAGAGCTTGCCGTCCTTGTAGGCCAGCAGCGCGCGGTCGATGAAGGCCCACAGCGCGTCGACCGTGGCGGACATGTCGGCGATGGTGAAGCGGCTGTTCTGGAAGTCGATGATGCGCTCCCCGAAGGCCTCGCGGTCCTTGGTGTAGGCCACGGTCCAGTCGAGCGCGGCCTGCGCGGCGGCGGCTCCGGCCACGCCGATCGAGAGGCGCTCGAGCGGGAGGTTCATCATGAGCTGGATGAAGCCCTTGCCCTCGACGCCGCCGATGAGGTTCTCCTCGGGCACGAACACGTCGCTGAACGACAGCTCGGCGGTGTCGTGACCGTGGAAGCCCATCTTCGAGAGCTTCTTGCCGTTGTCGAACCCTTCCATGCCCTTCTCGATGAGGACGAGGCTGAACGCGTCGGGCCGGTTGCCCTCGCCCGTCTTGACGAAGGTCACGACGAGGTCGGCGGTCGCGCCCGACGAGATGAACGTCTTGGCGCCGTTGACGAGGTAGCCGCCGTCGACCTTCTTCGCCGTGGTCTTGATGCCGCGGAGGTCGGAGCCCGCGCCGGGCTCGGTCATGGCGAGCGCACCGACCACCTCGCCGGTGGCCATGCGGGGCAGCCACTTCTCCTTCTGCTCCTGCGTGCCCATGTGCACGAGGTACGGCACCGCCAGGTCGTCCTGGATGCCGAAGGCCCCGGCGAGCGAGCCCGCCCCGGCCGCGATGACCTCTTCGTTCACGATCGCGCGGAAGCGGTAGTCCTGCAGCATCCCGGCGCCGCCGAACTCCTCGGGCACGGAGAGCCCGATGATGCCGGCCTCACCGGCGGCGCGCATCGTGGCGCGGTCCACCTCGCCGGCGGCATCCCACTTCTCGATGGCCTCGTGCGTGACGTGGCGCTTGACGAAGTCCTTGACGAGGTCGCGGAAGGCCTCGTGATCCTCTTCGTAGATGTCGCGTTCCATGCCGTCCTCCCGAACGTGTCGTGCGTCGTTGCTCCGGCGAGTCTACGGCGGGAACACGGGGCAGGACAGGCGATTGTGAGAATGCATCCCATCCCGAGTGGGACTGGGTACCGCGTTTGTGGGATGCCTCAGAGCACGCCGCGCGACGTCGCGGACGCGCCGATCAGTGCGCGTAGTCGGGGGCGGCGGGCAGGCCGAAGAACTCCTCGAGGGTGTGGAAACCCCCCTCGTGGTACGCCTCCGCGAGCTCCGTGCCGACGTAGCGCAGGTGCCAGGGCTCCGGAGCGTACCCGGTGACGGGGGTGCCGACCTGCTCATAGCGCACGATGAACCCGTACTCCCAGGCGTGCGCGGCCACCCACTCGCTCTGCCGCGTCGCCCCGAAGCCGTCGAGGCCGCCGCACCCGGCATCGCAGGCCACGACGTCCAGGGCGAGACCGGTCTGATGCTCGCTGTGCCCCGGGCGTGCCGAGCCGGCGTCCGCGTCGGCCTGCCCCTGGTCCCGCACGTGGGCGCCATAGGTCGCGACCTGGAGCCCGTAGGAACGGTAGCCGTTGTTCGCGCCGATGCGCCCGACCCCCGCGGCGGCGGCAGCATCCGCCATGCGCCCGACCGCGTCGGCGACCTCCGCGCGCACGCGGCCCGACGGCGTCGTCATCTGCAGCGGCACCTGGCCCAGTTCCGCGGGCTCGTAGGCGGCCGGATCGAGCGGGCGCCCCTTGTTCACCACCACCCAGATCCGGGCGGGATCGCTGAGCGAGACACAGGGCGCGTTCCCGGCGACCACGGCTTCGCGGAAGGGCACCCCGCCGCCGAAGGCGGCCACCGTGGTGGCGTCGTCGCCCGCGGCGATCGCCTCCTGCACCGCGGTGTCGGCGCAGGGATCGGCCGCGGGTGTCGCCGCGTTCTGCACCGAGGGCACCTGCATCACCGCGACAGGGCGCGGGAGCGGTTCCGACGCCACGGGGGTCGCGGCCGCGCCGGTGAGGGACAGCACCACCCCCAGCGCGGTCACCGCCAGCCCGACCGGCAGGGCGGGGCCGAGGATCGGGGAGCGCGGCGCCGCATGCTGAGCGTACGGCGAGGTGGGCATGCGCCCATTCTTCCATTCGAACATCGATGCCATACTCGCTTGACTTGGATTCGATTCTTTGTTCGAATAGAACGATGCGGTGGCAGGGACAGAAGCTCGCGGACAGCGACGAGGCGGCGCTGCCCGGTCTCGAGAACCGGTCCAGCGTCATCCGCACCGTGACCACGCCGGAGTTCGCCGGGATGACGTTCCACGAGGTGCTGTCGAAGTCCGCCCTCAACCACGTCCCCGGGGCGTCGCGCATGCCCTTCGCCTGGACGATCAACCCCTACCGCGGCTGCTCCCACGCCTGCACCTACTGCTTCGCACGGGGCACGCACGAGTACCTCGACCTCGACGGCGGCGCCGACTTCGACACCCAGATCGTCGTCAAGGTCAACGTCGTCGAGGTGCTCGAACGGGAGCTGCGCCGCGGGAGCTGGCAGCACGAGACGGTCGCCCTCGGCACGAACACCGACCCGTACCAGCGGGCCGAGGGGCGCTACGCCCTCATGCCCGGCATCATCGAGGCGCTCGCGGCGTCGGGCACCCCGATGTCGATCCTCACGAAGGGCACGCTGATCCGCCGCGACATCCCGCTGCTGAAGAAGGCGGCGCAGCGCGTGCCGGTCGACGTGCAGATGTCGATCGCGATGTACGACGACGCGCTGCAGAAGGCGATCGAGCCGGGCGCCCCGACCACGCAGGCCCGCCTCGACACGGTGCGCGCGCTCGCCGACGCCGGCTTCCCCGTCACGGTGTTCCTCATGCCGATCATGCCGCACCTCACCGACTCCCTCGCCGCGATCGACGACGCTCTCCGCCGCATCAAGGCCGCCGGAGCGCGGAGCGTGATCTACGGAGCCCTGCACCTGCGCCCCGGCGTCAAACCGTGGTTCTTCCAGTGGCTCGGCGAGAACCGTCCCGACCTCGTGTCGTCGTATCGGGGCCTCTATCCCGGAGCGTCGGTCGAGGCGCCGAAGCCGTATCGGCAGTGGCTCGCCAAGCGCGCTCGTCCGCTCATCCGGATGCACGGGCTCGACGGGCGGCACGAAGACGACTATCCGCGGCGCGGCTTCCGCCCCGGACAGGGTCACGTGCAGACGGAGACCCCGGCGGCCGGGCCGGTGATGTTCACGCCGAGCGGTCGCGCCGCAGCCGCCACCCCGCCGCAGCCGATGCTGTTCTGACCCGGTCGGCCGGAGGGCGCAGCTCCGCGTAGGCTCGAGGATCATGGCGATCGGTTCGACAGTCCACACGTTCGAGATGCAGCTCGCCGACACCGATCGCGGGGTCTACGAAGACGTGTCGCTCCGCGCCGCCCGGCATCCCTCCGAGACCGACGCGTACATGCTCACCCGGGTGCTCGCGTATGGACTCGAGTTCGCGGAGGGCATCGCGTTCGGCGGCAGCGTCTCCGACACGGAGGAGCCCGCCGTGCTCGTGCGCGACCTCACGGGCCGGGTCACGGTCTGGATCGAGGTGGGCGCTCCCGATGCCGCGCGGCTGCATCACGCCTCCCGCCTCGCGGACCGGACCGTGGTCTACACGCACCGCGATCCCGCCAAGGTCATGGCGCCGTGGGCCGACAAGCGCATCCACCGGGCCGAGGACATCCGGGTCTACAGCTTCGATCCCGGCTTCGTCGACACCGCCACGCCTCACCTCGCCCGCCGGAACACCCTGACCCTCACGGTCACCGAGCGCGTCCTCTACCTCGACCTCAACGGCACCGCCCTCACGACGTCCCTCCACGAGCACACCCTCCCCTGACCCGCCCGGTGCAGAGTGCGAAAAGGCCCCGGGGACCGAAGCCTCCGGGGCCTTTCTGATCCCGAACGGGTCAGGACGTGAGCTCGGCGGCGGACGGCACGCGCCCGGCGATCTCCTCGATCACGTCGTCGTCCAGGCGGGCCTGCTCGAACGGGGCCTCGATCTCGGCGCGACCGAGCAGCTCAGTCATCCGGCGCTGACGCTGCCGCGTGATGAGCGTGACGACCCGGCCCGAGCGCCCGGCGCGACCCGTGCGACCGGAGCGGTGCAGGTAGGTCTTGTACTCGTCCGGCGCGTCGGCCTGGACCACGAGGTCGATGTCGTCGACGTGGATGCCGCGCGCGGCGACGTCGGTGGCCACGAGCACGTTCACCCGACCCGAGGTCAGCTTCTCCAGGTTGCGCGTGCGCTTGGCCTGGTTGAGGTCGCCGTGCAGCGAGAGGGCCGGGATCCCGGCGTCGTCGAACTGGTCGGCCAGCATCTCGGCGTAGGCGCGCGTGCGAGCGAAGACGAGCGTCTTGCCCTCGCGGTCGACGAGCGACGTGAGGATGTCCGCCTTGTCGCGGTGCTCGATGACGAGGACCCGGTGCTCGATGGTGCTGGAGCCCTGGTCTTCGCCCGCGACCTCGAACACGGCGGGCTCGACGAGGAACTCGTCCACCAGCGCCGCGACCTCGCGGTCGAGCGTCGCGGAGAACAGGAGCTTCTGGCTCCCCTCGGCCGTGCGGCGGAGGATGCGCTGCACGGGCTCGACGAATCCGAGCTCGCACATGTGGTCGGCCTCGTCGAGCACCGCGATGCGGCAGTCGGACAGGTCGAGCTTGCCCTGGTTCATCAGGTCCTCGATACGGCCGGGGGTGCCGATGACGATGTCGACGCCCTTCTTCAGCGCGCCCACCTGGCGCCCCTGGGGCACACCGCCGTAGATCTGCGTCGTGAAGAGGCCGACGCTGCGGGCGATCGGCTGGATGGTCCGGTCGATCTGCAGCGCGAGCTCGCGCGTCGGAGCGAGGATGATCGCACGCGGCGCACGGCCGAACTCGCGACGCTTGCCCGCCTGCGACTGCAGCACCCGCTCGACGAGCGGTGCCCCGAAGGCGATGGTCTTGCCGGAACCCGTGCGTCCTCGGGCGAGCACGTCGCGCCCTTCGAGGACGGCCGGGATGCTCGCCGCCTGGATCGGGAACGGCGTCGCGGCGCCCATGTTGTTCAGGGTCTCGGTGATGTTAGAGCCCAGGCCGAGGTCGGCGAACGTGACGCCCTCGACCTCGACGGCCTGCACGGCCTGTGCCTCGAGGCGCTCGTGGACGACGTCGTCGGTCTGCTCGAACGCCGCCTTCGGCTTCGCGTTCCAGTCGCTGCGGGTCGGACGCTCGTCGCGACGGGGACGCTCGTCCCGACGCGGACGCTCGGTGCGGTAGGCCCCTCCGGTCGACGGACGCTCGCGCCCGCCCTCGAAGGAGCGCTGCGTGCGGTCACGGTCGAAGGCACGGCGCGCACGGGCGGCGTCGTACGAGCGCTCGGTCCCCTGGTCGTTGCCGCGGGTGCGGTCGCCGCCGCGGAACCCCTGTCGCTGCGAGCCGCCGCGGTCGTCGCGCCGCGGGCGGTCGTCGCGCCGCGGGCGGTCGTCGAACCGTCCAGCGCCGGACCGGTCGTTGTACCGCGGACGCTCGGCGCGGTCGTCGAACCGGCCGCCACCGGCGCGGTCGTCGCGGCGGTGCGGGGCCTCGCGACGCCCGGACTCCGCACGGTTGCGGATGCTGCGGGCCTCGTCGCGACCGGCGCGCTCCTGGGAGCTCCAGCGGCGCTTCGGAGCACCGGACTCGGTCTCCTCCGGGCGGTAGCCGCGGTGCCCGGGGCTGCGGCTCCCGGGGCGACGGTCGTACCCGCCGGTCGCGCGATCCTCGCGGTCGTCGCGTGCGGGACGCTCGTCGCGAGCCGTGTCCCGACCGCCGGCCGGACGGTGGCGGTCGTGAAACGAGGTCTTCTTGGCGCCGTAGCGCGGCTCGAAGTTCGCGGCGGCGCGACCGCCGCGGGGCTTGTGGTTCTTGGGCATTCGGGTGTCCTTCTTGCGTTCTCGCACGAGAACAGCGCTGCGCGCACGCGCGAGCACTCCGATCCAGCGGAGTCCGGACGATCTGCGGCCGGGGCCATTCCTGTGATGGTTGATTCGCGTCGATCGACGCGCACCATCGGCCCCTGGACTCACACTTCACACACTGAAAAACGTCCGCGCCCTGCGCGGGTGTCCGAAGCCGACCGTCTCAGTCTACCCGGCATCCCTGGGAGACCCCCGCACTCCGGCGGCCCGCGGCACTACGATGTCGAGGTGAACTCCGTCTCTCCCACCGGCACCCAGGTCCACCTCCGCCTCGGCGACGTGACCGCGCAGATCGCCCAAGTCGGCGCCTCTCTCCGTGCCCTCCGGATCGGCGAGGTCGATCTCATCTCCCCGTATCCGCTCGACATCCCGACGCCGTCGTGCTCGGGTGTCGTGCTGACGCCCTGGCCCAACCGGGTGCGCGACGGCCGCTGGGACGACGAGGGCACCGTGCGCCAGCTCGCGATCACCGAGCCCAAGACGGACAACGCCAGTCACGGCCTGCTGCGCTTCACGGCGTATGCGATCGAGCAGACGGAAGGGGCCGCGACGCTGCGGGCGACCGTCTTCCCGCAGACCGGCTATCCGTACCTGATCGAGACGTCCGTCGCGTATGTCCTCACCGCCGACGGCATCACGGTCACGCACACGCTCACCAACTGGTCCGACTCCCCCGCACCCGTCGCGGTCGGCACGCATCCGTTCCCGACGATCGGCGACGTCGACCCGCACGACCTCGTCCTCCGTGTGCCCGCCCGCACCGCCTTCCAGACGGACGACCGCATGCTCCCGATCGGCACCCGTCCCGCCGATCCCGAACTGCGCGACGGCATCCGCGTCGGCGACGTCTCGCTCGACACCGGGTTCACGGACCTGGAGCGCGACGCGGACGGCCGGGTGCGGCACACCCTCACCGCGCCCGACGGCCGGACCGTCACGCTCTGGCAGGGCGAGGGCTTCGACTTCGTGCAGGTGTACACGGCTACGAACTACCCCGATACCCCGCTCGCGGTCGCGATCGAGCCGATGACCGCGCCGGCCGACGCGTTCAACAGCGGCCGGGGCCTGCGCCGTCTCGCTCCCGGCGAGACCTGGACCCTGGAGTGGGGCCTCACCTTCGCCTGACCGCGGTTCACAACTCCGGAGAACCGACGCCGAAAGGCCCCGATCCTCGTCCTACGGACGGGACCGGGGCCTTTCTCCTGAGTTGTGAACGCGCGGCTACTCGCCGTGGTTCTCGCGCAGCTCGCGCCGGCTGACCGGCGTGCCGTCCGTGTGCACGGGGACCGAGGCGCCATCGTCGTGCGGCTCGCCCTTCCGCGCCCGGCGGCGCTCCCGCGCCCCCTCGACGAGGTTGTACAGGGTCGGCAGCACGATGAGCGTCAGCACGGTGGAGGAGACGAGTCCGCCGATCACCACGATGGCCAGCGGCTGCGAGATGAAGCCGCCGTGCCCGGTGATCCCGAGCGCCATCGGGGTGAGGGCGAGGATGGTGGCGAGCGCGGTCATGAGGATCGGACGCAGACGCTTCTCCCCTCCCGCCATCACCGCCTCCGCGGTCGACAGTCCCTTCTCCCGGTACTGGTTCACGAGGTCGACGAGCACGATCGCGTTCGTCACCACGATGCCGATGAGCATCAGCACGCCGATCAGCGATGCCACGCCGAGCGGTACGCCCGTGATGATCTGCAGCAGGATGGCGCCGGTCGCCGCGAACGGCACCGAGATCAGCAGCAGCAGCGGCTGACGCAGCGACTTGAACGTCGCCACCATCACCACGTACACGATGAGGATCGCGGCGAGCATGGCCAGGCCGAGCTGCGCGAACGAGTCGGCCTGCTGCGAGGCGACGCCGCCGACCTCGGCCGAGGCGCCGTCCGGAAGGTCAGCCGCGGCGAGCGCCTCGGTGACCGACTGGGTGGCGACCGCGAGGTTGTCCGATGCGGGCGGCACGGTGACGGTCGCGGTGCGGCGTCCCTGCTCGGTGGTGATCGAGGTGGGACCGTTGCGCTGCTCGACGGTCGCGATGTCCTCCAGCGGCACGATACCGGCCGCGGTGGGGATCGCGAGCTGCTGGAGGGCGGCGACGGTCGTGGGCGGCTCGGGGTTGACGAGGTACACGGTGAGCGCGGTGTCGTCGATCTCGACCGAGCCGATCTGCTGGGGACGCATCGTGTTCGACACGATCGACCCGACGGCGACCTCGGACAGCCCGACCTGGGCGGCGGCCTCGCGGTCCACGACCACGGCGATGTACGGCAGCGCCTCGGCGAGGTTGTCAGTCACCTGACCGATGCCCTCGCGGCCGTCGAGCTCGTCCACCACGGCGGAGGTGGCGGTGGCGAGGTCGTCGCCGCTCGCGGCCGACACGGTGATCTCGATGTCGCTGGAGCCGAAGCCGGCGGACGCCGCGACGGTGACCTCGCCGACCTCGTCGCCGAGACCGTCGATGGCGTCCTGCACCTCGGCGCGCAGCTTCTCCTGGTCGGCGTCGCCGTCGGTGAGCACGGAGTAGGTGATGCCCGCACCGCCGGAGAACGCGTCGCGCAGCGCGGAGCCGCTCGACCCGATAGAGGCCTGCACGTGCTCGATGCCGTCGATGTCGAGGAGGGCCTCCTCGACGGGGACGGCGGCGTCGGACTTCGCCTGCAGGCTCGCCGTCGGCCCGAGGTCCTGCGTCACGGTCATGGTGTTCTGTCCGGAGTCGCTGAGGAAGTTCACCTTCATCAGCGGGGCGGCGGCGAGGGTCCCGGCGAGGACCACCACCGCGAGCGCGACCGTGATGCCCGAGTGCTTCAGCGTCCAGCCGAGGATGGGGCGGTAGCTGCGCTGCAGCCGCGTCGGCGGGGCCGCCGGGTCCTCCGGGTCGATCGCGTTCCCCTGGTCGTCGAGGAGCGGCTTGCCGGGCTTGAGGAACCAGTAGGCCAGCACCGGCACGATCGTCAGCGCCACGAAGAGCGACGCGACCATGGCGATGGTGACCGTCATCGCGAACGGGCGGAACAGCTCGCCCACCATGTCACCCACGAACACGATCGGCAGGAACACCGCCACGGTCGTGATGGTCGACGCGGTGATGGCGGCGGCGACCTCGCGCACGGCGAGACGGATCGCGTCGCCCTTGTCCGCATCTCCCACGTAGTGGCGCTTGATGTTCTCGATCACCACGATGGAGTCGTCGACCACGCGGCCGATCGCGATCGTGAGCGCCCCGAGGGTCAGCACGTTGAGGGAGTAGCCGAACGCCTGCAACCCGATGAAGGTGATGAGGACCGAGGTCGGGATCGAGATCGCGGTGACCAGGGTCGAGCGCACCGACATGAGGAACACGAGGATCACGAGCACGGCCATCACGAGGCCGAGCAGACCCTCCGTGGCGAGGGTGTCGATGGACTGCACGATGAACGGCGCCTGGTCGAACACGACCGTGAACTCCGCGTCCGGAAGCGCCTCCCCGATCTCGTCGAGGGCCGCGATGACCCCCTGCGACACCTCGACCGTGTTGGCGGCGGGGAGCTTCGTGATGGAGATCGACAGGGCGTCCTCGCCGTCGACGCGGGAGATGGAGGTCACCGGGTCGGACACCTGCGCCACCGTCGCGACGTCGCCGATGGTGACCGCGGTGCCGACGAGCGGCAGGGCGGCGATCTCGTCGACCGAGGTGATCTTCGCTCCGGTCTGCACCGTGAGGGTCTCGCCGTCCTCGGTGATCTCGCCACCGGGGAAGAGGGTGCCGTTCTGCTGCAGCGCCGTGCTGATCGCCTCGCTGCTCTGCCCTGCGGCGGCGAGCTTCGCGAGGTCGGGGGTGATGGTGATGCGCTGTCCGACGCCGCCGACGATCTCGGCCGCGTTCACCCCGTCGACGTCCTCCAGATCGGGGATCGCGACGCTCTCGAGCTGCGCCTGGGCGTTGTCCGCGTCGTCGAAGCCGGTGACCGCCACCTGGATCACCGGGAAGTCGTCGATCGAGACCGAGAGCACCTGCGGCGTGACGTCCTCCGGCAGCTGCGAGGAGATCCGGTTGATCGCCTGCTGGATCTTCTGCTCCGCGGTCGCGAGGTTCGTGCCGTACGAGAACATCGCCTGCACGATGGACGCATTGGTCGTGCTCGTCGCGGTGGTCGACTCCAGATCGGGAACCCCCTGGATGGCCGACTCGATCGGCGTCGAGACGTCGTTCTCGACCACCTCGGGCGAGGCGCCGGGGTACGTGGTCATGACCACGAGCGCCGGCAGCTCGAGCGACGGGATGAGCTCCTGCTTGAGGTTGGTCAGCGCGAGCCCGCCGAACACCGCGGCGACGATCGTCACGAGCGCGATGAGGGCGCGGTTCTTCAGGCTGAGGATGGCGAGTTTCGACAAGGCGGGGTCCTCGGTGTCAGGGGATGGCGGTCGCTGCGGATGGGAGGGAGAGAGGTTCTCCGAGGATCCGCGTCAGTGCGGATTCGAGGAAGGACTGTTCGAGATCGACGTCGCGGATCTGCGTGCTCCACATGACGCCGTCGATGAAGATCATCGCCGCTCGGGCTCGGTCGGCGCCATAGGTCGGCTTTAGGAGGTCGACGAGGCGGTCGGACAGGTGGCGCGCGAGCTCGCGCAGACGCGGATCGTGGACGGCCGCCGTGACCACCGCTCGATCCGCCTGCACCGCGTGTCCGTCGTGGATGCTGTCGTGGACGAGCGCGGCGATGACGTCGGCCCCGGCCCCGCGTTCGGCGAGGGTCTGCCGCACCCCGTCGAGCCGGCACTCGATCTCGTCCGCGAGGGCCCGGAAGGCGGCGCCGCGCAGGTCGTCGAGGGTGTCGAAGTACTGGGTGGTCGCCCCGAGCGGCACTCCGGCGCGGGCGGCGACCATGCGGTGCGTGATGGCGTCGGCCCCGACCTCGACGATCAGCTCGGCGGCAGCCGTGACGATCTCCCGGCGGCGCGCTTCGGGGTCACGCCGCCGACGCGGGCTCTCCGCCATCGCTCACCCCCTGGACATCCGTACATGTACGTTTGTACATTCGCTCCGGTGTGAACTCCCTGAGAGCCCCGCCCCTCTCCCCCTCCCCCCTCGCTGCGGGATCAGAAACGTGCCTGGGAGCCGCGGTTCGGGTGCCATTTTGCACTCACCCTGCCGGGGGACGGGGGGGGTCAGGGGACGGGGGAGGGGGAGGGGGTCTGGCCTCGCTCGAAGTAGGCGACGAGATCGGGGTCGAGCGGGGGGACGGAGATCGCGGAGCCATCGCCTCGGAGGGACGCGGTCGCGAGGATCCCGGCGGCCACGGCCTCCCGCGCCGCGACGGGCGAGGTCGCCGTGAGACCGCCGTGCCGCACGAACCGGAGGAACTCGGCCACGAGCAGCGCATCGGCACCGTCGTGCCCCGCATCCGGCACCTCGGGCACGACGAACACCTCATCCGCGTCGGCCGCCCCGGCATGCCGACGGTTCCACAGTTTCACCTCGCTGCCGGCCACGTCGCCGAAGTTCTCGATGCGCCCCTCGGTGCCGATCACGGTGTAGTTCCGCCAGTAGTCCGGGGTGAAGTGGCACTGCTGGTACGACGCGAAGATCCCGCCCTCGAGCCTCAGGTTCACCATCGAGATGTCCTCGACGTCGACGACGGGGTGGAGTCCGGTGAGCGCGGTCGGCGGCCAGTTGTCCATGCTGAACCAGTCGGGCATCCGCTCCCCCGTGCGGTCCCGCCGGTCGGCGATGTCGCCGTAGACGCTCAGGCCGCCCATCGCCGCCACCTGCTCGGTGTACGCGCCCGCCAGCCAATGGATGATGTCGAGGTCGTGCGCCCCCTTCTGCAGGAGGAGTCCGGTGGTGCGGCTCCGGTCGGCGTGCCAGTCCTTGAAGTAGAAGTCGCCGCCGTGCCCCACGAAGTGCCGCACCCACACGGCCTTCACCTGCCCGATGCGCCCGTCCTGGATGAGCCCGCGCATGAGGGTGATCACGGGCATGTGCCGCATGTTGTGGCCGATGTAGAGCCGGGTGCCGGTGCGTCGCGCGGTCTCCAGCATGCGGTCGGCGTCGGCGAGATCGATCGCGAGGGGCTTCTCGCAGAAGACGGGCACCCCGGCCTCCAGCGCCCGGATGGTCAGGGCGGCGTGCGTGTCGTCCGGGGTCAGCACCATGACGGCGTCGACGCCGGATGCGAGCAGCTCGTCGAGGGAGTCGGTGATGAGCGCGTCGGGGACGAGCGCTCTGGCGTCCTCCCGGGCGCGCGGGGCGAGGTCGCAGACGGCGGTGATGCGGGAGCCGTGCCCCGGCCGGTGCACCTCCTCCTGGAGGGTGGAGCGCGCGCCGAAGCCGATGATGCCGATGTGGAGGTCCAACAGAAGTCCTTCGTGACAGAGGGGGAGAAAAGGGGGCGGCTCAGCGGCCGCGGGCTGCCGGGGCGTCGAGGTCGGTCGAGCCGCCGGGGACGAGGGCCCAGGGGAACTCGTGCAGCGCCCCGGGCGAGGGGTCGCTCTCGAGCGCCTTCTCGACGATGATCCGCGCCTGACGCTCGTAGAAGTCCGTGGGGCCGACGGTGGTGAGGGTGGGCGCGATGAGCCGTGCGTCCGGCGTGTTCCCGACACCGATCACCGCGACGTCGTGCGGCACGCGGAGCCCGAGCATGTGCGCGGCGTTGATCGCGGCGATCGCGGCGAAGTCGGTCGTCGCGTACACGGCGTCCGGGCGGTTCTCCTGCGACAGCAGCTCGATCGCGGCGGTGAAGGCGCTGGCCTGGGTCTCCGCATAGGTCACGGTCCACGCCGGATCCGGGGAGATGCCGGCCGCCGCGAGCTTCTCGACGTACGGCGTGTAGCGCGTGACCTGGGTTCCCGCGAGGCGGACGGCCCCCTCGGCGGCGATGCAGCCGATCGCCGTATGCCGCTCCAGCAGGTGGTCCATCGCGAGCTCGCACCCCGGGATCGCGTCCGAGCGGATGACGTCGAAGCCGTCCGGTTCCAGATGCTCCGAGAACACCACGAGGCGCTGACCGCGCTTGACGAGGTCGCCCAGCCGTCGGGCGTCCTCCTCGTCCAGCCCGACGCCGTCGAGATACGCCACGTCGCTCTCGACGCGGTCGAGCGCCGCGTGCCAGTCGCCGTCGGCGAGGATCAGCGTCGTCAGCCCGTGCCGGTTCGCCTCGGCGTTCACGGCGTCGGCCACCGCCAGCGACCACGGATCGCTCAGCATGTGCAGGGAGAGCTGCACCATGCCGCTGCGACCGGTGCGGATGGCCCTGGCCGCCGTGTTCGGCCGGTAGTTCAGCTCGTCCGCCGCCGCGAGCACCCGCGCCGCGGTGGCCTCGGCCACGCCCGCGCCGCTCGCCCCTGCGCGCCCGGAGAAGACGTACGAGACCGTCGCCGTCGACACCCCGGCACGTTCGGCCACCATCCGCAGGGTCGGTCGGCGGCTCGGGGCGTGCTCACGCTGTGCCATGTCTCAGCCCTTCGTCCCGCTGAACGCGATGCCCTGGATGAACTGCCGCTGCAGGATCATGAACGTCACCAGCATGGGCAGGGTCGCCAGCAGGGCACCCGCCATGAGCACCGGGTAGTCGGTGCCGTGGATGCCGACGAGCTGCGAGAGTCCGACCGACAGGGGCATCTTCGCCGGATCGGTCGTCACGATCAGCGGCCACAGCAGATCGTTCCAGGACCACAGCACGGTGAACACCACAAGTGCGATGATGCCAGGCTTCGCGAGCGGAACCATGATCCGCCAGAAGGTCTGCCACGGATTCGCCCCGTCGATGCGCGCCGCCTCCTCCAGCTCGGCCGGCATCGAGAGGAAGAACTGCCGCATCAGGAAGGTCCCGAAGGCGCTGAAGATCCCGGGCACGATGAGCGCCTGCAGCGTGTTCAGCCAGCCGAGCGCCTGGATGATCTCGTACTGCGGCAGCAGGTAGAGCTGCGAGGGCACCATGAGCACCGAGAGGAACACGACGAACAGGGCGTTCCGGCCGGGGAAGGCGATGCGCGCGAACGCGTAGCCGGCCATGGTGCACAGGGCGACCTGCCCGACCGTGCGGCCGACCGTGAGGAGCACCGAGTTCAGGAACATCTGCCCGAACGGCATCGAGTCGAAGACCTCGGCGAAGTTCGTGAACACCCACTCGCGGGGGAGGAACGACGGCGGCACCTGCACCGAGTCGGACAGTGTCTTGAACGAGGTCAGCAGCTGCCAGACGAACGGGAACACCATGAGCGCGGCGCCGACGATGAGCACGACGTGCACGATCCACAGCCCGCGGTTCCGGGGGGCGCCCGCGCTCCGCGATCGTGCGGGGGCGGCCCCGACGACCGCGCGGGTGTCGAGGGAGACGTCACTCATAGTGCACCCACTTCTTCTGCAGCCGGAACTGCACGATCGTCAGCACGAGGATGATCAGCAGCAGGAGGAAGGCGACGGCTGCGGCGTAGCCGCGGTCGTTGTCGAGGAAGCCCGCTTCGTAGAACAGGTAGACGACGGTGCGGGTGTTCGGCATCGCGGGGTTGCTGCGCCCGAGCATCATGTAGATGAGATCGAACACCTGCAGCGCCCCGATCACGCTGATGACGCTGACGAAGAAGATCGAGGGCGACAGCAGCGGGATCGTGATGGAGAAGAACTTGCGCACGGGGCCCGCCCCGTCGAGGTCGGCCGCCTCCATGATCGTGTCGGGGATGCCCTGGAGTCCGGCGAGGAAGATGACGATGTTGGTCCCGAGGCCGGCCCAGATGCCGACGACGGCGATCGCGACCAGCGCGGTGTTCGGATCGGTCAGCCAGCTCCGCCCTTCGATGCCGACCGCGCCGAGGGCCGCGTTCAGCACGCCGTAGTCGCCGTTGTAGATCATGCGCCAGACCAACGCGATCGCCGCGGGCATGGTGACGACGGGGATGAAGTAGAGCGTGCGGTAGGCGCTGCGGCCTTTGAGGCCGGTGGTGTTCAGCAGCGCGGCGATCCCGACCGCGAGGGGGATGCCGATGAGCGCGATCACCGTGTAGACCGCGGTGTTGCGGAGAGCGCCGAGGAGCTCCGGGTCCTGGAACAGCCGCACGTAGTTCTCGAACCCGATCCACTCCGCACCGCCGAACGGCCCCGACTTCGTGAAGGAGATGATGAGCGTGCGTACGGTCGGCCACAGGTAGAACACGGCCAGGCCCAGGGCGGTGGGCCCCAGGAACACCAGGGCCCACCACGGCGAGGCACCGGGCGTGCGGCGCCGGCGGACCCCGGAGGGCGGGGCCTCCGGGGTCCGCCCGGCGGCGGGGGCGACCGCGCGAGGCGCGAGGACGGTCATGCGGTCACTCCTGCTCGGCGTCCAGGGCGGTCTGCATCTGCGCGGCGAGATCCTGCAGGCCGTCCTTCGGGGAGACCGCTCCGGACCACACCTGGGACAGCACCTCGCTCTCGATGCTCGTCCACGCGGAGGTGTTCTTCGACACGGGGTACGGGACAGCCGTCTCCAGCGCGTCGATGTAGACCTGCAGGTCGTACTGCGGGAGTGCGTCGACCCAGGCCTGCTGCGTACCGTTGTACGCGGGGATCACGGTGCCGGTCTCGGCCTGGATCTTCGCGGCCTGCTCTCCGCTCGCGAAGGCGGCGAAGTCCTTGGCCTCCTCCACGTGCGCGCTCTTGGCGTTCGCGACGTTCCCGACGCCGTGGATCACGCTCTGATTGCCCTCCGGACCCGCCGGCAGCGGGGCCACGTCGACACTGCCGCCGATGTCCGCGTTGTCCGCGTAGGCGATGGCGGCCCAGGAGCCGTTCTGGAACATGGCGACCTTGCCCGACAGGAAGAAGTCCTCCGGGTTCGTGTCCGTCATCTGCTGCGCCGTGGGCGAGGAGCCGTCGGCGATGAGGTCGGTCCACAGCTCGATGCCCTCGAGAGCCTCGGGGGAGCCGTATCCGCTCTGGGTGCCGTCCGCGGAGATGACCTCTCCACCTGCCTGCGCGATGGAGTTGTAGAAGTTCTCCTGGCCGTACTGGCTCGCGGCGACGCCGAACTGCCCCTTCGCCGGGTCGGTCAGCTTCGCGGCCGCGGAGCGGAAGTCGTCCCAGGTCCAGCCCGCGCTCGGATACTCCACCCCCGCGGCGTCGAACAGCGCCTTGTTGTACCAGAGCGCGACGGTGTCGAAGTCCTTGGGGGCGCCGTAGAGCGCGTCGTCGTAGGTGTAGAGGTCGACGAGCCCCTGGGGGTAGTCGGCCGCGTCCACGTCGTCGAGCGGGGCGAGCTGGCCGTTGGCGGCGTAGAGCTGGAAGTTTGGGCCGTTCATCCAGAACACGTCCGCGGCCGAGCCGCCCGTCACCGCGGTCTGGAGCTTGGTGAAGTACTCCTTGTACGGCGTGACCTGGATCTCGATCGTGACGTTCGGGTGCTCCTCGGTGTACGCGGCGGCGATGTCCTCCATCGCGGGCTTCTGGTTCTCGTCCCAGATCGCGTAGCTGAGGGTGACGTCGCCGCCCGACGACTCACCGGTCGCGGAGGAGGAGCAGGCGGAAAGCGCCAGGACGGCGGCCGCGGAGGCGGCGAGGGCGCCCAGGGCGCGGTGAGAGGTGCGGGGCATCGAGGTCTCCTTTGACGGGTGCACGAGAAGGCGGTGCGCGATGTTAACCGTTTAGCGTTAAACGATTAGCAGCGAGAGTAGCGCGGCACGTCGGCTCTTCGCAAGCGTCGATCTAGAGCGCAGCCCCCAGCGCCAGCCCCAGTCCCGCGGCGAGGAGACCGAGGACGAGCATGCCGACCGCGTCGAACACCGCGGCGCCGCGCTCGCCGTCGCGCCACAGCGCGACCGCATCCAGCATCGCGGTGCTGAAGGTCGTGTACCCCCCGAGGAGACCGGCGCCGAGCACGAACGCCGCGTCGGGCAGCGCCGTCGTCACGAGTCCCAGCGCGAAGGACCCGGTGAGGTTGACGATGAGGATCCCCCACGGGAACCGTCGGCCGACGAGCCGGGCGACGCCGACATCGACGAGATAGCGCAGGACGGCGCCGACGCCCCCGGCGAGCGCGGCCGCGAGGAACAGCAGCGGACTCACGACGCCCCTCCCCGGCGCGGCCGACCCAGCCGGAGCCCCACGGCTGCCGCGAGGAGACCGAGGAGGAGGCTGCCCGCGGCATACGCCGCAGCGAGGAGCGGTGCCGACCCCCACAGGGCCAGCGTCCCGGTCATGAAGGCGCTGTAGGTCGTGAAGCCGCCGAGGACGCCGGTGCCCAGCAGCAGTCGCAGCTCCGCCGAGGCCGGGAGCCGCGCCGCCACGACACCGATGAGCAGGGCACCCAGCACGTTCGCGAGCAGCACCGCGAGGGGGAACCCACCGGGCTCGTCCGCGACGAGCCCGAGTCCCAGACGCGCCGCCGTCCCGAGCGTGCCGCCGAGAGCGACGAGCAGGACACGACGGAGACTCACGCTCGCCACTGTAGTCGCCGCATGACAGCGTGATCGTCGGATGTCAAGGCGTTGGGGTGGGGGCAGGGAGAGGCGTTGACTGTCGGCATGAAGCCCCTCTGGAAGGTCGATCAGGACGCACCCCACGGCACTGCCTTCGATCCCGGCGCGACGCACGACGTGCTGATCGTGGGGGCGGGGCTCACCGGCCTCTCCACCGCGGTGCTCCTGACCCGCGCCGGACTCGACGTCGTTGTCGTGGATGCGGGGGACGTGGCGGAGCTGTCGACGGGTGGCAACACCGGCAAGCTCTCCCTCCTCCAGGGACAGCAGCTCGCCACCATCCGAAAGCACCATCCGGCGGCACTCGTCCAGGCGTACGTCGATGCCAACCGGGCGGGCATGGAGTGGCTCACCGGTTTCGCCGACACCGCCGGCCTGAGCTACACCGAGCGGACCGACCACACCTACGCCCAAAGTCCGGACGGGCTCGAGGCGGTCAGAGCCCAGCATGCCGCCGCGCAGGAGGCGGGACTGCCGACGCGGCTGCTCACCGCGAGCGAGCTGTCGACGCCGTTCCCCGTCGCGGGCGCGGTGGCGCTCGATTCCCAGGTGACGATCGACCCGGTCGCCGTCGCCGACGCGCTCGCAAGGGAGTTCCTCGCCGGGGGCGGCACGCTGCACACCGGCGTCCGCGTGATCGGCGCCCACGCCCTCCCGGAGCCCCGGGTGGAGACCACGGCGGGGCCGATGTTCGCCGAGCACATCGTCCTCGCGACCGGGACCCCGATCCTCGACCGCGGCCTGTACTTCTCCAAGGTCGCCGGGATGCGGTCGTACTGCGTCTCGTTCCGGGTCTCCGGCGGAGTGCCGGAGGGGACGTTCATCTCGGCCGACGGCCCGACGCGGTCCATCCGACCGGTGTCCGCCGCCGACGGCCCGGCCGATACCGCGCAGCTGGTCGTCGGCGGCAACGGGCATCCGGTCGGCCGCTCGGACGGCGAGACCGCGGCGATCGACGACCTCGTGGACTGGACCCGTCTGCACTTCCCGGATGCCGAGGAGACGCACCGCTGGTCCGCGCAGGACTACCAGTCGCACAACCTCATCCCCTTCGTCGGCGCCCTGCCCCGCGGCCTCGGACGCATCCGCATCGCCACCGGCTACGCGAAGTGGGGGCTGTCGAACGCACCCGCCGCGGCCCTGCGGCTCACCGAGGAGATCATCGGGACGAAGCGCCGCGAGCGTCCGTCCTGGATGCTGCGCCTCGGCACCCGGCTCACCGTCCCCGCCGATCTCGCGCGCGGCGCCGTCGAGGGCGCGAAGGTGGCGGCCGCCGCCACGAGAGGCTGGGTCGAGGCCGAGACCACGCCGGTCCCCGTGCCGCAGCCCGCGGAGGGCGAGGGCGTCGTGGCGAACCGCGGCGGTCGCCCGGTCGCCATCTCCACGGTCGACGGCGTGACCCGAGCGGTCAGCGCGGTGTGCCCGCACCTCGGCGGTATCCTCGACTGGAACGACGCTGAGTGCACGTGGGACTGCCCGCTGCACGCGTCGCGGTTCGCCGCGGACGGCACGCGCATCGAGGGACCGGCGCTGAACGATCTCCCCGAGGTCCGGCGGGCGGCCGGCGGCTCCTGACTCAGGACCGGGTCGGCGGCGCGTCCCAGCCCTGCTGCGGGGTGTCGCAGTCCTCGCGGAACACGTACTGCGATACGAGCTTGCGCTGACTGCTGGACCAGTCGATCGCCGGGCGTCGCTGCTCCGGCGGCAGGTAGCCCAGCCGGTAGACGGCCATGAGCTCCAGGTCGTCGGGCACCCGCAGCAGCCGCACGATCTCGTCCCAGCGCCCCGGCACTTCCATCGGGAACGAGATGAACTGGATGCCCATGCCCAGCTCGACCGTGGTCAGCCAGACGTTCTCCATGGCCGCCCCCATGCTGAACACCGAGTAGAACGACGACAGCTGCCCTGGCCGGTACTCGCTGCGGTCGAGCATGACGCCCAGGAGCAGCGGCGATCCGGCGACGAGCTTGCGGTTCTCCGAGCCCAGGGTCTTCGGCACCCCGAACGTGTTCATCAGAGTCTGGCCGCGCTTGGTGAACACCTGCGACGTGAAGGGCCGCAGCGGCGCGGGGAGCTTGTCGAACAGCATGCCGCTGCGCTTCTCCTCCATCTCCTCCTGGCTGAAGCGGAAGTACGGCTTGTACCGCTCGAAGAACGTGCCGTTCGACATCGCCTCCGTCATGCTCTCGCCGGAGATGCGCGCGATCTCGTCGATCGTGTCGCGGTTCTCGATCACGACGAAGCGCCACGGCTGGCTGTTGAGCTGCGAGGGCGCGCGGCCGGCGGCTTCCAGGAGGATGCGCTGGTGTTCCTCGGAGACCGGGTCGGGCAGGAACGCTCCGTTGGTGGTCTTGCGGCGGCGGATGGCGTCGAGGAGTTCCATGCGGTCACTTCCGGTCGGAGGGGAGGCGCGAGACCACGAGGCCCGCGAGGACGAAGGGGGCTGCCATGAGGGCGACGAGCGGGTGCCGCCGGGTGTGCGTCCCGGCGTAGGGGATCGCGGCCAGGGGGACGGCGGCGGGGAGGAGCGCGAGGGCGGCGCGACGGGTGCGTGGGGTGCGGGTGGCGAGGCCCACGACGACGGCGAGTCCCGTCGTCGCGCAGGTGAGGATGTAGAGGGCGTGGTGCACCCAGCGGAAGCGGCGCGTGTCGATGAGCCGCGCCGCCACCGCGAGCCCGAGGGCGCAGTTCGCCCCATAGGCCGTCGCCGCCGCCGCGAAGGCTCCGGACGCGGGGCGGTCGTCGCGCCCCCGCTTCCGTCGCCCCGTCATGGCACGACCCTACGCCCTCCCCTCCTCCCCCGATCCACCCCCTTGCGTGCGAGCCACCCCCTTGAGTACGACCGCAGCGGGGTGGGTCACACGCAAGGGGGTGGCTCGACAGATCAGAGGGAGGCTTCCGCGTAGATGCGGAGCGCGTCGCGGACGAACTCCGCACCGTGGGTGCCGCCCGCGGACGTCGCATAGTTCGCGCCGAAGCGCGGATCTGCGACGTACATCTCGCCGAGACCGAGGACGTAGGCCTTGGCGCCCGCGTCCGGTCCCTGCCGAAGCGCGGCGGCCGGAGTGCCGGGGATGCCCGTGAGCCACGCCACGTGACGGCGCGCCAGCTCCTGCGCCTCGGCGGACGCGGGATCGATACCGCTCTCCGCCGCGGCGATCCAGTCGCGTCCGAGGTCGGCCACGCGCTGTTGCCACTCGGCACGCTCGGTGTCGCTCATCCCGCGCCACCAGCGGTCGCCGTCGGCGTAAGCCTTCGTCCCCCAGCGGTCCTCGACCTCCTGCTTGTACTGCGTGTGGTCGAAGCCGTCGAACATGTTCTCTGCCATGAGGTTCTCACCTCCTCTCAATGCCGTGATGGTGGATTCGACCGACGCGATCTGCCGCGCCAGCCTGGTCTGCTCCTCGCGCAGCACCGCGAGATGCGTCTCCAGTGCAGCCGCTTCCGTCGCCGTCCGGGTCTCTGAGCCCGCACCCTGGGCCCCTGGGCCTGTCGAAGGGCCCAGCACCTCCGCGATCTGCGGCAGTCCGAGCCCGAGTTCCCGCAGCAGGAGGATCCGTTGCAACCGCACGAGCGCCGCCGCGTCGTAGTGCCGGTAGCCATTGGCCGCGATGCGCGACGGCGGCAGCAACCCGATGTCGTCGTAGTGCCGCAGTGTCCGGCTCGTCGTTCCCGCCAATCGCGCGATCTCCTGGATCGACCAGTCCCGCTCGCTCATCCCCCACCCTTCCGTGTCGTTCCCCTCCACCGTAGAAGTTGTCGTTACGTCAAGGTCAACCCCCTTCGAATCGCTTGATTGGCTCGATTTCCGGCCGAAGTGGGACCAATCAGGCGATTCGAAGGAAGGGGGGGTGACGGGATCGAGATATATCGTGTTATGGTGACGGCAACACGATATATCGTGAATCCCTCGACACAGGAGAAGCAGACATGACCGAGAAGTGGCTCATCGCCCCCGGCGAGGAACGCGTCATCGACATCGCCTCCGCGACCCGGCTCAAGGTGGGCCTCGTCGGCGGACAGGTCGACGTCATCGCCCACGACGAACCCGGCATCCGGATCGAGGTGCACGGCGTCACCACCAAAGACCTCCGGATCGAGTCCCGCGACGGCGAGGTCGAGATCGACCACCCGCAGCTCGGCTGGGACAACTTCCTGGAGGTGTTCCGGAACTTCGGCTCCGGCGGCCCGCGCGCCGAGGTGAGTGTGGCCGTCCCGCGCAGCATCGCCCTGACCCTCGGCGTCGTGAGCGCCGGCGCCCTCGTGTCCGGCATCCGCAACGACACCCGTCTCAACACGGTGTCCGGCGACATCATCGTCGACACCCTCATCGGCGACCTCAGCGTGAACTCGGTCTCCGGCGACGTGCAGATCCGCAACCTCACCGGCTCGCTCAACGCCAACAGCGTCTCCGGTGACGTGGCCGTCACGGGAGCCATCCGCAAGGCCACGGTCGACATCGTCTCCGGCGCGACACTCGTGGACGCGGCGGGCGACGTCAACACCATCACCGTGAACTCGGTCTCCGGCGGCACCACGGTGCGGCTCGACGAGTCCCTCGCGGCGAACTACGTCATCCGTTCGCTCAGCGGCCGCCTGCTCATCGACGGCGTCGAGCGCAGCTCCTCCGGCCCGAGCACCTACAACGGCACCACCGGGGAGCTCGCGGGACGGTTCGTCGATCTCCGCGCCAACTCCGTCTCCGGAGGGGTGACGGTCCTCCGCCGCGCTCCGCAGACGATCGAGAACGACCCGGAGTGGGAAGCATGAGTCCCGCGGTCTTCTCCCACGGCGACCTGCGGCTGTACCTGCTGTCGCTGCTCGCGGAGTCCCCGCAGCACGGCTACGGCATCATCCAGTCCCTCACGGATCGCACCGGCGGGACGTACACGCCGAGCGCCGGCACGATCTACCCGCGCCTCGCGAAGCTGGAGGAGGAGGGGCTGGTCACCAAGACCGTCGACGGACGCACGACGATCTACGCGATCACCGAAGCCGGACGCGCCGAACTCGCCTCCCGCGAGAGCGACCTCGCCGACATCGAGGCGGGCATCACGGACACGGTCCGCCTCATCGCGAACGAGGTGCGCCAAAGCGTGCAGGAGGCGATGAAGAGCCTTCGCGCCGACCTGGCGACGGCGACGAAGGACGACAGGGCGGCGGCGAAGAACAAGCCGCGCACCCCGAGCGAGGAGGCACGACTGACCAGCCGCGAGGAGCTGCACCGCGCCGACGCCGTGGTGAACGCCTTTCGCGCCCGCATCCGCACCGACCTGCGCACCCACGTCGCCCAGGGCGGCGTCCTCCCGGCGTCGGTGGTCACCGACCTCGAGAACGCACTGGATCAGGCCGCCCGCAGCGTGACGGTGGCGCTGAGCCGACCGGGCTCCTGAGCCCCCGGCATGACCGCACGAGGCCCCGTCGACATCCGTCGGCGGGGCCTCGTCGCGTACGGATCACTCCGGCCAGATCTCCTTCTGCTCGTCCGGCACGGACTCCCCGAGGGGGACGACGAGCACGGAGCGATGCTGGCGATGCGCCAGCCGCGCCGCGACGGAGCCGGTGAAGAACTCCCGGATCGACTCCCCGATGCCGCGTTTGCGGGTGCCGACCACGATGAGCTGCGCGTCGAGCTTGTTGGCGAGCTGCTTGATGGCCAGTGCCGGGTCGCCGACGAGCTGCCGCGCCGTCCAGGTGACGCCCTTCCCGTCGAGCATGGTGGCCGCAGTCGCCTCGACGGCCTCGAACTCGGCAGCCCCCGCGTCGAAGTTGATGTCGATGGGAGCGGAGTGCACGTAGCCGTCCGGATCCTCATAGGTGACGAAGCGGGTGATGTCGACGTGGGCCACCACGAGCGGGGCGTTCAGCAGCCGGGCGAAACGGACGGCTTCATCGAGGACGTGCGGGTCCTGGTCGAGCTGCATCCCGACGATCACGGCCTTCTGCAGAGCGGCGTTCTGCGTGGCCTCGTCGGACGGAGTGGAGGTGCTGTCGGTCATGGAGATCGCTCCCTTCGCCGGCCTGGCCGCGGCCAGGGTCTGTTCCCCGCGTGCTATCCTGAATGCTACTCTTACCGGCCTCGAGCCGGTGTCGTGAATGACTCGGGCGCCCGTCTGCCCGCAGCTTAACTCGTGAGGGGGTCTCAGGCATGGGCCGTGGCCGTCAGAAGGCGAAGCACACCAAGATCGCCCGCGAACTCAAGGCGTACAGTCCGTCGGTGAACTACTCGGCGCTGGAGCGCGAGCTCGCGCATTCGAGCGACTCCGACGAAGACGCCTACGTCGACAAGTGGGCCGACGAGTACGCGGACGAAGACGAAGACGAACTAGAGAAGGCGTAGCCCCTCGGTTCGAAACACCCGCACGGCTCGTGCGGGTGTTTCGTCGTTCCCGGGCGGCGATCGGGGAACGAGATCGCCGGCCGTCGAGCGTGCGACTGCCACCCGCGCTCGGCTCTGCGGCGATGTCAGCGCTCCCGCCAGGCGAAGCGAATGCGTCGCCAGACCGCTGATCCGCGTCTTGTGAGCGCAAACATTTTCTGATTTGATGTGCATGTGATCGACGGCGCACCCTCGCCGCGTCCCCGCTTCGGGCGATCCGCAGGAACATGACCTCAAAGAGGAGAACAGCATGGCACCCACCTCACGCACCCCCCGCGTCGCCGCGGTCGTCGCCCTCGGCGCGGTGTCGGCGTTCGGACTCGCGGCCTGCGCTCCGGCCGCATCCGGAGGCGGCGACGCCGGCGGAGAGCCCGTCACCATCGAGTACATGCACCGCCTCCCCGACGGCGAGGGCATGACCACGGTCGCGGAGATCGTCGACCGCTGGAACGAGGAGCACCCCGGCATCCAGGTCAAGGCCACGAAGTTCGACGGCAAGGCCAGCGACATGATCCTCAAGCTCGAGACCGACATCAAGGCCGGGAACGGCCCATGCCTCGCGCAGACCGGATACTCCGAGGTGCCGCAGCTCTACGTGAAGGGTCTGCTGGAGGACGTGGCCGCGGAAGCCGAGAAGTACGAGGACCACTACTCGGCCGGAGCGTTCAGCGGCATGCGGGTCGGCGACGCCATCGTGGGCCTCCCCCAGGACACCGGACCCCTCGTCTACTTCTACAACACCGCGGAGTTCGAGGCGCTCGGCCTCGACGCCCCGACCACGCTCGACGAGCTGACCGCCGCCTCCGCCACGGCCGCCGCCGCCGGCAAGTTCGTCACCGCCTTCACTCCGGACGAGGCGCAGAACTGGCTCTCCGGACAGGCGGCTGCCGCCGGAGACACCTGGTTCTCCACCGAGGGCGAGGAATGGAAGGTGGACGCCGAGGGCGCCGGCTCCGAGCGGGTCGCCGCCTTCTGGCAGGGTCTGCTCGACGGCAAGCAGACGCTCGCGACCGAGCGCTGGGGCGAGGGCTTCACGGCGGCACTGAACGACGGCAGCCTGATCGGCCACGTCGGCGCGGCGTGGGAGGCCGGCTTCCTCCTCGACTCCCTGGACGGCACCCCGGCCGAGGGGCAGTGGCGCGTCGCCCAGCTCCCCGACTTCGGCGCCGGGGCGATGACCGGCCCCGACGGCGGCTCCGGCGTCTCGGTCATGAAGGGCTGCGAGAACCCCGAGGCCGCCATGGAGTTCAACGACTGGTTCAACACGCAGGTCGACGACCTCGCCTCCCAGGGCCTCGTCGTCGCCGCGAAGGGCGAGGTGGAGACGCCCGAGAAGATGCTGCGTCAGTTCGGCGGTCAGGATGTGCTGGCCGAGCTCGGCACCGCCACGGAGAACCTCAACCCCGACTTCCCCTACGCCCCCGGCTTCTCGACCCTGGCCAACATGAACGAGACGGCCGCCGCGGCCGCCGCCGGCACCGCCACGGTCGCCGACATCTTCACGACGGCGCAGGACACGGCCGTCGCGTCGCTCAAGGACCTCGGCCTCCCGGTCGCGGAATGACCGGACCGGACGGCATCATCGGATGAACGACGGCGGAGTGCACGGGCGATCGTGCACTCCGCCGTCGTCGTGAGAGCGAGAGGCACATCATGGCCACAGTCACCGAGACGAGGGCAGCGGCGACGCTCCCTCCCGCGCGCCGTCCCGTCGCCCCGTCGACCAGGCGATCGCGGATCCGGCGGGAGGGGCTGACCGGGTGGCTGTTCATGGCGCCGTTCGCGCTGCTGTTCGCCGTTGTCTTCCTCATCCCGATCATCGTGTCGGTCCGCTCGTCGTTCTTCGCCCAGGTACCCGCCGGCGGCGGCCTGTACGGCGGCGGCGAGCTCGTCGACACCTTCGTCGGCCTCGACAACTTCGCCGCGGCGGCGACGGACGGCGCGTTCTGGGCCGGCATGGGACGGGTCGTGCTCTACGCGGCGTTCCAGATCCCGGTGATGATCATCGCGGCCCTCGCCCTGGCCCTGCTGCTGGACTCGTTCATCGTGCGCCGCCCCGCCCTGTTCCGCCTCGCCTTCTTCCTCCCGTACGCGGTCCCCGGCATCATCGCGGCGATGATGTGGCTCTACCTCTACACGCCCGAGGTGTCGCCCTTCCTGCCGTATCTGCCAGAGGGGACCGACCTCATGTCGCCGCAGACGATCCTCTTCTCGATGGCCAACATGACGACGTGGACCTACACGGGCTACAACATGCTCATCTTCCTCAGCGCCCTGCAGGCCATCCCCCGCGACCTCTACGAGGCCGCTCGCCTGGACGGCGCGAGCGGATTCCAGATCGCGACCCGCATCAAGGTGCCGCTCGTGCGCGGTGCCGCCCTGCTGGCCGTGCTGCTGTCGATCATCGGCACGATCCAGCTGTTCAACGAGCCGGTCATCCTGGAAGCCGCGAACTCCTGGATGGGCAAGGACTTCACGCCGATGATGCTCACCTACAACACGATGATGGGCGAGCTGTCGCCGTCGGGCAGCGGTCCGGCGTCGGCGTACTCGCTGCTCATGGCCGGCATCGCGGGCGTGCTCGCGATCGTGTACGCACTGCTCCAGCGGCGGAAGGGCGACGCATGACCACCACACGACTCGTCACCGTGGCTCCGCCGACGAAGCGGCGCTCTCGCAGACCGCAGGCGGCGGACGCCCCTCCCCCGTCGATCGCTCCCGGCCCCGCCGCGCGCACGTTCGGCATCATCGCCCTCGTCGTCGCCACCGTGTACTTCCTCGTGCCGGTGTTCTGGCTCGTGGTCGCCTCGACGAAGAACAACGCCGACCTCACGTCGACGTTCGGCTTCTGGTTCGCCGAGCCGAACCTCGCCGCCAACTACGACAGCCTCATGGGCTGGACCCAGGGGCTGTTCTGGCGTTGGGTCGGCAACTCCCTGTTCTACTCGCTCAGCGCCGGGATCATCGGCACGCTGTTCGCCGTGATGGCCGGCTACGCGATCGCCAAGTTCGCCTTCCCCGGGAAGAAGCTCGCGGTCGGCATCATCATGGCAGGGCTCCTGCTGCCCGTCGCCCTGCTCACGGTGCCGCTGTACATCGAGTTCCAGGCGCTCGGCCTCACGAACACGGTGTGGGCGATCATCATCCCCTCGGCGGTCTCGCCGTTCGGCGTCTTCCTCGGCATGGTCTACGCGCAGTCGTCGGTGCCGACGGAGCTGCTGGAGGCCGCCCGCATCGACGGTGCCGGTGAGGCCCGGATCTTCTTCACGATCGTGCTGCGGCTGCTCGGCCCCGCGATGGTGACGATCTTCCTGTTCATCTTCGTGGCCACGTGGAACAACTTCCTCCTCCCGCTCATGATGATCTCCAGCCCCGACCTCAAGCCCGTCACGCTCGGCCTCTACGGCATGATGAGCTACTTCTCCCCCGACAAGGGCGCCGTCATGCTCGGAGCACTGCTCGGCGTGATCCCGCTCATCGCCCTGTTCTTCACGCTGCAGAAGTACTGGCGCTCCGGTCTCGCCGCCGGCGCCGTCAAGGGCTAGGCACCTCGACGGCGCACAGACCGGAGGCCGCCCGCGCGAGCCTCCGGTCGTGTGTGAGGAGGGGGCAGTCGAACACCGCGGCGAGCGCGACATACGCGGCGTCGTAGGCGGTGAGGTTCGTCCGCAGCGCGAGGATCCGCGGCACCAGCGGGAGCGTCGGGTGCAGGTCGACCGGGAGGCGGGCGAGGTCGCCGGCCGCGGATTCGAGCGCCGCGGCGTCGAGGACACCGCCGCGTTCGAGCCCCCTCAGAGCGCTGGCCACCTCCACCGGCAACAGCTCCGGGGCCAGCAGAAACTCGTCCTCCAGTCGCGACCCCAGGACACCGGCCGACGTTCCGGTGCAGACAAGGTCGACGACGATCGAGGCGTCGACGACGATCACAGCCCGGCGCGCCCCTCGTGCACGGCGGCGACAATGCTCTCCGGCGTGAGCGCGGTCATCTCCGGCTGCCGCGCTCGTCGGCTCAGGAACTCCGAAAGTGTCGGGCGCGAGGCGAGGCGGGCGAGTTCCGTCGACAGGTACTGCTGAAGCGACTGTCCTCGCTCGCGCGCGCGTGCGGCGAGCACGGAATGCACGCCCGGATCGAGGTCGCGGATGAGGACGTTCGGCATGCTTACAGTATGCATGTGCGGCTCCTTTCGTGGCTACCCCTCGAGTATCGGGGACCGCAGGCACGCTCTTCGGCCCCGGACCCGCGACCCGTGGAGAACCGCGAAACGCCCCGCCGCGTGCAGAAGAGGCCCGGGGCGAACCCCGGGCCTCTCGTGTGCAGCAGAGGGACTCAGCTACGTCGCCGCCGCCAGAGCCCTGCGCCGAGGGCGCTCAGCGCGAGGGCCCCGGCAGCCACCGCCAGCCAGGTCATCCCGTCGGCGCCGGTCGTGGCCAGAACCCCGCCGGCACCCGTCGCGGCGCCGGTGACCGCGAGATCCGCACGAGCGAGCTCGGCGCCCGCGGCGTCCGTCGCGACGAGCGCATGGGCACCCGCGGGCGTGGCCGCCGGGATGAGGACGGTCGCGACCGCGCTGCCGTCGGCGGCGATCGTCACCTCGCCCACCCTGACCGGCTCCGAGTGGAGCCAGAGCTGCACGACGGACTCGGGGTCGAAGCCGCGGAGCTGCACGCGGAGGGAGTCTCCGGCCGCGGCGGTGCCGACCGACGGGATGAGGACGGCTTTCTTCGCCGGCTTCGCCTTCTTGACCTTGAGGTCCGCGCCGGCCACCTCCGCGCCGGAGGCGTCCTTGACGAGGAACCGATGCTTCCCGACCGTCGCATCCGCGGGGATGAGCACGCGGGTGGTCAGCGCGCCGCGCGCATCGACCGTCGCGTCCGCGAGCCGCACGCCGTCCAGCCAGAACGAGACGGCGGCGCCGGGCGCAAAGCCCGAGAGCACGACCTCGACCGTCTCCCCTGCCCGTACGGAATCCGCGCCGAGCGTGAGCACCGGATCGGTCTCCGGGGCGCACGCCCCGAGGTCCTCTGCTGGTCGCTTCTCCGGGGCGTGCCCCGCCTGCGGGGACGTGACGCCGTACACCGCCATCTCCGCCACGGCCGCGAACGGCGTGCCCGAGATGGACGAGGTCGCCGTCACCCGCACGTATCGCGCGGTCGTCGCGGCGAAGTCGACATCCTGCCACTCCGCGACGTTCTTCCACTCTCCCGCCGCGACGTCGGTGAAGGTCTGCCCGTCGGTGGAGACCGCGACCTGGAACCCCTTGATGGGACCGTTCTGGTTCGCGCCGCGCCGGAGGTAGGAGATGCCGTCGACCGTCTCCGCGGAACCGAGGTCGAACGTGAGCACGTGCGGATACCCGGGGGCGTCGCTGCTCCAGCGGCTGTGCCAGAACGTCCCGGCGTTACCGTCGAGCACGTTCGCCGCCGTGCCGTCCTCACCCGCGGTCTCCTCGGAGCTCGCGGTCGCGGTGATCTGCGCGTTCGGGATGCGGGCACGGGAGGCGACCGCCGCCTCCTGCGCCGTCTGCACGGTCCGCACGTCGCAGTCGACGAGATAGGTGGCCGCGATCCCGATGCTGACGGCGGAACCCGCGGCCGACGCCGGTGCCGTGAGCAGCCAGTCCGTCGTCACGCTCTCGCCGGGGGCGACCTTCGCGAACAGGTTCGACGACCCGTCTGCGACCTCGACGGTGTAGCCCTCCGGGAGGTCGAGCTGCACACCGACGTTCTCCGCCAGGATGTCCTCGCTGTTGGTGAAGGTCGTGGTGAAGGGTGTCTGCGCCCCGGGACTCAGGGTCACGGCCTCGCCGGACACCGTGGCGCACGGGGTGCCGCCCTCGGTCGGACCCAGGTCGGTGACGGTGAAGTCGTCGAGGACGAAGTCGACGTCCGGGCCGCCCACGCGCTCCAGGCCGACCCACGTGTAGTCGCCGCAGCCCACGATGACGTCCTCCTGGAACGCGGTGGTCTCCAGGGCCTGCACGACGGGGGTGCGACGCAGGGTCGTCGAGGAGATCTCCCCGTCGAGCACGGCGTCGGTGCCGGTCAGCCAGCGGTAGGCCCCGCTCGCGCCGGCCTGGTAGTCGAACCCGATGCGGTAGGTGTGCCCGGCCTGCAGCGGCACCAGCGTGGGGTCGGTCCGGTAGACGACGCCGGAGTTCTCGGAGTGGGACATCAGCGAGTGCTCACCGGTGAGGGTGCTGTCCACCGCCAGCCCCGCGAGGGCTCCGCTGTCGAACGGCTTGGCCGTGTTGCGCCAGTCGCTCGTCGTGTACGGGTCGTGTCGCCGCGAGATGCTCGTGCGCGGGTCGTCGATGCCGTTGGCGTCGCCCTTCACGAACGGGCCCCACCCGGGCTGATTGCCCTCGAAGTCGTTCGAGTACACCGTGCCGGCCGCGGCCGGCGCCGTCGTGTCCGCCATCACCCTGGCGTTGTCGATGCGCACCGCCGCGTCGCCGGCGACCGCCGAGACCGAGACGGTCACCTCGCCGGAGGCCGGCGCCAGGAACGACACCGATCCGCGCTGGTAGTACTGCCCGGCCTTGGAGTCGGCGCGCATGTAGTTGTACGTCGGGGACAGGTTCCAGGTGCGGCTCACGACGCCGCCGCCGGTGTCGACCGCGACGCTCACGTCCCGCGTGGCCGTCGGATCGATCTGCACCTGCGCGGAGAACGCGTAGCGCTCCCCGGGGGTGAGGCCGGTGGCGGTCTGCGAGATCGAGGAGGCGGACGAGCCGAACACCGCGATGTTGTCGCCCCGCGAGGCGTTCTTCGCCGCACCGAGGTCCGTGCGCTCGATGGTCACCTCTCCCCGGGGGTTCCAGCCGTCGAGCGCGCCCGCGTTGAACCCGGGATCGGTCAGACCGGCGTCGCGGTACTCGATCGCCGCCCGCTGCGCCCCGCCCTGGGGCACGACGACGTAGGCCGTCCCCTTCTCGCCCGAGAGGGTGAGCTCGCCGTCGACCGCGGTGACGGTGCGCACCTTCTCGCGGCCCTGGTCTCCGAGTGCGAACACGTCGAAGGTCGTGTTGCCGCGGAAGGCGTCCGTGAGACCGAAGGTCTTCTCGCCGCCGGAGGCCGTGAAGAAGTACATCTTGTCCGCGTCGACGGGCGATCCGGACTCGGCGCTCGACTCCAGCGACTGCCACGGCAGCAGGTAGGAGTCGCCGCGCAGGACGGTCGCGCCCTCCATCGTGACGACCCGCGTGCCGCCGTCGAGCCGCGCCACCACGTCGTCGGTGAACGTCGCCTCGACCCCCGACTCGTACGTCTGCAGGTCGAAGTGCTGCAGGAACTTCGTCGGCAGGCTCTGCGACCAGATGTTGCCGATGAAGCCGTCCCAGTTGCGGTTGCCCACCCAGCCCTCGGCATCGACGAGACGCTGTTGGCCCAGCAGGACGTCGTCGTTCCAGACGTCCGCCTGCGCGTTCTGGATGAACCGCACCATGGTGGAGTTGATGCCCTTGTTGTCCTTGCCGCCGTAGGCGAGGTCGTTCGGCCAGTGCGACCAGACCGTGCTGTCGACGAACTTGTCGCCCCACTCGGTCGCGACCTCGAGGTCCATGGCGTTCAGCTCGTCCGCGAGCTCCTCGGCCACCCAGCCGTTGGAGTAGTACACGTCGATGTAGACGCCGCTGAGTCCCGGCACCTCGTCCCGCAGCTGCTGGAAGCGGTCGAGCACGCGTCCGGTGCCGAGATCGGTCTGCTGATTGATGTAGTACGACTGGTCGAGCCAGTTCCAGCCGGGCTTGTACGGCGGGGTGCCATCGAGGATCGCCGCGTCGAACGCGTCCGCCTGCGGGTAGATCTCCGTGGCGTTGACGTGCACGCTCATGTCGGCGTTGAGCTTCGCCCCCTCGTCGACGAGGCGGTTGAGGTCGGCGAGGCCGCCGGCACGCTCGTTGTAGTTCCCGCCGTAGTCGGTGTTCGCGGAGTCGTGTCCCTCGCTGCCGAAGCCCTTGTTGAGCACCCACTGGCCGAGGCCGTCGGTCTGGTTCGCGATGCGCTTGGTGTTGTCGAGCACGAGGTCGAAGTAGTTCGTGGCGCTGGAGGCGAAGTTGAACGGGATGCGGCTGACCACGCGGTCGGCCACCCGGTCGGCACCGAGGCGCGGGGCGTCGACCTCGCGGTAGCGGATCGCGGCGTCCTGCCAGTCCACGGTCTCGTCGCCGTTGCGGTCGGCGGTGAGGAGCACCGTGACCTTCGGCAGGGCGTAGGTCGTCACCCGGCTGTCGACGGCGGTGGTCGGATGGATGAGCCAGGTGTTCGAGCCGATCTCCGCGGTCCGGCCGTCGGCAGCGGTCACCCGCGTCGTGAGCCGAGTGTTCCACGAGGCGGTGCCGCCGGACGCCTGCGTCGTCGCGTTCGTGATCACGCTGCCGGCGAGGGTCCCGTCGCCGAGGAACGCGAAGGCCGCGCCCTTCGTGCCAGTGGCCGTCGCCGCACCCACCGCGATGTGCTCATCGGCGTTCGTGGTGCTGTTCGGGCTGATCACGGTGCGGTCAAGGACGGCGCCGTCTGCGGCCGTCGCGGAGAGGAACGCGTTGTCGGGCAGCGCCAGGGTGTTCACCGCGGCGGAGCCGTCGACTCCGGTGACGGCGAACTCGACCGTGCCGTTCGCCGCGACGCGGATGCTGCTGCGCACCGTGACGTCGAGGCCGGTCAGGGTCGAGACGTAGTCGACGCCGGTCGCCGTCGCCGTGGAGGTGGTGGTCGACGCATAGGCGGTGCCGTTGACCGCCCAGGTGCGCGGGGAGCTCTTCTGCCCGCCGAGGCGGTCATCGCCCACGCGGTAGCCGAGGATCTGCGGGAACGCGGAGGAGACGGTGGCCGTGGTGCCGCCCGCGGCGATCTCGACGGTGTCCCCGGGCTCCGGCTGCTCCGGCGTCTCCGGCTCGGTCACGATCGGCGGGAGCTCCTCGTCGGAGAGCACCTGGATCTCGCCGGCGCCGCCGCCCGTGGTGCCCTGCGCGTCGATGATGAGGAGGGCGACGTACCGGCCGTCCTTCGCGGTGTCCAGCGTGATGCGCTGCTTCTCGTCGTTCGCGGTGGGCGCGTGCAGCGTCGCGGCCGCGGCGGCGGCGCCCCATCCCCCATCGGCCGGCGAAGTGCGCGCGGCGTCGGCGTCATCCGTGACGTACACCTCGACGGTCTTCGCCGCGACGCTCTGGCCGCGCTTGACCGAGTAGTCCAGCGCCTTCACCGAGAGGGACCGCTGCAGATCGAGGGAGATCCAGTGCGGGAAGGGGGCGTTGGCCGAGTACCGCGACGTCCACTGGGTCGAGTAGTCGCCGTCGAAGGCCCCGAGAGCGGTGCCGTCGAGCGAAGGCGGTGCCGGATACGGGTCGGCTTCACTGGACACCGCGTGCAGCCGGTAGTCCGCGTGCGGGACGGGGACGAGATCGGCGGCCTGTGCCGCGGTCGCGGGGAGGAGCGCTCCGCCGAGCGCGAGGGCCGTCGCCAGCAGGGAGCTGACGGCGACGGCGGTGCGCGGCGGTCGGGAAGGTGTCGACACGTCTTGCCTCTCGAACGGTGCGACGGCCGGAGGAAAGGACGCCCCGGTGCGCCGCAGGTGGATCATCGATCGGAACCGATGTTTGCGCTATCACCGTAGAGCGACATTGTGGCTTAAGACAAGAGTCGAGCGCTAAGTATGCGCAAACATTGGCCGAAGGTCACCACCCGCGCCCGTGTGGCACTCAGGAGCCGATGAACTCCTCGGTCTCCCCGAAGGACGGCGCCTCCCGGATCTCCACCATCGCCCCGAGGCCGTCGGTGTCGAGCACCACGATCTCGTTGCGGCCGGCACGCCACAGCGGCGCGGGGGCGTAGAGCGTCTCCTGCGGGCCCACGCTCCAGTAGCGTCCGAGCAGGAATCCGTTCAGCCACACCAGGCCCTTGCCGCCACCGGGGAAGGCGAGCCACGCGTCGAGGGGTTCAGCGATATCGAACTCGGCGACGGCGAGGCCGTCCGTTCCGCCCGACCCGACGGTGTCCGAAACCGGTGCCGTCTGCGGCAGGAGGCGATGCGTCCAGCCGTTCACGAGGCGGCGGCCGATCATCACCCCGCGCATGATGCCCTTGCCCTCGCCGGTGTACGGCCCGTAGTTGATGCGTCCGAGGCTCTCGACGACGAGCGTCAGCCGACCGGAGCCGCCGTCCACGGGGAGAGCGAGGGACGTCTCACCGTCCCGTTCGAGCACACCGAGCCGGCGGTCATCGAGGAAGACGATCGCGCGATCGTGCAGGCCGTCGACAGTCAGCGTCGCGTCGTCGGGGAACGACACGTCAGCCTCGTAGGCGACAAGGCCGTCCTCCGCCCCGAGCTGCTCGAAGGTGAGCGGGCGGGGCGAGAGCGCGCCCACCGCAGGGGTCGCCCGCACGACGTCGAGCAGGCCCGCCCGTGGCTCCAGCGGGGCGGAGGCCGCGGACTGCCGCCGCGGCTGGTCGGGAACCGGTGGCAGGCCGTCCGCGTGGAAGGGCGCGAAGAGCGCGCGAAGCGCATGGAACTTCTCCCCGAGCGTGCCGTCCTCGCCGATCGGGGCGTCGGAGTCGTAGCTGGTCACCGTGGGCTGCAGCACGAGGTCGTGGTTCGCGCCGTTCCACAGGCCGAAGTTGGTGCCCCCGTGCGCCATGTAGAGGCTGACCGAGCCGCCCTCGTCGAGGAGCTCTCGGATCGTCCCGCCCATGCTGTCCGCCGAGCGCACGTGGTGCCGCTCGCCCCAGTGGTCGAACCAGCCGCCCCAGAGCTCGCTGCACATGAGCGCCTCCCCGTGCCGACGCAGGGAGGCCGCCACCGGCACCCCGGTGCCGAACGTGAACGTCGTCATCGCACCCGGCACGCTCCCGTGCGCGATCATGTCCGGGGTGATCCCGTCGGCGGTCGTCAGCATCTCCACCATCCCCCGTCGGCGGAGCCCGTCACGCAGGTGGGCGAGGTAGGCGGCGTCGCTGCCGAACGATCCGTACTCGTTCTCGACCTGGATCGCCACGATCGGCCCGCCGTACGCCGCCTGCAGGGGCACGAGCCGCGGGAGCAGCGCGTCGTACCAGGCGTCGACGGCGGCGAGGAACGCGGGATCGCTCGTCCGCAGCGCCGAGACCCTGCCGGTGAGCCAGAAGGGCAGCCCACCGTTCGACCACTCCGCGCAGATGTAGGGACTCGGCCGGAGGAACACGTCCAGGCCCACCTCGCCCGCCAGCCGCACGAAGCGCTCGACGTCCCGCCAGCCGTCGAAGCGGATGTCCCCCTCGACCCGCTCGTGGAAGTTCCAGGCGACGTAGGTGTCGACCGTGTTCGCGCCCATCGCGGCGAGCCGGCGCAGGCGGTCCTCCCACTGGTCGGGGTGCACGCGGAAGTAGTGGATCGAGCCGGACAGGATGCGATGCGGCACACCGTCGCGGAGGATCTCCCCGTCGTGCCAGGACAGGGCGGGAGCGCCGGAGACAGCGGCGGCGGTCGGCGCGGCGACGGCGGTGGAGGAGCCGTCGGAAGCCGCGGCGAGAAGGTCGGACATTGCACTCCCAGCTGAATTGTTTGCGTTCACATTATCGCATCGCCGAGGTCCGCGCTCCCTGGTTTTCCGCCGATGGATCGCTACCATTGGGCTATGTCACCTCGCCGTCCGAAAGACGACCGCGCCCCCAGCCAGGTCGACGTCGCCCGCCTCGCCGGCGTCTCCACGCAGACCGTCTCGCGCGTGATGTCCGGGCAGGACAACGTGCGGCCGGAGACCGCGCGACGAGTGCTCGCCGCGGTCGAGGAGCTCGGCTACCGGGTGCACGCCGCGGCGGCGTCGCTCGCCTCGGGCCGCACCCGCGTGCTCGGCGTGATCGTCGTCTCGACCGACCGCTACTCCTCCGCCGCGCTCGGCGTCGGCATCCAGCAGGCCGCGGCGGCGAACGGCTACACCGTGACCACGGCGGCGGTGGCCGACCACGCCTCGGACGACGCATTCCTCGAGGCCTTCGATCGTCTGGAGAGGCAGGGAGCGGAGGGCATCATCCTCGGCGTGCCGATCGCCCTGGACACGCCAGCGATGCGGGCGCGTACCGAGCGGACACCCGCCACCCGCAGCGAGCGCACCTCCCTCGAGGAGGACGCCCCGCTCGCGGTCGACCAGCGCGCGATCGCCCGCCTCGCCGTGGAGCATCTCCTCGACCTCGGCCACGAGACCGTATGGCATGTCTCTGGCGACGACTACTGGACGGAGACGCAGCAGCGCAGCGAGGCCTGGGAGCAGACGCTCCGCGAGCGCGGCATCGTCCCGCCGCCCGTGATCCCGGCGGACTGGACCCCGGAGTCGGGGTACCGTGCCGGGCGGACCATCGCCGCGATCCCCGAGGCGACCGCGGTCTTCGTCAGCAGCGACGAGATGGCGTTCGGCCTCATCCGCGCCCTGCACGAGGCCGGGCGCAGCGTGCCGGAGGACATCTCCGTCGTGAGCGTCGACGACATCGCCCTCGCCGCCTACGCCTCCCCCGCCCTGACCACCGTCCGTCAGCCGTTCGAGGCCATGGGCCGCGCCGCCGCGCTGCGGCTCATCACCCAGATCGAGGGCCACGACCCGATCGGCGAGATGCCCTCCACCGACCCGCAGCTCATCGTGCGCTCCTCGACCGCGCCACCGCGCGTCACGCGCTGACGGCGATCGTCACCAGCGGCCGTGACGCCGCTCCCACTCGTCCTCGATCGTGCGGCGCCGACCGGCGATGATCCCCGCGGGCACCGAGACGACCAGCACCCCCGCCACCACGAGAAGCGGCACCTGCCACCCTCCGCTGGTGTCGTGGAGGAGGCCGACGAGGAGCGGGAACACCGCCGCGATCGCGTAGCCGATGCTCTGCACGAAGCCGCTGAGGGCGACGGCGCTCTCCGGCGTGCGGGCGCGGATGCTCAGGAGCACGAGGCTCAGCGGGAACATGATCGCGGTGAGCCCGAAGATCGCCACCCACAGCGGCAGCGCGATGGTCGGGAAGAGCAGCAGTCCGCCGAGCCCGACCAGGCCGGCGACCACGGCCACGAAGAACAGCGGGCGGGTGGCCTTGAACCGCACGACGAGCACCGGCACGAGCATGGAGCAGGGCAGTCCGACGAGAGCGAACAGCGAGAGCAGGAAGCCGGCGGTCGCCGGGGTCACCCCGCCGAGGTCGACGAGGATGGTCGGCAGCCAGGCGAAGGCGACGTAGGCCATGGTCGACGACGTGCCGAACACGAGGGCGAGCGCCCACGCCAGCGGCAGTCGCCAGAGCCGGCCGAAGACGCGGGGACTCGCCGACTGGGTCGTGATCGGCCCGGTCGAGGCGGCGACCGCGTCGCGCACATCGTCCACGCCGTCGGTGGGGTCGGGGACGAGGAGCTCCGTCGGCACCGGGCGGTCGTCGCCGCGCGAGCGCACCAGCAGCGTGACCCAGGGCACGAGTGCGAGGGCGGCCACCACACCCCACATGCCGAGTGAGATCCGCCAGCCGAGCGAGTCGGCGACGGGGACGGCGACCAGCGGCGGGAGGAAGGTCGAGACCGCGAGCGTCGTGGAGTACGCGGTCATCATGACGCCGAGCCGGTCGGCAAAGTACTTCTTGACCAGCGGCGGCAGCAGGACGTTGCCCGACCCCACGCCGGCGAACACGACCGCGGTCGCCGCGAGCAGACTCCAGGAGTCGGGGGCGAGGCCGCGCAGCAGCATACCCGCCGCCATCAGCACGATGGCCACGACCGCCATCCGCTCCAGCCCGAACCGGCGCTCGAACAGGGGGGTCAGCAGCCCGAACAGCGCGAAGCAGACGGGCGGAGCGGCGCCGATCAGCCCCACGATCACGGGGGCCACCGGGAAGTCCTCGGCGACGTGATCGAGGACCGGAGAGAGCGAGGCGACCGCCGACCGCAGCGAGAACGCGACCAGCACGATCCCGATCAACGCGAGGGCGCGCCCCTGCCAGAGGGGTCGACCCTGCGGCGAGCTCAGGGACCCGGACATCAAGAGGTCTGCGACCCCTCCACCCAGGCGAGGTACTCGTCGGTGACGGTGCCGGTGACGTAGCGGCCGTCGAAGCAGCTCATGTCGAGGTCTTCCAGTACGGAGCCCTCGGTGATCGCGGCCTTCAGGTCGTCGACCTCCTGGTACACGAGGTGGTCGCAGCCCAGCTCCTCCGCGATCTCGGGGATCGTGCGGCCGTGGGCGATGAGCTCGTGCCGGGAGGGCATGTTGATCCCGTACACGTGCGGGTGCCGGACCGGCGGGGCGGCGGAGGCGAAGGTCACCGAGGCGGCTCCGGCGTCCCGCGCCATCTGGATGATCTCCTTCGAGGTGGTGCCGCGCACGATGGAGTCGTCGATCAGCAGCACGTTCTTGCCCTGGAACTCCGTGGACATGGCGTTGAGCTTCTGACGCACGCTCTTCTTGCGCACCGCCTGCCCTGGCATGATGAAGGTGCGGCCGACGTAGCGGTTCTTGTAGAAGCCCTCGCGGTACTCGATGCCGAGCTTGCGGGCGACCTCCATCGCGGCAGGGCGCGACGAGTCGGGGATCGGCATGACCACGTCGATCTTGTCCATCGGCACGTGCTTCGCGATCGTGTCGGCGAGCTTGTCGCCCATCCGCAGGCGGGACTCGTACACCGAGATGCCGTTCATGACGGAGTCCGGACGGGCGAGGTAGACGTACTCGAAGGCGCAGGGGGCGAGGTGCGTCTCGGCGGCGCACTGCTTCGTGAACAGCTCGCCATCGTTCGTGATGAACACGGCCTCGCCGGGCTCGACCTCGCGCACGACCTCGTAGTCGCCGTTCTCCAGCACGAGGGACTCGCTCGCCACGACCCACTCGTCCTTGCCCTCGGCCCCGGGGACGACCGACGGACGACGCCCGAGGATCAGCGGACGGATGCCGAACGGGTCGCGGAACGCGAGCAGGCCGTAGTTGGCGATGACGGCGATCACCGCGTACGCGCCCTCGATGCGGTCGTGCGTCCGGGCGACGGCCTCGAAGATCCGGTCCGGGTCGAGGTCGACCGTGGAGGTCGTGGCCTGCAGCTCGCCGGCGAGCACGTTGAGCAGCAGCTCGGTGTCGCTGGACGAGTTCAGGTGCCGACGGTCGCGCTGCGCCATGTCGGCGGCGAGCTCGCGGGTGTTCGTCAGATTGCCGTTGTGGATGAGGATGATGCCGTAGGGCGCGTTCACGTAGAACGGCTGCATCTCCTCTTCACTGGACGCGGTGCCCTTGGTGGCGTAGCGGACGTGGCCGAGACCGACGTTGCCGAGCAGTCCGCGCATGTCGCGGGTGCGGAACGCCTCGCGCACCATCCCCTGGGCCTTGGCGTTGTGCATGACGCCGTTCGCCTCGGCGGTGGCGATGCCCGTCGCGTCCTGCCCGCGATGCTGCAGCAGCAGGAGGGCGTCGTAGATGTCCTGATTGACCGGGGCAGAGCCCACCATTCCGACGATGCCGCACATGGGCTCTTACTTCGCTCCGTCCGCGTAGGCGCCGACGAGGCGCACTGCTCCACCATCGACGCCCTTGGCGCCCTGTTCGAACTCGCCGTCCGGACGCGAGCCGAAGCCCACCGTGCCGACCTGCCAGGAGGGCATGCCCTCGGCGTTCAGCGCCGCGATCGCGACGTCCTTCTTGTCCGCCGCCACCACGGCCAGGAATCCGATGCCGAGGTTCCAGGTGCCCTCGGCGGACTCCAGCGTGGAACCGGCGATGTCGCTCAGCACGCGGAAGACCGGACTCGGCGACCACGTGCTGCGGTCGACCTCGACCCAGCTCCCCTGCGGAAGCACGCGCGCGAGGTTCGCCGCGATGCCGCCGCCGGTGACATGGCTCAGGGCGTGGACCCCGCCGGAGGCCTCGATCAAGCGCAGCAGCGGCAGCGTGTAGAGGCGCGTGGGCTCGAGCAGAGCCTCGCCCCACGTCGAACCGAAGTCCTCGGCGTTGTCGCCGTACGAGATCCCGGCACGGGTGATGATGTGGCGCACGAGCGAGTAGCCGTTGGAGTGCAGGCCGCTGGAGGCGACCGCGATGACCGCATCGCCGTCCTGCACACGCTCCGCGCCCAGGATGGCGTCGGCCTCGACCACACCCGTCGCCGCGCCGGCGACGTCGTAGTCGCGAGGACCCAGGAGACCGGGGTGCTCCGCCGTCTCGCCGCCGACGAGCGCGGTGCCCGTCGCGGCGCACGCCTCGGCGATGCCGCGCACGATGTCCGCGATCCGCTCGGGGACGACCTTGCCGCAGGCGATGTAGTCGGTCATGAACAGGGGCTTGGCGCCCACCACGACGATGTCGTCGACGACCATGCCGACGAGGTCCTGGCCGATCGTGTCGTGCTTGTCGATGGCCTGCGCGATGGCGACCTTGGTGCCGACGCCGTCGGTGCTGGTCGCGAGCAGCGGACGCCGGAAGTCGCGGAGCGCGCTGGCGTCGAACAGACCGGCGAAACCGCCGACACCGCCGAGCACCTCGGGGCCGTGCGTCGCGCGCACGGACGACTTCATCAGTTCGACGGCGAGATCACCCGCCGCGGTGTCGACGCCGGCTTCGGAATAGGGGTTGGTGGGGGAGGCAGCCACTCGAACAGCCTACCGCCCGCGGGCGCCCCGTCGGCTCGCGGCCCTCTTCGCGGGCAGGGCGGATCGAGCGCCATCAATACGTCCTCATCTGTAGCGTAATCATCCGCACATGTGAGAGTCTGTCGGCGAATCGGGCGGGCTCGACGATCGGGTGTCCCGGAAAGAACAGGAGAGGTGGATTGTGCGCATACGGACGAAGAGAACGGAGCGACGGCACGGGAGAAGGCGGGGCGCGGCGAGCAGCGCCGTCGCCCTCCTCGCCCTCGTCGGGCTCGCGGTGCCGCCGGCGGCGCAGGCGGCGGAGTTGGATGCCATCACAGCGGTGACGGTGGTGGAACCGACAGGCGACATCCACCTGTACGACACGCTCCGACTCGAGGGCACGTGGGCGGTTCCGGACAGCGCGCAACCGGGGGACACCTTCTCGCTCGCCTTTCCCACGACGCCCCGCCTCGTCGGCGTCTCCTCGACATTCCCGCTGCGGGATCCGGACGGTGCCGTCGTCGGCACCTGCACCGTCACGGCGAGCGCGATCACGTGCACGCTGAGCGACTACGTCCTCACCCATGACAACGTCCGCGGCACCCTGTTCTTCCAGGTGAAGGCGGAGGAGACCACCGACGTCGACACCGTGACCTTCACCACCGGGGACGGGGATCCGATCACCGTGGAGATCCCCGGCGGCGGCGTCGGCCCGCAGCGTCCCGAGCCGGTGCCGACGGACGCGACCAAGTCGGGCGTGCAGACCACCGACGGGAGGATCGAGTGGTACATCTGGGTGCCCGGACGACTCCTCAGTGGAGAGCGGCCGACCCTCACCGACACCGCGACGCCCGGGCTGACTCTGCTACCGGACACCGTGGCCATCGGCTCGGTCGCCACCGACGCGTGGGCCGGCGGCCTGTTCGACCCGGCGGACTTCCACCCGCTCGCGGCGGGATCCGACTTCATCCTCACTCCGGGCCCCGCGAGCTCGGCGTTCACCGTGGAGCTCACGGCGCCGGCGCAGGCCGACCGCCTGTATCGGCTGTCGTATCGGACCGAGCTGCCGGCGGATGCGCACGACGGCCAGGTGTTCGCCAACACCGTCTCCGGGTCGAGCGTCACGACCACCACGGCCACCGTGACGGCGAGCGTGGCGGGCGGCGACGGCGCAGGGGACGGGCGCGGCGGGTTCTCGGTCGCGAAACGGATCGTCGGCGACGGGGCACGCCTCGTCCCGGTCGATACGACGTTCGCCGTCGACTACTCCTACCCCACCGCGGATGGCCTGGTGACCGGCACGCTCACGCTGCCCGCGGACGGCACCGCCCGCCAGGTCGCGCAGATCCCAGCGGGCGCGGTCGTGACGCTGTCCGAGCACACCGCGGAGGCCGTGCCCGGTGTCGTGTGGGGACGCCCGCAGTTCCGCGGTGACGGCGTGACGACGACCGAAGGAGGCGCACGGCTCACGATCGGCGCGGGATCGGTCGCGGCGGTCGAGCTGACCAACCCGACCACGCTCTCCCCGCCCTCCCCGAGCACGCCCCCGACCACCGCGGAGCCGCCCTCCCCGTCGGAGCCGACGCCGCCCGCTCCGCCCGCAGGGCTGGCCGCGACCGGCGGTGACACCGGCGGTCTCATCGGGCTCACCGCGGGGGCGGTGCTCGCGCTGGCGGCCGGGGCCGTGCTCCGTCGTCGTGCGGGGACGCGCCGTGGATAGCAGCTCGCGGGCGCGCGCAGTCGCCACTCCTTACGGTCCCGAAAGAAGTCCGCCGCCCGCCTTCGCGGCTGCTTAGCGTGGGCGGTCCCTCCTCGCATCGCGACCCCGGTCCCGATGCGAGGTCCCGGACAGAGAGGACCAGCGATGATCGAACCGATTCCCACCGAGCGCCCCGACGAACCGCGCCTGCCTTCGCCCTCCTTCGGCGCGCCGAGCGCCGCGCCGTCGACCTCGATCACCGCGCTGATCCAGGCCCGTGCCGCGGAAGCCCCGGATCGATGCGCGGTGGAGCATCTCTCAGCCTCACTCACCTACGGCGAGCTCGACGATGCCTCCTCCCGGCTGGCGCAGCACCTCCGGCAGCGCGGGGTCGGCAGAGGAGACGTGGTCGGCGTCTTCCTCGAACGCTCGATCGCCATGGTCATCGGCATCCTCGCGGTGCTCAAGACCGGCGCCGCGTACGCACCGCAGGACGCGCGCATCTCGCCGCGCGCGCAACTGGGCCGGATCGCGGAGCAGGCGAGGATGCGCGTCGTGCTCACCACCGAGCGCTTCGTCGGCACCATGCCGGAGGGACTGGAGGTGATCCGTATCGACGAGCCGCGGGAGGCCACGTCGCCTGCCTTCTCCGTGGCGTCCACCCCGTCCGACACCTGCGCTGTCATCTTCACCTCCGGCACCACCGGAGTCCCCAACGGCGTGCAGGTGAGTCACGGCAACCTCGTCAACCTCCTCACCCAGGCTCCCGGCGATCTCGGCATCACCGCGGGCACACGCGTGGGGCAGGTGCTCAACATCGCCTTCGACATGGCCATGTGGGAGATGTTCGGCGCCCTCGTGCACGGCGGCACGCTGGTGATCCGCGGCACGGACATCGCCGCTACCACGGAGCGCGTCGACGTGCTGGTCGCCACGCCCAGCATTCTCGCCACGCTCTCCTCCCATCGCAGCACGGCACGCACCGTCGTCGTCGCCGGGGAACGCTGCCCGCAGGCCCTGGCCGACGAGTGGGCTCGAGAGCATCGATTCCTCAACTCGTGCGGTCCGACCGAGATCACGATCATCAACACGCTCGTGGAGCACCACCCTGGCCGCCCGCTCACGATCGGCGCTCCCGTGCCGGGGACCAGCGTGTACGTCCTCGACCCGGACCTTCGGCCGGTGCGGGAGGGCGAGAGCGGCGAGATGTGGGTCGGCGGCGCCGGAGTCACCGCCGGATACATCGGCAACCCCCACCTCACCGAGGAGCGATACGTCCCCGATCCGTTCGCGGCGGACGGCAGCCGGATGTTCCGCACCCGGGATGTGGGGCGCTGGACCCCGCAGGGTGAACTCGAGCACCTCAGCCGCACCGACGACCAGGTGAAGGTGCGGGGATTCCGCGTCGAACTCGACTCCGTCTCCCGCGCTCTGGAATCCGCTCCCGGTTGCAGCGCCGCGGTGACGGTGCGCCGGGACGCGCGCAACCTCGCCGCGGTGGTCGTCCCGGCCACCGTCGATCCCGACGCGGCCCGGACGGCCGTCGCGGAGCTGCTTCCCTACTACTGTGTGCCGACAGAGGTCGTGGCGGTGGATCGGCTTCCTCTGACGCCGCGGGGGAAGGTCGATCGTGAGGCCGTGCTGCGCCTTCTCGATGCGGCCGCCGCGACCACGACGAGGGCGGCCGCATGACCGCATCGACCACCGCGACACGACTCGACCGCCGCCGAGCTCCCGCCTCCCGGTGGGCACGCCTGCGCCGTTCCCGGTATCTGAAGCCGTACAACCGGCTCGCGGCTCTGGTCGTCGCGGGCAACGCGCTCGCGTTCGCGCTCCTTCCGCAGCCGACACCGGAGCAGGCCTTCACTGCGGCCGGGATCAACGTGTTCGTCGCGGCACTCGTCCGGCAGCAGTACGTCATCAACCTGCTCTTCCGCCTGGCAACCGGGGCACCCCACTCGCTCCCCCTGCGCACCCGGTGGGCGCTCGGCAAGATCTACAGCTTCGGCGGGGTGCACGTCGGAGCAGCGGTCGGCGCGACCGCCTGGTACGTCGTGTTCACCGTCGGCTCCTTCGCCGCGAGCGCGTCCGCGCTGTTCCTGACGACCAGTTCTGTCGCCTCCCTCATCCTTCTGGCGATGCTCGTCACCTCTCTTCCCTCTGCCCGCGCGCGCCACCACGACGCGTTCGAGCTCACTCACCGCTTCGGCGGGTGGATGCTCCTCCTGCTCGTATGGGTGCAGACCATCGGCATGCTCGCGCAGACCCAGGCGACACCGGAGCAGTATCTCGGCTCCGCTCCGCTCTGGCTGCTCGCGGCGACGACCGTGAGCATCGCCCTCCCCTGGCTGCGGCTGCGTCGCGTGCCGGTCGAGATCGAGACGCCCTCCGGGCATGTCGCGATCGCCCGCTTCGACTACGGCGTCACGCCGTTCGCGGGATCGTCGACCGCGATCAGCCGCAGCCCGCTCCGGGAATGGCATGCGTTCGCCAACATCCCCGCGCCGGGGCAGTCCGGCTTCCGACTGGCGATCTCGCGCGCGGGCGACTGGACCAGTCGGCTCATCGATGACAAGCCCCGACACCTGTGGGTCAAGGGAATCCCGACCGCGGGAGTGGGCAACATCGACCGCCTCTTCACCAAGGTGGTCTGGGTCGCCACCGGCAGCGGCATCGGACCGTGCCTGCCTCATCTGCTCGCCCGCACCGCGCCCGCGCACCTCGTGTGGTCGGCGCGATCACCCGTCGAGACATACGGTCCGTCCCTCGTGACGGAGATCCGCGACGCGGTGCCTGACGCGCTGATCTGGGATACGCGAGCCGACGGCAAACCGGATCTGCTCGCGCTGGTACGCCAGGCCGTCCGGACGAGCGGTGCCGAAGCCGTCATCTGCATCTCCAACGCCACCACCACCTGGTCCCTCGTCGAGGGACTCGAACGAGAGGGCGTCCCCGCCTTCGGAGCGATCTGGGACTCATGAAAACCATGTACGAGACCATCGACATCACCATCGCGAATGCCGTGGCTCAGGTCCGGCTGTGCAGGCCGGAGCAGAGGAACGCACTGTCCGAGCTCATGATCACGGAGCTCGTGCATGCGGTCGAGCACCTGGCCGGCCTCTCTCTCGCGGGCGTCGTGCTCAGCGGTTCCGGGACGGCTTTCTCCGCCGGTGCCGACCTCCGCGAGCTCCGCGCGGGGCGGGAATCGCTCGACCCCGGCGCCGCGGGGCGAGCCGTCGCGGAGCGGGCGAAGGGTCTGATGACGCTCATCGAGAGCGTCCCCTTCCCGACGATCGCCTGCGTACACGGCGCGGCGATGGGCGGAGGCCTGGAGCTTGCGCTCGCCTGTGACACGATCTTCACCACTGCCGACTCGCGTTTCGCCCTGCCGGAGCCGACGCTCGGCCTCATTCCGGGGTTCGGCGGTGTGCGCCGACTCCTCGAACGGGTGGGCCCGGCCCTCGCGAGTGAGATGGTGATGATCGGTCGGACGCTCGACGGCAGTGAGGCGCTGACCCACGGGCTCGCGACACGTCTGGTCACGCCGGCGGCGCTGCAGCACGAGGCCCTCTCCGCCCTCACAGCAGGCAGGCCCCGCTCGCGGGCCGCGACCGCGCTGGCACGTTCCGCCTTGCGCGCAGCCGTCGCGGAGAGCCGCGCCGCAGCTTTCACCGAGGAGACCTGGCTGTACGGCGACGCGTTCGCGCTCGCCGACAGCAGGGACGGGATCGCGGCGTTCCTCGAGAAGCGCCCGCCGTCGTTCCCCACCGACAGCCTCTGAAACGTGGCCAGGGCCCGACTCGGCGCTGCGAGTCGGGCCCTGGCTCCGGCACGGCGAAGGATGTCAGCTCTGGCCCGCGACGTTGTCGCGGGCGTCCTGCGCGCTGCTCTTCACCTCGTCGACGGCGTGGGTCGCGTCGTCGCGGACATGCGCAGCAGCGCCGGCGGCCTCCTCCTTGACGGCGGCGAAGGCCATCAGGCCCACCGCCAGCCGATTCCCCTGGGCCTTGGCGACGGTGTGCCGCCCCGCATCGGCGACCGAGGAGGAGGCATCGCCGAGCCAATCCCCGGCGTCGTCGGCAGCGCCCATGACCCGGTCGACCCTCGAGCGCACGGCGCCCTTCATCATGAGTGCGCCGTATCCCGCCCCGCCGAGCATCCCCGCCCCGCCGCCGGCACGCGTGGCCGACTGCTTGAGCTCTGAGCAGCGACCCGGGGTCGCGGTCGCCGATCCAGCCGGCGATGCCCTGGATCCGCGTCGACGCCTGGCGAACGAGGTCGGCGGCCACACCGCCGTCGGAGCGCTCTGTGTCGGCGACACCCGCGGCCTCGTGCGCGGCGGTCCGGACGGTGACGCGGCTCACGGAGGGCATTACCGTGCCAGGACTCCGCACGGTTGCCGCACCCGCCTACGATGGGGGCCATGGCCGACAAGCCGCAGTGGCTCATCCGCGAAGACGCGAGCGTTCCGGTGCTCGTCGCGCTCGCGCTGCGCCAGCTGCTGGGCATCAGGGCGCCGCTGGACCTTCCGTCCCTCCGCGACCTCTCGGTGCGTGCCCCCGATGCGGCGGATGCCCCGCCCGAGGTCGAAGCGCAGTGGCAGGGGTACTGGGACATGACCGTGGAGCCCCGGGCTCATCACTCCGGTGTGCCCCTGGAACTGATCGACGGCTTCGACACCCTGGTGGCCCTCCCGGCGAGCGGCGCCGAGGCGCTCTCCGCCGCGATCCGGCCGCATGCCGGAACCGCCCTCCGGTACGCCACCGCCGCGCACGACCGGTACGTCGGGTCGATGAAGAGCCACACCGGCGGGGACGCCTACCGGGCGTACGCGAGCGCGATCGCGGAGTTCGAGCGTGACATCGGACGCCGCGCGCACTCGTTCGAGCTGAACGTGCAGGTGCTGCCGCTGTCCCAGCGCGGGATCTGGTGGATCGGCGACCTCACGGTCGCGGTGACCGACGGGCTCCGCCGGGACGTCGTGGCCTTCGACTCCGCCATCCGGCCGGTGATCGCCGAGCTCGCCTAGGAGGGGTCGGTCGTCGTGTCGTCCTCGTCGACCACGGTCTCCCGGTCGACCCTCACGACGCGGTCATGGCGGCGGGCGATCCGCTCGAGGATGAGGCCTGCCACGCCACCCAGCGCCAGCCCGATCGGCACGGTCCACAGCAGCAGGAAGCCGAAGACCTGACCAGGCGGGTAGACGACGTCGAGCGCCTGCGACTGCTCGAAGCTGCCGACCATCGTGAGGATGCCGGCGGCGATGACGCCCAGCACGACCCCGATGCCCATGAGCACGCCGTACCGCGGCACACGGCGCACGGTCGCTTCGACGGTCTGGTGGGTGTCGTGGGAGGGCATGCCTCCATTGTCCCACCCTCTGCGGGCGTACGCAGCCGCACACGGAACCGCCCTCCCCGATCACCGGGGAGGGCGGTTCCGATAGCCGCCGGACTCAGACCTCGGTCGTCGTCTCGGCCGGCTCCCCCCTCCGAGTGCGACGCACGATCAGTACCCCGCCCGTCGCGGCCGGCGCCACGACCACCAGACCGCCCACGATCCAGGGCCACACCGGAGCTTCCTCGGTGGCGACCGGCGCGCTGATCGCGGTCACCGCCGCGTCCGCCTCGGCCTCCGGCTCGGGCTCCTCGTCGGCGGGAGTGCCGCAGGCGCCGTCGACCGGGATCACGGCGGAGACCGGGTCGAGCTCCTCGCCCGCCTCATACGTGCCGAACGCGGAGGCACCGGCCGGGGTCAGCGTCGTGGGAACCGCATCGAGGGTCAGCGCGCCGTCGACGACGGCGGCGTCCGCGAGGGCGAACTCGGCGAGACGCACGCCCTCTTGCGCCACGGCCTCCCCGGCCTGAGTGGTCCCGGTCACGTCGAACACGAGGTAGCCGGTGTCGCCCACGAGCTCGACCCGCGCGTTCGCCAGCGTCGTGTTCAGCGCCCCGTCGTGGCCCGTGAAGGTGATGCTGCCGCCGTAGGCGACCAGACCCGTGCGCGCCTCGTCATCCAGCGAACCGGTGCCGTTCGACCACACGAAGGCGGGGTACTCGTAGGTGACGCCGGTGAGCGTCCAGCCGCCCCGCGCGATGCCCTCGATGTACGTGCGGAACGACTCCTTGTAGCCCCAGTGCAGGGTCGCCCCCTCGACCGTGCACACGCCGATCTCCGCGGTCGCTCTGGTGAGCGTGAACGCGAGACCGCGATCGACCGAACCCTGGAAGGTGAGCGTGTGCGCGCCGTCGGCGAGCGTGGCCGGGAGGGCACCCGACCACGTCGCGACCCCCGCCGCATCGGCCGTCACCGTGCCGAGCAGCACGGGGGTCGAGTACACGACCACCTTGATGCCCTCCTCGTTCGCACGGAAGCCGGAGGCGGAGACCGTGGCCGTCTTCCCGGCGGCGAGCGCGGCGAGGTTCTCCTCGTCGACCTCGATGCCGGCCGCCGTCGGCGCGGTCGTCGGGAGCGTGGCCTTCGGGACGACCGCGGCCGCCGCGACCGTTCCCGTCGTGCCCGACGGAGCGGCGGCGACGGAGCCGATCGTGAACGAGACGGGGGCGAGCGTGGTGCCGTACCCCGAGAGCACGCGGTCGCGTCCGGCGTCCGTGAGGGCGGCAGGTGCCGCCGTGTAGGTGACGGCGCCACCGGCCGCCGTGCGGACGGCGCGGGAGAGGTCGAGGGTCGCGAACGGCACCTGCGCACCCCCGCTCGTCACGAACAGCGTGGCAAAGGACGCCGAGGTGAGCCGGATCATCGGATCGGCGACCGTGACGTCGAGCACCCCGTGGTGGCCGGTGAAGCGCACAGCGCCGCGGTAGACGACACTGCCGCGTCCGGAAGCCGCGTCGAAGTCGCCGCCCACGGTCTGCCCGAACCGGAACTGGCCGCCGGACCGCGTGGCGCCCCCGGAGACGGTGATCGTGCCCTGGGCGATCGGTCCGGTGATGTAGTTCGTGAACGAGGACGAGATGGCCCAGCGCAGCGACCCGCCGGGGACGGTCGCGGCCGGCTTCGTCGGCGTCACCGGGGTCTTCGGCGTGACCGGGGGCTTCGGTTCGGTCGGCTTCTCACCGAGCAGGGCGCGCCACTGCGCGTCGGTGACGGTGACAGTGGAGCGTGCGTAGATGGTGTCCGCGTTCGGCATCGTGTGCTGCTGCCAGACGATCACCTCGTAGGCCTTCGACCGGTCGAGAGCACTCGCGGCCGCGGTCAGGTCGGCGCTGAAGCCGCCGCCGGTGATGCCGCGCACGTACTGCATCGCGAGGAAGCCGCCTCCGGCGGTGACATCGGCCTCCGTGCCCTTCTCGATCAGCGCGGCGTAGGCACCGGTGACGGCACCGAGCTTCGTCGCCGCGGCCGTGACCGTGAGGCCGTCCTCGGCCGTCGCCGCCTTCACGGTGGTCGTCAGCCCCGAGGCGATGCGGTAGTCGAGAGCGACGCTGCGCTCCTGGTCGGCGTTGACGACACCACCTGCCGGGTAGGTGTACACGCCGTAGGAGCCGGGCGTCGCCGGGGTGTCCTTCAGCGTCAGCGCGACCTGGAACGAGCCCTCGGGCGAGATGTCCACCCACTGTGCGCGGATCGCACCCTGGTACTGCGTCGGGACCTGGGTCAGCACATCCTCGGCGAGCGCCCAGGCCTGAGCACCGACCGAACGCGCCGAGGACGGCGCCCCCTGCGAGGGCTGCCACGTCGCGGCGAAGTTGCCGAAGACCACATAGGCGCCCTGGGGCAGGTTCGACGGGATCGGGACGCCGCGTCCGCCGACGTTCGCGGTCGGGTCGTATCCGGTGCCCTTGACGACGATCGCGTCGCCGGCCTGGAGGCGAGCGCCCGCAGCGGGCGTCGTGCCGTCGGCGAGGAACACCTCGATGGCGGCTTCGGCGGGCGCCGGCTCGGTCTCACCCGGGGCCGTCTCCCCCGGCTCCGTCTCACCCGGAGTCGTCTCCCCGGGCTCGGTCTCGCCCGGCTCGGTCTCGCCCGGCTCCGTCTCCCCGGGCGCGGTCTCGCCCGGCTCCGTCTCGCCCGGCGCGGTGGGCGTCGTTCCGAAGATCGTGTCCCACTGCTCCGGCGTCACCGTGACGTCGCCGCGGCCGTAGATCGTGGCGGCTGACGGCGCGGAGTGCTGCTGCCAGACGAGCACCTCGTACGTCTTCGTCCGGTCCAGGGACGCGATTGGCGCCTGCAGCGTGAAGGAAGCGGCCCCCTGCTGCACGCTCGGGAAGGGCAGCGCGAACGCGGCGTAGCCACCACCGGCGGAGATGCCGCTCTCGGTGCCCGACACGATCAGTGCGGCATAGACGCCCGTCACGTCGGGCAGGCCCTCAGCCCGCACCTGCACGGTGAGGCCGCTGGTGTCGGCGGACGACACCGCCGCGGTGACGGTCGCCGCAGCCGCGTGGGCCGGTGGGCTGACCATCGCCCCGGCGGCGACGAGGACGAAGGAGACGAGGGCGGCGAGCAGGACACGCAGGCGTGTGCTCGCTGATGGGGTGTGTGCTGTGGCGTTCACGGTTCTCCGCGGCGCGCCGGGCGCGATCGATCGTGCGCTCCCGGCGGTGCCGCACGGCAGTCGGGCGAAGGTGGAGTTTGGTTAGGCTTGGCTAAGCAAGCCGCCGATCCTGAGCGTAGAGGCGCGCCGGTGAGGGCGTCAAGTTTTAGGATAGCCTTGCCTAATGCGACGCGCTCCTGCCCTGCTTCTCGCCGCCGCGCTGGCTCTCGGACTGGCCTCCTGCGCCGGGTCGGACTCCGGTCCCGCGCAGACCCCTGTCGTCGACGACGCCTGCCCGCAGGCCTCGACTCCTCTCGCCGATCTGGACCTGGTCGCCGACGTGCGCGCAGCGACGGGCCCCTCGACCGCGTGCCTCGGGAGTCACGCGGTCGCGCCCGTCGATGACGACACCGCCCCGGCGCTCCCGGTCACCGTGACCGACAGCGAAGGCCGCGAGGTCGAGATCACGGATGTCGATCGCATCCTCCCGATCGACATCGCCGGCACGATCGCCGCCACGGTGTTCGCGCTCGGGCTCGGCGATCAGGTCGTCGGACGCGACGCGTCCACGCAGTTCCCCGGTACCGAGGACCTTCCGGTCGTCACCAAGACCGGGCACACGCTCAACCCGGAGGCGATCCTCGAGCTGGCCCCGACCGTCGTCCTCACCGACTCCACGATCGGCCCGAAAGAGGTCCGCCAGCAGCTGCGGGATGCGGGCATCGCGGTCGTCGTCATCTCCAGCGACCGACGGATCGACACCACCGCCGCGCTCGTGACGGAGATCGCCACGGCCCTCGGCGTCCCGACGCGCGGCGCGGCGCTCATCGCCCGCCTCGACGCCGAGCTCGACGCCGCCATCGCGGAGATCGCCGACGTCACCCCGCCCGCCGAGTCAGACCGCGCCCGCATGCTCTTCCTGTACGTGCGCGGGAGCGCCAACGTGTACTACATCTTCGGCGAGGACTCCGGGGCGGACTCCCTCATCGATGCGGTCGGCGGTGTCGACGTCGCGGAGGAGATCGGCTGGGAGGGCATGAAGCCGATGACCGCGGAAGCACTCGTCGCCGCGCAGCCCGACGTGCTCGTGATGATGACGGACGGGTTGGAATCGGTGGGCGGCGTCGACGGGCTCCTCGAACGCATCCCCGCCATCGCCGAGACCCCCGCAGGAGCACATCGCCGCGTGATCGACATGGCGGACGCCGAGATCCTCAGCTTCGGCCCCCGATCGGCCGATGTGATCAGCGCCCTCGCGCGGGCCCTGTACGCGCCGGAACCCGCCTCGTGACCGGCGAGGTCGTCACCCCGACGCCGACCCGGCATCGGGGACTACGCTTCGCGACGGTCGTCGTCGCCCTCGTCATCGGCCTTCTCGTCACGAGCGTCGCGTCGATCACCAGCGGGCAGTACGACCTGTCCCCGACCGCGCTCCTGGACGTCCTCCTGCGCGGCCTCGGCATCGACACCGCCGGGACTCCCGCCGCGGCGACCGACGACGGCGTGATCTACAACCTCCGCCTCCCCCGCCTGGTCCTCGGCCTGCTCGTCGGCGCCGCGCTCGCGGTCTCCGGCGTGCTCATGCAGGCCATCTTCGGCAACCCCCTCGCGGACGCCGGCGTCGTCGGCGTCTCCTCCGGCGCGGCGCTCGGGGCGGCGGCCAGCATCACGTTCGGCCTGGCCACCTTCGGCATGTGGACGACGCCCGCCTTCGCCTTCCTCGGCGGTCTCGCGGCTGTCTTCTCCGTCTACCTCCTGAGCCGCTCCGGCGGTCGCACCGAAGTGGTCACGCTGCTGCTCACCGGCATCGCGATCAACGCCATCGCCGGCGCCGGTATGGCCTTCCTCACGTTCCTCGGCACGACCTCGACGCGCGAGCAGATCGTGTTCTGGCAGCTCGGCTCGCTGAACGGCGCCCTCTGGTCGAACATCCAGCTCGTCGCGCCGCTCGTGGCGATCGGGGTCGTCGTCGCCCTGATCGTGGCGCCGGGTCTGGATCTCTTCGCCCTCGGCGAGCGCACCGCCCGACATCTGGGCGTGCCGGTCGAGCTGCTGCGGATGGTCGTCATCGTCACGGTGGCGCTGCTCGTCTGCGCCGCGGTGGCCTTCGCAGGGATCATCGGGTTCGCGGGTCTCGTGGTGCCCCACCTCATGCGCATGCTGATCGGCCCCGCACACCTCCCGCTCGTGATCGCCTCCGCCCTCGGCGGCGCCCTCCTCATCGCGGCCGCCGACCTCGTGGCGCGCACGGCCGTACCGCTCGCGGACCTCCCCATCGGCATGATCACGTCCCTCGTGGGCGGCCCGTTCTTCCTCTGGCTTCTCGTGCGGACGCGGCGGCAGTCGGGAGGATGGGCGTGAGCCCGCGCCTGCGGGGCCAGGGGCTCACGGTGCGCGTCGGCGACGGACGCGCCATCCTCGACGACACGGCCATCGACATCCACGCCGGCGAGGTGCACGCCCTCGTCGGGCCGAACGGCGCGGGCAAGTCGACCCTGTTCGGCGTGCTCGCGGGGGACGTCGCTCCGGTGTCCGGCACCGTCCTCCTCGACGGCAGCCCCGTCGCGGGGACGCGCGCCCGCGATCTCGCCCGGCGACGCGCCGTGCTGCTGCAGGAGAACGCCGTCACCTTCCCCTTCACGGTCGAGCAGGTCGTGCGGATGGGACGCACGCCGTGGGCGCGGAGCCCGGTCGCCGAAGAGGATGACAGCGTCGTGGCGACGGCGATGGCGACGACCGAGGTCACGGCGCTGCGGGAGCGCTCCGTCCCCTCGCTCTCCGGCGGTGAGCGCGCGCGGGTGGCGCTGGCCCGTGTACTCGCCCAGGACACCGGGATCCTGCTGCTCGACGAGCCGACGGCAGCCCTGGACCTCAAGCATCACGAAGACGTCATGCGGGTGATCCGCAGACGGGCGGAGGCCGGGGTCGCGGTCGCGGTCGTGTTGCACGACCTCAACGCCGCTCTCGCGCATGCCGACCGCGTCACTCTGCTGGCGGGCGGTCGGGTCGCCGCCACCGGCACGCCGGCCGAGGTCCTCACGGCCGCACGGATCGAGGAGGTCTACGGGCAGCCCGTCGACGTCTTCCCGCACCCGCACACCGGAGTGCCGCTCGTCGTCGCCCGGCGCTAGGGGCGCAGCGGGAGGACTCCGGTGAGATCCGCGCGCGTGCCCGAGGCGTGGATGCGTCCGGCCGTGGCGGCATCCGTCCACGCCTCCGCGCCGGTCGCGACCGCGATCCAGGTGGCGGCGTCCATCTCCACGACGTTCGGCGGAGTCCCCCGCGTGTGCCGCGGCCCCTGGATCACCTGCACGGCTCCGAACGGCGGGACGCGCACCTCGACGCTGTTGCCCGGCGCCTTCTCATCGAGCAGCTGAAGCAGGTAGCGCACCGCGGTGGCGAGCTCCGGCCGCGTCGGCTTCGTCCCGGCGGCCTCCGCGTCGCGCACGGCACCGAGCGCCGCGCGTCCGTCGACGATGTCGATCTTCCTGGCCATCCCCCCACCCTAGATCCGCCGCGGCGGCCCCGGTCATAAGCTCGATGGCATGAGCATGCATCCCCAGGGCGCCCGCGCCGAGCTGCTCGCCGCCGCGGCCGACCACTCCTGGAGCGTGCCGATCCCTCCGCTCGCGGATCCGGGCCGCGCCCATGACGCCTCGGTGCTCATCCTCTTCGGCGTCCTCGACCGCATCCCCGCACCGACCGTCGATGCGGCCGTCGCCCGCGACCTCGACGTGCTGCTGCAACGCCGCGCGCCCACCCTCTCCTCGCACCCGGGGCAGGTCTCCTTCCCCGGCGGACGCGCCGAAGCGGCCGATGCCGACGCGGTCGCCACCGCGCTCCGGGAGGCCGAGGAGGAGACCGGCCTCGATCCCGCGGGAGTCGAGGTGCTCGCCACGCTTCCCGTGATCCCCCTCGCCGCGAGCAACCACCTCGTCACCCCTGTGCTCGCCTGGTGGCAGTCGCCGTCCCGCGTCGTCGCGGTCGACCACGCGGAGACCGTCGAGGTGTTCCGCGTCCCCGTCGCCCAGCTCCTCGACCCCGCGACCCGTTTCACCTCGACCCTGTCCCGCGCCGGGCGCACGTTCCGCGGACCCGCGTTCGACGTCGACGGCACGATCGTGTGGGGTTTCACCGCCATGGTGCTCGACGCCCTGTTCGATGCCACCGGCTGGACCGTGCCCTGGGACACGGCGGACGAGCGTCCCATCGAGCTCTGACCGGGACCCACCGGAACCCCGCGCACGCGCCTCGATAGGCTGGACGGGTGAAGATCCTCGTCCTCGGTTCCGGTGCCCGTGAGCACGCGATCATCCTGGCGCTGCGCGCCGAGTCCCCCGCGCACGAGATCCTCGTCGCCCCCGGCAACGCCGGCATCGCGCAGGACGCGACACCCGTCGCCCTCGACCCGCTGGACGGCGCCGCGGTGACGGCCTTCGCGAACGAGCACGCGATCGACCTCGTCGTCATCGGCCCGGAGGCCCCTCTGGTGGCGGGCGTCGCGGACGAGCTCCGCGGACGGGGTATCCCCGTGTTCGGGCCGGGCAAGGCCGCCGCGCAGCTCGAGGGCTCCAAGGCCTTCGCCAAGCGGGTCATGGACGCCGCCGGCGTGCCGACGGGCCGCGCGGTCCGGGCCGCCACGGTCGGCGAGGTCGAGGCCGCGTTCGACGACCTCGGCGCCCCCTACGTCGTCAAAGCCGATGGGCTCGCCGCGGGCAAGGGCGTCATCGTCACCTCCGACCGCGCCGAGGCCCTGGCTCACGCGGAGCAGTACCTCCCGGCCGGCCCCGTCCTCGTCGAGGAGTTCCTGTCCGGCCCCGAGGTCTCGCTGTTCTTCCTCAGCGACGGCGACACCGTGCGCGCGCTCAGCCCAGCACAGGACTTCAAGCGGGCCCTCGACGGCGACGCCGGCCCCAACACCGGCGGTATGGGGGCGTACTCCCCCCTGCCCTGGCTCGCGGAGCAGTTCGGCAGCGAGCAGGCATTCGTGGAAGAGGTCACCCGCGACGTCGCCCTTCCGGTCGTCCGCCAGCTCGACGCCGAGGGCACCCCGTTCATCGGCCTCCTCTACGCCGGTCTCATCCTCACCCCGCAGGGCGTGCGGGTGATCGAGTTCAACGCGCGCTTCGGCGACCCGGAGACCCAGGTCGTGCTGCCGCGACTGGAGACCCCGCTGTCGCAGCTCCTCTTCGCCGCCGCCTCCGGCACCCTCGAGGACCAGCCGGAGCCGGTGTTCCGCGATGAGGTCGCGATCACCGTGGTCCTGGCGAGCGAGGGGTATCCGGAGGCGCCGCAGACCGGGCGTCCGATCGAGGGTCTGGACGATGCGGCCGCCGTAGAGGGGGTCCGCCTGGTGCACGCCGCGACCGCGAGTCCCGACGCACCGGGGGGTTCGCTCATCGCGACGGGTGGCCGTGTGCTGAACGTCGTCGCCGTGGCCGCGGACTTCCGCACCGCCCGCGACCGCGCCTACGACGCCCTCGGCCGCATCCGCCTCGAGGGGTCCCACCACCGCACCGACATCGCTGCCCGCGTCGCTCGCTGACCGCGTTGAAGTAGCGCAAATGGCTGCATCCCAGCCGGGAATGCAGCCATTTGAGCGACTCGAACGGGGTCAGAGAACCTTCGACAGGAAGTCCTGGAGGCGCTCGTTCTTGGGGGCGCCGAACAGGTCGGCGGGAGTGCCCTCCTCGACCACGACGCCGCCGTCCATGAACACCGTGCGGTCGGACACCTCGCGCGCGAAGCCCATCTCGTGGGTCACGAGCACCATGGTCATGCCGCCCTCGGCGAGGTCGCGGATGACCTGCAGCACCTCGCCGACCATCTCCGGGTCGAGGGCGCTGGTGGCCTCGTCGAACAGCATGATCTCCGGGTCCATCGCGAGCGCACGGGCGATGGCCACGCGCTGCTTCTGACCGCCGGAGAGCGACGCGGGCTTCGCGTCCGCCTTCTCCGACAGGCCGACGCGCTCGAGCAGCGACCGAGCGCGGTCGCGGGCCTCGGCCTTCGTCATGCGGCCGAGCTCGACCGGGGCGAGCGTGATGTTCTCCAGCACGGTCATGTGCGGGAACAGGTTGAAGTGCTGGAACACCATGCCGATGCGCTGGCGCACCTCATCCAGCTTCACGCTCTTGTCGGTGAGGTCGACCCCGTCGATGATCACGTGCCCCGACGTCGGCTCCTCGAGCTTGTTGAGGCAGCGCAGCAGCGTCGACTTGCCCGAGCCGGAGGGGCCGATCACGGCGATGACCTCGCCGTCCTCGACCGTGAGATCGATGCCCTTGAGCACCTCGTTGTCGCCGAAGGACTTGTGCAGGTCCCTGACCTCGATCTTGCTCATGCGTTGGCCTTCCTCTCCAGGCGGTTCGCGAGCAGCGTCAGCAGCGTGATCACGACGAAGTAGATGATGGCGACGATCGTCAGCACCTGCGCCGAAAGATACGTCGAGGCGATGATCTGGCGCGAGACGAACGTCAGCTCGGCGAGACCGATGACGCTGATGAGCGAGGTGTCCTTCAGCGTGATGATGCCCTGGTTCACGAACGACGGGATCATGATCCGGAACGCCTGCGGCAGCACGACCTTGCGCATCGTCTTCCAGTGGCTGAGGCCGAGCGAACGCGACGCCTCCGCCTGACCGGGGTCGACGGCCTGGATGCCGCCGCGGATGATCTCCGTCATGTACGCACCGGTGTTCAGCGACAGGGTGATCGCACCGGCCACGAACGGGTCGAACTTCAGGTCGGGGATCAGCTGCGGGATGGCGAAGAACACGAAGAACGCCTGGATCAGGATCGGGGTCCCGCGGAAGACGTAGACGTAGGCCGTCGCGATCCAGCGGAACGGCGCGAACTTCGACAGGCGCCCGAAGCCGAAGATGATCCCGAGGATGAACGCCGCGATCACCGCGACGATCGTGGCGAGGATGGTGAGCCACAGACCCTGCATCAGGGCCGGCCAGTACTTCACCGCGACCGAGATAATGTCGGTGGGCTGCGCCTCCTGCGCGTCGTCACCCGTCGCGAGGTAGGTGTCCACGATCTCGTCGTACGCGCCGGATTCCTGCAGGTTGGCGAGCCCGGCGTTGAACATCTCCAGGAGCTCGGCGTTCTCGCCCTTGTTGACTGCGAAGCCGTACTCGCCGCCGAGCGCGGGCTCGCCGACCAGGCGGAAGCCCGACCCCTGCTGGATGCCGTAGGCGAGCACGGGGAAGTCCTCGAAGTAGCCGACGGCCTGACCTGCCTTGACCGCATCGACCATGTCGGTCGTGTCCTGGTAGGGCGTGATCCGGAAGCCGTACTCGTCGGCGTTCTCCTCGGCGAAGGTCTGCCCCTGGGTGCCGGTCTTGACCGCGACGGTCTTGCCGTTCAGGTCGTCGAGGGACTGGATGTCGCTGGACTCGAGCACCCCGAGCTGCACGCCGCTGGTGAAGTACGGGTCGCTGAAGTCGAAGGTCTGCTGGCGCTCCTCGGTGATCGACATCCCGGCCATGACGGCGTCGACCTGGTTCGACTGCAGCGCCTGCACCGCGGCGTCGAAGCCGAGCTGGCGGATCTCCACGTCGAAGCCCTGGTCCTCCGCGATCGCGCGCAGGAGGTCCATGTCGATGCCGACGAGGTCGCCGGACTCGTCCGTGAACTCGAACGGCGCGAAGGTCGTGTCGGTGCCGATGACGTAGGTCTCGCCGTCGTCGGCCGCGGTGGCGGGCACGGCTCCGGCGAGTAGTGCTCCGGCGGCGACGAGCGCGGCGAGAGCGGTCGCGCCGGCGGTGCGGCCGAACCGCCGCAGACGGCTCGGCGGAGAGGATGGATGGCGGCTCACGTCGAGTGCTCCTCGGGGTTCGGAAGGGCGACCCGGCGGCCGCCGACCATCCACCCTAACCCCGCGCCTCTCGCGCGCCGGAATCTCGGCGCGACCCCGAACGCCGCCGGAACCCGCGTGGATACCGGCGTGTCGGGGTCATCGCGGTCACGCCGGAGGGGTCGCGGTGACGGCCTCGTCCGTCCGATCCTGCCCGCGGAGGAACAGCGAGGCGACCAGCGCGATGAGGATGACGCCGGCGGGCAGCAGCAGGGTCTGGGACATGCCGGCCGCGAAGCCCTCGGCGACTTGCGGCGGCAGCGCGCCGCTGCCCGTACCGGCCGGAGCGTCGGCCAGACCGGGGAGGTTCGCCTCCAGCCGCGACTGCATGAACGCGGCGATCGAGGCGGAGCCGATGACCGAGCCGATGGTGCGGGTGGTGTTGTAGATGCCCGCGCCGGCACCGGCCTGTCGCGGCGGCAGCTTGCGCGTGGCCGTGGTCGCCAGCGGCCCCCACATGCCCGCGTTGCCGATGCCCATCAGCGCGGACGGCAGCAGGAACATCAGGATCGGGGTGTCCATCGTGGTCAGTGCGGAGTACCAGACCAAGGCACCCGCGACGCAGAGCAGACCGGGGACGAGGATGATGCGCGGGTCGACACGATCCAGGATCTTCCCGGCGACCGGCGCGAGCACGCCCGACAGCACGGCCATCGGGATGAGCAGCATCGCGGCCTCGGTGGGGGTGAGGCCGCGCGCGGTCTGCAGGAAGAACATCATCGGCAGCGACATGCTCGTGACCGTGAAGCCGACCGCCGCGATCGCCACGTTGGCGCCGGAGAAGTTGCGGTCGCGGAAGAGGGCGAGCGGCACGAGGGGCTCGCTCCGGGTGCGCGCCTGCTGCACGATGAAGAGCGCGAGCACCACGACGCCGGCGATGATGAGGCCCCAGACCGAGATCGGTCCCGCGATGGTTCCCCAGTCGTACTTCTCGCCCTCCTGCAGCCCGAAGACGATGAGGAACAGCGCGAGCGCGCTGAGGACGACGCCGACGAGGTCGAACCGGTGCGGGTGCGTCTTCAGCTTCGGCACGAGGATCCAGGCGAGCACGAAGGCGACCACGCCGACGGGGAGGTTGACGAAGAAGATCCACTCCCACCCGAAGCCGTCGACGAGCAGGCCACCCGCGAGGGGGCCGACGAGCGTGGCGACGCCGGCCGTGGCACCCCAGAGGCCCATCGCCGCGCCGCGCCGGTTCGGCGGGAACGTGCGGGTGATGACGGCCATGGTCTGCGGGGTCATGAACGCGGCGCCGAGCCCCTGCACCGCGCGGGCCGCGATCAGGCCCTCGAGCGTCGTCGACAGTCCGCACCAGAGCGAGGCGAGGGTGAAGACCGCGAGCCCGATGAGGTAGATGTTCTTCGGGCCGAAGCGGTCGCCGAGTCGTCCGGTGATGAGCAGCGGCACGGCGTAGGCGAGCAGGTAGGCGCTGGTGACCCACACGACGTTGTCGAGGTTGTTCGTGTCGGGGTCGAGGGCGGCCTTGATCGCCGGGTTCGCGACGGACACGATCGTGGTGTCGACGAGGATCATGAAGAACCCGATGACGAGGGCCCAGAGCGCCGGCCACGGACTCTTCGGCGCGTGACCGGCGGCGAAGGGCCCCGTCTCGGGCCCCGAGGTCTGGCGGGAATCGGTCATTGCTGTGCAGCCTTTCGCTGAGCGCGGTAGCGGTCGGTGTCGTCGAAGGCGTCGGGGCCCCAGCGGAGCTCGTCGCCGTCGAGGCGGGTGAGGAGGGTGTCGAGCCAGCGGAGCTCGGCGTCGAGCAGCGCCTCCTGCCGTTCGATCTCGACGAGGACCTGCGGCGGGACGCCCTTGGTGCGGGCGGCGGCGAGGCCGTCGTGGTGCAGCGCGTACGAGGCGACGAGCGCCTCCCGTCGCTCCTGCAGCAGCGCGACGGCGTCGTCGCGGTCGAGGTTGTGCGACTCGGCGAGCGCGACGCGGGCGTCGGTCTCGCGGTCGATGCGGGGGAGGGCACGACGCACCCACGCGACCACCGCCTCCCGACCGGCGTCGGTGAGGGTGTAGGTCGTCCGCTCCGGTCGGTTGCCCTCGCGATCCGTGCCGACCTCGTCGAGCAGACCCGCCCGCTGGAGCCGCGCGACCGTGTGGTACAGCGTGCCGTTGGTGACGGTGATGAGCCGGTCGTCGTGACGCGCGCGAAGCAGCCGCACCATCTCGTACGGATGCATGTCGCTCTCGCGAAGCAGCGCGAGCACCATCACCCCGAGGGGCGTGAGTCCCGCCACCACATCCCTGCTCTTCCCCACGCCTCTCCCCGATCTGCTGTCGCCCCCGCTAAATAGTCCACATGGACTATACACCCGCCCTTCCTCCGCCGAGACCCCGTATTTCCGGCGAGACCCCGGGGTCGCGACGCGCACACCCCGGGGTCTCGACGCGAACGCGGGGTCTCGGCGCGGAAGAGCACGCATCACCGGGATAATGGGCGGGTGAGCACACCGTCCGCAGGAAACGCGCAGGCCATCCCCGGGTGGCGACACCTCTACTCCGGAAAGGTCCGCGACCTCTATGCCTCGGAGGACCCGGCAGACACCCGCATCCTCGTCGTCGCGTCCGACCGGGTGAGCGCTTTCGACATCGTGCTCTCCCCCGGCATCACCGACAAGGGTGCTCTGCTGACCCGCCTCAGCCGCTGGTGGTTCGCCCAGCTCGACGTTCCGAACCATCTCACGGACGGCGACCTGCCGGAGGAGGTGGCCGATCGCGCCATGCTCGCCCAGTCGCTCGAGATGCTGCCGATCGAGTGCGTCGTGCGCGGGTACATCACCGGCTCCGGCTGGGCCGAGTACCAGGAGCACGGCACCGTGTGCGGCATCGCCCTGCCGGCAGGCCTGCAGAACGGCGACCGTCTCCCTGAGCCGCTGTTCACCCCGGCTTACAAGGCACCGATGGGCGAACACGACGAGAACATCACGTTCGACCGCGTCGTCGAGCTCGTCGGGGCGGACCGGGCGGCCGAGCTCCGCGACGCCTCGCTCGCGATCTACCGTCGGGCCGCGGCCATCGCCGAGGAGAAGGGCCTCATCCTCGCCGACACGAAGTTCGAGTTCGGGACCGACGCCGACGGCACCCTCCGCCTCGCCGACGAGGTGCTCACGAGCGATTCCTCCCGGTACTGGGACGCCGAGGCCTGGCGCACGGGATCGACCCCGGCCGAGCGGATGGCGAGCTTCGACAAGCAGATCGTGCGCGACTGGCTCGCGGCGAACTGGGACAAGCAGGGCGAGCCCCCCGTGCTGCCCGAGGAGGTCGTGGCGCGGACGGCCGCCCGGTACCGCGAGCTCATCGACTGCCTCGGTGCCTGACGCCGCGCTCCTCGCGGCCGCGGGACGCACAGGGAACACTCAGGAATCGGTAGTGTTGCTCCAGCACTCCGCCCCCGATCCCGAACCCTGAGGAGCCCGCATGGCTTTGTGGAAGCTGCACGGAAACGGCCGCACCGTCGAGCCCGGCGCCGTCGTCACCCCCGCGGAACGTCTGTCCTGGCCCGCGACCATCGCCATCGGCGCCCAGCACGTGGTCGCCATGTTCGGCGCCACGTTCCTCGTGCCGACGCTCACCGGCTTCCCCGTGTCGACCACGCTGCTCTTCAGCGGCATCGGCACGCTGCTCTTCCTCCTCATCACGAAGAACCAGCTGCCGAGCTACCTCGGCTCCTCGTTCGCCTTCATCGCCCCCATCACCGCGGCCGTCGCGGCGGGCGGCACCGGCTCGGCTCTCGCGGGCGTGGTCGCGGTGGGCGTGCTCCTGGCGGTCGTCGGTCTCGTCGTGCAGTTCGTCGGCCTGCGCTGGGTCGATGCCCTGATGCCCCCGGTCGTCGCCGGTGCCATCGTCGCGCTCATCGGCTTCAACCTCGCCCCCACCGCCTGGAGCAACTTCGCGCTCGACCCCGTGACGGCTACGATCACCCTCGTCGCGATCATCCTCTTCGCCGTGCTCTTCCGGGGCTTCCTCGGCCGGATCTCGATCTTCCTCGGCGTCGCCGTCGGCTTCATCTGGGCCGCGTTCAACGGCTCGTTCGAGGTGCCCAACCCGCTCCGCGGCGACAAGACCCCCGCCGAGCTCATCGCAGACGCCCCCTGGATCGGCCTCCCGCACTTCCAGTTCCCGGACTTCGTCGAGCCCGGCACCTGGTCGACCATCGCGATGTTCCTGCCCGTCGTGCTCGTGCTCATCGCGGAGAACGTCGGTCACGTGCGCGGGGTCGCGACCATGACCGAAGACCCCGCGATCAACCGTCACACCGGTCGCGCCCTCATCGCCGACGGTGTCGCCACGACCATCGCCGGTGGCTTCGGCGGCTCGGGCACCACGACCTACGGCGAGAACATCGGCGTCATGGCCGCGACCCGCGTGTACTCCACCGCCGTGTACTGGGTGGCGGGTCTGTTCGCGATCCTCCTGGCGTTCTCGCCCAAGGTCGGCGAGGTGTTCAACTCGATCCCCGCGGGCGTGCTCGGCGGGGCGACGACGGCGCTCTACGGCCTCATCGGAATCATCGGCATCAAGATCTGGGTGGACAGCCGCGTCGACTTCTCGCGTCCGGTCAACCAGTACACCGCAGCGGTGTCCCTTGTGATCGGCATCGCCGGGTTCACGATGCAGCTCGGCGACTTCGCCTTCGGCGGGATCGTGCTCGGGACGGTCGCGGCGCTGCTCATCTACCACCTGGGCAACCTCATCGCCCGCGCGCGCAAGACGGGCGCCGACGACCCGAAGCCCCTCGAGCCCGTCGGCCCCCTCGGCGGCGACCCCGCGTAGGTTGCGTCCCGTCCCCTGAAGCGTGCGGGACGGCTTTCGCCCCTTCCGCACCCCGCGGAGGCCCGTTTTCGCACTCCCACCAGGTGTCGGAGGCGTGAGCGAACCCGGGGCGTTCACGGTCCGGATGGAAAACGCCCCCTCCTCTCACGAGGAGGGGGCGTTTTCGCGCTCGCACGGCCTTGGTTGGTCGAGTCGCGTGCGGGATCACAAGGGGGCTCTCCCGGGCTGCGGGAGGGCCGGTTTTGCACTCTCCAGACAGGAACATCATCGCACTCGCACGCGGGATGTTCCCGGGTCGGAGGGGGCGGGATCGAGAACGGGCGTGCCCGGCGGGCGGGAGGACCGTATTCGCACTCTCACGCGGGAGGCGCCGCCGGTGTCAGCGGGTGCGGGATCGGAAAGGGGCGTCTGAGGGGTGTGGGAGGGGTGTTTTTGCACTCCGCACGCGGAGGGGCGGGACGGGACGGGGTGGGCCGGGGGCGGGGTCAGGCGATCGTGGCGAGGAGGGCGTCGGCGGAGAGGGTCGCGCCGGTGTCCGCGCGCGGGGTGAGCGTGCCGGCGCGGTGCGCGGTGACCGTGGTCTCCATCTTCATCGCGTCGAGCACGGCCACCGGGTCTCCCTCGGCCACCACGGCCCCGTCATCGACGAGCCAGCGGACGAGCGTGCCCGGCGCGGGAGCCCGCAGCTCGGAGGGATCCGCTGACGGCACGGGGGCCGCGACCTCACCCGCCGAACGACCGATGCCGGACAGCAGCTCCGCGGGCAGACCGAGCATCACGCGGCGGCCGTCGATCTCCACCGGGAACCGCTGCAGCCCGGAGACCGGGGCGACCGCGGGGCGGGGCTGCGCCTCCAGTACCGGGAGCAGCACGGTCTCGATCCACTGGGTGTGCACGGCGAAGGTCGCGGTCGCGAACGCGGGGTCGTCGATGGCGCGGAGGTCGAACGGGATCACGGTCGCCGGACCCTCGACGGCGAGCTCACGCAGCGCCCGACGCGCCCGCACGAGGGCCGCGTCCCGGGTGTCCGCGTGCACGATGAGCTTCGCGATCATCGAGTCGAACGCGGGCTGCACGGTGTCTCCGGCCTCGATGCCGCTGTCCCACCGCACGCCGGGTCCACCGGGGATCCGCAGGCCGTCCACCCGTCCGGGGCTGGGCAGGAATCCACGGCCGGGGTCTTCGGCGTTGATGCGGAACTCGAACGCATGCCCGGTCGGCGCCGGGGTCTCGGTGAACGACGGCCCCTCGCCGAACGCGATGCGGAACTGCTCGCGGACGAGGTCGGTCCCGGTGACCTCCTCGGTCACGGGGTGCTCGACCTGCAGCCGGGTGTTCACCTCGAGGAACGAGATCGTGCCGTCCGCGGCGAGGAGGAACTCGACCGTGCCGGCGCCGCGGTACTGCACCTCGGCGCAGATCGCCCGTGCCGCGTCGTGGAACGCCGTCCGCTGCGCCTCCGTGAGACCGGGCGCAGGAGCCTCCTCGATGAGCTTCTGGTTGCGGCGCTGCATCGAGCAGTCGCGGTCGCCCACGACGACCACGCCGCCGCGCCCGTCGCCGAGCACCTGGACCTCGATGTGCCGCGGGCTCTCCAGGAAGCGCTCCACGAAGCACTCCCCGCGACCGAACGCGGCGGTCGCCTCGCGGGTGGCCGCGTCGAACGCGTCGGCGACCTCCGCCAGCTCGCGGACGACCTTGAGCCCGCGACCTCCCCCGCCGAACGCGGCCTTGATCGCGATGGGCAGGCCGTGCTCCTCGGCGAACGCCACCGCCTCCTGCGGCCCGGACAGCGGCTGATCCGTGCCCGCGGCGAGCGGAGCCCCCACGCGCTGCGCGATCCGGCGCGCGGTCATCTTGTCGCCCAGCGCGTCGATGCTCTCCGGCGAGGGTCCGATCCAGACGAGTCCGGCGTCCTCGACGGCTCGCGCGAACGCGGCGCTCTCGGAGAGGAAGCCGTAGCCCGGGTGCACGGCGTCCGCGCCGCTGCGGCGGGCCGCGTCGATCAGCGCCTCGACCGACAGATACGTCGTCGCCGCGGTGTCGCCGCCGAGGCCGATCGCCTCGTCCGCGAGCCGCACGTGCAGGGCATCCGCGTCCTGATCGGCGTAGACGGCGACCGACGTGTAGCCGGCCTCCGCGCACGCGCGGATCACGCGGACCGCGATCTCGCCGCGGTTGGCGATCAGCACAGAGGTCATGAGGTCTCCTTGACGGTGAAGCGCACCCGCACACCTGGCGGAAGCTGGGCGGCGAGATCGAGGCTGCGATCGGTGAGGGCACCGATGATGGGATAGCCGCCGGTGAGCGGATGATCGGGGAGGAAGAGCACGGGCTGACCGTCCGGCGGCACCTGGATGGCCCCGGTCACGGCACCTTCGCTCGGCAGCTCGCCGCCGACCGCGCGTTCCAGGGGCACGTCGCCGTGCAGGCGGATGCCCACCCGATCCGAGCGCGGCGTGACCGTCCACTCCTGCGCGGTGAGCGCCTCGACGCCGGCGGCCGTGAACCAGTCGTCGCGCGGGCCGAGCGTGATCTCCAGCGAGGCCAGCTCCCCGGATGCGGGAAGCGCGCGCGGCACCGGGTCCGGCTCGACGGCCGACACGGCGGCAGCCCCGATCGGAATGAGATCACCCGCGGTCAGCGGCGCGGGACCCAGCCCGGCGAGCGTGTCGGTCGCGCGGCTGTCGAGCGCCGCCGCCGGAGCGAAGCCGCCGCGGACGGCGATCACGGACCGGAGACCGCGCTCGGGATGGCCCAGCGTGAGCTCGTCGCCGTCGACGGTCGCGAACGGCACCCCGGGGAGGAGCGTGCGCTCGATGCCGTCGATGTCGGTGAGCGTGAGCGAGCCCGTGGCCCCGGTGACGGCGGCGACGCCTGCGCCGTGGAAGCGCAGCACGGCCCCACCGACGCTCTCCAGCACAGCCGCGGCCGGCGTGTTGCCCACGGCCCGGTTCGCCGCGCGCATCGCGACGCGGTCGGCGACGCCGGAGGCCGAGACGCCCAGCGCCGCGAAACCGGGGCGTCCCGCGTCCTGCACGAGGAGCTGCAGCGACGGTCGCACGACCTCGACCGCCGGACCGTCCCCGCGACGGGCGACCCGCGTCGCGTCGGCCGCTGCCGGCGACGCTGCGACCGACTCCCGCTCCGCACGCACGAAGCGCACGCGGCGACCCGGGGCGAGCAGAGCCGGCGGGTCGCGGTCGATGTCCCACATCTCCAGGGCGGTCCGTCCGATGAGCTGCCAGCCGCCCGGACTCTCCCGCGGATACACACCGCTGAACGCTCCGGCGAGCGCGACGGAGCCGGCGGGCACCCGGGTGCGGGGCGACGACCGCCGCGGCACGTCGAAGAGGGGATCGCCGCTCACGGCATAGCCGAAGCCGGGAGCGAAGCCGGAGAAGGCGACCCGCCAGTCGGCGGCGAGGTGACGGGCCACCAGCTCCTCCGCCGAGACGTCGAGGAGCGCGGCCACCTCATCCAGATCCTCCCCGTCGTAGCGGACCGGGATGGTGACCTCGCCCGCATCGGGCAGCGCCGCGGCATCGACCTCGGTCGCGGCGAGCGTCTCGGCCAGCGCGGCGGCGGAGGTGCGGTGCGGGTCGAAGCGCACGAGCACGGTGCGGGCACCGGGGATGCGCTCCAGGACACCGGGCACGTCGCTCCATGCGAGGTTCAGCCGCATGGCCTGCTCGAGGTCGTCCGCCTCGACGAGCAGCGCGCTGTCGGAGGCCGTGAGGATGCGCATCAGACCCGGTACTCCGCATCCGGCACATCGGTGACGAACATGTACCCCGGGGCGTGGGTGACGGCGAACGGCGGCTTCGACGCCATGATCGCCGCCTGCGGGGTCACGCCGCACGCCCAGAACACGGGGACCTCGCCGGGGCGGATCTCGGGGGCGTCGCCGAAGTCCGGCGCCATCACATCGGCGATGCCGAGCGACGCCGGGTCGCCGATGTGCACCGGCGCACCGTGCACCGCCGGGGTGCGCCCGGAGATCTGCACGGCATCGGCCACGCGGTCCGCGGCGATCGGACGCATCGAGACCACCATCTCGCCGCGCAGCCGTCCGGCCGGGGTGCAGTCCACCGCCGTGCGGTACATCGGCACGTTGCGTCCGAGCTCCTGATGACGGATCGGGATCCCGGCCTCGACGAGCCCCGTCTCGAACGTGAAGCTGCAGCCGATGAGGAAGGCGACGAGGTCGGGATGCTCGTCCCACGCCGCCGTCGCGTCGGACACCTCCTCCACGAGCTCGCCGTCCCGCCAGATGCGGTACCGCCCGATGTCGGTGCGGATGTCGCTGCCCGGCGCGAGCCGCGACTCCACCTCCCCCTGCTCGATCACCTCGAGGACGGGGCAGGGCTTCGGGTTGCGCTGCGCGTAGAGGAGGGTCTCGAAGGCCCAGTCCGCTGGCACCGCGATGAGGTTCGCCTGGGTCAGCCCCGGGGCGACGCCGCTGGTCGGGGCGGAGTGGCCGGCGCGGTGCGCCGCACGGGCGGCGCGGGCGTCGACGAGCTGGGCGGGAGTCGCGAGCACGGCCATGTCAGGCTCCGGCGAACGGGGCGATCGTGATGCCCTCCGCCTGCAGCAGGCGCTTCGTCTCCGCGGCCATCGCCACCGAGCCCGGGCTGTCACCGTGAACGCAGATCGACTGCGCGGACACGGCCACATCGGTGCCGTCGATCGCCCGGATCACGCCGTCCGCGGCCAGGCGCACCATCCGCTCGGCCACCGCGGTGGGGTCATGCAGCACGGCCCCCGCCTCGGAGCGGGAGACGAGCTGACCGTCCGGCTGATAGGCCCGATCGGCGAAGGCCTCCGCGGCGACCGCGAGCCCTGCCCGCTCGGCGACGTCGAGCACGACGCCGCCGGCGAGACCGAGCAGCACGAGCGAGGGGTCGATCGCCTTGATGGCCGCCACGACGTCCTTCGACTGCCGCTCATCGCGGGCGATGGTGTTGTAGAGCGCCCCGTGCGGCTTGACGTAGGAGACCCGCCCGCCGACCGCCGCGGTGAGCCCGAGGAGCGCACCGAGCTGGTACTCCACGTGCGCCTGCAGCGTGGCCGAGTCGATGTCGACCTTCGTGCGCCCGAAGTTCTCGTAGTCGCGGTACCCGGGGTGGGCGCCGATCACGACGCCGCCGGCGACGGCCGCGGCCAGGGTCTCCCGGATCCCCTCCGGGCTGCCCGCGTGGAACCCGCACGACACGTTCGCGCTCGTGACGATCTCGAGCATGCTCGCGTCGTCGCTGACGATCCGGTCGGGGACGTTCTCGCCGAGGTCCGAGTTCAGGTCGATGGTCGCCATGTCACGCTCCGATTCCGAGGAAGGCGAAGATGGGGCCGATCGAGACGGCGCCCATGTACCAGGTGAGCGCGGTCACGACGGTGCCCGCGATGAGCAGCCACATCGGGTACTTCCGGTCGCCGAGCAGGTCGCGGCGGAACCAGCCGATGTACATGAACACCGTCAGCCCGATGGGGAGGATCAGGCCGTTGAAACCGCCGACGAAGACGAGGATCGCGGCCGGGGCCGTGCCGATCGCCAGGTAGACCGCCAGCGACACGACGATGAACGCGACGGTGGCGAGCTGCAGCGGCCAGCCCCCGCGGAGCTTGGCGGTGAACGTCGAGAGGAAGGTCGCCGACGTGTACGCGGCACCGATGACCGAGCTGATCGCGGCGGCCCAGAAGATCGCGCCGAAGATCCGCAGACCGGCGTCGCCGAGGACCGCACCGAACGCCTGCCCGGCCGGGTTGGCGGCCTGCGAGGAGAGGTCGAGCGCCACGCCGGAGGCCACCACGCCGAGGATCGCGAGGAACAGCACGTAGCGCATGATGCCGGTCACGAGGATGCCGTTGGCGGCGGCGCGCATGACGGGCTTCGCGTACTGCGGGCCCACGTGACCGGAGTCGAGGTAGCGGTGGGCGCCGGAGTAGGTGATGTAGCCGCCGACCGTGCCGCCGACGATCGTCGTGATGGTGGCGAAGTTGAGCTGGTCGGGCACGAAGGTCTGCCGCAGCGCGTCGCCGATGGGCGGCTGGGCGATGAGGGCGACGACGAGGGTCATCACGATCATGCCGACGCCGAGGACGATGAGGACGACGTCCATCACCTTGCCGGCCTTCTTCACGAGGAAGATGATGATCGCGAGGGCCGCCGTGAGCGCGCCGCCGAGCTTCGGGTCGATGCCGAGGAGGGCGTTCAGGCCCAGGCCGCCGCCGGCGATGTTGCCGATGTTGAACGCGAGCCCGCCGATGACGACGAGGACGGCGATGACGTGGCCGGAGAAGGGGATGGCGCTGTTGGCGAGCTCGCCGGCGCGCTTGCCGGACGAGGTGATCATCCGCCAGATGTTCAGCTGGACCGCGATGTCGACGAGGATCGACACGAGGATCGCGAACGCGAACGCGGCCCCCATCTGGGCGGTGAACGTCGCGGTCTGGGTGATGAAGCCGGGGCCGATGGCGCTCGTCGCCATGAGGAAGATGGCACCGATGACGGCGCTGCGGCCGGCGCGCTTTTTCGCGTGGGCGGCGCGGGCTTCGTCCTCGGGGGTGAGGGCGGGGGCGGACTGCTCGGACATAGGGGGGTCCCATCGTCGTTGGTGGGTGTCGGGTGACCCCCAGTGTAGAACGGACAGAACCTGATTGTTCAACAATCATGTTTCCGTCGTGCTACAGCGCGGTTGCTTTCGTGTGATCATCGGCACGATCTCCCGCACCGACCGCCCCTACGATGAAGGCATGAACCAGCAGGGCCCGCTCGCCGACGTGCTCCGTCAGCGCATCATCGACGGCGACGTCGCCCCGGGCTCACGGCTGTCGGAGTCGTCGCTCGCCGAGAGCTTCGACGTGTCGCGCAACACCCTGCGCGAGGCGTTCCGGGTGCTCGCGGAACAGGGGCTCGTCGCGCACATCCCGCACCGCGGCGTCTCGGTGGCCTCTCCCTCGATCGCCGACGTCATCGACATCTACCGCGCTCGCCGCGTCATCGAGTGCACGGCCCTCCGGCAGTCCGAGCCCGAGCACCCGGCCGTGCAGCGCATGACCGACGCGGTCGCCGCGGCCGAGGCCGCCGTCGCCGGTGTCTCGACAGACGACGCCTCCGCGTGGCGCGCGGTCGGCAGCGCGAACATGGCGTTCCACGTCGCCCTCGTCGATCTCGCCGACAGCCCGCGTCTCGCCCGCACCTACCGGAACGTCGCGGCGGAGCTGCGGCTCGCGTTCCTCAAGATCGACGACCCCCGCGCCCTGCACGAGCCGTTCGTCCGGAAGAACCGCGCCGTCCTCGACACCTTCCTCACCCGCGGCGCGGAGGCCGGCGCGGCGGAGCTGGAGCGGTACCTCGTGCAGTCGGAGCGGGTCGTGCTCGGCGCGTTCGCGCGGATGCAGCTCGACTGAGCGCAGCGGCTCAGGACGCGTCGGTCCGCAGCGCCGCCGTCGCCCGCGGCCGGGGTTCGCCCTCGTGCGGTGTCGGCACACCTGGCAGGGCGGCGGTCGGCTCCGGCAGGCCGTACCGCCGGTGCAGCCAGCGCCGCGCGTCCTCGAGCGGATACGTGTCGCCGAAGACGCAGTACTTCACGAACACCCCCTCCAGGGTGCTGCGGAGCATGACCTCCTCCAGGGCCGGGTCTTCGGCGCCTCGGGCGCGGAAGACGGCGCGCACGGCATCCTCCGCCGCCGTCGCACCGTCGGCGTAGCGCTGCTCCGATTCCGCGAACAGCCGATGGGTGAGCGGCTGCTGCTGCATGGCGAGCACCGCCCGCTGCAGCGGCATCGCGAAGGCCGTCGCCCCGATCGCCCCGTCGATGATCGCGGCGAGCACCTCGTCGGGCGTCCCCTGCACCTGCGCGAACCCCAGCACCGTCTCGAACCACCGGTCGATCACGGCGCCGATGAGCTGATCCTTGCCGCCGAAGTGGTAGTTCACCAGCCCCTGGGCGACACCGGCGCGACGCGTGATCTCGGCGATGCCCGCCCCGGCGACGCCGCGTTCGCTGAACACCTCGATCGCCGCCTGGAGAATGGTCTCCTTGGCACGCTCGCGCGCCAGACGATTCTGCGCATCCGATCGCGCCATGCGGTGTCCACCTCCCGGGTCGTCCGGCGGAATTCCCTCACGGGCCGTCTCGGGATAGATTAATCACTGAATGCTCGTTCAACCTATGGAGGGTGCGAGCACTCGCGGCGCGGGGGTTCGCCGCAGCGGGCCACGGGTGCGTCTTCTGCCGATGGAGGGGGTGGCGGAGACGCGTCCGTGGTCATCCTCGACCTCCGGCCTACGACGAGGGACCGACGACCAGGCCCGCCCGTCGACCGCCGGTGCCGACGTCCGACCGAACCGCGGCGGCACCTTCGGCGGCGACGGATTCGGCCGATTCCTGACCTGAGTGCAGAAAGCAGGCGACGGGCCGTGTCGCGCCTTGACCCCGTGGAAATTGCGCGGTTAGCGTGAGCGGGCTTCGGCCCCGCGGTGGCAGCGATGCTCACCGTTCCGGCCGGAGTCCGCTCGCTCACCGGGCGCGCGGCACCGCTCAGATCGAAGAGGATCTTCCATGCGATTCACCAGAAAACTCGCGCTCGCCGCCACCGCGGCGGTCGCGCTCAGCCTCAGCGCGGTCATCCCCGCCACGGCCGCGTCCCCCGACGACTCCGCGCCCTCGTACCAGGAGTTCGCGGCATCGACCTATCGGGACGTCGACGGCGCCTACGTCGTCAACGGCGATGAGGTCATCTCGAACAAGAAGGAGCTGCGCGCGTTCTACGACCGGCTGGTCGGCCCCGAGACCCTCAACGACGGCCTCATCGTGAACACGGTCAACAACATCGACGACAAGTGGTCGGCCTCGCAGGTGGCCAATCTCACCTACTGCGTGAGCACGAAGTTCGGCAGCCGGCACGCCGACGTCGTCCGGGCGATGCAGGGTGGGGCGGCACTCTGGGAGTCCGCGTCGTCGAAGGTCGACTTCCGCTACGTGAGCAGCGCCGACGCCAACTGCACCACGCGGAACAACGCCGTCGTCTTCTCCGTCGAACCCGTGGCCACGACGCAGTACATCGCCCGCGCGTTCTTCCCCAGCACGCCGGCCCGGCAGCAGAACGTCCTCATCGACGACTCGATCTGGAGCGCCGGAGCGTGGACGCCGACGAACGTGCTCGGCCATGAGCTCGGCCACGTGCTCGGCTTCCGCCACGAGCACACCCGCCCGGAGGCGGGCACCTGCTTCGAGGACAACAACTGGCGTCCGCTCACGCCGTACGACTCGTCGTCGATCATGCACTACCCGCAGTGCAACGGCAGCTCGGCCGATCTGTCGATGACCAGCGTCGACCGCAGCGGCGTCGTCTCGCTCTACGGGAACTGACGCTCTCGTCCCAGAGGTGCGTCACCCCCCGAGGCCCGGTCGTCCGCGATCGGGCCTCACCCGTGCCCGCCGTCGGAGCGGCTCAGGCGGATCCGCGGACGACGAGCTCCGTCGGCAGGATGGTGGTGCGCGGCGGGTCCTCCCCCGCGAGCCGGGAGAGGAGCACCTGGGTCATCGCCTCACCCTGGGCGTACATCGGCTGGCGCATCGTCGTCAGGGGCGGATCGGTGGTGAGAGCCACCGACGAGTCGTCGAACCCCACGAGCGCGATGTCCTCGGGCACCCGCACCCCGGCACCCCGCAGCGCCGTGAGCGCTCCGCGGGCCATGAGGTCGCTGGCGACGAAGATCGCGTCGGGCCGCCCTCCCGCGAGCAGGCGGCGGGCGGCGTCGGCCCCGCTCGCCTCGCTGTAGTCGCCTTCCTCCTCGGCGACGGGTGCCAGGCCGGCCGCGGTCAGCGCGGCGCGGAACCCCTGCACGCGGTCGGTCGACGACGGCATCGTGAGGGGTCCTGTGATCGTGGCGATGCGGGTGCGTCCGATGTCGACGAGGCGCTGCGTGGCCGCGCGCGCTCCGGCGACGTTGTCGACGTCGACCACGTAGTCGCCCTCGGCCCGGCGCACCGGACGGCCGCCGTAGACGACGGGGACGGCATCGGCGATTCGATCGACGAACGCGTCGCTCGTGTGGTGCGACACGATCAGCGCGCCGTCGACGCCGCCGTTGCGCACGAAGCTCGTCATCTTGTCGCCGGGGTCGTCGCTGGCGATCAGGAGGTTCAGCAGGTAGTCGGAGCTGCGGAGGGCGCCGGTGATCCCGGCCACGATCGCCGCGAAGAACGGGTCGCCGAAGAAGCGCGTCGTGTCCTCGGGGACGATGAGGGCGATCGCGTGCGTCTGCCGGGAGGCGAGCGAGCGCGCGGCGCGGTTCGGCACGTAATTGAGCTCGTCGATCGCGGCGCGCACGGCGGCGAGCGCTTCCGGGCTGACCGCTGTCGACCCGTTGACGACCCGCGACACGGTCGACCGGGACACGCCGGCGGCGGCCGCGACCTCCTCGATGGTCGCCCGAGGCGACATCACCGCATGCTCTCTTCCATCGCCCCATTCTCATCCACCCGGAGCCAGGCCGTGAAAATCCCCGCTTCGAATCGCCTGATTGGTCCCATCTCGGCCGCAGATGGAGCCATTCAGGCGATTCGAACGGGTCAGAGGGACCGGGCGGCGATGATGCGGGCGTACTCGCGGCCGGAGTCCTTGACCGTCCGCTCCTGGGTGTCGTAGTCCACGCGGACGATCCCGAAGCGCTTGTCGTACCCCCAGGCCCACTCGAAGTTGTCGAAGAGGGACCAGTAGAAGTAGCCGCGGACGTCCACGCCGCTGTCCCTGGCGTCCAGCACGGCGTCGAGGTGCGCGCGCAGGAACGCGGTGCGGTCGGCGTCGGGCACCCGGGTCTCCCCGTCCTCCACCACGACGGTGTCGTCGTAGGCCGCGCCGTTCTCGGTCACCGAGAGCACCACGCCCGCAGGCTCGGCGTACTCGGTCCAGAGCCGCTGCAGGAGTCGCGTGAGTCCCTCCGGCTGAACCTCCCACCCCTGGGCGGTCCGCGGCAGTCCGCGCTCGACCGCATGGATGCCCTCGTGCGAGGGATACGGGCTCCGCGTCACGTGCGCCGTCTCCGGGCCGCTGGACACCGCCGCGTCGTCGGGACCCGTGCCGGACACGAGGTCACCGTGGTAGTAGTTCACGCCCTGTGTGTCGATGCGCTGGGCGATGGTGTCGAGGTCGCCCTCGTGCACCGCCGCCTCGAACCGCGCCACGGCCTCGGGGTCCACCGCGCGGATGTCCTCCACGGTGTCTGCGGGGTAGGCGCCGCGGTAGATGGGGTCGAGGAACCACCGGTTGAACTGGCCGTCCAGCCGCCGGGCGGCATCGACATCCGCGGGGCTCTGCGGGTCGGCGGGGTCGGCCACCGTGTGGTTCAGCGTGATGCCCAGGTTGAGGGAGGCGTCGCGGCCGCGGAGCTCCCGCACCGTCGCACCATGCGCGAGCAGCAGGTGGTGTGAGGCCAGCAACCCCTCGGCGACGCTCGTGTGCCCTGGCGCGTGCTCGCCACCGGTGTAGGAGAGGAAGGACGAGCACCACGGCTCGTTGAGCGTCGTCCACACGTTCACGCGGTCGCCGAGGGCGTCGTGCATGGTGCCCGCGTACTCCAGGAAGCGGTCGACGGTGTCACGGTTCGTCCACCCACCGACCTCCTGCAGGGCCTGCGGCATGTCCCAGTGGTACAGCGTGAGCCAGGGCAGGATGTCGGCCGCGAGGAGCTCGTCGACGAGGCGGCTGTAGAAGTCGACCCCGGCCTGGTTGACCGCGCCGCCGTCGGGGCGCACCCGCGACCACGAGGTGGAGAAGCGGTAGGTCTGGAGTCCGAGCTCCTTCATCAGCGCCACGTCCTGCGGATACCGGTGGTAGTGGTCGCACGCCACATCCCCGTCGTCGCCGCCGACCACGGCCCCCGGCACCCGGCAGAACGCGTCCCAGATCGACGCCGTCCGTCCGTCCTCAAAGGCGGCGCCCTCGATCTGGTAGGCCGCGGTCGCCGCGCCGAAGAGGAAATCCGAGGGGAAGGCACGCGTCATAGGGGTCATCCTTTCACCGCGCCCGCCATGATGCCACTGACCAGCTGCCGCCCCGCGATCACGAAGAGCACGAGGAGCGGAAGGGTCGCGAGCACTGCGCCGGTGAGCACGATCGAGTAGTCGATGTAATAGCCGGACTGCAGCTGGCTGAGCGCCGTCTGCAGCGTCGGGTTCTGGGGGGAGAGCACGATCAGGGGCCAGAGGTAGTCGGTCCAGGCGGTCATGAACGTGAACAGTCCGAGGATCGCCATGGCCGGCCGCGCCGCGGGCACTCCGACGGTGAGGAAGGTGCGGAACTGGTTCGCGCCGTCGACCCTGGCCGCCTCGATGAGCTCGTCCGGGATCACGTCCACGAGGTACTGCCGCATGAAGAACACCCCGAACGCGGTGACGAGGGTCGGCACGATGACCGCACCGATCGTGCCGGTCCAGCCGAGTTCGCGCATCAGCATGAACAGCGGGATGATGCCGAGCTGCGTGGGGATGGCCATGGTCGCGATCACGAACACCATGAGGCCGTCCCGTCCGCGGAACCGCAGCTTCGCGAACGCGTAGCCGGCGAGGGTCGAGAACGTCACGACGGAGATCGTGATGATCGCCGAGATGAGGAACGAGTTGCCGAGCGCGAGCCAGAACGGGATCGCGTCGAACACCTTCGCCGCGTTCGCGAGGAAGTTGCCGCCGGGGATGAGGGGCAGGGTCTCACCGCGGGTCGCGTTGGTCCCGCTCGCGACGACGAACGACCACCACAGCGGGTAGGCGCCGCCGATGATGAAGGCGGCGAGGAGTCCGTAGGTGAGGAACCCGGGCCGGCTGCCGAGGCCGGCACTCCCGCTCGCGGCACCGCGCCGGCGGCGGATGCGCTCCGGCACGCTGAGGGCCTGGGTGGCGGTCATCGCGCCTCCTCCTTCCCGGTCGGGCGGATGCGGCGTCGGGCCGCGCGGGTCTTCGGGGCGTCTCCCGTGGCGATGCGCCGGGAGAGGAGGAAGTTGATCAGGCCGATGGCGACGATGAGCAGGAAGAGCAGGATCGCGACGGCCGACGCCTCACCCAGGTTCCGGCGGAAGAACGCCAGCTCCCAGAGGAACAGCACGGTGGTCTGGAACTGCCGGTCGCTGCCGCCGATGCCGCCCGCGGTGGAGACGTCGAACAGCCGCGGTTCGGCGAAGATCTGCAGGCCGCCGATGGTCGCCGTGATGATGACGAAGATCAGCGTGGGACGGATGGTGGGGATCGTGATGGCGAAGAACCGCCGCACCGCTCCGGCACCGTCGAGCGCGGCCGATTCGTAGAGGTCGCGCGGCACGGCCTGCATCGCGGCAAGGAGGATGAGGGCGTTGTAGCCGGTCCAGCGGAAGTTCACCATGACGGCGATCGCGATGTGCGACAGGACCGTGTCGTGCTTCCACTGCTGATCGGCGATGCCGACGAGGTTGAGGAGGTTGTTGGCCAGTCCGTCCGCTTCGTTGAAGATGCTGGAGAAGATGATCGCCACGGCCACCGGCGTGACCACGAACGGGATGAGGACGCTCATCCGCCAGAACGTCGGCGTCCGCAGTCCGCGGTCCAGCAGGTACGCGATCACCAGGGCGACGGCGAGCTGCGGGATGGCGGAGAGCAGGAAGATGCTCAGCGTGTTCCGGATGGAGTTCCAGAACATGACGTCGCCGAGGATCGCCGCGAAGTTGCCGAAGCCGACGAACGGCCCCTCGCCCTTCAGCAGATCCCACTCGTGCAGCGCGACCCACACCGTGTACAGGAGGGGAAAGAGGCCGATGAGCCCGAAGAGGAGGAAGAACGGGGAGATGTAGAAATACGGCGAGGCGCGGTGGTCGAAACGGGAGACGCGGGTGCGCCAGGAGCGTCGCGGCGGCGCGTCGGTCGCGGCGGGGGCAGCGGCCTGCGGCTCCGCCGGCGGGGCGGTGAGGGTCATGGGCGTGTCCTTAGCCGGGCTTCGACAGGCTCAGCCACCCACTCTCTGGGTCGCTGAGCCTGTCGAAGCGAGATCATCAGCCGACGAGGTCGTTCAGGAGGCCGATCGCCTGGTCCCAGGCGCCCTGCGTGTCGGTCTCGCCACGGTCGAGCGCGCTCAGCGCCGGGCCGAACACGTTCTCCTGGATCACCGAGTCATCGGCGCCCTTGAACTGCGCGACGACGCCCTTGGCACGCTCGGCGAGGATGGCACCGGTCGGCGCGTCGTTGAAGAACTCGTTGGGCGTGGCCTCCTCGGCGAGGGACTCCTGTGCCTTGATGGTCGAGGGGAAGTTGCCCGCGGCGGCGGACTGCTTCACCTGCTGCTCGGGCTGCGTCAGCCAGTCGGCCAGCTCTGCCGCGGCCTCCTTGTGCTCCGACGACTCGGGGATGGAGAGGAAGGCGCCGCCCCAGTTGGCCGCACCGCCGGGGAAGACGTCGGCGAAGTCCCAGCCCGTCGACGCGTCGCCGCCGCCGGCCTCGACCTGGCCCTGCACGACGCCGAGCATCCAGCCCGGGCAGACGAAGGTGGCGAAGGTGCCGTCGACGAACGACTTGCCGCCGTTCCAGTCCCATGCGGTCTGCGCCGCGGACTGGCCGCCCTCGGTCGCGGCTCCGAGGAGCTCGAAGCGCTCCTGGAGCTCGTCGTTGCCCTCGACGTTCAGCTCGCCGTCGGCGGTGTAGTAGCCCTCGTCGAGCTGGTTGACCATGGCGTTCCAGACGAAGCCGGAGTGGTCATACCACGCCTTGCCGGTCTTCGCCGTGTAGTCGGCGCCGACCTGGAAGTAGTTCTCCCAGTCGCCGTTGAGCAGCTCGGCGACGGACTCGCGGTCGCTGGGCAGGCCCGCGGCCTCGAACGCGGCGCCGTTGTAGCAGATGCCGCTCGGGCCGATGTCGGTGCCGTAGCCGATGACGCGGCCCTCGGCGTCGGTCGCCTGGCCGTACTTCCAGTCGACCCAGTCGTCCTTGCGATCCTCGATGCCGTAGTCGCGCAGGTCGACGAAGGTGTCCGAGACGTCCATGATGGCGCCGAGCCAGCCCTCCTCGATCGCGACGATGTCGCTGAGGCCGGAGCCGGCGGCGATCTTGGTGAAGGCGTCGGTGCGGGCGTTGCCGCCGGTGTCGATGTTGGTCGCCTCGATCGTCACGTTCGGATGCGCCTTCTCGTACTCCTTGTAGAGGTCGTCGTAGCCGAAGGTGCCGAAGGTGGTGACGGTCAGTGTGACCTTCTCGTCGGCGCTGGCGCCGGAGTCGCCGTCGCCGCCGGTGCTGCCGGAGCAGCCGGCCAGGGCGAGAGCGGAGACGGATGCCACGGCGGCTGTCGCCAGGATCCGGGTGCGGGCACGTGAGTTCACGGTTCACTCCTTTGTGGGTCGTGCGGGTGGTGGTGCGTGGGGGCCTGTGGGAGCGCTCCCACAAGGTTGTCGTGAACTCTATGGGAGCGCTCCCACGATGTCAAGAGAGCCGTCTCTGCAGGCCCCTCCCGCGCAACCGGCGTACCCTTGTCCGGTGCCCGAAGCCACGCTCTCCCCTGCCCTCACCCGCGCCGAATCCCTGATCCGCAGCATCCCGGACTACCCGGAGCCCGGCATCATCTTCCGCGACATCACGCCACTCCTCGCCGACGCCGAGGCCCTCCGCGTGACGACCGAGGCGATCATCGAGCCCTTCGCGGGGCAGTTCGACGTTGTGGCCGGCATCGAGGCGCGGGGCTTCATCCTCGCCGGGGCCGCCGCCATCGCCGCAGGGGTCGGGTTGATCCCGATCCGCAAGGCCGGCAAGCTTCCCCGCCCCGCCGCCGCCGTCGACTACGCCCTCGAGTACGGCACGGCGACCATCGAGATGCACGACGACCTGCCCGCGGGCTCCCGCGTCCTCCTCATCGACGACGTGCTCGCCACCGGAGGAACCCTGGCCGCCGGTCGCCAGCTCGTGGAGCGTCTCGGCAGCCACGTGGCCGGCATCTCGGTGCTCTTCGAGATCGACGGCCTCGGCGGCCGCGAGGCGATCGGCGACCTCCACACCGTCTTCCACTCCTGACCCTGAGACCCCGGGTTCCCGCCGACGCCCCGGCGTGGCGGCGCGCGCAGGACGGGGTGTGGGCGCGAGCCCGGGGTCTCAGCGGAGCATCGACGAGCGGTAGACTGAACCCGCCCGTCCGCCCGCGACTCTTGGAGCCGTCATGCCCACCATCGTCGTCGACGTCATGCCCAAGCCCGAACTGCTCGACCCGCAGGGGAAGGCCGTCTCCGGCGCCTTCGCCCGCCTGGGCGTCGAGGGCTTCACCGACGTCCGCATCGGCAAGCGCTTCGAGCTCACCGTCGAGGGCGAGGTCACCGACGAGGTCCTCGCCGAGGCCCGCCGCATCGCCGACGAGGTCCTGTCGAACGCCGTGATCGAGGACGTCGTGGGCGTCGAGGTGGCGGAGTGACCGTCCGCATCGGCGTCGTCACCTTCCCCGGCTCGCTGGACGACGTCGACGCGCAGCGCGCCGTCCGCATCGCCGGAGCCGAGCCGGTCGCCCTGTGGCACGGCTCGCACGACCTCGAGGGCGTCGACGCCCTCGTCCTCCCCGGCGGGTTCAGCTACGGCGACTACCTCCGCGCCGGAGCCATCGCCGCCCTCTCGCCCATCATGAGCGAGGTCAAGGACGCCGCCGCGAAGGGCATGCCCGTCCTCGGCATCTGCAACGGCTTCCAGATGCTCGTCGAGGCGCACCTGCTGCCCGGCGGACTCATCCGCAACAACCACCAGCACTTCGTGCGCCGCGACCAGAAGCTCACGGTCGAGAACTCCGACACCGCCTGGACCAACGCCTTCCGCACCGGCCAGGAGATCGTGATCCCGTTGAAGAACGCGGACGGCGGCTACATCGCCGACGAGCAGACGCTCGACCGCGTCGAGGGCGAGGGTCTCGTGGCGTTCCGCTACGCCGGCGTGAACCCGAACGGCTCGCTGCGCGACATCGCGGGGCTGACGAACGAGGCGGGCAACGTCGTGGGGCTCATGCCGCACCCCGAGCACGCCACGGAGCCCGGCTTCGGTCCGGACACCGCGGTCGCGATGCGCAGCGGCGTGGACGGCCTCGACTTCTTCACGAGCGCGATCGCCGCCGTCGCCCGCGTCGCCGCCTGACGCCTCCCTCGACCCACCCCTCTGCGCGCGTCCCACCCCGTTGCGGGCGCGCGGAAGGGGCCGGGTCGACCGCAAGAGGCCGGGTCGACAGGCGAGGTCAGGGCAGACGGAACGGGTTGTCACCCACGGCCGCGAGCAGGTACCAGGCCGTCGTGCCGGTGTGCAGGCTCGCGTAGTAGAGGTCGCCGAAGCCGGAGTCGAGTCCGTCGGTCGAGGTCGCCACGATCCCCTTGCCGTCGCCGTTCGGTGCGTCCCGCTGCACCAGGCGGATGTCGGCCAGCAACTCCTCCGCACGAGCCTGGTCGCCGGCGGCCGCACGGTCCTGCAGCGCCAGCGCGAGGTGTCCGCTGCCCTCGAACCAGACCTTGGACACGTCCGCGTCGCTGATCGACGGACCGCGGTACGGACCGTCCTGGGCCACGAGGTGCGCGAGCGTCCAGTCGACGGCCGAGCCGTATCGGGCGTCCCCGGTGCCGAGCAGGCTCCACGTCTGGGCGTCGAGCGGGACGGGACGGGTGTTGATCGTGCTGCCGTCGAGCAGCGTCCCGGTGTCCACGTGCCCGTCGGCGCTCTGCATCGCCGCGACGAATCCGGCCGCCACCGCCGCCCGCTCCGCCCACACCCCGTCGCCCGTGAGCTGGCCGAGCTGCGTGAAGAAGCCGGCGATGTCGCTGTTGTGCTCGGTGGACTTCCACTCCAGCGGCACCCCGGCATCGGTCTGCCCGCCGGTGTAGCCGAACGGCGCCCGCGTCATGTCGGCGGTGTTGTCCTGGATCCACTCCGCGATGCGCACCGCGCCGTCGAGGTAGGCCTTCTCGCCGGTGGCGTGGAAGAGGCGGGCGAGCGCCATGCCCACCCAGGCCTGGTTGCCGGTGAACGTGCCGGGTCCGGTGATCTCCATGCGCCCCTGCCGGATGCCGTGCGGCTCGTAGGACGTGCGGACGCGGCCGTCGCCGACGGGGTCGTTCTCCTGCACGAAGAGGAGGGTGTCGGCGACGGACCGGGCGCGACGCAGGTCGTCCGGCAGACCGCGGGCCGTGTAGGCGATCACGACGAGGGCGTCGTCGTACACGAAGGAGGGGGTGAAGTCCCACGACGGCGTGGTGAAGAACCCGCCCTGGTAGCTGCGCGGCAGGCAGCGGCCCTCACCGTCGCAGAACTCGTCGACCCGGGAGTCGAGGAACTCGTACGCGAGCGCCACCGAGGCGGCGGGGTCGTTCACCGGATCCGCCGGGGGCTGGGCACGGGCGCCGAACGCGTCCGACACGGCAGGGGCGGCGCCGGCGAGCACGGCACCGACGACGAGTGCGGCGACGACCGCCCAGGGCGCGGATCGGCGGGCGGAAGCGGACATCACGACCTCTCGACGACAGGACCCCCGGGGGATATGCCGCGAGCGACACGGGGGGATGCTCGCCACCTTGTCATGACAGGAGGCACCGGGGGAAGTGTCTTTCGGCCACATGCGCGTCTACCAAAGCGACCGGATGCGTGCAAGGCGTTTGCCGGACCCGGAGGGCGGCGCGCACGATGGTCCTCCCGTCCCCGACCTCCCGGAAAGGACACCCATGTCCCGCGACCAGTACACCTTCACCAACCCGGTCGAGCTCTACGCCGACATCCAGCCGCAGAAGCAGCACATGCGCGAGCCCGGTCTCGACGCCGACCTCACCCCGAAGGCCGACCTCGGCGAGGAGTCGTACCGCGGCACCGGACGGCTGACCGGCCGCAAGGCGCTCATCACCGGCGGCGACTCGGGCATCGGCGCGGCCACCGCGATCGCGTTCGCTCGCGAGGGCGCCGACGTCGCGATCTCCTACCTCCCGGAAGAGGAGGAGGACGCGAGCCGCATCGCCGGCATCCTCCGCGAGGCGGGAGCGACCGTCGCCACGATCCCCGGCGACCTGCGCGACCCGGAGTACTGCCGCACTCTGGTGGCGGAGGCCGTCGCGGCGCTCGGCGGACTCGACATCCTCGTCAACAACGGCGGCAAGCAGGTGTTCCAGGAGTCCCTCACCGATGTGACCGACGAGCAGTTCGACGACACCTTCAAGACCAACGTGTACGCGATGTTCTGGATCACGAAGGCCGCCCTCCCGCACCTCCCCGCCGGCTCGACGATCATCAACACGACCTCGATCCAGGCCTACTCGCCGTCCGACATCCTCGTCGACTACGCCTCGACGAAGTCGACCATCAACGCGTTCACGAAGGGCCTCGCCCAGCAGCTCGCGCCGAAGGGCATCCGCGTGAACGCCGTGGCTCCGGGACCGATCTGGACCCCGCTGCAGCCGAGCGACGGGCAGCCGCAGGAGAAGATCGCCCAGTTCGGCCAGGACACCCCGCTCGGCCGGATGGGTCAGCCAGCCGAGCTCGCTCCCGCCTACGTCTTCCTCGCCTCCCCGGAGTCGAGCTACGTGCTCGGCGAGACCCTGAACGTCAACGGCGGCATGCCCACGCCCTGACCTTCATCCCCTCATCCCCGTCGACCCACCCCCTTCTGCTCCTCCCGGCCCCTTACGGCCGTCCGCAAGGGGGTGGGTCGAACGGAAAGGGGTGGGTCGGCGGGAGGGGAGAGAGAGGGTGCCGAACCGTTTCGATACCTGTGGTGGCGGGACTGTAAGCGTTTGCAGTAGCCTGATCGCATGGCACAGCTCGAACAGATCGCAGCCCCCGGTTCCGAGTGGTGGCGCAGCGCCGTCATCTACCAGATCTACCCCCGCTCCTTCGCGGACGCGTCGGGCGACGGCATCGGCGACCTGCCGGGCATCACGAGCCGCCTCGATGCCCTGCAGGAGCTCGGCGTCGACGCGATCTGGCTCAGCCCCTTCATGACGAGCCCGCAGCGCGACGCCGGCTACGACGTGGCCGACTACCGCGACGTCGACCCGCTGTTCGGCACGCTCGCCGACTTCGACGCGATGCTGGAATCCGCGCACGCCCGCGGCATCCGGGTGATCGTCGACCTCGTCCCCAACCACTCCTCCGACCAGCACCCGTGGTTCCAGGAGGCGCTCAAGGCGGCGCCGGGCAGCCCGGAGCGCGCGCGCTACATCTTCCGCGACGGCCGCGGCGAGAACGGCGAGCTGCCTCCGAACAACTGGGAGTCGGTGTTCGGCGGCGGCATGTGGCAGCGCGTCACCGAGGCCGACGGCACCCCCGGCCAGTGGTACCTGCACATCTTCGACGCGACGCAGCCGGACTTCGACTGGAACAACGAGGAGGTGCAGGAGGAGTTCCGCTCGATCCTGCGCTTCTGGCTCGACCGCGGCGTCGACGGCTTCCGGGTCGACGTGGCCCACGGCATGATCAAGACCGAGGGCCTGCCCGACTACACGCCGCCGACGGACGCCGACTCCATGGGCGGCGGCGAGTCGAACGTGCCGTACTGGGGCCAGGACGGCGTGCACGAGATCTACCGGGACTGGCACAAGGTGCTCGCCGAGTACGACGGCGACCGCGCCCTGTGCGGCGAGGCCTGGATGCCGACGCTGAAGGAGACCGCGCTCTGGGTGCGTCCGGACGAGATGCATCAGACCTTCAACTTCCCCTACCTGATGACGGCGTGGGACGCGAAGGCGCTCGGCGACGTGATCCGCGAGTCGCTGGACGCGTTCGGCGCGGTCGGCGCCCCCAGCACCTGGGTGCTCTCCAACCACGACGTCGTCCGGCATGCCACGCGCCTCGCGCTCACGATCGACAACCCGCAGGGCGAGGGCATCGGCCCGAACACTCCGGACAAGCCCGACACCGCCATCGGCCTCGCCCGCGCCCGCGCGGCCACCACGCTGATGCTCGCGCTCCCGGGCTCGGCCTACCTGTACCAGGGCGAGGAGCTCGGGCTGCCCGAGGCCATGGAGATCCCGGACGAATACCGCCAGGACCCGACGTGGTTCCGCACGAACGGCGAGCGCTACGGCCGCGACGGCTGCCGCGTGCCGCTGCCGTGGGAGGCGGAGGCTCCCGCCTTCGGCTTCAACGACGCCGGCCTCTCCTGGCTCCCGCAGCCCGCGGACTGGGCGGCCTACGCCCGGGATGTCGAGGAGGTCGACCCGGCGTCGACCCTCGCCCTGTACAAGCGTCTGCTCGCCGGCCGTCGCGAGTTCGGATTCGGCACCGGGTCGCTGGTGTGGGAGGACGCCGGTCCCGATGCCGTCGCCTTCCGCCGCGGCGAGGTGCACGTGCTGGCGAACCTCGGCGCGGCTCCGCTCGACCTTCCGGAGGGCGCGGTCATCCTGCTCCGCAGCCAGCCGTTCGACGGCCCCGAGATCCCCGTCGACACCGCCGTCTGGTACACCAAGGCCTGACACCCGCTGCGCCCGTGGCGCGCTCCCCCGGGGCGTGCCACGGGCGTCTCCGATCCGAAGGACAGACGATGGCGAGCATCGACGAGGTCGCCCGGCTCGCCGGCGTCTCCACCGCGACGGTCTCCCGTGCGCTGAGCGGCCGGGGGCATGTCTCCGAGTCCGCGCGGGAGCGCGTGCAGGCGGCCGCCGCCTCCCTCGGGTACGTGGTGTCCTCCCGCGCCTCGAGCCTGGCGTCGGGGCGCACGCGCAACATCGGGGTCGTCGTGCCGTTCCTCGACCGCTGGTTCTTCAGCACGGTGCTGTCGGGGGTGTCCGCCGCGCTCATGCGGGCCGGCTACGACATCACGCTCTACAACATCACCGCCGACAAGGACGTGCGCCGCCACGTCTTCGACACGTTCCTGCGCCGCCAGCGCGTGGACGCCGTGATCGCCGTGTCCATCGAGCTGGACGAGGACGAGACCCAGCAGCTCCTCGACCTCGGGCTCCCCGTGATCGCGATCGGCGGGCCCAACCCGAAGCTCGACACCCTCACGGTCGACGACGTCGCCGTGGCGCAGCTCGCGACGGAGCACCTGCTCGGGCTCGGGCACACGGAGATCGCCCACATCGGCGCGAACCCCGAGTTCGACCTCGACTTCCACATCCCCACGAACCGCCGGCTGGGCTTCGAACGAGCGCTGGCCACGGCCGGGATCCCGCTGAACCCCGCGTTCCTGGAGCCGGCGGACTTCACGGTCGAGGGCGGCTACCGCGCCGCGAAGCAGCTCCTCGGGCGTCCGGGGCCTCGCCCCACTGCGGTGTTCGCCGCCTCGGACGAGATGGCGATCGGGGCGCTCCTCGCTGCCCGCGACCTCGGCTTCGCGGTGCCGGGCGACCTGTCCATCGTGGGCATCGACGGCCATGAGCTCGGCGAGTTCTTCCGCCTCACCACGGTCGACCAGTTCCCGCTCGGGCAGGGCGAGCGGGCGGCCGATGCGGTCCTCGCGAAGCTCACCGACCCCGACGCCGTGCGGCCGCCCGCCGCGCTGCCGTACGAGCTCAACGTGCGCGGCACGACGGCGCGACTCGTCTGATCCGTCCGGCGATCAGCCCGCCGTCGCGTCCTGCCAGGTCCGGTAGCCGCCGTCGAGATTGCGCACCGCGCGCCCGTGCTGCCGCAGCAGTCGGGTGGCGATGTGCCCGCGCAGGCCGACCTGACAGTGCACCACCAGAGGCCCCTCGGGCAGTTCGTCGAGGCGGTCGCGCAGCTCGTCCAGCGGGATGTTCCGCGCGCCGGGGATGGCGCCGTTCGCATGCTCGGCCGCGGAGCGGACGTCGATGAGGGCGGCTCCCGCGTGCACGGCGTCGTCGAGCTCATGCCACTGGAGGGTCGGCGTGGTGCCGCTGCGGGTGTTCTCGGCCACATAGCCCAGGATGTTCACGGCATCCTTTGCGGAGCCGAACTGCGGAGCATACGCGAGCTCCAGGTGCGCAAGCCCGGAAGCGGTGACGCCCGCCTGCAGCGCCGTCGCGATGACGTCGATCCGCTTGTCCGCGCCGTCACGACCGACGACCTGCGCACCCAGGATGCGGTCGGTGGCGGGGTCGGCGAGGAGCTTCATCGACAGGGTCTCCGCGCCCGGGTAGTAGCCGGCGTGCGACGCCGGATGCACGTGGACGGCGAAGAACTCGCGACCCGCGGCACGGAGCTGCTTCTCGCTCCACCCGGTCTTCGCGGCGGCCAGGCCGAACACCTGCACGATGCCGGTGCCGAGGGCGGGGCGCGCCGACTCCTCCCGCCCCGCGATGACGTCGGCCACCATGCGGCCGTGGCGGTTGGCGAGACCGGCCATGGTCACCAGCGCCGCACCGCCGCCGATGAGGTCGGCCTTCTCGACCCCGTCGCCCACCGCGAAGACGTCGGGCGCACTGGTGCGGCAGGCCTCGTCGACGGCTATCCCGCCGGTCTCGCCGAGACGGATCCCCGCGGCGCGGGCGAGTCCGGCCTCGGGCACGACCCCGGAGGCGTCGACGAGGAACTCCGCGGGGACGGTGGCACCGTCGCTCAGGGTCACGGAACCCGCGGCCGTGGCCACGACCTCGACGCCGAGCCGCACGTCGACTCCGCGGCGCCGGACCTCGGCCGCCAGAGGGGCGGCCATCTCCGGATCCAGCGGGGCGAGCAGCTGCGCACCGCGTTGCACCAGGGTCACCGCGGCACCTCGGGCGACGAGGTTCTCCACGGCTTCCAGTCCTGTGTATCCGCCGCCCACGACGACCACCGGCAGTCCGGGGCGGAGGGCGGCGTCGATCGCATCGGCATCGGCCACAGTCCGCAGGCTCCGCGTCGGGAGGGCACCGGTCGGCTCATCGCCGCGCGGCCGGGCCCCGGTGGCGAGCACGAGGCGGTCGTACGGGTGGGTGCTGCGGCGGCCGCTGTCGAGATCGACGACCTCGACCGTCTTCCGCACGGTGTCGATGCCGACGACGTCGTGACGGACGCGGACGTCCAGCCGGAAGCGGCGGTGCAGCGACTCCGGGGTCTGCAGCAGGAGGGCGTCACGCCCCTCGATCACACCGCCCACGTAGTAGGGCAGGCCGCAGTTGGCGTAGGAGACCTCGGGCCCGCGCTCGAAGATGACGATGTCCGCGGACTCATCGAGCCGCCGGAGCCGGGTCGCCGCCGACATGCCGCCGGCGACACCGCCGACGATGACGACGCGGAGCGGCGCGCTCATCGCCCGAACAGCCGGGACAGGAGACCGCCCTTGGCCTCGTCCTTCGGATGGCCCGTGCACCAGTCCGACGCCGGCACGGTGCGACGGACGGCATCGACGTGCTGGCCGCACCCCGCCCAGGTGGTCTTCCCGCAGGTACGGCAACGGACTGCTCGACACATGTGTTCTCTCCTTACTCGATACCCCGGTGGGTATCCACCCACTATACCCCCGGGGGTATAGTGGAGCACACAGCCGGCCTTCAGGGAGTGACCATGACCACCGTCGACACCGACACGCAGCGCAAGATCGCCAACCGCCTCAAGCGCGCCCAGGGACAGCTCGGCGCCGTGATCGCCGCGGTCGAGAGCGGCGGCGACTGCCGGGCCGTCGTCACGCAGCTCGCCGCCGTGACCTCGGCGCTGGACAAGGCCGGGTTCCAGATCATCGCCTCCGCCATGAAGACCTGCCTGGAAGACCCCGCGCAGGACGACGCCGTCCCCCTCCCCGACCTGGAGAAGCTCTTCCTCACCCTCGCCTGAACGCGACCCGGCCCCTTGCGGCCACCCCGGCCCGTTGCGGACGATCGCAAGGGGCCGGGGCGCACGCAAGGGGCCGGGTCGACGAAGGTGGGGTGGGGTGGGGTGGGGTGGGGTCAGGGGACGAGGAGACCCGCGGTGGCGGCGCGGGCCGTCTCGAAGCGGCGCTGCACGTCGGGCCAGTTCACGAGGTTCCAGAACGCCTTGACGTAGTCCGCCCGCACGTTGAGGTAGTCGAGGTAGTAGGCGTGCTCCCACACGTCGAGCTGCAGCAGCGGGATGACGCCGAGCGGCGCGTTGCCCTGCTGGTCGAAGAGCTGGAAGATCACCGGACGGGCGCCCACCGAGTCCCAGGCGAGCACGGCCCAGCCGGACCCCTGCACACCGAGGGCCGTCGCGGTGAAGTGCGCGCGGAAGCCGTCGATGGACCCGAACGAGTCCGCCAGCGCCGCCGAGAGCTCGCCCTCCGGAGCCCCGCCGCCCTCGGGCGAGAGGTTCTGCCAGAACACGGAGTGGTTGATGTGGCCGCCGAGGTTGAACGCGAGGTCCTTCTCGAGCTTGTTCACCGCTCCGAGGTCGCCGCTGTCGCGGGCCGCCGCGAGCTGCTCCAGCGCCGTGTTCGCGCCGGTCACGTAGGCCTGGTGGTGCTTGGAGTGGTGCAGCTCCATGATCTTGCCGGAGATGTGCGGCTCCAGTGCCGAGTAGTCGTAGGGCAGCTCGGGGAGCGTGTACGGAGTGGACATGGTGGTTCCTTTCGTGACGGGGTCAGAGGGCGGTGTCGTGGGACAGGGCGTGGAAGCGGCGGTCGATGTAGACGAGCGGGCGGGCGGGGCGGCCGGTGAGCACCTCGAGCACCTCGGCGATCACCACGGTCGACGAGCCGACGGGCACGGTCTGGATCGCCCGGCAGCGCAGGGCGACACGGGCCTCCGCCAGGTGCGGCTCGCCGGTCGGCAGCGTCGTCCAGCCCTGCTCGGGCGTGAAGCGCTCGGAACCGCTCACCGCGAAGCTCTGGGCGAGCGCGGAGTGCTCGTCGTCGATGAGGTGCACGACGAAGGTCTCGGCGCCGAGGATGGCCCCGGCGCTGCCGGTCGCCCTGGTCACCGAGAACACGATCGCCGCCGGATCGACGGCGACCGACGACACGCTCGACGCCGTGAGACCGACGGGGCCGTCCGGACCCTGCGCCGTGATGATGGCGACACCGGCGGGATGGGTGCGGAACGCCGCCTTGAGCCCCTCCCCGACCGGCGTGGGCACCGGAGCGGCGGGGTGCGGGGTGGTGTGCGGGTCGGGGGTCATCGGGTGCTCTCCTCGAGAGGGATGGGGGTGGGGGTCGCGTGGGCGCGCATGGCCGCGCGATCGACGAGCTTCGTGCGCTCCCGGCCGCGGACGGCTCCGGCGCGGCGCTCTGCCTCGTCGATGCGCAACCAACCCTCCCAGTCCACCACGCCGGGGAGATCCAGGGGCGGGTGCGGGTCGATACGGGCGGACGGCGTCGCGGCGAGGTCCTCCACGAGATGCTGCACGGTCTGCGCGGCATCGGACTTGGTCGAGCCGATGAGCCCGATCGGCCCGCGCTTGATCCAGCCGGTCGCGTAGAGGCCCGGCACGGGCGTGCCGTCGGCATCGAGCACCCGCCCCTCCGCGTTCGGCACGACGCCCCGTGCCGCGTCGAACGGCACGCCGGGCACGGGCGAGGAGAGGTAGCCGATCGCCCGGTAGACGGCGCCGACCTCGTACCGCACGAGCTCGCCGGTCCCGACCATGCGGCCGAGCGGATCGGAGGCCGTGCGCTCGAACTCGATGCCCTCCACGCGGTCCGTGCCGACGACGCGGACCGGGCGATGCCGGAAGTGCAGGTGGATGCGCCGGGAGGCCCCGGCGGACGGACGCTGCGCCCAGTCCGTGAGCGTGCGCACGATGATGCGGCGCTGCGAGAACTGCTCCAGCATGCGCGAGGCATGGTCGTCGAGCTCGAGGTCGACGGGATCGACGATCACCTCCACGTCGTGCTGCTCCCCGAGCTCGCGCAGCTCCAGGGCCGAGAAGCGCACATCGGCGGGGCCACGACGGGCGAACAGGTGCACGTCGCGGACCCGGCTCGCGGTGAGCGCGTGGAGGATGTGGTCGGGAGTGTCGGTCGACTCCAGCGCCGCGGCGTGCTTCGCGAGGATGCGTGTGACGTCGAGGGCGACGTTGCCCGCCCCGATCACGGCCACGGACTCCGCCTCCAGGCCCCAACCCTGCGCGACGTCGGGGTGCGCGTCGTACCAGGCCACGAACTCCGCGGCGCCGAACGATCCGGGAAGCTCCGCTCCCGGCACGTCGAACGCCACGTCGCGGTCGGCTCCGGTCGCGATGACGACGCCGTCGTACGCCCGGCGGAGCTCGTCGACCGTCACATCGACACCGACCTCGACGTTGCCGCGCAGCCGGATGCCGGGCTGGAGGAGCACGTCGTGCAGCGCGTCGATGATCTTGCGGATGCGCGGGTGGTCGGGGGCGACGCCGTAGCGGACGAGCCCGTAAGGTGCGGGGAGCTTCTCGTACAGGTCGATGGCCGCCTCCGGCACCTGCGCCCGGAGCAGGTCGGCGGCGTAGATGCCCGCGGGGCCCGCGCCGACGATGGCGATGCGCGGGGTCACTCGTGCACCTCCTGCGGCGGGAGCGCGGCGATGAGCGGGTGGTCGTGACGGATGAGTCCGGTGCGGGCGGCGCCGCCGGGCGAGCCGATCTCGTCGAAGAACTCGACGTTGGCCTTGTAGTAGTCCTGCCACTCGTCGGGCAGATCGTCCTCATAGTAGATCGCCTCGACGGGGCACACCGGCTCGCACGCTCCGCAATCCACGCACTCGTCGGGGTGGATGTAGAGCGACCGCTCCCCCTCATAGATGCAGTCGACGGGGCATTCGTCGATGCAGGCCTTGTCCTTGAGGTCGACGCACGGCAACGCGATCACGTACGTCATCGCGACTTCTTCTCTGTCCCACTCACGCCCTCCACCGTAAAACCTCAAGCGCACTTGAGGTCAAATCGAGACCGAGACCCCGACCTCTCGCCGAGACCCCGCCTCCGCCGCGCGGACACGACGGGGTCTCGGCGGGAAAGCGGGGTCTCGGGGAATCAGGGGTCAGGAATCAGGACGGGGAGATCTCGAAGGGGGCGGAAAGGAGGTGATCCTCGCGGGAGCTGGGGCCGACGAGGAGCGTGAAGGCACCGGGCTCCACGGTCCGGACGCCGGCGGCGGTCACGATCGTGCAGTCCGCGACGGGGAGCTCGATCCGCACGCGCGCACTCTCCCCCGGCGCGAGGTCGACCTGCCGGAAGGCCTTGAGCTCGCGGTCGGTCCAGCTCACGCTCGTCACCTCGTCCCGCACGTAGGCCTGCACGGTCTCGCGGACGGGCCGGTCCCCCGTGTTCGTCACGGTCACGTGCCCCACCACGGTGTCGCCGAGGAGCAGCTCCGTCTGCTCCAGCTCCAGCTCCGCGTACGCCACGGTCGTGTACGACCGGCCCTCGCCGAAGGCCCACGCGGGCGCCTGGGTGAGGTCGGCGTAGCGGTCGCCGTGCTGACCGCGGATCTGGTTGTAGTAGGTGGGCTGCTGCCCGACGTGCCGTGCGAACGAGATCGGCAGCCGGCCCGAGGGCTCCACGGCACCCGTGACGATGTCGGCGAGCGCCCGCCCGCCCTGCATGCCGGGACTGGCCGCCCAGACCACCGCCGCCGCCCGCTGCACCGAGGGCGGGAGCACGAGGGGCTTGGACGCCAGCAGCACCACGACGACGGGCTTCCCGGTCTCGATGAGCGCGTCGAGCAGGGCGTTCTGGCCGCCGATGAGCTCCAGCGTGGCCGTGGACCGCCCCTCACCCACGAGCTCGATACGATCGCCGACCACCGCGACCACGACGTCCGCGGCCTCGGCGGCGGCCACCGCCTCCGCGATCAGCGCAGGATCCGGCGGGCACGGCTGCACCACGCGAGGACGCGGCTGGTTGTCCGGGAAGTGCGTGCCGCGGGGGTCGTCGGCGAGCGTGAGGATGTCGGCGCCGCGTGCATGCGTGACCGTCCACGCGTCCACTGCACGGAGGCCGTCGAGCACGGTCGTGATCATCTCGCGGGGCTGTCCGTCGAGCCAGCCCGCCTGGCCCGAGCCGCCGGCCCAGTCACCGAGCTGCGTCTGAGCGTCGTCCGCGAGGGGCCCGGTCACCGCCACCCGCAGCGGTGCCGCGGCGTCCAGCGGCAGCAGTCCGTCGTTCTCGAGGAGCACGAGCGAACGGCGGGTGATCTCGAGGTTGAGGTCTGCGTGCGCGGCGCTGCCGACCACGGCGGACACGTCGTCGCGGGGCAGCCGCGGGTCCTCGAAGAGCCCGAGCTCGAACTTGAGCGTGAGGATGCGGGAGACCGCGTCGTCGAACGCGTCCTCCGGCAGGAGTCCCCGAGCGACCGCGTCCAGCGCCCCCTCGAAGAACCCCGGCGTGGTCATCACCATGTCGTTCCCGGCGCGCACGGCCGCGGCCGCGGCATGGGTGAGGTCGGGCTGCACCCGCTGCTCCCACACCATCCGGCCCACGTTGTCCCAGTCGGTGATGAGGGTGCCGGTGTAGCCCCACTCGCCGCGGAGCACGTCGCTGAGCAGCCACTCGTTCAGCGTGATCGGCACCCCGTCGGTCGTCTGATACCCGAGCATGAACGTCCGGCAGCCCTCGCGGGCGACCCGCTCGAACGGCGGCAGGAACCAGGAGCGCAGCTTGCGCGGGGAGATGTCGGCCTCGCTGGCGTCGCGTCCGCCCTGCGTCTCCGAGTAGCCGGCGAAGTGCTTGGCTGTGGCGAGGATGGCCGTGGGGTCGTCGAGCCCGTCACCCTGATAGCCCCGCACCATGGCCGAGGCCAGCTCGCCGATCAGGAACGGGTCCTCCCCGAACGTCTCCCCGACCCGCCCCCAGCGCAGGTCGCGGGCGATGCACAGCACCGGTGAGAACGTCCAGTGGATGCCGGTCACGGCGACCTCCTCGGCCGTCGCCCGCGCCACGCGCTCGACGAGTGCCGGATCCCAGGAGGCTGCCATGCCGAGCTGCGTGGGGTAGATCGTGCCTCCGGGCCAGAACGAGTGGCCGTGGATGCAGTCCTCGCCCACGAGCAGCGGGATGCCGAGTCGGGTCTGCGCGACCAGGGCGGCGGCCCGCCGCAGACGCTCGTCCGAGGCGTGCAGGATCGACCCCGCGTGCCGCCGGAGCACGTGGTCGTCGATGTCGTCGCGGGCGTCGAGCTGGAGCATCTGCCCGACCTTCTCCTCCACCGTCATCCGGTCGAGGAGGTCGGCCACGCGTTCGGGGATCGAGAGAGCGGGGTCCTGGTAGGGGAGCTGCGTGGTCAGAGTCTGAGAGGTCATCACTTCGTGTTCTGGTTCGTGTGCGGTGTCGCGGTGTTCGAGGAGTCGGTCGTCTCGGAAGCGCCCGGCGAAGTCGCCGACGATACGGGATCGGGGGCCTTCGTCGGCAGGGGCACGCTGCGGACGGCCGTGACGGCGTCGTTCACGTTCAGCCCCTTCTTCTTCATCGCCCTGGCCCGCTCGCCCGCCGAGCGCAGTCGCGGGTTGACGTACTCGTCGATGCCGAAATTGATGAGCGAGAGCGCGACGCCGATGATCGCGATGCACAGCCCGGCGGGCACGTACCACCACCACAGCCGCGGGAAGGCGCCGTTCTGCTGCGCCCAGAACAGGATGGTCCCCCAGTTCAGGTTGCTGACGGGGATCACGCCGATGAAGGCCAGGGTCGTGAGACCGAGGATGGCCGCGGTCACGGTGCCGACGAAGCTCGACGCGATGAGCGCCATGAGGTTCGGGAGCATCTCGACCGTGATGATGCGGCGCAGCGGCTCGCCGTTCGCCCGCGCGGCCTGGATGAAGTCGCGGTTGCGCAGCGACATGGTCTGCGCGCGGAGCACGCGGGCGCCCCACGCCCATCCCGTTATCCCGAGCACCGCGGCGATCACGATCAGCGGCGGGTTCTCGAACTGCGAGGCGATGATGATGATGAGCGGGATGCCGGGGATCACCAGGAACACGTTGGTCAGCGCCGAGAGCGACTCGCTCTTCCAGCCGCGCACGTAACCCGCGATCACACCGATCGTGATCGCGATGATCGTGGCGATGAACGCCGCGAGGAAGCCGACGACGATCACCCCGCGGGTGCCGTAGATGATCTGGCTCAGGACGTCTTCGCCCATGTGCGTCGTGCCCAGCCAGTGCTCCCAGGAGGGTGGCTGACGCAGTGCCGTGCGGTCCTTCTGGGTCGGTCCGTACGGGGCGATCCACGGGGCGAAGATCGCGATGAGCACGAACGCCCCGAGGATGAGGAGCCCGGCGATCGACTTGGGGTTGCGGAACATCGCGAACGCCTGCGCGAGCTGCGACCAGAAGGTCTTGCGCGGTGGCGTTCCCGCCGGCGGGGTGCGCAGCGTGGCGGTCTCGGGCATGCCGGACACGACGGCCGATCCGTCCGGCGCCGTGTTCGCTGCGGTGGTGGGAACGGTCATGTCAGGACTCCATCTGGCGCGTGCGCGGGTCGAGGTAGGCGTAGACGACATCGGCGAGGATGTTGGCCACTAGCACCGACAACGTGATCACGAGGAACACGCCCTGCATGAGGGCGAAGTCCTTGGCGTTGGTCGCATCGAGCAGCAGCTTGCCGACACCCGGATAGCTGAAGACCATCTCCATCACGATCGTGCCGCCGACGATGAAGCCGATCGACAGCGCGAAGCTCTGGATCTGCGGCAGCACCGCGTTGCGGGCGGCGTAGCCCCAGAGCACCCGCTTGTTGGGCATGCCCTTCGCCTGCGCGACCGTGATGTAGTCGTCGTCCAGCACCGTCAGCATCATGTTGCGCATGCCGAGCACCCACCCGCCGAGTGAGGCGACCACGATGGTCAGCGCAGGGAGCGTGCCGTGCATGATCACCTGGCCGATGAAGTCGAGGCTCCATTCCGGCGACTGTCCCTTGTCGTAGGCGTGCGACGAGGGGAACCACTTCAGGGTCGAGGAGAAGATCGCGATGGCGATGAGTCCCAGCCAGAAGTACGGGATCGTGTTGAAGAACGTCGTCACCGGGATGATCGCGTCGAGCTTGCTGCCGCGCTTCCACCCCACGACGGCTCCGAGCAGCGTGCCGATCGCGAACGAGATGACGGTCGCGATGCCGACCAGTCCGAGCGTCCAGGGCAGGGCGGCGGCGAGCACCTCGGCGACCGGCCGCAGACCGTGCAGGGTCGAGATGCCGAGGTCGCCGCGCAGCAGCATTCCCCAGTACTCGAGGTACTGCTGCCAGATGGACTTGTCGGTGTCGATGCCGAGCAGCACGCGCAGGGCCTCCGCCGCCTCGGGGCTCACGGTGCGGTTGCGCGCGAGGTACGAGCTGACCGCGTCGCCCTTCATGAGGCGGGGCAGGAAGAAGTTGATCGTGATCGCCGCCCACAGCGTGAACAGGTAGAACGCCGCGCGACCGGCGAAGAAGCGCCACGGCACCGGTCGCCTGGTGCGCTCTGCCCTGGTCGCCGTGGTGCCGACCTCGAGGGCATCGCGGGCGACGAGGTCGTTGTCGTCGAGCTGGGGGAGAGCGGAGCTCACTGCGCGCCTCCGTTCGATGCCGCTGCGGCGAAGTGCTTCTCCGGATCGGGGGAAGCCGCGCGCAGCTCGCGGGTGTAGGGGTCCTGCGGGTTGAGGATCACATCGTCGGCGGTGCCGTACTCGACCACGCGCCCCTGGTTGAGGACCATGATCTCGTCGCTGAAATGACGGGCCGTGGCCAGGTCGTGCGTGATGTAGAGCACGCCGAGCCCCTCCTCGCGCTGCAGGTCGGCGAGCAGGTTCAGCACGCCGAGCCGGATGGAGACGTCGAGCATCGACACCGGCTCGTCGGCGACGAGGAGCGACGGCCGCGAGGCCAGGGCACGGGCGATGGCCACACGCTGTCGCTGACCGCCCGACAGCTCGTGGGGGCGGCGGTCGATCACCGCGTCCGCATCGAGGCGCACCCGGTCGAGGAGCCGACGCACCTCGTTCTCGGTGTCCTTCTTGGGCACCACGTCGTCGAGACGGATCGGACGCTCCAGGTGGTAGCGGATCGAGTGGTACGGGTTGAGCGAGGCGAACGGGTCCTGGAACACCATCCGCAGCTGCTGGCGATACCGTCGCAGGCCCTTACCGCGGCGCGGGATCGGCGTGCCGTCGAGCAGCACCTCACCGCTGGTCGGGGTCTCGAGCTGGGTGAGGATCTTCGCGATCGTGGACTTGCCGCTGCCGGACTGTCCGACCAGGCCGATCGTCTGGCCGGACGTCAGAGTGAAGCTCACATCGTCGAGGGCCTTGATCTGCCCTGCGCCTCGGACGTTGTACGCCTTCGTGACGTGGCGGAACTCGAGGGTGGTCATCGCACCAGCACCCCTCTCTCCCCGGTGAGCCGGGGGAACGACGACAGCAGCGTCTTCGTGTACTCGTGCTCCGGCTGCGTCCAGATGCGCTCTGCCGTGTCGAGCTCGATGATCTCGCCTTCGCGCATGATCGCGATCCGGTCGCTGATCTCCAGCAGGAGCGGCAGGTCGTGGGTGATGAAGATCACCGAGAAGCCGAACTCGTGCCGCAGGTGGGAGATCTGCGTGAGGATCTCCCGCTGCACCAGCACGTCGAGCGCAGTCGTCGGCTCGTCCATGACCATCAGCTGCGGACGGAGCGCCAGGGCCATGGCGATCATGACGCGCTGACGCATGCCGCCGGAGAGCTCATGCGGGAAGGAGCGCACCCGCTGACGGCCGACCTTGACGATCTCGAGCAGCTCCTCAGCCTCGGCCCGCCGCTGCCTGCGGTTCATGTCGGGGCGGTGGATCTCGAATACGTCCTCCAGCTGCGACCCGATCGTCGCCACGGGGTTGAGGGCGTTCATCGCGCCCTGGAACACCATCGACACCTTGTCCCAGCGGAACCGCTGCATCGCGTCGACGTCGAGCGCGTTGATGTCGATGTCGATGCCGGTCGCATCGTGGAACGTCACGCTGCCGCCGGTGATGACGGCCGGCGCGCGCAGCAGGCGCTGCACCCCGTAGGCGAGCGTGGTCTTGCCGCATCCGCTCTCCCCGGCGAGGCCGAGGATCTCGCCGCGCTGCAGTTCGAGGGTCACGTTCTTCACCGCCTCGACGGGCGGATCGACGTCGTACACGACGGAGAAGTCGCGCACGGTGAGCAGAGGGTCTGGCATGGGGTGTCCTTCGTCGACCTGGTGGGGAGCCCGAGCCGCGTGACCGGACCGGGCTCCCCTTCGGGTGGTGCTTACTCGGCGGGCTTCAGCTTCGTGAGGATCTGCACGATGTTCGGCTGCGTCGGGTCGGCGGACGCGTAGGTGTCGGTCTCCGACGGCCAGCCAACGTAGTTGCGCGTGTTGAACTCACCCAGCAGCGGGTGGGCGCCCAGCGGGATGGCCGGCACCTGCTCCGAGAAGATCGTCTGCAGCGTGTCGATGGCGGTTGTGCGCTCCTCGTCGGACGAGGCGTTGGCGTAGGTGTTCAGCGCGGCGGTCGCCTCCGGGTCGTCGAAGCGGCCGAAGTTGAAGCCGGCCTTGCCCTCGGGTGAGATCCAGCGCGGGTCCATGGTCGAGGTGTACAGGCCGTACGCCGTGCCGCTGTCCTCCAGCCAGTGGATGATCGCGGAGAACGTGCCGTTGTCGCGGGGGTCGGCCCAGCCGCCCCAGTCGGGCATGTCGATCTTGACCTCGGCACCGATGCCGTCCTTCACGTCCTCGGCGATGAGCTCCTGCGCGGTGTTCCAGTCGCTCCAGCCGGACGGGACGGAGAGCGTGAACGAGACGGGCGTGCCGTCGGGGTCGATCAGGGCGTCGTCCTTCCAGGTGTACCCGGCGGTCTCCAGCAGGTCACGCGCCTTCTCGGCGTCGACCTTGTAATCGACGCCCTGGAACTCGGGCTGGATCTCGTCTTCGAGGATCGACGACAGGCCCGTGACCGACCAGACGGCCTCGCTGGCACCCTCGCGCGCGATGTCGACGTAGGCGTCGCGGTCGATCACCCAGGCGAGCGCCTGACGGAAGGCGGGGTCGTCAAACGGCTTCTGCTGCAGGTTCATGAACAGCGTGGCGGAACCGGTGGTCGGGGAGGCGAGGAACTTGTTGTGCTCGGGGTCGGCCGAGAGGAACTGCTCCTCGATCTGCGGGATGAACGCCTGCGCCCAGTCGGCGTCGCCGTTCGCGAGGGCCGTGGTGAGGGCGGTGTTGTCGCCGTACGAGACGTAGTGCAGCTCCGGCACGGCGAGGTCGCCACCCCAGTAGTCGTCGCGTGCGTCGAGCGTGACCGACTCGGTCGACCAGTTCGCCATCGCGTACGGGCCGGTGCCGACGAGGTCGTCGCCCGTGACGGGGTCGGTGGCCGGGTCGTCGAAGTTCTCCCAGATGTGCTTCGGGACGATCGGCACGTGCAGCACGCGTGCCTGGTTGACGTACTTGGAGTCGCCGAAGCTCAGCACGACCTTGTCGCCGTCGACCTCGGCACCCTCGAACTTGAGGCCGGCGGTGTCGAGGGCGGGGATCGAGGCGGTCTCGAAGGAGAAGACGATGTCGTCGGCCGTGAACGGCTCGCCGTCGCTCCAGGTGACGTCGGCGCGGGGGACGACGGTGAGCTGCGTGTAGTCGTCGTTCCACTCGAGGCTCTCGGCGAGCCATGGCGTGGTACCGCGGTCTCCCGTCTGGTTCACCAGGGCCAGGGTCTCGAACACGACCTTGGCGTAGCCGTACTTCGACGCGGCGGAGTCGCCGACGAACGGGTTGTTCGACTCGGTGCTGATCGCGCCGTCCGGCTTCGCGATGGTGAGGGACGCGGAGCCGGCGCCGTCGCCGTCGCCGGATCCACCGCCAGCCGAGCATCCGGCGAGCGCCGAGACGCCGAGGACGGCGACCGCGCTGGCGGCGATCAGGGTTTTCGTGAGCTTCATTGCTTCTCCTTGGGCACGGGTCCTTGTGCGGCGTCGCGGCCGAGGGATCGCCACCGGCCGCCGCTTTGCTTACTGTCGAGAAAGTAAGCTGTGGAGAGGTTACCGAGGAGTAAGTTGGTTGGCAAGCAGAGCGGGACGACGGGAGGTGGGCTCATGACGGACGACGTGCACACGGTACGGGTGCGCCCGGCGACGCGGGAGAAGCGCGAGCAGATCCTCAAGGCGGCGGTCGAGATCTTCGGCAACAAGGGCTCCACGAACGGCACGCTCGCCGATGTCGCCGAGCAGGTCGGCATCACGCACGCGGGCGTGCTGCACCACTTCGGGTCGAAGCAGAAGCTCCTCCTCGAGGTGCTCGCCTACCGCGACCAGGCCGACGTGGCCGACCTCGCCGAGAAGCACATCCCCGACGGGCCGGAGCTGTTCCTCCACCTCGTCCGCACGGCGTTCGCCAACGAGAGGCGGCCGGGCATCGTGCAGGCCTACACGGTCCTCTCCTCCGAGTCGGTCACCGACGACCACCCCGGCCGCGAGTACTTCGAGGAGCGCTACACGACCCTGCGACGGGAGGTCGCGGCGGCGTTCGGAGAGCTCTGCGCCCAGGAGGGCGTGACCGAACCCGCGACCGTCGCCGCCGCCTCGGCCGCCATCCTCGCCGTGATGGACGGCCTGCAGCTCCAGTGGCTCCTGCATCCCGAGGTGATCGGACTCGGCGAGACGAGCGAGTTCGCGATCCAGGCGATCGTGAACGCCGTGCTGCGTCCGGGACCGGCCCTGGAGTCCTACGTGCACTGACCCTGCCGAGACCCCGCGTTCCCGTCGAGACCCCGCGCTCCCGGCGCGGCGAAGCCGGGGTCTCGGCGGAACGCCGGGGTCTCGGCGCACACCCGGCTAGGCTCTGGCCATGACGATCGACCTCGAAGCGCTCTACATCGACCTGCATCAGCACCCCGAGCTCTCGTTCCAGGAGACGCGCACCGCCGGCATCGCCGCCCAGCACCTGCGCGACCTGGGCCTCGAGGTCGAAGAAGGCGTCGGGGTGACCGGCGTGGTCGGGGTTCTCCGCAACGGCGAGGGTCCGGTCGTGTGGGTGCGCGCCGACATGGACGCGCTCCCGGTCGAGGAGCAGACGGGCCTCGCCTATGCGAGCACCGCGAGAGGCGTCGACCCCGCAGGCACGACTGTTCCCGTCATGCACGCGTGCGGCCACGACATGCACGTCACCGCGATGATCGGCGCGGTCGAGAAGCTCGTCGCCGAGCGCTCCGCATGGTCGGGCACCCTCGTCGTGCTCATCCAGCCTGCCGAGGAGTACGGCGCCGGCGCCAGGGCCATGCTCGACGACGGCCTGCTCGCCCGCTACCCGAAGCCCGACGTGGTGCTCGGTCAGCACGTCACCCCGCTCCCCGCCGGGATCATCGGCGTGCGCAGCGGCACCCAGATGGCCGCGTCGGACGGTCTCACCGTCACCCTGCACGGCCGCGGCGGGCACGGCTCCCGCCCGCACGCCACGATCGACCCGGTCGTGATGGCGGCTGCGACCGTGATGCGCCTGCAGACGATCACCTCGCGCGAGATCGACCCGCAGGGGGTGGCCGTGGTGACGGTCGGCTCGATCCACGCCGGACTCAAGAACAACATCATCCCGGCCGAGGCGAAGCTGGAGCTCAGCCTCCGCTACCCGAACGAGGACGTGCGGGAGAAGGTGCTGGCGAGCGTCGAGCGGATCGTGCGCGCCGAGGCGATGGCGTCGGGGGCGGAGCGCGAGCCGGAGATCCACACGCAGCACACGCTCCCCGCCACGATCAACGACGAGGAGGCGACGGCGCGGGTCTCGTCGGCGCTGCGTCGGGCGCTCGGGGAGTCAGCCGTCGTCGACCCCGGCATGTTCACCGGCAGCGAGGACGTCTCCTGGTTCGCCCGCGACGCCGAGGTGCCGCTCGTGTTCTGGTTCTGGGGCGGCGTCGACCCCGCCCGGTTCGCCGAGGCCGTCGCGGCGGGGACCGTGGAGAAGGACATCCCCACGAACCACTCGCCGTTCTTCGCGCCGGAGATCCATCCGACGATCGAGGTCGGCGTCACGGCGATGTCCGCGGCCGCCCGCGAGTTCCTCGCCTGAGCCGGGTCGGGCTGCTCAGACCTCGACGATCCCCGGCGCGGGCGGAGGCGGCGGCGCGAGCTGCCGCTGCGGCACGCCATGGGCCTCGCGGTGCAGCCGCTCCATGCGGGTGTCGAGCTCGGCGGCGGCGTCGGCGGCATCGCTGAGGCTGTCGACGAGGTGCGCCGGCACCTGGTTGGAGAACTTGTAGTAGATCTTGTGCTCCAGGCTCGCCCAGAAGTCCATCGCGATGGTCCGGAACTGCACCTCGACCGGCACGGACAGCGCGCCCGTCGAGAGGAAGACGGGGACCTCGATGATGGCGTGCAGGCTCTTGTACCCGTTCGGCTTCGGGTTCGCGATGTAGTCCTTCACCGTGCGGACGGTCACGTCGTCCTGCGCGGTCAGCAGATCGAACAGCCGGTAGACGTCGGCGACGAAGCTGCAGGTCACCCGCACTCCGGCGATGTCGGTGATCTCGGCACGGATGCGGTCGAAGTCCGGGTCGTCGATACCCTTCCTGGCGATCTTCTCGACGATGCTGTCCGGCGACTTCAGCCGGCTCTTCACGTGCTCGATGGGGTTGTACGCGTGGTCGTGGGTGAACTCGTCGCGGAGGATCGAGATCTTCGTCTCCACCTCGCGCATCCCGAACTCGTACTCGCGGAGGAAGCGCTGCAGCTGGTCGCGGAGCTCCTTCGCCTCGGAGATCAGGTGCTCGTCGACGGGGATCACGCTCATGGGGACGACGTTATCGATCCGTGATCGGAAACCCCTGTGGATTCGGAATGCCGTCAGAGGTCGTAGACGTCCCGGCGGTGGGCGACGCGGACCACGGTGACGAGCACCCGCTCGTCCTCGACCTCGTAGAGCACACGGTAGTCGCCGATCCGCACGCGCCAGGCGTTGTCGAACCCGGCGAGCTTGCGGACGCCGTGCGGACGAGGATCCCTTTCGAGGTCGGAGATCCCGGCGAGGATGCGCCGACGGAGCTGAGGATCCAGCTTGCGGACCTCCTTCGCCGCTGCGGTGGTGAACTCGACGCGGTACCGCGTCACGGGAGTTCCGCACGGAGGTCACCGAGCGAGACTCGACCCCCGTCGTCTGCCGCCTTCGCCGCTCCGAACTCCGCCGCATCCCGCGCAGCCTCGAGCTCTTCCAGGAGCTCCAGGTCGTCGACGCCGATCACGACCGCGGTGAGCTTGCCGTGACGCGTCACCCCCACCCGCTCCGCCCCGTACGCGACACCACCGAGAACGTCGGCGAGCTGATCGCGCAGGTCCTTCGACGGCACGCTGCGGCTGAGAGTGTTCATGCGTACAGAATACCTCTTATGTACATAATGGGGCTCACCTCTTCGCAGTGACGCGGGCGTCCTCGAGGTGCTGGCCGGAGAGCAGACCGGGGAGGCCGCGCCCCTGGCGGGTGGTGAACAGCAGCACGATCGCGACGAGGATCAGCACCGAGGAGAGCGCGTCGAACACCCCGCCGAGCATCCCGAGAGCCGTGAGTCCGCCGATGCCGCCCGCCCAGCGCAGCAGCCGGGCGAGCGCGGCCGGCAGTCGCGACCCGGTGTAGCGCAACTGCACGGCGAGGTCTCCCACCGAGCGGCCGGTGACCAGGATGACCACGAGCCACAGCGCACAGGCGGCCGCCGTGCTCACCGTGCCGGCGAGGGTGCCGTCGAGAACGGCCTGACGGTCCTGCACGACGTACTCGAGCCAGAGCTGCACCCCGACGCCCCCGGCGAGCACGACGAAGCCGTTCGCGAGCCCGTCGCACAGCATCGCCAGCGCGCGGCGACCCCGGGTGACCGGGCGCGGCTCATCGGCATCCGCCCGCGCCTGCAAGCCGCGCAGCGACCGGGGCACCACGAGAGCGAGCACCGAACCGAGCACGGCTCCGGTCGTGTTCGTCATCAGGTCGCCCACGTCGAAGAAGCGGTAGGCGCACGGGTACAGACCCCAGACGCCGGTGAGCTGCGTGGTCTCCACGAGCAGCGAGAGCCCGAAGCCGGCGAGGAGCGCGGTCGGGAGGCCGCGTCCGCCCAGCACGCGGAGGAACGCCCCGAGCGGGACGAACAGCAGCACGTTGAACACGAGCTGGAGCAGGGCCGGCTGGCGCAGCGGGTTGCCCGGCGCCGCGAACGCCTTCTGCACGTCGCGCACCACGGACATCGGGTCGGTGATCGCCCCCACGCAGCGGATGGCGTCCGGGTCGGGCAGCGGGAGCAGCGTGTACGTCCAGATGGCCCAGAAGTAGACGAGCGCCGCGAGCCAGAGCAGCGTGCGGCCGAGCGAGAGGCGTCCGCGACGGCGGTAGCTGATCGCGACGAAGGGCACGAAGAGGACGACGCCCGCGGCCAGGCCGATCGCCACGGCGATGACCCCCAGAACCACCTGATCCCCCACTGACGCAAGGTTACCGGCAGGCCGTGAGGATTCCGTGAGGGAGCGCCACCGGGCCGTAGGGATTCCGTGAGGATCGCGTGAGGGCGTCCCCGGTCGGCGTAGTGTCGCCGGACGTGTCAGAACAAACGAGGCCGACTCCGGACGCGCCGCCGCGCGCCAAGCGCATCCTGCTCGGCGACCCGCTGACGAGCGCCCAGGTGGACGAGCAGCTCCTCCCCAAGCGCATGGCGCTGCCGATCTTCGCCTCGGACGCGCTGAGCTCGGTGGCCTACGCCCCGCAAGAGCTCGTGATGATCCTGCTCATCGGCGGCCTCACCTTCCTGTCGTTCACCCCGCTCGTCGCAGCAGCGGTCGTCGTGCTGCTGCTCGTGGTGGTGCTCAGCTACCGGCAGCTCATCAAGGCGTACCCCTCCGGCGGCGGCGACTACGAGGTCGCGTCGAAGAACCTCGGCGAGATCCCCGGGGTGATCGTGGCCGCGGCCCTCCTCGTCGACTACGTGCTCACGGTGGCCGTGTCGGTCGCGTCCGGAGTGGACAACATCATCTCGGCAGTGCCGGCGCTCGACCCGCTCCGCGTGGAGCTCGCGGTCGGCTTCGTCGTGCTCATCATCATCGTGAACCTCCGCGGGGTTCGGGAGGCGTCGCTCGTGTTCGCCATCCCCACCTACGTGTTCATCGGCTCGGTCGGCATCATGATCGTCACCGGGCTCCTCCGTACGGCACTCGGCGACGCCCCGATCGCGTCCAGCGCGGAGTTCGCCGTGCAGGCCGAGAGCCTCAGCCAGGCGGCCGTGCTGCTGCTCATCCTCCGGGCGTTCTCCAGCGGCTGCTCCGCGCTGACCGGGGTCGAGGCCGTGTCGAACGGCGTCCCCGCGTTCCGGGCCCCGAAGGTGCGCAACGCCCAGTCGACCCTCGTGCTCATGGGGACCATCGCGATCTGCCTGTTCTCCGGACTCACCGCGCTCGCCCTCATCGCCGGCGTGCACTACGCCGAGAACCCCTGCGACCTCATCGGCTTCGACTGCACGACCCCGCAGCCGAGCCTCATGGCGCAGATCGCCGCGGCGACGTTCGGCGGCGGCAGCATCCCGTTCTTCATCGTGCAGGCGGCCACGGCCTGCGTGCTGCTCCTCGCGGCGAACACCGCCTTCAACGGGTTTCCCCTGCTCGGCGCCGTGCTCGCCCGCGACGGCTACGCCCCGAAGTCGCTGAACACCCGCGGCGACCGGCTCGTGTTCTCCAACGGCATGATCCTCCTCGGGATCGCCGCGATCGCCGTGCTCGTGGTGTTCCAGGCCCGGCTGACGACGCTGATCCAGCTCTACATCATCGGCGTCTTCGTCTCCTTCTCCCTCGGCCAGATCGGCATGGTGCGGCACTGGCGGCGGGCGCTGCGCGCGCCCGTTCCACCGGACGGCGACGGCGCCGCGGACCGGCGTTCCGCGCGCGTGGGGCTGCTCATCAACTCCGCCGGGGCGACGCTGACCGTGCTCGTGCTGGTCATCGTGACGATCACGAAGTTCACGCACGGCGCCTACCTCGTGTTCTTCGCCATCCCGGTGCTCGCGTTCCTCATGATCGGCGTCAAGCGGTACTACCGGGACGTCGAGCACGAGATCGCCATCGACGACACCACCCGCTTCGGCGCCTCCGGCGACGTCGCCATCGTCCTCGTGAACCATCTGCAGAAGCCGGTCATGAAGGCCATCGACTATGCCATCGCCGCCAAGCACGACAAGACCCTCGCCGTGCACGTGGCCGTGTCGCAGGACGATGCCGCCCGCCTGCAGCAGGAGTGGGCGGACCACCTCGTGCCGGTGCCGCTCGTGATCGTCGAGTCGCCGTACCGCTCGTTCGCGCAGCCCGTGACGCAGTTCATCCGGCAGTACCGCGAGAAGCACGGCTCCTCCGTCGTCACGGTCTACCTGCCGCAGTACATCGTGGGGCACTGGTGGGAGAACTTCCTGCACAACCGGCGCGCCCGCCGCCTCGCGAACCAGCTCATGCTCGTGCACGGGGTGTCGATCACCCTGGTGCCGTGGCTGCTCGATTCGTCCGAGCTCATCTACGGCCGGCGCTCGCGTCCGCTGCCCGGTCAGGAGCGGGCGGGACGGCCCGTCGTGGTGGCCGGGCGCCGGGCGCACCGCCCCGCCGGGCCGCCGTCCGAGTCCTGACGGCGGCGCTCAGCTTCCGGAGAGGACCGCACCGAGGATCGTCGCGGCCTCGGGGAAACGGGACGGGTCGGCGCTCGCGTAGTTGAGCCGCACGTAGGAACCGGACGGCTCCGCGGGGAACCACTCGCTCCCCGGCGCGATGACGAGGCCGCGGGCCGCGCACTCCCGGACGACGGCTGCGGCGTCGGTGCCGTCGGGCAGACGCAGCCAGAGGTTCAGCCCGCCGACCGGCACGGCCTCCACCAGCGCGGTGGGCGCCTGCGCGGCCAGGCACGACAGCAGCAGGTCGCGCCGCGAGCGCAACTGCTCCCGGAAGCCGCGGAGGTGTGTGCGCCACGCCGGCTGCGTCACCACGTCGAGGGCCGCGGCCTGGAGGAGGCCGCTGACGTACATCGACTCCGCCGCACGATCGGCGAGGATGCGATCCCTGGCGGGGCCGCGCGCGATCACCGCCGCCACCCGCAGGGACGGCGACACGCTCTTCGTCAGTGAGCGCAGGTACACCACATGGCCGTCGTGGTCGGAGGCGGCCACGGGGCGGGGGTCGGCGTCGATGCCGAGGTCGTGCGCCCAGTCGTCCTCGATGAGGAAGGCGCCGTGGCGACGCACCGCGTCGAGCACGGCCTCCCCGGTCGCCGCCGGCCACTGCGCGCCGGTGGGGTTCGCGAACGTGGGCTGCGCGTAGAACGCCCGGGCCCCGGTCTCGGCGAGCGCCCTGTCGACCGCATCCGGGTCCGGTCCATGCGGCCCCGAAGGGACGGGAACGAGCACGACCCCCGCCTGCTCTGCCGCCAGCAGCGCCCCCCAGTAGGTCGGCGACTCGATGAGCAGCGGCCGGCCGACGCCGACGACCGCCCGGAAGATCGAGCTCAGCCCGCTCTGGCTCCCGGAGATGACGACGGCGTCGCGGGCGGTCGGCACCGTGATCCCCGCCGGGGCCGCCGCGGCCAGCTCCGCCGCGAACCACTCCTGCAGCCCGGGCTCGCCGGCTGCGGGCGAGCGGGTGAGGGCGGACGCGGTCCGGGAGGCGCGCACGAGGGCCTGGCGCACCAGCCGCTCGGGGAGGAGATCCGGAGCCGGATAGCCGGAGTGCAGCCCGATCGCGTCCGGCGAGGTCGGGCGCTGCGCCGAGGAGAGGCCGTCCAGGCGTACGGCGGCTGCCCCCAGCGCTCCGGACTGCCAGCCGTAGTCCGCCGGTAGGACGGTGCGCGCGGCGCGGACGAAGGTGCCGACGCCGGGTCGCGCGTCCACGAGCCCGAGGCGGACGAGCTGCTGCACGGCCTTCTGCACGGTCACGGGGCTCGCGGCGTACTCGGCCGTGAGCGCCCGGTTGGAGGGGAGGCGGGCGCCGGGTGCGGCGGTGGCGATCCAGGCTCGGAGGCCGGCCACGATGCGCGCGGTGCTATCCTGACTCATGAAAGAACACAGTAGCGTTATCCGTCCGAACGGAACACTGCTATCCCGCGCTGCCGGTCCCGGGTGGGGACTGCTGGGCGTCGTCGCCTTCTCGTTCACGCTCCCGTTCACGCGGATCGCGCTCGGCGGCGGACTCTCGCCGCTGTTCATCGGCTCCGCCCGTGCGGTCGTCGCCGCCGTGCTCGCCGCGGTCGTCCTCCTCGTCACGCGTCAACAGCCGCCGAGCCCGGTCCAGTGGGCACGACTCGCGATCGTCGCGCTCGGTGTGGTCGCGGGCTTCCCGCTGCTGACCTCGTTCGCGATGACCACGACGCCGGCGAGTCACGGGGCGGTCGTGATCGGTCTCCTCCCCGCCGCGACCGCCGTGGCCGTCGTGCTGCGCACCCGCGAGCGCCCGTCCGCCTCGTTCTGGGTGTTCGCGCTTCTCGGGTCCGCGGCGGCCCTCGTCTTCGCGACGGTGCAGAACGGCACGCCCGGCGCCCTCCGCCCCGCCGACCTCCAGCTGTTCGGCGCCGTGATCGCCGCGGCCGTCGGCTACGCGGAGGGTGGCCTGCTCGCCCGCGAACTCGGCGCCTGGCAGACGATCTCGTGGGCACTGGTCCTCGCTGCCCCCGTGATGCTCGCGGTGGCCGTGGTCGCCGGGGTCGCCGCCCCGCCCGTCGCCAGCCCCACCGCGTGGCTCGCGTTCGCCTACCTGGCCGCGGTCAGCATGTTCCTCGGATTCTTCGCCTGGTACCGCGGCCTCGCCATCGGCCCGATGGCGCAGGTGAGTCAGATCCAGCTCGTGCAGCCCGTCATGGGCATCACCTGGGCCTCCTTCCTCTTCCATGAGGACGTCGGCATCGCCACGGTGCTCGGGGGCCTCGCCGTCGTCGTGTGCGCCGGGCTCGCCGTCCGCACCCGCAGCTCTCGTCCCACCCCCACCCCCACCCGACAGGAGGCGCCGTGCGTCACACCCCCCGCTACCTCATGACCGACCCCGACGAGGTGAAGCGCCTCATCCGCGCCCACCCGCGGGCGGCGTTCGTCTCACCGGTCTCCGCCGGCCTCGTTGCCTCGCACTACCCGGCGCTGCTCGACGAGGACGAGGACGACATCGTGCTCGTGAGCCAGGGGGACCTCGTGCCGACGTGGAACCACGTCAGCGCGCCCCTCTCCGGCACCCCCGAGATCGTCACCGCGGAGGAGAACGACGCCATGCTGACCCGGCTCACCGACCACTTCGAGGGTGTGCGGCCGCACGGGCGGAGCCTCGCGGAGGACGAGCCCGGCACCCGGCGGGCGGCGAAGGGCACGGTGGGCCTGCGGCTTCGGGTCGCCCGGTTCGACGCCGTCCACCCCGCCCTGGCCGCCGAGATGCGTCGCGTCTGACCCCCGTTCGAATCGCCCACTTTGCTCCATCGCGGCCGGATTTGCCGCAAAGTAAGCGATTCGAAACGGGGTCAGAGGACGAGCGTGGCGAGGACGACGGTGGGCACCGCGGCGACGGCCCCCCAGAGCGCGAAGCGACCCCAGCGGATCTCGACCCCGAGCGCCGTCACGCGATGGTGCCAGAGGAGTGTCGCGAGCGAGGCCCACGGTGTGATGAGCGGACCGAGGTTCACGCCGATCAGCAGGGCCATCAGGGCGACCGGGTCCCCTGCCGCGGGTTCGAGCACGAGGTAGGCCGGGAGGTTGTTGATCGCGTTCGCGCTCACGGCCCCGAGCGCCGCGAGCCGGAACAGGTCGCCGAGAGAGTCGCCGTTCGCGGTCGGGGACGTCAGGAAGTCGAGCAGCCCCTGCGCGTGCGCGGTCTCGACCAGCACGAACAGCGACGCGGCGAGCGCGAGCGCCTGCCACGGGACGAGCGAGAGCCGCAGGGCGTGGCGGCGACGGACGGCGAACAGCACGATCAACGCGAGTGCTGCGACCGTCGCCGGGATCCACACGTCGGGGGTCAGCGCGAGCAGCGGCATCAGCACGACGAGGACGCCGGTGGCGCTCCAGAACAGCGTCGGGTCGGCGGGGCGTCGGGGCTCGGGCGTCTCGTATGCGCCGAAGACCGTGCGTCGATGCAGGACGGTGAGGATCGCGACGGGCACCAGAATCCCCACGAGCGTGGGCGCCCAGCTCAGCGCGATGAACGCCCCTGGGCCTTCCCCCATCGCGGGCGCGGCAAGCAGGTTCGTGAGGTTCGAGACCGGCAGCGCGAGGGACGCGGTGTTGGCGAGCCAGACGGTGGCCAGGGCGAACGGCAGCGGGGAGACGCCGATGCTCTGCGCCAGCACGACCACCACCGGGGTGACGATCACGGCGGTCGTGTCGAGCGAGAGGAACACGGTGCTCACCACCGCGAGCACGACCACCAGCGCCCACAGCACCACCACGCGGCCTCGACCCCAGCGCGCGAGGCGCTGGGAGACGACGTCGAACACCGCTGCATCGCGGGCGAGCTCGGCGACGATCGTGATCGCGACGACGAACCCCAGCACGGGCGCGATCCGTTCCCCGAGCGCACCGGCGTCCGTCCGCGGCAGGAACCCGGTGAGCACGCACCCGAGCGCGACCACCACGAGCCCGGCGACGATCCCCGTCCCCGTCCCGATCCGCATCCGTCTGATTCCCACCTCGTGAGCATAGGGCCGGCACCCCCTTTCGAATCGCGCACCTGGCTGCATCGGCGGCGGGTTGGGGACCAGGTGCGCGATTCGAAGGCCGTCTCCGTGAGCAACCCGCATGCATCCGGGGGGGTGGGCGTAGGGGAACCGTGAGGATCGGCGGATGCGGCGGGACGGCGCAGTTGGATCGAGGACGTGCTCGACATCATCTACCTCGCGCTGACCCTGGCGCTGTTCGCCCTCGTGTCCCTCATCGCCAAGGCGGTGGACCGCGCATGATCGTCTTCGAGATCCTCGCCGCCGTCCTCGCCGTCGCCGCGGTCGTCTATCTGGTCGTGGCGCTCGTCGCCCCGGAGCGCTTCTGATGGACGCGGCCCTCCTGTACGGCGTCCTCCAGATCACGGCCGTCGTGGTCGTGCTCGTGCTCCTCTACCGTCCCCTCGGCGACTACATCGCGCACGTCTACACCTCCGGCCGCGACCTGCGCGTCGAGCGCGGGCTCTACCGGGTGATCGGCGTCGACCCCCGCTCCGAGCAGACCTGGCGCGCCTACGCCCGCAGCGTGCTGCTGTTCTCGCTCGTCGGCCTCCTGCTCGTCTACGGGCTGCAGCGGCTCCAGGCCTTCCTCCCCGCCGCGCTCGGCCTGCCCGCCGTGCCCGAGGGACTCGCGTTCAACACCGCCGCCTCCTTCGTCGCGAACACCAACTGGCAGTCGTACTCGCCCGAGCAGACCATGGGCTACACGGTGCAGCTCGCGGGCCTCACGGTGCAGAACTTCGTCTCCGCCGCCGTCGGCCTCACCATCGCCATCGCCCTCATCCGCGGGCTCGCGCGCCGCGGCTCCGCGACGATCGGCAACTTCTGGGTCGACCTCACCCGCGGCCTGGGGCGGCTGCTCCTCCCGCTCGCCCTGATCGGCGCGGTGGCCCTGCTCGCGGGCGGCGTGATCCAGAACGTGAACGGCTTCACCGACGTCGCCACGGTCTCCGGCGGCACGCAGACGATCCCCGGCGGTCCGGTCGCGTCGCAGGAGGCCATCAAGCTGCTCGGCACCAACGGCGGCGGCTTCTTCAACGCCAACTCCGCCCACCCCTTCGAGAACCCGACCGGGTGGACCAACCTCCTCGAGGTGCTGCTGATCCTGGTGATCCCGTTCGCCCTCCCCCGCACGTTCGGCCGACTGGTCGGCGACCACCGCCAGGGGTACGCGATCGTCGCGGTCATGGGCACCCTGTTCCTCGCCTCGCTCGCCGCACTCTCGGCCCTGGAGCTGGCGGGACGCGGCGCCGCGCCTGAACTCGCCGGGGCGGCGATGGAAGGCAAGGAGCAGCGCTTCGGCATCCTCGGCTCGACCCTGTTCGGCAGCGCGAGCACCCTCACCTCGACCGGGGCCGTGAACTCGATGCACGACTCGTACACCGCGCTCGGCGGCATGATGCCGATGCTGAACATGATGCTCGGCGAGGTCGCTCCGGGCGGCGTCGGCTCCGGTCTGTACGGGATGCTCGTGCTCGCGATCGTCGCGGTCTTCGTCGGCGGGCTGCTCGTCGGCCGCACTCCGGAGTGGCTCGGGAAGCGCATCGGCCCGCGGGAGATGACCCTCGCGAGCCTCTACATCCTCGTGGTGCCGGCGCTCGTCCTCGGCGGCACGGCCCTGAGCTTCGCGATCCCCGGGATCCGCGAGGACGTGGAGTCCACGAGCATCCTCAACCCCGGTGTGCACGGCATGAGCGAGGTGCTCTACGCGTTCACCTCCGCCGCGAACAACAACGGCTCCGCGTTCGCCGGACTCACTGCGAACACCCCGTGGTTCAACACCGCCCTGGGCGTCGCGATGCTGCTCGGGCGCTTCCTGCCGATCGTGCTCGTGCTGGCCCTCGCCGGGTCGTTCGCCGCGCAGGAGCGGGTGCCGGCCACGACCGGCACGCTCCCCACCCACCGGCCGCAGTTCGTCGGCCTGCTCCTCACCGTGACCGTCGTCGTGACGGCCCTCACCTACTTCCCCGTGCTCGCACTGGGACCGCTCGCCGAAGGACTCTGACCATGACCCTCCTGACCACCCCTCCCGAACAGCAAGACGCCCCCGCCGTCCCGGCCCGCCCGCCGCGCTCCTTCAGCGGCGCCCAGCTCGCGCAGGCGCTCCCCGGCGCGCTCCGGAAATTGAACCCCGCGACGCTCGTGCGCAACCCCGTGATGCTCCTCGTCTGGGTCGGCGCCGCGTTCACGACCGTCCTCGCGATCGCGGAGCCCTTCCTCGGCGGACCCGCCCCCTCCGGCGGCACTCCCGTCCCGGCGGCGTTCACCTGGGGCATCGCGATCTGGCTCTGGCTGACCGTGTTCTTCGCGAACGTCGCGGAGTCGGTCGCCGAGGGGCGCGGCAAGGCGCAGGCCGCGAGCCTGCGGAACACCCGCACCCAGACGATGGCGCGGCGGGTGGTGGGCCCTTCGACAGGCTCAGAGACCCAGGAGCCCGAGACGGAGACGGTGTCGTCGGCGGAGCTGCAGCGCGACGACCTCGTGATCGTCACCGCAGGCGAGCTGATCCCGGGCGACGGCGACATCGTCGCGGGCATCGCCACCGTGGACGAGTCGGCCATCACCGGCGAGAGCGCCCCCGTCGTCCGCGAATCCGGCGGCGACCGCAGCGCCGTCACCGGCGGCACCCGGGTGCTGTCCGACCGGATCGTCGTGCGCATCACGTCGAAGCCCGGCGAGACGTTCGTCGACCGCATGATCGCCCTCGTCGAAGGGGCGAGCCGGCAGCGCACCCCGAACGAGATCGCCCTGAACATCCTCCTCGCGAGCCTGTCGATCGTGTTCGTCGTGGTGGTCCTCGCGCTGAACCCGATCGCGTCGTACGCGGCGTCGCCGGTGAGCATCCCCGTCCTCATCGCCCTGCTGGTCTGCCTCATCCCGACCACGATCGGCGCGCTCCTCTCCGCGATCGGCATCGCGGGCATGGACCGACTCGTGCAGCGCAACGTGCTGGCGATGTCGGGGCGGGCGGTGGAGGCCGCGGGCGACGTCACCACACTGCTGCTGGACAAGACCGGCACCATCACCCACGGCAACCGCCGCGCCCACACCGTGCTGCCGCTCACCGGAGTGGACGCCGCCGAGCTGCTGCGCACCGCCGCCCTCTCCTCCCTCGCCGATCCGACGCCGGAGGGCGCGTCGATCGTCGAGCTCGCCGCCGCCCGCGGGATCCGGGTCGAGGCCCCGGCGGACGCCGTCGTCGTCCCGTTCACGGCGCAGACGCGCATGAGCGGTCTCGACCTCGCCGACGGCACGCAGATCCGGAAGGGTGCCGCCTCGGCCGTGGCGGCCTGGCTGGGGCAGACCCCCGATGACGAGCTCACGACCCTCACCGACGACGTCGCCTCGGGCGGCGGCACGCCCCTCGTCGTCGCGGTGCAGGGCCCTTCGACAAGCTCAGGCCCTTCGACAGGCTCAGGGACCCATCCTGTGGAAGCGAGGATCCTCGGGGTCGTGCACCTCAAGGACATCGTCAAGGACGGCCTGCGCGAACGGTTCGACGAGCTGCGCAGCATGGGCATCCGCACGGTCATGATCACCGGAGACAACCCCCTCACCGCGAAGGCCATCGCGGCCGAGGCCGGCGTCGACGACTACCTCGCCGAGGCCACGCCGGAGGACAAGCTCGACCTCATCCGCCGCGAACAGGAGGGCGGGCGCCTCGTCGCGATGACCGGGGACGGCACGAACGACGCCCCCGCACTCGCCCAGGCCGACGTCGGCGTCGCGATGAACACGGGCACCTCGGCGGCCAAGGAGGCGGGCAACATGGTCGACCTCGACTCCGACCCGACCAAGCTCATCGACATCGTCCGCATCGGCAAGCAGCTGCTCATCACCCGCGGCGCGCTGACGACGTTCTCGCTCGCGAACGACATCGCGAAGTACTTCGCCATCATCCCGGCGATGTTCATGGGCGTGTTCCCCGGACTCGCGGCACTGAACATCATGCAGCTGCACTCGCCGGCCTCGGCGGTCACGAGCGCGATCATCTTCAACGCCATCGTGATCGTGTTCCTCATCCCGCTCGCGCTCCGCGGCGTGACCTACCGGCCGGCGAGCGCCTCGCAGATCCTGCAGCGGAACCTGCTCGTCTACGGCCTCGGCGGCGTCATCGCCCCGTTCGTGGGCATCAAGCTCATCGACCTCCTCGTCAGCCTCCTCCCCGGCTTCTGACCGGGCTCGAAAGGAACGCCATGTCGTCCACCACCCGCACCACGATGCGCACCGCCGGTGTCGCCGTCCGCGCGATGCTCGTCCTCACCCTCGTCCTCGGCGTCGGGTACACGCTGCTCGTCACCGGCATCGGCCAGCTCCTCCTCCCCGCCCAGGCGAACGGCTCGATGCTCGCCGGCGACCGGGGCAGCGCTCTCATCGGGCAGTCCTTCACGGATGCCGAGGGCGAGGCCCTGCCGGAGTACTTCCAGTCCCGCCCCTCGGCAGCCGGCGACGGGTACGACGGGGCGTCGTCGGGCGGCAGCAACCTCGGGCCGGAGAATCCCGACCTCGTCGCCGCGATCGCCGAACGGAAGGCCGAGATCGCCGCGAGGGAGGGGGTCGATCCGTCCGCGGTGCCCGCGGACGCCGTGACTGCATCCGGTTCCGGTCTCGACCCGCACATCAGCGTCGCGTACGCCCTGCTCCAGGTGCCGCGGGTGGCCGCCGCCCGCGACCTGCCGGAGGACGAGGTCCGGGCGCTGGTGGAGTCTAGGATTCAAGGGCGGGACCTGGGGTTCCTCGGCGAGGAGCGCATCAACGTCGCGGAGCTGAATCTCGCACTCGACGACCGGGAGGGTGCATGAGCGCAGAGCGGCCGCCGCGCCCCGCGACGGACCGGAACCGCCGCGGGCGACTGCGCGTCCTCCTCGGTGCCGCGCCGGGGGTCGGGAAGACGTTCGAGATGCTCGCCGAGGGCCGGAGGCTCCGCGACGAGGGCCGCGACGTCGTCATCGCGATCGTCGAGACCCATGGTCGTGCGGCCACGGCCGCCCTGACCTCCGGACTGCCCGAGGTGCCGCGCCGGGAGGACGCCCACCGCGGGGTCGTCCTCTCCGAACTCGACCTCGACGCGGTGCTCGCTCTCAGCCCGGAGATCGCGCTGGTGGACGAGTTCGCGCACACGAACGCCCCCGGCTCGCGGAACCCGAAGCGCTGGCAGGACGTCGAGGAGCTGCTGGACGCGGGGATCGACGTCGTCACCACCGTGAACGTGCAGCACATCGAGTCGCTGAACGCGGTCGTGGAGAAGATCACCGGCATCGCCCAGCGCGAGACCATCCCGGACGCGGTCGTCCGCGCCGCCGACGAGATCGAGGTCGTCGACCTCGCACCGCAGACGCTCCGCGACCGCCTCGCCGCCGGCCTCGTCTACCCCGCGGAGCGCATCGACGCCGCGCTCTCGCACTACTTCCGGCTCGGCAACCTCACCGCGCTGCGGGAGCTCGCCCTGCTGTGGCTCGCCGACGAGGTCGACAGCGCGCTCCGCACCTATCGCGCCGAACAGGGCATCGCCGGAGCGTGGCAGGCACGCGAACGCGTGGTCGTCGCCCTCACCGGCGGCCCGGAGGGCGAGACGCTGCTGCGCCGCGGCGCCCGCATCGCCGCCCGTTCCGCCGGCGGGGAGCTGCTGGCCGTGCACGTGACCGCCCAGGACGGGCTGCGTGACGAGACCCCCGGCGCCCTCGCCGCGCAGCGCTCCCTCGTCGAGTCGCTCGGCGGTACCTACCATCAGGTGGTCGGCGACGACATCCCGGCGACGCTGGTGGAGTTCGCCCAGGGCGCCGACGCCACGCAGCTCGTGATCGGCGTGAGCCGCCGCGGCCGCCTCGCCGCCGCACTCACCGGACCGGGGATCGGTGCCGAGGTCATCCGCCGCTCGGGCGACATCGACGTGCACATCGTGACCCACGCCGCGGCGGGCGGCCGTCTCGCCCTTCCCCGCATCACCGGCGGTGCGCTCGGCTGGCGGCGTCAGGCCCTCGGCTTCGGTGTGGCCCTCGTGTTCGGCCCGCTGCTGTCGTGGCTGATGTTCACGTTCCGCAGCCCGGAGTCGATCACGGCCGAGGTGCTCGCCTACCAGCTGCTCGTCGTGGTCGTCGCCCTCATCGGCGGCATCCGCCCCGCCGTCTTCGCCGCCGTGCTCTCCGGCATCACCCTCGACTTCCTCTTCGTCGCCCCGCTGTTCACGATCACGATCGCGCACCCGCTGCACGTGCTCGCCCTCACCCTCTACGTCATCATCGCGATCCTCGTGAGCCTCATCGTCGACCAGGCCGCCCGCCGAGCGCGGACCGCGCAACGGGCGACCGCCGAGGCGGAGCTTCTCGCGGCCGTGGCCGGGAACGTGCTCCGCGGCGACAACGCCGTGCTCGCCCTCGTCAGCCGCACCCGGGAGGCGTTCGGGCTGAGCGGGGTGCGGCTGCTCACCCCGTCCGGGGACGTGCTGGCGAGCGACGGCGAGCCGGTGCCGGACGGCCGCGCCACGACCATCCCGGTCGGGGTCGCGTCCGGTGGGGGCCCGCGGGCCGTGCTGGAGCTCAACGGCGAGCCGATCGCCGGTCCGGAGCGCCGCCTGCTCGACGCGATCGTCGCCCAGCTCGCCGCCGCCATCGAGCACACCGACCTGCGAGCCACGGCGCGGGAGGCGGAGGCCCTCGCCGAGACCGATCAGGTGCGCAGCGCCCTGCTCTCCGCCGTCAGTCACGATCTGCGGCGGCCGCTCGCCTCGGCGGTCGCGGCGATCGGCGGGCTCCGGGGCGCGCACGGCCTGTCCGCCGAGGACCGCGCGGAGCTGCTGGAGACCGCGGACGAGAGTCTCGCGACCCTCTCCACCCTCGTCACCGACCTCCTCGACGTGAGCCGCGTGGAGGCGGGGGTGCTCGCGGTCTCGGCTCAGCGGATCGACGCGGCCGGCCCCGTGCTCGCCGCCGTGGACGAGCTCGGCCTCGGCCCCGCCGACGTCGAGCTCACGCTCGACCCCGACCTCCCGCCGCTCCACGCCGACCCGGTGCTGCTGCAGCGGGTGCTCGTGAACGTGCTCGCCAACGCCCACCGGCACGCCCCCGAGGGCAGCCGTGTGCTCGTGTCGAGCAGTCGGCTGGGCGATCGGGCAGAGCTCCGGATCGTCGACCGCGGCGAGGGCATCGCGCCCGAACGACGGGATGCGATCTTCCAGCCGTTCCAGCGCTTCGGCGACACCGACAACACGACGGGTCTGGGGCTCGGGCTCGCCCTGTCGCGCGGATTCACCGAGGGCATGGGCGGTAGCCTGACACCGGAGGACACCCCCGGGGGCGGACTCACCATGGTCATCTCCCTGCCGCTCGCAGGGACCGCCGACACGGAGGGCACGGAGTGAAGCTCCTCATCGCCGACGACGACCCCCAGATGGTGCGGGCGCTGCGGATCACCCTCGCGGCGCACGGCTACGAGGTCGTCGTGGCCGCCGACGGCGCCGCCGCGATCGCCGCCGCGGCGCAGACCCATCCCGACCTCATCATGCTCGACCTCGGCATGCCCCGGCTCGACGGCATCGAGGTGATCCAGGCCCTCCGCGGCTGGACGAACGTGCCCATCATCGTCGTATCGGGGCGGACGGGCTCGGCCGACAAGGTGGAGGCGCTGGACGCCGGGGCGGACGACTTCGTCACGAAGCCCTTCCAGGTCGACGAGCTCCTGGCCCGGCTGCGGGCGCTCTCCCGCCGCGCGATCGCCGCGAACGGGGAGTCCGTGGTCGCGTTCGGGGACGTCGTCGTCGACCTCGCGACGAAGACCGTGACCCGTGCCGGCACCCGCGTGCACCTCACGCCGACCGAGTGGCGGATGCTGGAGCACCTCGCGCGGCACCCGGGCGCGCTGGTGACCCGGCAGGATCTCCTCAAGGAGATCTGGGGCAGCGCGCAGGTGTCCGACTCCGGCTACCTCCGGCTGTACATGTCGCAGCTCCGCAAGAAGCTGGAGCAGGAGCCCTCGACGCCCGTGCACCTGCTCACCGAGTCGGGCATGGGGTACCGTCTGGTCCTCTAGCGACCGAGTGGGGCGCGGTCGCGCGTGCCGGCGCGGCGACGCCGCCGGAGGACCGCCACGACGCCGACGACGACGAGCACGACCGCGACGAAGATCGCGGTGACGGCGGTGGGCGTGCTCTCCGGCTCACCGGTGAGCCGCCCGACCGCGAGCCAGCTCAGGCCCCAGGCGGTCGCGAGCGCGGGAGCGAGGCGGCCGGTGAACCAGGCCGACGCGGCACCGATCACCAGCACGACCACGAGCACGGCGACGGCCCAGGCGTCGGGAGCGCCCGCGCCGATCTCCGGGACGGTCTGCGTGAGCCAGGCGGCGGTGTTGGCGACCGTCGCGATCGTGACCCAGCCGAAGTGCAGGCCATTCGCCCCGTCGGTGAGGAGGCGGTCGGCGAGGGTGCCCGTGGGGAACCGGCCGAGGAGCACGATGATGCGCGCGAGCGTCGCGAGCAGCAGCCCGATCACGAGCACGGTGAGCCACAGCGTCAGGTACCGCGCCGTCACCAGCCAGAGGCCGTTGAGGACCATCGAGAGGGCGATCCAGCCGCCGACCGCCTGCTGACGCTCGTCCTGTCGCTGCGCGGGGAGAGCCTGCCACACGGTGTAGGCGAGGAGTCCGAGGTAGATGAGCGACCAGATCGAGAACGCCGGTCCCGCGGGGGCGAGGTACGACCCCTGGGCCGAGAGCGCACCGTTCTGCAACTCGTCGACGGAGTCACCCCCGAACGCGCCCGCGCCGATGGCCGCGGCGATCAGCATGAACACGGCGGCGGCGATCACAAGGCTCTGGCGGGCGATGCCCTTCGTCGAGGTCTCCATGCCCGCACCCTACGCGGGGTGAGCTCGGAAGGCAGTGGCCTTGACAGGGTCCCACCGTTTCGCTAACCAGGTTAGCGAAAGGGCCTGTCAGGCCGCAGTGAGGGCGGCGTCGATCAGGACCTCGGCGGCGCGGCGTGCGTGCACGGCGGCCTCCGGATCAGCCCCGATCGCCGCCGTGCTCTGCGCGCCCTCCGCGAGGAGAGAGAGCTGGGCGGCCAGCCCCGCCGGGGCACCGGTGGCCGCGACGAGCTCCGCCATGTACTGCTGGAACGAGGCCTTGTGCGCGCGGACGATCGCGGCAACCTCGGGGCTCGTCCCCCCGAGCTCGCCGAACGCGTTGATGAAGGCGCAGCCCCGGAACCCGTCGCTGCAGAACCAGTCCTCCAGGTAGCCGTAGACCGCGAGAAGGCGGGCCCGCGGGTCGTCGCCGCTCTGTGCCACCGCCGCCGTGAGCCCCTGCTCCCACTCGGCGTGCTTCCGGGCCAGCACCGCCGCGACGATGTCGGTCTTCGCCGGGAACAGCGAGTACACGCGCCGCAGCGACACGCCGGCGGCGGACCGGAGCTCGTCCATGCCGACCGCCGCGTAGCCCTTGCGGTAGTAGAGCTCCTCCGCGGCGGAGAGGATGCGTTCGCGGGCCTCGTCTTCGGTCATGTCCAGAAGTCTACTTGACACGAGAACGAACGTTCTCTAGATTGATCACATCAGGCGAGAACGATCGTTCTCACCGGCACCGAAAGGAACACATCATGGGTTACATCACCGTCGGCACCGAGAACACCACCCCGATCGAGCTCTACTACGAAGACCAGGGCAGCGGCCAGCCCGTCGTCCTGATCCACGGCTATCCGCTCAACGGGCACAGCTGGGAGCGCCAGACCCGCGAACTCCTCGCCCAGGGGTACCGCGTCATCACCTACGACCGCCGCGGCTTCGGGCAGTCCTCCAAGGTCGGCTCCGGCTACGACTACGACACGTTCGCCGCCGACCTGAACACGGTGCTCGAGACCCTCGACCTCCGCGACGTCGTGCTCGTCGGCTTCTCCATGGGCACCGGCGAGCTCGCCCGCTACGTCGGCCGCTACGGCCACGAGCGCGTCGCGAAGCTCGCCTTCCTCGCGTCGCTCGAGCCCTTCCTCGTGCAGCGCGACGACAACCCCGAGGGTGTGCCGCAGGAGGTCTTCGACGGGATCGAAGCTGCAGCCAAGGACGACCGCTACGCCTGGTTCACCCAGTTCTACAAGGACTTCTACAACCTCGACGAGAACCTCGGCACGCGCATCAGCCAGCAGGTCGTCGACGCGAACTGGAACCTCTCGGTCACCAGCGCGCCGGTCGCCGCGTACGCCGTGGTCCCGACCTGGATCGAGGACTTCCGCGACGACGTGAAGGCCGTGGCCGCCGCCGCCAAGCCCACCCTGATCCTGCACGGCACGAAGGACAACATCCTGCCGATCGACGCGACCGCCCGCCGCTTCCGTCAGGCCGTCCCCGAGGCCGAGTACGTCGAGGTCGAGGGCGCCCCGCACGGCCTCCTCTGGACCCACGCCGACGAGGTCAACGCCGCGCTGACGCAGTTCCTGGCCCGGTAACCCCGTTCGAATCGCCTGAATGGCCCCATTTCCCCCGGAGATGGGGCCAATCGGGCGATTCGAAGCAGGTCAGCGGGAGCGCCAGAGCAGCCAGACGAAGTACGGGGCGCCGATCAGCGCGACCACGAGACCCGCCGGAAGCTGCGCGGGGGCGATCACCGTCCGGCCGATCGTGTCCGCGATGCCGACGAGCAGCCCGCCGAGGAGCACCGCCGTCGGGATCACCCGCGAGTGCCGTGCGCCCACCAGCGCCCGCGCGGCGTGCGGCGCCACCAGCCCCACGAAGCCGATGACCCCGATCGCCGTCACGCTCAGCGCCGCGAGGACGGCCGCCACCAGCAGCAGCGTCAACCGGACGGGTTCCAGCCGGATGCCGACCAGTCGCGGCGTGTCCTCGTCGAGCGACAGCACGTCGAGCTCCCGACGGCTCATCACCACGAACGGCACCGCGATCACGAGGACGATGGCCAGCGGGATGACCTGTTCCCACACCCGGCCGTAAGTCGTCCCGGAGAGCCAGGTGTAGATCTTCGGGGTGTCCCACGGGTTCGACCGCAGCAGGAGGAAGGTCGTAAGGGAGACCGTGAAGTACGAGACCCCGATGCCGATCAGCAGGAACCGGTCCGCGTTCAGGCCGCCCCGCCACGACAGCAGGTAGACGAGGGCGAAGGCGAGCAGCGAGCCCGTGACGGCCCCCACGATCATCCCGCCTGCCGACGACGTGATGCTCGTGATCACCAGCACCGCGCCGAGACCGCCGCCACCGGTGACGCCGAGGATGCCCGGATCGGCGAGCGGGTTGCGGCTCACCCCCTGGATCACGGCGCCGGAGAGGGCGAGCGCGGCGCCGGCGACCACGGCGGCCACGATCCGCGGCGCCCGCTCGTCGAGGGCGAAGGCGATGGGCGCGGGAGCCTGCCCCTGCAGCCACAGCGCGATGTCGCCGGTCAGCAGCCAGGTGTGCCCGGCGAGCAGCCCGAGCAGCAGCACCCCGACCACGCCGAGGGCGACGAGGGCGAGGGTGATCCGGAAGCGCAGGCGGCTGCGCACCCCGAAGCGCACTCGCGGAGGCTCGCGCGTGGGTCCGGCGTCGCGGAGGCGTCGGGCCATGAGCACGAGCACGATCGCGCCGAGCAGCGTCGTCGCGACGCCCGTCGGGATGAGGATCGCGGCCTCCGCGCCGATCAGCGCGCGCAGGAGGGCGTCGGAGAGGATGACGACGAGGGCGCCGAGGAGCCCCGACGCGGGGATCAGGAGCACATGGCGGTTCAGGCTCGGCACCACCCGCGTCAGCAGCCGCGCGAGCACCGGCGCGCACAGGCCGACGAAGCCCATCGGCCCGGCGAGCGTCACCGCGACCGCCGTGAGGGTGACCGCGAGGAGGATCCCGATGGTCCTGGTCGACCGGATCGGCACGCCGAGCGACGAGGCGGTGTCGTCCCCCAGGGACAGGATGTCGAGGCGCCGCGCGAGCACGATGGCCAGCACCGTGACGACCACGACGACCGGAGCCGCCTGGAGGAACGCGGTGAGTCCGAGCTGCGACAGGCTCCCGCTTCCCCAGGCGAGCAGTCCCTTGGTCTCCTCGTCGAACAGGATGAGGAGTGTCGAGGTCGCGGCCTGGAAGGCGAGCGCGAGCGCGGTGCCAGCGAGGATGAGGCGGGTCGTGGACGACCCCGCTCCTCCGGCGAGTCCGAGCACGATGCCCGCGGCGACGATGCCGCCCGCGAACGCCACCGCCCCGGAGGCCCACACCGGCACAGCGATCCCGAACGCGGCGAGCGCCGTGACGGCGAGATAGGCCCCGGCGGTCACGCCGAGCGTGTCCGGCGACGCGAGGGCGTTGCGGGCGAGGGACTGCAGCAGGATGCCGGCGACCCCGAGGGCGATGCCCACCGCGACACCGGCAGCGAGCCGCGGCACCCGCGACCCCCAGAGGACGTCGGCGTCGGCGAACACCGCGCCGCTCGTGCCCTGGGTGAGGTGCCAGCAGGCGACCGCGACCAGCACGACGGCGAGCGCGACGAGCACGCCGACGCCCGTCCACACCGCCGGTTTCCGACCCTCCGCCCTCACGCGGACGGCGGACGCCGGGGCGTCGGGCTCCGCGGTCGCCGCCGTGTCGTCGAGGCGGAGGGCCTCCGTCACTTCGAGAGCACCTCCAGGTAGCCGTCGACGATCTGCGCGGTCGAGCGCGGGCCGCCGAAGGTCCAGATACCGGCCGGGAACGCGGTCAGGCGGTCCTCCGCCACCGCGGGGAGCGAGGTCCAGGCGGGGTTGTCCGCGAGGGCGTCGACGAAGCTCTCCGAATCCGGATCCGCGGTGCCGGTGTAGAAGAGGTTCGCGTCGCCGACCGTGGTCATGCCCTCGACATCGGTCTGCCCGAGGCCGTACACGGGGTCGACCTCGCCGGTCCAGGCGTTCGTCAGCCCGAGCTCCTCGCCCACCTCGCCGACGAGCGAGCCCTGGCCGAACGGACGCAGCGCCACGTTGCCGCCGTCGACCCAGCCGTCGAAGAACACGAAGTCGGTCGTGGCGAGGTCGCGGTCGGCGAGCTCGGCCTTCGCGGTGTCGAGGTGCTCCTGGAACTCCTCGGTGACGACCTCGGCGCGCTCCTCGCGACCGGTGACCTGCGCGATGAGGTCGAAGGTGTTCAGCATCTTGGCGATCGGGTCCTTCGCATCGGCGCCGATCGTCGCGAGCACGGGCACGTCGTAGGCCTCCAGCTGCGCGACGATGGGGTCGTCCGCGGCCCTCACCTCGACGATCACGAGGTCCGGGTCGGTGCCGAACAGCGTCTCCAGGTTCGGCTCCTGACGAGTGCCCACGTCCACGACGCCCTCCGGCAGCTCCTCCGCGGTGACCCAGGTGCTGTAGCCCTCGGCGTCGGCCACCGCGACCGGCGTCACGCACAGCGACAGCGCGTCCTCGATCTGCTGCCACTCGAGCACCGCGATGCGCTCCGCCGGCTTGTCGAGCTCGACCGTGCGGCCGAGGTCGTCGGTGACGGAGACCGCCCCGGTCGAGGTGCTCGTGGCGTCGTCCGTGCAGCCCGCGCTCGTCGAGGTCGGGGCGTCGGACCCCTCGGCGGACGGCGTCTGCGTGGTGCCGCACCCGGCGAGCGCGAGGGTGAGGGCGCCGCCGAGGGCGAGCACGGCGAGGGGGGTCTTCTTCATCGGTGTGTCCTTCAGGGGTCGGGATCAGGAGGCGGAGGGGGCGCGGAGTCGACCGTGGTGGCGGCCGCGCGGACGCACCCGCACCAGGCCGGTCTCCTCGTCGAGGGCGGTGTCGATGCGCAGGCCGTACACGTGCGACAGGTTCTCGCGGGTGAGGACCTCGGAGGGAGCCCCCGCCGCGTGCACCCGGCCGCGGTGCATCAGCACGACGTCGTCGGCGACCGAGGCGGCGTGGTCGAGGTCGTGTAACACGACGCCGAGCGCGGTGCCGTGGTCGTCGGCGAGCTCCCGCACCAGGTCGAGGGTCTCCACCTGGTAGCGCAGGTCGAGGTGGTTGGTCGGCTCGTCGAGCAGCAGCACCCCGGTGTCCTGGGCGAGCGCGGTCGCCAGCCAGACGCGTTGCAGCTCGCCGCCGGAGAGCTGGTCGACCGGACGGGCGGCCATCGCGGACAGGCCGGTGAGGGCGAGGGCACGCGCCACGGCGGCACGGTCGGCGTCGCTCACACCGGAGAACCGTCCGCGGTGCGGGTGCCGGCCGTAGGCGACGACGTCGGAGACCTCGATCCCGGACGGGTGCGGCCGGGACTGCGACAGCATGGCGACGGTCTTCGCGAACTCCTTGGCGGAGAGCGTGGCGGCATCGCGCGACTCCGCGCCGCCGACGCGCACGGTCCCGGCCTCGATGCGGTGCAGCCGCGCGAGGGCGCGGAGGACGGTCGACTTGCCGCTGCCGTTCGGACCGATCAGTGCGGTCACCCGGCCCGGCGCGAGGCGCAGGGAGACGTCGTGCACGACCCGCGTGCGGCCGTAGCCGAGGACGAGGGATTCCCCCGCCAGGCTGTGACGATCGATGGCGTCGGTCATCTCAGCCCCGCATCGCGATGCCGCGGCGCCAGTAGCCCATGAACGCGACCTGCGCGCGGTCGATCCCGAGATCCTTCACGAGGTGCCGACGCAGCGTCGTCACGATACCGCTCTCCCCCGCGATCCAGAAGTAGCGGCCGGCGGCGTCGTCCTCCCGGGCGATCTCCTCCCCCAGGCTCGAGTACTCCGGGGTCTCCCAGAGGAGGTCCTCCCCCTCGATGTCGGTGACGCGGATCTCGTCCCCGGCATCGTCGTCGCCCAGGTGCTCGAGCACCGCGGGGATGAGGCGGAGGCCGTGCGGCTCGCCGGCATCGCGCGGCAGCCAGTGCACGTCCACCCCGTCCGGCGCATCGATCGCGAGCACGTCGGCGGGCGACGGCACCTCGATGAACGCCGTGCCGCGGAGGTCGCGCGGGGCATCCTCCAGGATGCGGGCGATGGCGGGGGCCGCGGTCTCATCCCCGACGAGGACCACCGAGGTCGCCACCCCCGGCGCGTACTCCGCTCCTCCGTGCGCCACGACGCCCCGACGCGGGCCGACCAGCCACAGCTCCTGGCCCACCGCGGCCGTGCTCGCCCACCGAGAGGCCGGACCGGTGAGCCCCGGCTCCAGGTGCAGCACGAAGTCGATGTCGACCTCGGTGCGGCCGTCGTCGTCGACCCGCAGGTCCCGGACGGAGTAGGTGCGCATCGAGCCGCGCTCCTCCTCGGGGACGGCCAGGTACGAACCCCACCAGTCGTGCGTCGACCGGTCGATCTCGGCGAGCACGCCGGACGCGGGCGGGAAGACGAGCTTGACCCGGCTGTCGTACACCTCCCCTGGCGTCCCCAGCTCGCTGAGCTCCTCGCCGCCGAGCGTCACCCGCACGAACGACGGGGAGACGCGGGAGACGGCGCGCACCTCGGCGCGGGTGAGGATGTAGGTCGGGCGCTCGGTCGTGGTGGATTCAGCGGACATGATGCCTTCCGATGGGGGTGACCATCGGCTTGCCGGAGACCGGGTCGATGGTGATCTGGTTGGGGAGGCCGAAGACCTCCTGCACGAGCTCGGCGGTGACGATCTCCTGCGGGGCGCCGGTCGCGTGCACGCGGCCGTCCTTCATGGCGACCAGCTCGTCGGCGTAGCGCGCGGCGAGGTTGAGGTCGTGCAGCACCATGACGATCGTGGTGCCGCGGGCGACGCTGAGGTCGGTGAGCAGGTCGAGCACCTCGACCTGGTGGGCGACGTCGAGGAAGGTCGTCGGCTCGTCCAGCAGCAGGATGTCGGTCTCCTGCGCGAGGGCCATCGCGATCCAGACCCGCTGCCGCTGGCCCCCGGAGAGCTCGTCCACACTGCGGTCGGCGAGGTCGCTGATGCCGGTCGCGTCCAGGGCGTCGGCGACGACCTCGTAGTCATGCGCGCTCCACCGCGACAGCGCCCGCTGATGGGGATGACGCCCGCGACCGACGAGGTCGGCGACGGCGATGCCCTCGGGGGCGACGGGCGACTGGGGCAGGAGGCCGAGGATGCGCGCGACCTCCTTCGTCGGACGGGCGTGGATCGACTTCCCGTCGAGCACGACCTCCCCGTCCCCCGGGGACAGCAGGCGGGCGAGGGCGCGCAGCAGCGTCGACTTGCCGCAGCCGTTCGCGCCGACGATCGTCGTGATCTTCCCCGGCGCGATCTGCAGGTCGAGGCCCTCGACCACGGTGCGGTCGCCGTACGAGAGGGTGACCCCCTCGGCGGACAGGCGGTGGGCGGCGGTCACAGCGAGCCTCCGGTGCGGTTGGTGCGGATGAGCAGATAGATGAGGTACGGCGCGCCGACGACGCCGGTGACCACGCCGACCGGGTAGCGCGCGCCGAGCGCGAACTGGGCGATGAGGTCGCCGCCGAGCACGAGCACCGCCCCGACGAGACCGCTGGGCAGCAGCAGCGTGGCGCCGGGACCGGTGAGCCGCGCGGCGATGGGTCCGGCCATGAACGCGACGAACGCGATCGGCCCGGTGGCGGCGGTCGCGAAGGCGAGGAGGGCCACGGCGCCGAGGATGAAGACGAGGCGCGTGGCGGTGACCCGCACGCCGAGCCCCGCGGCCGAGTCGTCGCCGAGCTGGAGCGTGCCCAGCGCCCGCCCCTGTGAGAGCAGCAGCGGCACGAGGATCGCGGCGGCGATCGCCATCGGCAGCACCCGCTCCCAGGACGCGTTGTTGAGGCTGCCGGTGAGCCACTGCATCGCGGTCTGGATGTCCCAGTTCGCGGCCCGAGACAGCAGGTAGGAGATGACGCTCTGCAGCATCGCCGCGACGCCGATCCCGATCAGGATGAGGCGGGTGCCCGCGAAGCCGCCCTTGATGGCGAGGAGGTAGATCGCCAGCGCCGTCACGAGGGCGCCGACGAGCGCGAGGAGGGAGACGGCCGGGCCGTTGAGCGAGAGCACGACGATGCCGAACACCGCGGCGGCGCCGGCGCCGTTCGAGATGCCGATGATGTCCGGCGAGGCGAGCGGATTGCGCAGCATGGTCTGGAAGGTGACGCCCGCCATGCCGAACGCGAGGCCCGTGAGGATCGCGAGGACCGCACGGGGGAGCCGCAGGTCGCCGACCGTGAACGAGGCGCCGGGCACCGTCTCACCGAGGATCACGCGGATGACCTCGTCGAGCGGGTAGAACGTGTTGCCGACCATGAGCGCCACCGTGAACAGCACGATCACGACGACCCCGAGGGCGAGGGTGACCACCGCGTGACGGCGGTGGCGTGCCCGGCGACCGGCGATGATGCGCGCGGTGCGGGCGGCGGCGGACTCGTCGCCGCGGACGAGGGTGTGCTCGGTCGTGCTCACAGCTCCCGCACCTTCTGCCGGCGGACGATCCAGATGAAGAACGGCGCCCCGATGATCGCGGTGATGATGCCGACCTGGATCTCCTCGGACGACGGCGAGATCACGCGTCCGACGATGTCGCTCGCGGTGAGCAGCGCGGCGCCGGCGAGGGCCGAGAAGGGCAGCAGCCACCGGTGGTCGGTCCCCACGAGCATCCGGCACATGTGCGGGACGATGAGCCCGACGAACCCGATCGGCCCCGCGATGGCCGTCGCCGCGCCGGCGAGGATGACCGCCCCGAGCGCCGACAGCATCCGGGTGCGCAGCACGTGCTCGCCGAGACCCTTGGCCATGTCGTCGCCGAGCGCGAGGGAGTTCATGCCCCGGGCGCACAGGAAGCAGATGAGGGCGCCGACCGCGAGGACGGGAGCGGTGATCGCGATCCGCGGCCACTCCGCCCCGCCGACGCCGCCGATCTGCCACGACTGGAACGTCTGCAGCAAGTCGACCCGCGGCAGCATGACCGCGCTGATGAGCGAGGCGAACGCCGCGGAGGTCGCCGCCCCCGCGAGGGCCAGCTTGAGCGGCGTGGCCCCGCCGCGGCCGAGGGAGCCGACGGTGTACACGAAGACGGCCGCCGCCGCGGCGCCCACGATCGCGAAGGCCATCTGCCCGTAGGGGTTGCTCAGCCCGAAGAACGCGATGCCGAGGACGACCGCGAACGAGGCGCCGTTCGAGACCCCCAGGATGCCGGGGTCGGCGACGGGGTTGCGCGTGACGGCCTGCATGGTCGCTCCGGCGAGGGCGAGGGCCGCCCCCACGAGGAGCGCGAGCACGGTGCGGGGGATGCGCTTGACGACCGCGGCCTGGGCGATCGTGTCGGTCTGGCCGGAGAGCGCCGCGAGGATGTCGTCGAGCGTGACCGCGCGCACCCCGAACGACACCGAGAGCACGACGAGCACGAGGATCACACCGACTCCGGCGAGCAGCCAGAGGGTGCGCACCACCGTCGGACGCCGCAGGGTGGCGGCGTCCGACGCGAGGACGGGTGCTGGGATCACGACGGCTCTCCGCTGGGGGGCGGACGCGGAGCTTACTTCGCGAGCGGCGCGGCGAGGATGGCCAGGTAGTCCTCGAGACCCCACGGGATCGACAGCGCCGACGGGTTCGCCGATGCGGCGATGGGGGTGGCGTCCGGGAGGATCGCGACGCGGCCCTCCGCGATGGCGGGGATCTTCGACAGCAGCGGGTCGGCCTGCAGCGTGGCCAGGGTGGAGTCGTCGCCGTAGGTCACCAGCACGTCCACGTCGTCGAACTTCTGCGCCTCCTCGGCGCTCACCTGCAGGTAGAACTGGTCGCTGTCCGCGTTCTCCTCGACGATCGCGGGGAGCGGCAGGCCGAGGTCGTGCAGGTACCCGGGGCGCGTGTCGGCCGCGGTGTAGTAGCCGATCTGGCTCAGGTCGCTCGGGTCGAAGTAGGCGAAGAGCACCTTCTTGTCCTTCAGGATGCTGTACTTCTCCAGGGCGGCGTCGGCGTCGGCGTGCAGGTCCTCGATCAGGGATTCGCCCTCGGCCTCGAGCCCCAGGGCCTTGGCGTTCATCCCGACCATGTCGTCGACGGACGTGCCCCACGCGACGTCGGGGTAGGCGACGACCGGGGCGATCTTGGAGAGCGTGTCGTACTCCTCCTGCGTGAGGCCGGAGTAGGCGGCGAGGATCACGTCGGGCTCGGTGTCGGCCACGGCCTCGTAGTCGATGCCGTCGGTCTCGTCGAAGAGCACCGGGGTCTCCCCGCCGAGCTCGTCGAGCTTCTCCTCGACCCACGGGAGGATGCCGTTGTCGTCGTCGTCGCCCCAGGTGGCCTTGCTCATGCCGACCGGGACGATGCCGAGGGCGAGCGGCACCTCGTGGTTCGCCCACGCGACGGTCGCCACGCGCTCGGGCTTCTCGTCGATGGTCGTCTCGCCGTAGACGTGCTCGATGGTCACGGGGAACGCGTCGTCGGAGGCCGGGTTGCCGCCGGTGGTCGCGGTCGACTCCGGCGCGGAGGACGAGCAGGCGGAGAGCGTCACGGCGAGCGCGGCGGCCGCGCCGAGGGCGAGGAGTCGAGAGGTGCGCACAGGCGTTCCCTTCGGGATGGGAGATGGGGTGTCGACGCGAGAGCGTCCGGCCTTTGGTAAGCCTCGCCTAATCTAACACGGAGGTTAGGGCGCCCTCACTCCCGTTTCGAATCGCTCACCTTGCCCCATCCGGCGCCCAGATGCCGCAAAGTGGGCGATTCGAAAGTGCCGGGGCAGCGAAAAGCCGGCCGGACCCGTACGGATCCGGCCGGCTTCAGGAAGTCAGCGCACGCTCAGAGAGCGCGGATGTTCGCCGCCTGCATGCCCTTGGGGCCACGCTCAGCGTCGAATTCGACCTTCTGGTTCTCGCGGAGCTCCTTGAAACCGGAGCCGGCGATAGCCGAGTAGTGGGCGAAGAGGTCTTCGGTGCCGTCATCGGGAGCGATGAAGCCGAAGCCCTTCTCTGCGTTGAACCATTTCACAGTGCCAGTGGCCATGTGTTTTCTACTTTCTGTTGACCGGCCGCTCACGCGGCCTGCACCATGCCGATGATCCGACATGCATGCTCGGTCACGCTACCACGGCGGACTGACGGGTCTCCCCTTCTTCGGCCGTGCGATGGGCGAGCGCCGCCTCGGTGCGCGTGCTCACGCCGAGCTTCCGCAGCACCGCCGAGACGTGGACGCTCACGGTCTTCACGCTGATGAACAGGCGCTCCCCGATCTGGCGGTTGCTCAGCCCCTCCGCGATGAGGGCGAGCACCTGCCGTTCTCTGGCCGTCAGCTGCTCCGTGGCGGCGACCTCGCGGGGCCCGGACGACCGCAGCCCGGCCGCCTCGCCGAACCGCGCCAACGTCTGCTGCAGCGGCACATGACCGAGCTCCTCCGCAGTCGTCGTCGCCGCGGCGAGCAGGGCAGCCGCCTCGGCGCGCTCTCCGGCGGCGACGTGCAGCCGGGCGCGCTCGAGCCGCAGCACCACGCGGAAGGTCGCCGGAACGTCGTCGCCGTCCGCGCGGCTCAGCACCTCGTCGACCGCGGCCGGACCCGGGTCGAGCAGGGCATGCAGCACCGCCGACCACGCGTCGTCCTGGAGTTCCGGCGGCTGCGCCTCCCACGCCTCCCGGACCGCCGCGACCGTCGCTCCGACGTCGGCGCCGCCCGCCCGCAGCGCCGTCACGAGAGCACCCGCCTCCAGAAGCAGCCGCCGCTGATGCAGCAGTGCCGGCCTGTCGTCGCGCAGCATCTCCCCGATCACGTCGAGCGCGCCGCGCAGGTCGCCCCGGCTCTCTGCCACGGCGACCTGCATCGTGATCCGGTCGTACCAGATCTGCCGCTCCGAGACCCCGGTCTCCTCGAACGCCGGGAGCCACTCCTGCAGGGTCTCCGCCGCCTCCGCCGCTCGACCTCGCCAGGCGAGCACCCGCACCCTGGTCATGCTCACGTACATCCGGAACACCCGCAGCGTGCCCTGCAGGAAGTCCCGGGCGAGCATGTCCTCGACCTGACCGATCTCGCCGAGCTCGAGCAGCGGCACGATCATGTTCTGCGCCATGATCGAGCCCGAGGTGCGCTCGACGCGGAGCTCACGGGCTCGCCGCAGGCCCTCCTCCGCGACGGCGACCGCCTCCCGGTAGCGGCCCAGCAGCGTCAGCAGGTCGGAGTAGTTGACGCGGTAGCGCATCTCCGCGGTCGATCCGGCGGCGAGGTCGCGCGCCCGTCCGTACTCGCGCACCCCCTCCTCGACCCGGCCGAGGTGGGCCAGCGACCCGCCGCGGACGTTCGCCGCGATCGAGAGCTGATCCGTCGTGGACGCCCCCGCCGCGCGACGCTCGGCCTCGTCGGCGAGCCGGATAGCCTCTTCGCGGTCGCCCGCGATCATGCGGCGACTCGCGAGCTGGTTCAGCAGTTCGGCGCGGAACACGTCGTCGTCGACGCGCTCCGCGAGCGCGAGCGCCTCCTGGAGGAGCGGGATGGCCCCGAGGCGACCGAGGTTGACGAGGTACAGCGCCTTGTTCCGCAGCAGCCGCGCGTGCAGCCGCGGGTCGACCGCCGCCGGATCGACCTCACTCAGGGCGACGTTGGCGACCGCCAGGGCCCGCTCGCCGTCGCCGGCGTTGCGCAGGACGGAACCGAGCACATGGAGCAGGTCGAGGCGTGCGAACCCCGTCGCCTCCGTCGCGTCCGGCACGAGGGGCCAGAGTTCGAGGACGAGCTCGCCGAACCGCGCCGCGCTGGCGAAGGCGTACTGGGCCTTGGCCTGGCGCATGGCGTCGGCGGCGGCCGCGATGGCACGACGGTCGTCCTGTGCGAGCTGCCAGTGGTACGCCAGGGCCGCCGCGTCGTCGCCACCGCCCTCCTCCAGCGCCTCGGCGTACGCGCGATGCAGGCGGGCCCGCTCGCCCGGCAGCAGATCGTCGTGCACGGCCTCGCGCAGCAGCGCGTGCCGGAACCCGTAGTCGTCTTCGCCGACGACGATGATGCCGCTGCGCACGGCCTCGCGGACGGCGTTCTCGACGCGATCCTCCGGGAGTTCGACGAGGCGCAGCAGCAGAGGATCCGTGAGCGGTCGCTCCGCGCCGGACATGACCTGCACCACGCGGCGCGCGTCGTCCCCGAGGCGGTCGAAGCGGGCGAGAAGGAGGTCGCGCAGGCTCTCCGGCAGGGGACCCTGGGCGCACCCGGCGATCTCCTCGACGAAGAAGGGCACGCCCTCGGCACGCACCTGCAGCCGCTCCAGCGCCGTCGCCGTCGGTGCGCGGCCCGTGATCTGGGCCACGAGTTCGCGAACCGCATCGTCGTCGAGGCGCGACACCGTCATCCGCTCGAGCAGCCGCGCGCGCGTCGCCTCGCCGATGAAGCGACTCACCGCATCGCCCCGGCGTACGTCGTCGGTGCGGCACGTGATGAGCAGCAGGAGCCGGCCGTGGTCGAGCGTGCGGAGCAGGAAGGAGAGGATCGCGAGCGTGGAATCGTCGGCCCAGTGCAGGTCTTCGATGAGGACCACCTGCGGCGCCAGCTCCGTGGCGGCCTCGATGAGGGACGCGATCGCGTCGCGCAGGCGTTCGGGACTCGTGCGGTCGCGGGGCGCGGGTGCGTCGACGAGTTCGGGCAGCAGCATGCCGAGCGCCTCGACGCCCACGCCGACCGCCTCGCGCACGCGGTCCGCGCCCATGCGCTCCACGATGGAGCGGAGGATGCCGGCGAGCGGCCCGAACGGGGCACGCGAGGTGCCGAGGTCGAGGCACCACCCGACGTGCACGTCGGCGCCGTTCGCGATCTCGGCGGCGAACTCCCGTACCAGGCGGGACTTGCCGATCCCCGCCTCGCCCTCGACGAGAAGCGCAGCCGGCACGCCCGCGCGCACGCCGTCCAACAGGCGGCGCATCTCGGCGAGCTCGGCGGCACGCCCGACCATCGTGGCGGTGGGGGCTGGGGCCATGGACCCATCGTGCCACTCCCCTCGGACATCCGAAGGGCCCGACGGGAAGGACAGCACGACGCCGTCGGTCATCGCGCGAGAGCCGGATCGCATGCTCCCGTCTGGGAGGCCCGCGGTGCCGGCGTTCCGCGTCCGTGGCGGCGCAGCCACCGGCGCAGCGGACCCGCCGGTCGCGGCACGATCTGATCCGCGTGCTCCAGGAGCATCCGGCGCCGGGCGACCGCGCGTTCGATCTGCTCCTGCTCGAAGACGGTGACCTGGTGGCTGAGATAGGGGTGCTCGAACATGGTGTCTCCTCGACGGTTCGGTGTATCCCTACACTCCGCTCTGAGGTGTCCCCTCGGCATCGGACGGATGCCCTATCTTCCGCGCCCCCTCCGCCCCTTCTTCCTAAGGCTGGCGCAGGCCTCCACGCCGCATCAGGCTCCTGGCGCGCGAACCCGCCTGAGCTCGCGCGACCGCCTGCCCTGCCAGAGCGAGGGCCGCGCGGACGGACGGGTCCCCTCCGGCACGAGGATCGCGAGCACCCGGACGAGCGTCGTCATCCACAGCAGCCCGAGCCCGACGACGACCGCCTCCACCGCGGTCACCGGGAAGAAGCCGAGCGGCCACCACAGCAGCACGGCCGCGACCACGAGCACCCCCACCGCGACGGAGGTCACCACGAGGGCCAGGGGTCGGCCGGGGACGGTCAGCGTCGTCGCGGCGGCAGCCCCGAGGAAGAGGAGTAGCGCCGCGACGGCCGCGATATCGTGCGGAACGGGGGCCCGATACAGCGGCAGGAGCCCGACGGCGGCGAGCGCGAGTCCGGCCGCGGCCCACAGCACGACCACGGTCGCGATCCTGGACAGCGCGTCGTCGCCGCGCAGCCGATGCAGGTCGCGGCCGATGTACGCGCCGACGGTGGCGACCAGCAGCCCGGCCACGACGAGGGTGCCGTTGAACGCCCAGCCCACCCCGAGCTGCGAGAAGTTCTCCGCCCACCACCGGGGGTCGACGGCGGTCACCATCGCGAACAGCGTGCCGATCACGAGGAACCCGAACAGGAGTCCGGCGAGATCGGCGGTCCGGAGACCGATCCCCGCACCGAACGCGAGTCGTCCGCCGACCGCCGCCGCGACCCCCGTGAGCAGCCCGCCGCCGATCGCTCCGAGCGCGAGACCGCGCAGGCCCGCCGCGAGCACCTCCGCGGTGAGCAGCACGCCCATCGCCGTCACGGCCCCGAGCGCCACGGTGAGAGCGGCGGCGGAGAGGCGGGACACGACCCGCTGCCAGCGCGGCATCCCCGTCGCCTCCCCCCGACGGTGCAGAAGCGTGCTGATGACGAAGGCCAGCGCCGCGATGCCGCCGGCGACTCCCGCGGCGGGCAACGCGAGACCTCCCTCACCGGTCAGCGGCCGCGGCGGACCGGCGAGGAGCAGCGCCCCGGCGAGGGCTCCCCCGACGAAACAGACGACGGTCGCGAGGACGGCCCGCCCCTCGCCGCGCAGACGCTCCGTCGTGTCCATGCGCCCATGCAAGCACGCGCGTCCGACGTCCGCAGCCCCGCACGCGACGAGGCCCGGGGCCGCAGACAGCGGTCCCGGGCCTCGACGCAGAGGTGTCAGGCGTCCACGTCACCGCGCCAGGCGCCGGTCTCGACGCCGCGGCCCTCGATGAACTCCTTGAAGTTCTTCAGATCCTTCTTCACCGCGTGGGATCCCGCGCCGACCAGCGCACCGACCTTCTCCAGCAGCCCCTCCGGCTCCCAATCGAGCTGGACGGTCACCCGCGTGGTGTTGTCGTCGAGCTTGTGGAACGTCACGACGCCCGCGTGCTCGGTCTCGCCGCCGACGCTGTTCCACGCGACGCGCTCATCCGGGTGCTGCTCGGTGATCTCGGCGTCGAACTCACGCTCCGCGCCCCCCACGTTCACCTTCCAGTGCGTGCGGGTCTCGTCGATCTGCGTGATGGAGACGACCTCGTCGAGGAACTTCGGGAAGCTCTCGAACTGCGTCCACTGGTTGTACGCCGTGCGGACGGGAACGTCGACGTCGATGGTCTCGATGATCTGCACCATGGGGATGCTCCTCACTTGTTCGTCGTTCGTGTGCCTCCATTCAGCCTGCTCCGCGCGAGAAGGGCGATGGGGTTGACATCGGCGCGACTACCGTGGAGGTCATGCGCATCCCCGCCGCGATCCGCGCCTCCCAGCGCTCCCCCCTGCTGCAGGTGGTGAAGTCGGCCGCGGCGACCATCGCCGCGTGGCTGATCGCGGGCTGGGTCTTCCCGGGGCAGCTGCCGGTGTTCGCCGCCATCGCCGCGCTCCTGGTCGTGCAGCCGAGCGTCAACCAGTCGCTGTCGAAGGCGCTCGAGCGCAGCATCGGCGTGATCGTCGGGGTCGTCATCGCGGTCGGTCTCGGCCTGCTCCTCGGCTCGCCGAGCTGGATCGTGCTGCTGGCGATCGTCGTCGCGATGCTCGTGGCGTGGATCTTCCGGGCGTCCCCCGGCACCGGCAATCAGGTCGCGATCTCGGCGATGCTCGTGCTGGCGCTCGGGTCGTCGAGTCCGGAGTATGCGGTCGCGCGGATCGGGGAGACCCTGATCGGGGTGGTCATCGGGATCGTCGTGAACGCGCTGATCGTGCCGCCGGTGCTCGTCGAGCCGGCGCGGCGGAACGTGGGGCTGCTGGGGCGGGAGCTCGCCGCGAGCCTCGACCGCCTGGCGGACGCCCTGCCCTCCCCGCAGACGCCGGCGCGGCTGCAGGAGCTCATGCTCGAGGTGCGACTGCTGCGGCCCATGAAGGATGCCGCGGCCGCCGCCATCGCCGCCGGAGAGGAATCGCTCACGCTGAATCCGCGGCGTTCGACCCATCGCGCCGACCTGCAGGATCTGAAGGCGCTGCTCGACCGGCTCTCGCCCATCGTCACGCAGACCATCGGCATGACCCGCGCCTACTTCGACCACTACGACGACCGGCTCGGCGAGGAGCCCGCGGTGGCCGCCATCGCCGAGCAGCTCCGCCGGGCCGGACACGACGTGCGTCTCGCGGTGCAGACCACGGCGCCCTCCGCGGAGCCCGAGACGCTGACCTCTGCCATCCCCGCACTGACCGCTCCGCTCGTGATCCGTCCGCCGTCCTCGCAGCACTGGATCCTCGTCGGCTCCCTCATGGAAGACCTCCGTCGCATCCGCGGCGAACTGCTCGACGAGGACTGACCTCCCGCCGACCCACCCCTTTTCGCGCCTCCCGGCCCCGTAGGTGCGTCCGTAACGGGCCGGGACGCACCGAAAGGGGTGGGTCGACGGGGGTTACCCTGGCGGGATGACAGTGGAGGAGGCGCTGGCGGAGCTCGCGGCGCTGGAAGACCCGAAGCAGCGCGCGGCGAACGAGAAGCGCGGCGACGACCACGGCATCAACCTGAGTCGGATGCGCGCTCTCGCGAAGCGCATCAAGACCGACCAGCCCCTCGCCCGGGAGCTCTGGGCGACGGGCGAGACGTCCGCCCGGCTGCTGGCCCTGCTCGTGTGCCGCCCGGCCGACTTCACCGCCGACGAGCTCGACACGATGCTGCGCGAGACCCGTCCACCCAAGGTGAACGACTGGTTCGTGAACTATGTGCTCAAGAAGTCGCCCCTTGCCGAGGCGCTGCGCCGGCGCTGGTTCGACGACGCCGATCCCACCGTCGCCGCGGCCGCGTGGTCGCTCACGACGGTCCGGGTGACGAAGGACGCCGCCGGCCTCGACCTGTCGCACCTCCTCGACCTCATCGAACGCGACCTGCAGCAGGCCCCGCCGCGCCTGCAGTGGGCCATGAACGAGACCCTCGCGAACATCGGCATCTTCCATCCGGACCTGCGAGCGCGGGCGGTGGAGATCGGCGAGCGGCTCCAGGTCCTGGCCGACTACCCCACGGCCCCGGGCTGCACCTCCCCCTTCGCGCCCCTCTGGATCGGGGAGATCGTCCGCCGTCGCGAGGGCTGAGTACGCTGAGCGGATGAGCACCCACATCGCCGCGGAACCCGGTCAGATCGCCCCCATCGTGCTGTTCCCCGGCGACCCGCTGCGGGCGAGGTGGATCGCCGAGACCTTCCTCGACGACGCCGAGCTGTACTCCGAGACGCGCGGGATGCTGGGCTTCACCGGCACCTGGGAGGGGCACCGGGTCTCCGTCCAGGGCTCGGGCATGGGGCAGCCGTCGATGGCGATCTACGCGACGGAGCTGTTCACGGAGTACGACGTGCAGACGATCGTCCGCGTGGGGTCCTGCGGCGCGCTGACCGAGAGGCTCGCGGTACGCGACATCATCATCGCGAACGGCGCGAGCACCGACTCCGGGATCAACCGCGTGCGCTTCCACGGCCTCGACTACGCCCCGCTCGCCGACTTCGCCCTGCTGCGCGCGGCGGTGGAGGCCAGCGAGACCGAGCCCCTCTCGTCCACGGTGCACGTCGGGCCGCTGTTGTCGAGCGATCAGTTCTACAGCACCCGGCCGGAGCTCACCGCGCCCTTCGTGCAGCACGGCATCCTCGGCGTGGAGATGGAGGCAGCAGGGCTCTACACGCTCGCCGCCTTCCACGGACGCCGCGCCCTCGCGATCTGCACCGTCAGCGACCACATCGTCACGGGTGAGGAGACCACGGCCCAGGAACGCGAGCAGACGTTCGGCGACATGGTCCGCATCGCCCTCCGCGCGGCAACCTCGATCTGAGATTGACCCGCCCCCCGAGTAACGTTATACACTTCACAGGTCGCGCGGCGCTGGGGACGACCGCACAGGGCGGTCGCTGCTGCGTGCGACGAAGACGACTGGGGAGAACCATGGCCACGCAAGATCAGCTCAACGCGCTGCTGGCGGACATCGAACGCGACATCAACGGATTCATCGGGGCGTCGATCGTCGACCTCGAATCGGGGCTGCCGCTCGCCTCGAGTTCCGTCCGCCCGGACTTCGACCTCGAGGTCGCGAGCGCGTTCAACAGCGAGATCGTGAAGAACAAGAAGCGCACGATCGACGCCCTCGGCATCGACGGCGAGCTCGAGGACATGCTGCTGACGCTGAACACGCAGCTGCACCTGCTCAAGATGCTCGACGACGACCTGTTCATCTACCTGGCCGCCGATCGCCAGGCCACGAACCTCGCCCTGCTGCGCTCCTCGGTGAACCGCCGGGTCGCCGCCCTCGGCGCGTGATCCATGGGGCCGTGGGGAGCGGCCTCGGGAGAGGGCGACAGCGGACGAGCGGTCCCGTGGAGCGGACGATGAGGCGCCCGCGTCGGCGACGGACCGACCTGCCTCAGCGGTACCGGGTGATCTTCGCCGGTCCGGTGGGCGCGGGCAAGACGACCGCGGTCCGCGCCCTGAGCGACGTGCCGCCGGTGGACACCGACGTGCCGATGTCGCTCGCGAGCGGGGACGGGAAGACCACCACGACCGTCGGGCTCGACTACGGGACGTGGCGGCCGACGCCGGAGGTCTCCATCGCACTCATCGGCATCCCGGGGCAGGAGCGGTTCGCCTCGGCACGACAGCGCGTCTCGATCCCCGGCACCCGGGTGCTGCTCTGGCTGCGCGGCGACCGCGACACCCTCGTCGCCGACGCCGAGGAGTGGCTCGGCGTGTTCGCGGGTGAGGAGCATCGCGTCGCGATCGCCGTCAGCCACGCGGCAGGACGCACGATCGGCGACATCCGCCGCGATCTCGCCCCCGTGCTCGCGCGACACGGCATCCCGGCCTCGCGCGTGCTCGCGGCCGACGCGCGCGACCGCGACAGCGTGATGCGCGTCGCCGGTGCCGCTCTCGATCTTCCGGAGGAGAAGCCATGACCGGACCCGCCGGGCGGCAGGACGCCGCCACGACGCCCGATCCGTCCCGCATGCACCCCGACGTCGCCGGCAACTGGGCGCTGTGGTCGCGGATCGTCGGCCCCTCGGCCCAGACCCGGCTGCAGCAGTTGGAGGAGCGCTTCCCGGAGCTGACGACCGCGGTCCTCGGCACCGCGGACGGCCTCCACATCGCCTCCCTCGGCGTCGACCAGGACGGCGGCGAGCAGCTCGCAGCGATGAACGGCTCGCTGTTCGGGGTCGCGCGGGCCGAAGCCGAGATCATCGCGGGAGGGACGGAGCCGACGCTGTCGGCCATCGTGTCGCTGTCCATCGGCGAGAACCAGATGGCCCTGCTGAGCTTCATCCTCGCGCCGTACGGCCAGCTCCTGCTCTCGGTGTCGGCCTCGTCGTCGCAGCTCGGCACCGTGATCGTGCATGCGCGTTCCACGGCGTACGAGCTGCTCACCGCGCTCGGGGTGACGGGATCGTCGACATGACGCAGATGGGATGATCGAAGGACCATGACTCCCTCGCCGCGGCTCGAACCCTCGCTCGTTCCCGACGCGGCGGACGCCGATGCGGTGTACCTGACCTTCGTGGAGTGGGCGGAGTCGACCGGCATCCGCCTCTACCCGGCGCAGGACGAGGCGCTCATCGAGATCGTCTCCGGCGCGAACGTCATCCTGTCCACGCCGACGGGCACCGGGAAGTCGCTCGTCGCGGTCGGCGCCCACTTCGCGGCGATGGTCGGCGGACGCCGCAGCTACTACACGGCGCCGATCAAGGCCCTCGTCAGCGAGAAGTTCTTCGCGCTGGCAGACGTGTTCGGCGCCGAGAACGTGGGGATGGTCACGGGAGACTCCGCCGTGAACGCCGATGCCCCCATCATCTGCTGCACCGCGGAGATCCTCGCGAACCTGGCCCTGCGCCAGGGCGATGCCGCCGGCGTCGGCCTCGTCGTCATGGACGAGTTCCACTTCTACGGCGACCCCGACCGCGGCTGGGCCTGGCAGGTGCCGCTCCTCGAGCTCCCACAGGCGCAGTTCGTGCTGATGTCGGCCACCCTCGGCGACGTCACCACCCTCGCCGCCGACCTGACGCGCCGCACCGGACGGGAGACCGCCTCGGTCACGGGGGTCGAGCGCCCCGTCCCCCTGCACTTCTTCTACGAGACGACGCCCATCCACGAGACCATCGACGACCTGCTCAACACGGGACAGGCCCCGATCTACATCGTGCACTTCTCGCAGGCGGCGGCCATGGAGCGGGCGCAGGCCCTGTCGAGCACGAAGGTCGCCACGCGTGAACAGCGCGACGAGATCGCCGCCCTCATCGGCGGCTTCCGCTTCACGACGGCGTTCGGCAAGACGCTCTCGCGCTTCCTCCGGGCCGGCATCGGCGTGCACCACGCCGGCATGCTGCCGAAGTACCGCCGACTCGTGGAGCAGCTCGCCCAGCGCGGTCTCCTCCGGGTCATCTGCGGCACCGACACCCTGGGCGTGGGCATCAACGTCCCGATCCGGACCGTGCTGCTCACCGCGCTGACGAAGTTCGACGGCACGCGGATGCGGCAGCTCAACGCGCGGGAGTTCCACCAGATCGCGGGCCGGGCCGGGCGCGCCGGCTACGACACCGCTGGTACCGTCGTCGCCCAGGCCCCGGAGCACGAGACGGAGAACCTCGCCGCGATCCGCAAGGCCGGCGACGACCCGAAGAAGAAGCGGAAGATCATCCGCAAGAAGGCCCCCGACGGCTTCGTGTCGTGGGGCGAGCCGTCGTTCCGGAAGCTCATCGATGCGACGCCGGAGACCCTGACCTCGCACATGCAGATCACCAGCGCGATGCTGCTCAATGTGATCGCCCGGGGCGGGGATGTGTTCGGGAACGTCCGCCGGCTCGTCTTCGACAACCACGAGCCGCGCACCCGGCAGCGCGCGCTCGCCCTCCGCGCCCTCGCGATCTTCCGCACGCTCCGGGAATCGGGCGTCGTGGAGACGTTCGACACGGGCGTGCCCGGAGCGCCGAAGGGCGTCCGGCTCACGGTCGACCTGCAGCCCAACTTCGCGCTCAACCAGCCGCTGTCGCCGTTCGCCCTCGCGGCGTTCGACCTGCTGGACCCTTCGACAAGCTCAGGGACCCAGGCGCATTCGGGAGACCAGGCGGGCTCGGGGGACCAGGGGGTGGGGACGGGGTCGTACGCGCTCGACATGATCTCGATCGTCGAGGCGACGCTCGACGATCCCCGCGCCGTGCTCAGCCAGCAGGAGTTCCTCGCGCGGGGCGAGGCGGTCGCCGCGATGAAGCGCGAGGGCATCGAGTACGACGAGCGCATGGAGCTCCTCGAGGCGATCACCTACCCGAAGCCCCTGGAGGAGCTCCTCGACGCGGCCTTCGAGACCTTCAGCGCCGCGCAGCCCTGGATCCGCGACTTCGCGCTGCACCCGAAGTCCGTCGTCCGCGACATGTACGAGCGGGCCATGTCGTTCGGCGAGTACGTCGCGTTCTACAAGATCGCCCGCTCCGAGGGCGTCGTCCTGCGCTACCTGTCGGACGCGTACCGCGCCGCCTCCCAGACGATCCCCGAAGAGCGGAAGGACGAGGACCTCCACGACCTCATCGCCTGGCTCGGCGAGCTCGTGCGCCAGATCGACTCCAGCCTGCTCGACGAGTGGAGCGAGCTGACCGCCGGGACCGCCGCCCGTGGCGAGACCGACGAGCCGATCGTGCCGCCGGCGCCGAAGCGCCTCACGAGCAACACCCGCGCCTTCCGCACGCTCGTCCGCAACGAGCTCTTCCGGCGGGTGCAGCTCGCCGCCCGCGAGGACGTGGACGCGCTGGCCGAGCTCGACCCGTCGTTCGGCGCCACCGCCTGGTCCGACGCGCTGGACGCGTACTTCGCGGAGCACGACGACATCGGCACCGGCCCGGACGCCCGGAGCTCCCGCATGCTGCTGCTCACGGAGGGGCCGACCGCGTGGACGGCGCGGCAGATCATCGACGACCCGGCCGGCGACCACGACTGGGGCATCAGCGCCACGGTCGACCTCGCCGCGTCGGACGAGGCCGGCGAGGCGGTCGTGACGGTGACGGCGGTCGACCGGCTGTGAGCGAGGCGGGCCCCGTCAGGCCTGCATGACGGCGAGCACGTTGCCCGCCGGGTCGCGGAACCACGCGATGTCCGGTCCCTGCCCGTTCCCGCGGACGATGCCGCGGGAGTCCGACGGGAACTCGTCGTCGCCGTAGATCTTGGTCTGCACCCCGCGCTCGTTGAGCTCCTCGACGGCGGCATCGACGTCCGCCACCGGGAAGTTCAGGATCGTGAAGCTCGCCGGGGTGTGGTTCGGCTTCGCGTAGACGAGGACCGACCCGCCGCGGGGCAGACGCAGGTCGAGGAACCCCATCGCGTTGACCTCGACATCGAGCCCGAGGGTCGTGCCGTAGAACTCTCTCGCCGCGTCGATGTCGTCGACGCTGAAACCGCTGAACGCGTTCTCCGCTGTGAAGGCTGCCATGTCCCCAGCATCCGCCTCCGCGGGCGCCGTGTCGAGGCCCTCTCACACGGCCGCGCGCACGAGCCGGCCCACGAGGTCGACGTAGTCCACCCCGGCCGCCGCGAACATCCGCGGCGCCTGGGAGGCCGCGGTCAGCCCCGGCATCGTGTTGACCTCGTTGAGCACGGGGCCGTCGTCCGTGAGGAAGAAGTCCATGCGGGCGACCCCGTCGCACCCCAGGGCGTCGAACATCGCGATCGCGGCTCTCTTGAGCGCCGACGTGGCGGCCGCATCGAGCTGCGCCGGGACCGTGAACCGGGCCGTGCCGTCGTACTTCGTCGCGGTGTCGAAGAGCCCGGGGGCGTGGATCTCCAGGGGCGGGGCGGCCCACCGCACCCCGCCCTTCTCCCGCAGCACGGCGACGTCGATCTCCCGCGCGTGCACGACCTCCTCGACCAGGATCCGCCGGTCGAAGCGCGCCGCCCCCCGCAGCGCCATGAGCAGGTCGCCCTCCTCCGTCACCAGGCTCACGCCGTGGCTCGAGCCGGCCGTCACCGGCTTGACCACGACGGCGCCCTCGAACTCCACGTCGCCGATGTCCTCCGCGGCGACCAGCCGCCCCCGGGCGGTGCGCAGCCCCACGGCCTCGGCCACGAGCTTCGTGGCCCACTTGTCCATGCCGATCGCCCCCGCCCCCAGCGCGGAGCCGACGACCGGCACCCCGGCGAGCGCACACAGCGCCGCGAGGGCGCCGTCCTCCCCCAGCGCACCGTGCACCGCGGGGAACACGACGTCGCTCGCCGCGAGCAGCGGCAGGGCCTGCTGCAACGATGCCGCCGGACTCACGCCGGGCGGGATGCCGTCGGCCCGCCACACGCCGTCGCGGTCGATCGTCGCGGTCGTGACGGCATGTCCCCCCAACCGCAGCGCCGCGGCGACCGCGGCCGCCGAGGCGAGCGACACCTCGTGCTCGGGATTCTGTCCCCCTCCGATGACCAGGACCTTCATCGTCATGCCACGCTCCTCTTCACCCGCGGGCCGATGCCCGTGACGACGGTGTGCGGGATGGTGCCCGCCCACCGTGCCCACTCCTGCACCGACGGCACCGCGCCGCCGTCCGGCCCGAACACCGTCGCGACCGCTCCTCGGGGGAACGCCCTCCCCCCGGTGTCGACGACGATCTGATCCATCGACACCCGGCCGACGATCGGATGCCGTTCCCCTCCGATCTCCACGCCCGCTCCCGGCGCGATCTCCCGCGGGATGCCGTCGGCGTATCCGACCCCCACCACGCTCAGGTGCGTGGCCGCTGCCGTCGTGTGCGTCCCGCCGTAGCCCACGACGGTGCCGGCCGGCACGGCGGCGCTGTGCACGACCGGGGCGGTGAAACGCGAAGCCCCGACCAGAGAGACCGTCTCGGACGGGTCGATCCCTACGAGCGCGGCCCCCACGCGCACCATGTCGAAGTGCGTCGCGGGATCGGTCAGGGCACCCGAGGTAGCCGCGAGGTGCACGAGCAGCGGTCCGAAGCCGGCGCGCAGGACCGCGTCCCTCCCCTGGCGCATCCGCAGCACCGCGGCCGCGTTCGCCCGCGGATCCGCGGCGTCGGCGCGGGGGAGGTGTCCCATCACCCCGACGACCTCGATCCGGCTCCGGGCCGCCCGCGCCGTGCGCAGCAGCGCATCCCAGTCCTCCACAGGGCACCCTCCCCGCGCCATCCCGGTGTCGAGATGCAGATGCACGCGCACCGGAGCCGCGGCATCGGCCGCGAGCTGACGCAGCTCCTCGACGGAACCCACGGCCACGTCGACCCCGGCGGCGGCCGCGCGCGGCGCGTCGATGCCCGCGGGGTGCAGCCAGGCGAGGATCGGCACGCGCAGTCCGGCCTCGCGCAGCGCGACCCCCTCGGCGACGTCGGTGACCCCGAGCCACTCGGCCCCCGCGGCCACGGCGGCGGTCGCCACGGCCACCATGCCATGACCGTAGGCGTCGGCCTTCACCACGGCCATGACGGGCACCGCGGCGGCGGTCCGCACACGACAGAGGTTCTCGGCCACGGCGGCCGGAAGGGTGGACAGTGTCGGTGCGTGGAGGCGGGACAGGGTCATCCCCTCCGCGAGCAGAGCCGTCATCGCTGCATCCTCGGGTCTTCGGTGGGGTCGGCGTACGGTGCGGGACAGCCGTCCTCGACGGCCTCCGGTCGCAGCTCGTAGTGCCAGGATTCGTTGCCGTAGGTCTGGCAGAGGCCGTAGCGCCATCCGCGCTGCGTGAGCCAGTCGAGGGTCGGGAGCGGACCGAGGTCGACCGCGTCACCGGAGACGTGCGCCGAGGTCTCGGCGGTCGCCACCCAGCGGCGCGCCTCCTCCTCCGAGCCGTAGTCGTCGATCGCGTCGCGCAGCAGCTGCTCCTGCAGCGCCGCCGAACGCCATCCGCTGTTCACGAGGAACGTCACCCCGTCGGCCTCCGCATCGGAGGCGGCGCGCTGGAGGGCGTCGAGCAGGGCGGGGTCGAGGTTGCCGACGGCGACCCTGTCGACGTCGAACACCGTGGGCTGGTCGCCGTCGCGGATCACGCCGTCGGCCTCGCTCGGGGCGAGCACCGACCCGGTCGGCGCGTGCGGCTCGGGATCGGAACCCGTGGTGGCGGGCGCGACGATCGGGGCGGTCTCGGCGAACGCGGCCGACAGCGACTGCTGCACGGCGAGGGCGGCGACCACGGCGAGCGCCAGCACGGACACCGTGGCGGCGATCCGCCGACGGCGCCGGGCGCGGACGGCTCGGGGGGTGCGGAGGTCGTTCATGCTTCCAGTGAAGAGAGGCCGCGGTTGCCACGGCGTATGGCCTTTTCCATACACCGGCGATATGCCGCACTGCGTAGGATCGCTGCCATGCGTGTGCTGATCGTCGAGGACGAGCCCTACCTCGCCGAGGCGGTCCGCGACGGACTGCGACTGGAGGCGATCGCAGCCGACATCGCCGGCGACGGCGACACCGCGCTCGAGCTCCTGAGCATCAACGCGTACGACATCGCGATCCTCGACCGCGACGTGCCCGGTCCGTCCGGTGACGACATCGCGCGGTGGATCGTCGCCTCGGGCAGCGGCATCCCCATCCTCATGCTCACGGCCGCCGACCGCCTCGACGACAAGGCCTCCGGGTTCGAGCTCGGTGCCGACGACTACCTCACCAAGCCCTTCGAGCTGCGGGAGCTGGTGCTGCGGCTGCGTGCCCTCGACCGCCGCCGACAGCGCGCGCGGCCGCCGGTGCTGGAGATCGCGGGGCTGCGCCTCGACCCGTTCCGCCGCGAGGTCTACCGCGACGGCCGCTACGTCGCCCTCACCCGCAAGCAGTTCGCCGTGCTGGAGGTGCTCGTCGATGCCGGGGGCGGGGTGGTCAGCGCCGAGGAGCTGCTGGAGCGGGCGTGGGACGAGAACGCCGACCCGTTCACGAACGCCGTCCGCATCACCGTCTCCTCGCTGCGCAAGCGCCTCGGCGAGCCGTGGCTGATCCTCACGGTGCCCGGCGTCGGCTACCGGATCGGGGCCGACGCGGATGCCTAGGCGGCGGGGGCTGAGCGTCCGCTTCAAGCTGACGCTGAGCTACGCGGGCATCGTCGTCGTCTCCGGGCTCCTGCTGCTCGGGGCCGTGGCGCTCTACCTCCTCAGGTACGTGCCGGATGTGCAGATCCCCGTCGTCGAGTTCTTCGTCCCCAACCGCTCGGATCTGATCCGGGCGTTCGTGCCGGTCGCCGTGCTGGTGATGGTCGCCCTGCTCGCGATCGGTCTCGGCGGCGGCTGGCTGCTCGCCGGACGGATGCTGGCGCCTCTCGACCGCATCGGCGACGCCGCACGGCTCGCGGCGCAGGGCTCCTTGTCGCACCGGATCCGCATGGAGGGCCCGAGCGACGAGTTCCGCGACCTCGCCGACGTCTTCGACACGATGCTGGAGCAGCTGGAGGCACACGTCGCCGAGCAGCAGCGCTTCGCCGCGAACGCCTCGCACGAACTGCGGACACCCTTGGCCATCTCGCAGACGCTCCTCGACGTGGCCCGCACCGATCCCGACCGCGACGTCGACGCCCTGATCGACCGGCTCCGCGAGGTGAACACACGCGCGATCGACCTCACCGAGGCGCTGCTGCTGCTGAGCAGAGCGGATCAGCGTACCTTCCCGCGGACGCTCGTGGATCTGTCGCTCCTGGCCGAGGAATCCGTCGAGGCCCTCCTCCCGCTCGCCGACCGCCGCGGGGTCGAGGTGGAGGTGTCCGGCGTGCCGGCGACCGTGCTCGGCTCCTCCGCCCTGCTGCCGCAGCTCGTCATGAACCTCGTCGCCAACGCGATCGTCCACAACCGCGCGGACGGCGCCGGATCCGTCGCGGTGCGCACGCATTCCCTGCCGCACGCGGTGGCCCTCGTCGTGGAGAACACCGGGGCGGAACTGCACGCCTCCCAGGTCGCGACGCTCGTCGAGCCCTTCCAGCGCGGCACCGAGCGCACGCGCGGGGCGGAGCACGCCGGGGTGGGCCTCGGCCTCGCGATCGTCCAGCGCATCACCCAGACCCACGGCGGCACCCTCGTGCTGACGCCCCGCACCGGCGGAGGTCTCATCGTGACGGTCTGGTTCCCGCACCCCTACCCCGGCTGACCGCTTTCGAATCGCCCGATTGGTCCCTTTCCGGCTCCGGATGGAACCATTCAGGCGATTCGAACGGGCGTCACCAGGGGCTGGGCTCGTAGTCCTTGAGGAAGACGCCGTGGATGTCCTCGCCGGCCTCGCCGCGCACGATGGGGTCGTACACCCGGGCGGCGCCGTCGACCAGGTCGAGCGGGGCGTGGAAGCCCTCCTCCGCCAGTCGCACCTTCGTGTAGTGCGGGCGCTCGTCGGTGATCCAGCCGGTATCGACCGCGGTCATGAGGATGCCGTCCTTCTCCAGCATCTCTCCCGCGCTCGTGCGGGTCAGCATGTTCAGCGCGGCCTTCGCCATGTTCGTGTGCGGGTGGCCCGGGCCCTTGTAACGGCGGGAGAACTGCCCCTCCATGGCGGAGACGTTCACGACGTACTTCCGGCGCGACGACGACGCGGCCATCGACGCCCGCAGCCTGCTGATGAGCAGGAACGGCGCGGTGGTGTTGGCGAGCTGCACCTCGAGCATCTCCAGCGGATCGACCTGATCCACGGACTGCACCCAGCTGTTGACGCGGTTCACGTCCGGCACGAGGCCGCCCGCATCGATCGCCGTGCCGTCCGCGTGCTTCTCGAGCGAGGAGGAGCCGGGGGCCATCGCGAGCCGGGCGAGGTCTTCGGCCGTGAGCGCCTGTCCGCCTTGCTCCGCGACCGTGCCGCCGAGCGCCGCGACCGAGAGCAGCGGGTGCGCGTCGACCGACGCCTGCAGCGCCTGCGGGTGCGGGTCGACGGTGTGCCCGAAGGTCTCCATCTCCGGCAGCGGACCGTCCGGCAGCGGCTGGAGCTCCGCGTCGGCGAGCAGCGAGTACGCCCCGGGCGAGCGGCGGACCGTCTGCGCGGCGTTGTTGATGAGGATGTCGAGCGGGCCCTGCGCGGCGACCGAGTCGGCGAGCCCGATCACCTGGGCGGGGTCGCGGAGGTCGATGCCGACCACGCGCAGCCGGTGCAGCCAGTCGCCCGCATCCGGCAGGGCCGAGAACCGGCGCACGGCGTCCCGCGGGAACCGGGTGGTGATCGTGGTGTGCGCACCATCACGGAGGAGGCGCAGCGCGATGTGCATGCCGATCTTCGCGCGGCCGCCCGTGAGCAGGGCGCGCTTGCCGGTGAGGTCGGTGCGGGCGGTGCGCTTGCCGTGGCTGAAGCGCGCGCAGTCCGGGCAGAGCTGGTGGTAGAAGGCGTCGACGAGCGTGTACGGCTGCTTGCAGATGTAGCAGTTGCGGGGCTTCAGGAGCTCGCCGGCGATGGGCGCGTCCACCACGCTCGTGGCGAGGTCGTTGCCGCGGGTCTCGTCGTCGATGCGGTCGGGGGCACCGGTGGCGGTGCGGGCGACGACGGCCTTGTCCGCCTCGGCGATCGCATCCCGGATCTCCTTGCGCCGCACGCGCTTGACCGCCTTGAACATGGCCGCGGTCGCGTGGCGCACGGCCACGAAGTCGGGGTGCTCGTTGTCGATCGTGTGCAGCTCGGCGAGGACGCGCAGCGTCGTGGCGAGGTCGTCGGGGTCGATGCCGGGGCCCAGGTCGGGGGTGGCGTCGGGCGCGTCGGTCATTAGGCCGATTTTACGCGACCGTCCTGGGGGTCTCCTGCCGTGTCCGATCCCCGGCGTAGGGTCGACGCATGAGCAGCGCAGAATCCTTCCCGCATCCCGGCGTCGTCCCCTCCTACCTGCTCGCGCGCCTGGCGGAGTCGGGTCGGTTCCCGAAAGCCGCCGCCGCCGCCCGGCAGACGCTCACCGCGGGCCGCCCGCCGTTCCGCGCCCGCATCGACCTCTCGATCGACGAGAACGGCGACCTCGTCGCGCAGCTCTCGGATGCGCCGAACCGCACGATCAGCGACGCCGGCAACACGCAGCAGCTCCCGGGGGCCGTGGTCCGCACGGAAGACGACGAGCCCGTCGCCGACACCGCGGTCAACGAGGCGTTCGACGGCCTGGGCGCGACGTTCGAGATGCTGCTGTCCGCGTTCGGCCGCAACTCGCTCGACGACGCCGGCGCTCCTCTCGACGCGACCGTCCACTACGGCGTCGACTACGACAACGCCTTCTGGGACGGCGAGCGCATGGTGTTCGGTGACGGCGACGGCGAGGTGTTCCAGCACTTCACCGGCTCGCTCACCGTGATCGGGCATGAGCTCGCCCACGGCGTCGTGCAGCACACGGCGAACCTGGAGTATCAGGGCCAGCCGGGCGCACTGAACGAGTCCGTGGCCGACGTGTTCGGCGCCCTCACCGAGCAGTACGCCCTGGGGCAGTCCGCCGACCAGGCGAGCTGGCTCATCGGGGCGGAGATCTTCACGGATGCGGTGGAGGGGTCGGCCCTGCGCTCCATGATCGCGCCGGGCACGGCCTACGACGACGATGAACTCGGGAAAGACCCGCAGCCCGACCACATGAGCGGATTCGTGCGCACCACCGAGGACAACGGAGGCGTGCACATCAACTCCGGCATCCCGAACCGCGCCTTCGCCCTCTTCGCCCTCGACCTCGGCGGCAACGCCTGGGAGCGCGCCGGCATGGTCTGGTACCGGGCACTCACCGGCGGGCTGTCGAGCACCGCGACCTTCACCGCCTTCGCCGACGCCACAGTCGCCGCGGCAGCCACGGTCGATCAGGAGACCGTCGCCGCCGCTCGACGCGCGTGGACGACCGTGGGAGTCTATGAGGATGACCGAGGACCCGACGCCGCCTGACGCCCCCGTCGTCATCGCCGTCGTGCGCTCGGGAGGTCTCGCCGGCATCCGTCGCCAGTGGCGTGTGGAGGCCGAGCCGCCGGACGCCGAGGAATGGATCGGCCTCATCGACAGCTGCCCCTGGGACGACGACGTCGACACGGAGCCCGGGGCCGACCGGTTCGTGTGGAGCATCCGCGCCCGCACCCCGTCCGAGCGCCGGGAGCGGGAGCTGCCCGACTCCGCCGTGGACGGTCCGTGGCGCACCCTCGTCGACGCCGTGCGGGAGGCCGCGCGCGCGGAGTGAGCCGCGATCGCAGAGTCGCACCCCCGTCGCAGGATGCCGCCCGATCCCTGCGACCTCGGTGGGAAACCGCGACCTCGCGCCGCCCTGGGGTGACAATGGAGACATGGGACTCTTCCAGCAGCGACCGGAGGAAGAAGAGAAGCAGTGGGGACTCCCCTCTGAGCCTCTCGAGACCTCGGCCGCAGACACGCTCGACGACGCGCCGACGGTCGACCCGCTGACCCTCGGCCTCGACACCCCGTCCTCGGTGAGTTCCATCGTGTTCCCCGTCGCCCCGCCCGCTCCCGAGGCCGCGAGCACCGAGAACGCCGACCCCGAGGACTGACGCCCGCACGGCATCGCTGTTTCGCACTCCCGTCGCAGCTTCCGCGGGAATCCGTGCGACCGCGGCGCGAGAGTGCGTCCGCGGCCAGCGATACGGTGGACGGATGACCATCACCGCCGCCGCAGACGGCTCCGCCCTGGGCAACCCCGGCCCGAATGGCTGGGCCTGGTACATCGACGACGCGAACTGGGCGGCCGGCGGCTCCCCGCACGGCACGAACAACCAGGGCGAGCTCCGCGCCGTCCTCGAACTGCTCCGGGCGACGGCCGGCACCGACGAGAAGCTGCTGATCGAGTGCGACAGCCGCTACGTGATCGACTCCGTGACGAAGTGGATGCCGGGCTGGAAGCGCCGCGGATGGCGGAAGTCCGACGGCGGGCCCGTGCTGAACCGCGACCTCCTCGAAGGGATCGACGAGGCCCTGCGCGGTCGCGACGTCGAGTTCTCCTGGGTCAAGGGCCACGCCGGGCACCCGCTGAACGAAGCCGCCGACGAGCGCGCGAACGCCGCCGCCAAGGCCTATCAGCAGAAGCAGGAGCCGCGTCGAGGCCCCGGGTTCACCCGCGCGACCGATGCCGGAGCCGCCGTCGCCGCCTCCGCCCCGGTCGCCGCTGCCGCCGCGGAAGCCCCGGCATCCTCCGCGACGGCAGCCTCGTCCCGCACCCCGAACCCCGTCGCGGAGGCGGAGTTCGCCGCGCCGCTGTGGGCCGAGACCTCCGATCTCCTCGACGGACTCGACCTCGCGCAGGACGACCCCATCGTGCTGCAGGTGCCGCTGTCCCCCGACGAGCACGCCCGTCTCCGCGACCGCGCCGAGGCCCAGGGAATCGCCTTGGAAGAAGCGCTCCGCCGCCTGATCTGACGGAGACCGCGAGGCGTACACTCGCACCATGTCGACTCCCCGCACCATCGGCCGGATCTTCCTCGGCGCCGCGCTCGTGTTCGCCGGCGTCTCCCACCTCACGGTCGCCCGCGAGGAGTTCCAGGCGCAGGTTCCGGAATCGCTGCCGCTCGATCCGGACACCACGGTGCTCGCGTCCGGCGTCGCGGAGGTCGCGCTCGGATCCGCGCTCCTCTTCACCCGTCGCCGCCGTCGCACGGTCGGCACCGTCGCCGCGCTCTTCTTCGCGGCGGTCTTCCCCGGCAACGTGGCGCAGTGGATGCATCATCGCGACGGCTTCGGCCTCGACACCGACATGAAGCGCTTCGTGCGACTGTTCTTCCAGCCGGCGCTCATCGCGCTGGCCCTGTGGTCGACGCGCGCCCCGCGCCGCTGACCCGCTCCGCCACAGCAGGCCCTCGCGCGAGAACAGGCCCCCACGTCCGCCCGCGCCTGAACCCGCGCGACGGCCTGATGCGGCGTCACCCCGGGTCGGCTCCGTAGACTCGGCGGATGGCGGAAAGGACGAGGCGACGGTGAGCAGGCGCACCGTCTTCGGCCTGCTCCGGCTCACCGCCGCCGCCGTCTGCCTCATCGCGCTGATCCACCGCCTCGCGTGGGGACTCGCGTCGAACACCATCGCGAGCCAGAACTTCTTCGCGTACCTGACGAACCAGTCGAACATCGCCTTCGTCGTCCTCCTCACCGTCGCCGGGGTCCTCGCACTGCGTCGGGCCCGCGACCCGCGGTGGCTCACGGTGGCGCTCGCCCTCGTGCTCACCTGGACTATCACGGCGGGGCTCGTGTTCGCGATCCTCGTCTGGCAGGCCGGAGTCCGGGGGATCCGCATCGACGTGCCGTGGTCGGATCAGGTGCTGCACTTCTGGCTGCCCGCAGTGACGGTCGCCGCCTGGGCCCTGGCCCCGGGACATCGGGCGGTGCCGTGGCGGGTGATCCCGGTGACCCTGGCCTACCCGGTGCTGTGGGGCGTCGCGACGCTCATCCGCGGACCACTGATCGGCTGGTACCCGTACTACTTCCTCGACCCGCGGCAGGTGAGCGGTCCCGTCGAGTTCACCGTCTCCTGCGCGATCGCGCTGGCCGCCTTCGCCACCGTGGCGACCGCGCTCGTGCTCATCAGCCGCCTGCCGGACCCGTGGGATCGCGCACCCACCGAGCCTCCGCCCGAGGAGCGTGCCCCGGCCGAGGCCGCACGCGAGACGGTTCAGGCGTAGAGCGCCAGCGACGCGAGCGCCGCCTCGACGGCCTCCGCGTCCCCGAGCTCCGCGAAGTCCCGCGCCGCCGCACCGCCCACGATCCCGACGAGCACGTTCTCGCCGGTCGAGGGGCGGAGGTTGATCCACGTGGGGATCGCGATGTCGTCGCCGACCGCGTGCCAGATCGCCTCATCACCGTCCCAGAAGGGCTCGTCCCATCGCAGCCACACCGTCTCGATCGCGCCCATGCCGAGCGCGGACACGGCGCCGCGGTTGTCGAACGGCAGCGGCGGATCGAACTCGATGGCCTGCTCCTGCAGCACCCCGAGCGGCACCGTCAGCAGCACCCGGTCGAAGGAGAGGGCTTCCCCGGTGCCGAGGCGCACACTCACCCCGGTGTCGTCCCACGCGAGGCGCGTGACCGGCGAGCTGAGCCCGACCTTCACCCCGTCCAGGGCACTCTCGATGAACGGGGTCAGGTCGTCGCCGACTCCCTGCAGCGCTGCATCGGGAAGCGGCGGGGCGAACCAGCTCGACAGGTCGGCGGCGTCCGCACCCGTCCGTGCCGCGAGGAGCGCGAGGAGCGCGGCGGTCGCGGGGTCCTCCGGGTCGATGCCGGCCGCCACCAGGGCGTCCGCCACGGAAGAGTCCTGCGGGGCGGACTGCGCCGTGGTCACCGCGGCTTCCACGGGCTGCGGATCCACGGGGTCGACGTCACCCTCGGCCGAGCGCCACCGCGCGCCGTCGAGGTCGACGAGGTCCATGTCCCCTTCGTCGATCGTCTCGAGCAGCTCCGCGTCGGCCTCGCCGAACAGCCACGCGCCGAGCTGCACCGGAACCGGCCAGTCGTCTTCCGCGCGGGAGAGGATCCGACCGCCGACGCGGTCGCGCGCTTCGAACACCGTCACCTGCAGGCCGTCCTCCGCGAGCTGCGCGGCCGCGGTCGCCCCGGCGATCCCGGCGCCGATCACGGCCACCCGCTCGCCGTCCTCGGCGGCGACGATGAGCTCCCGCGCGGCACGGCGGCCCGAGCGCAGGGCTCCCCGGACGGTACCCGGCGCCTCGTCGTCGGTCGCCTCGCCCGCGAAGAAGAGCCGGTCGTCGACGGACTGCGCGAGCGCCGCACGGGTCGCGGCGAGCACCCCCACGGGAGTGAAGCTCGCGGCGCCCCGGGCGAAGGGGTCGGTGGTCCAGGTGCTGCGGACGCTCCCGCTCGGGGCGGGGACGCCGGGCGGCGGCTCCGGTTCGCGCGTGCGGGTGGGGGTCGGCGTCGGCTCCGGCTCCGGGGTGCAGGAGGCGAGAAGCACCGAGACGGCACCGGCTCCGGCGCCGAGGAGCAGGGTACGGCGCGTGATCCTCATCGTGCCGCCACTTTATCCCGCTTTCGCACAGGCAGAAGCGCCGGAACAGGCGGCTCTCCACGAGAGCCGCCTGTTCCGGCGCGAGTGCCTGGGTGTCAGACGGACAGCAGCTCCCGCTCCAGTCGCGCGAACGAGGCCTCCATGCCGTCGGCCATGCCGGTGGCGAGGATCATGTCGCGCGTCTCCTTGTCCGGGTACTCGATGAGCACCGTGACGAGGGTCGCGCCGTCCTCCTCGTAGAGGTTGAGGTCGTTGAGCGTCTCGGTCGGCATGCCCTGCATCCGCTCGGTGGTGACGGCGCGCTTCGGGGCGTCGATCAGCAGTGCCTCCCCCTCGAATCCGAACGGCTCACCCTCCGTGTCGCCCACGGGCGCCCAGGAGTTCCGGTACGACTGGCCGACCTCGGTCGCCGACACGCACTCGGTCATCTCCCACCCGTCCGGGCCGAGCATCCACTGCCGGATGAGGTCGGGCTCGAAATGGGCGCGCCACACCAGCTCGCGCGGACCCTCGACGAGCCGGGTGATGCGCACGTGCGTGTCATCCAGCAGCTCCACCCGCGTGCCCTTGCCCTGCGCGTAGTCGCGGAGGTCGTGCAGCACGGCGTCGAGCTGGGCCATGGCCATCCGGGTGCCCTCCACCGCGCCCATCGCGACGACCTGCTCGAGCGCCTCGGCGGACGCGAAGTGGCTCGTGTTGACCATGCGCGTGCCCTCGGCCGTCGGCTCGAACGTGAAGGTCATGCGCATGGAGGGGAGGTTCGCGTCCGGCGTGCCGTCCTCGTCGGCGAACGAGTCGAGCACCGTGAAGCTGCGCGGCGCGTCGATCTCCAGGAACTCCCAGGTGCCGGAGGCCTTCTCCCCGCGAGGGCCGTTCATCGTGTACACGGCTCGGCCGCCGACGGTGTGGTCCCACTGGGTGAAGGTGGCCGGCCAGCCGGGAGGACCCCAGAACCGCTCGAGCTGCTGCGGGTGGGTGTAGGCGGCCCAGACGCGCTCGACGGGCGCGGCGAGGTCGGCGACGACGGTCATGGTGAGGTTCTCGGCATCCGTGATGATGTCCGTGACAGGCATGTCAGTCTCCTTGCGATTCGTTGCGTTGACTGCTGGTGGGGTCGGTGGAGGCCGGCTTCCCCGCGGGCGGGGACGGCTCGGCCAGGAGATCGTCGAGCCGGGCGATACGAGACCGCCACAGCTCTTCGTATCGGGCGAGGAGCGCCCTGGCGCGGGCGATCATCTCGGGGTTCGCGCGGACGAGCCGCTCGCGTCCCTCGGCGCGCTTGACGATGAGGTTCGCCGCCTCCAGCACGGCCACGTGCTTCTGGACCGCGGCGAACGACATCTCGTACTCGGAGGCGAGTGTCGAGACGGACTGCTCCCGCTCGATCGTCCGGCGCAGGATGTCCCGCCGGGTCGACGTCGCCAGTGCGTGGAACACACGGTCGACCTCCGCTTCGCTCAACTCCGTTTGTGCAACCATTTGGTTGTACGTTAGACCCGTGTCGCGGGCGTGTCAAGAGTGCTTCGCGGCACTCACGCCCCAGCCCTGCCCGGCACCCACCCGGTCGCCCGCGCCCAGGCCTCCATCTCCCCCTGCGCCCGGTCGAACCAGTGGTCCTTCGCCCGCGCGTAGTCGTCGAAGTCGCGGTCGTCCCGGTGCGCGGAGGCCAGCGCGGTCTTGAGCGCCGCGTACTCGTCGCGCGCCTCCGGGTCCGCCCGCAGCCAGTCCCGGAACAGGAGGGCGTACCGCGCGTTCGACGCCTCGACGCGCCGCACATGCACGATCGCCCGCGCCCTGGCGTCCACGCTCGCGAACAGGCGTTTCGCCCACTCGTCCTGGTTGCCGCCGCACCGCGCGTTGTCGCGGGAGACGCCCGGCGCGTCCGGCACGATGCGCTGCACGTTCACGAAGCCGGCGTCCCCGAGGCGCTGCTCCGCGGCATCCGCGTCCGCGAGGTCGCGCACCCCCACCTGGAGGTCGATGATCGGTTTGGCGCGCAGCCCTGGCACGGCCGTCGAGCCGATGTGATCGACCCGCACCGGGACGCCGTCGAACGCCGAGGCGACGCGGGCGCCGAGGCGAGCGGCATCCGCCGCCCAGCGCGGCGACCACGACTCGAGGATCGGCGGCGTGTCTGGAGGGAGTCGCCGAGCCCTCCGGCGCTCCTCGACCTCCGCCGCTCGGGCGAGGAAGCGGGACAGGCCTTCCTCGTCGCCGTCCGCGAGAAGCCCGTCGCACCAGGCGGGGCCAGACACATCGCCGACGCCGAGCACGAGATGAGCCGTTGCGGAGGCGTGCGCCACGGTGGCCGCGTCGACGGACCCGAGTCCCGTCACGACCGCGTCCGGCCGCGCCGCACGCAGGCGGCGCACGACCGCGCCATGACCCTCCCCGACGACGACCAGGGCGAGGGGTGAGAACACGTCAGCCCCCGGAGAGCCTTCGGAATCATCTGCGAGCGGGTGCACTGGTCGCCTCCTCGGGATTCGTCCCGCCGGAATCGGTACTCCCGCGGCAGACGGTTCCCACAGCGTAGCCAGGCGGTCGAGCATTTCCATTCACATGAATCCACACCGGTATTCCGGGCGTAGGCTGGAGGGAAGGACGGACCGTCCGAGAAGATCTCCCGGCACCGCGCCCGCCCGGGAAGGAGCCCGAAAGTGGCTCAGTACGACGTCTCGAACCGCTCGGCGATCGTGACGGGAGCGGGCAGCGGCATCGGCCGCGCGGTCGCCCTGCTGCTGGCGCAGAACGGCGCGGCGGTGGTGGTGAACGACCTGAACGCGGAGCACGCGAACGCGGTCGTCGAGGAGATCCGCGCCGCCGGCGGCACCGCGGAGGCGTCGGTCGGCGACGCGACGGACCCGGCCTGGATCGCCTCGTCGGTCGAGCTCGCCAACTCGCTCGCCCCGCTCCGCATCGGCGTCAACAACGCCGGCATCGGCGGCGCGACGGCACCCACCGCGGACTACGAGGAAGACGCGTGGGACAAGGTGATCGCCATCAACCTCAACGCCGTGTTCCGCAACATGAAGGCGCAGATCCCGTCGATCCTCTCCAATGGCGGCGGCTCGGTCGTGAACATCGCCTCGATCCTCGGCAGCGTCGGCTTCGCAGGCTCCCCCGCCTACGTCACCGCCAAGCACGGCGTCGTCGGCATGACGAAGACCGCCGCCCTCGAGTACTCGGCGCAGGGCGTCCGCGTGAACTCGGTCGGCCCCGGCTTCATCGACACCCCGCTCCTGGCGAACATGGGCGACGAGGCGAAGGACTTCCTCGTGTCGAAGCACCCGATCGGGCGCCTCGGCCAGGCCGAGGAGGTCGCGAACCTCGTGGTGTTCCTCGCGAGCGACGCCGCGAGCTTCATCACCGGCAGCTACCACCTGGTCGACGGCGGTTACACCGCCCTCTGACGAAGAAACGGCATCCGACTGCCGGGAACCCGAATCCCGGCGGCCGGATGCCGCGGTCGGCGATCGAGAGCCCCCGCTCCGTTCTCGCCGTAGCCGTCACCGTCCGGGAATCCGAGAGCCCTTGAAGAGGATCCCGAGGCGGTGAGGCAGGTCTGCACCCCTCCGTGATCAGGCGGACAGCGCGTGCAGTTCGCGCGATACCGCATCGAGCGCGAGCTCGGGGTCGGTGAGGTCGAGCCCGCCGGTCGAACCCGCGGCCTGCATGAGACGGGCCAGCAGCGGCCGCTGGAGGGTGACCGGTGTCTCGACGACGAAGCGGATCGGGATGGACGCGTGGATCCACAGCGTCTCGGTGCGGTCGGCGCCGGTCTCCACCGTGAGCGCGAACGGCTCGTTGCGCCGCAGCTTGGTGACGGTGGCGGCGCGAAGGTGGGCGAGCAGCTCGTCGTCGATCTCGATCGGCTCGGCGAGGTTCGCGTAAGTGAGGGTTCCCATGATCTTCTCCTCGTGGCAGAAAAGCTGGACGAGGATAGTTTACTAGTTTAACTAGTTAAATCAAATCGATCAGGGGAGATCGCCGAGTTCGTCGGTCAGGCGGCGCAGGAAGCGGGAGATCACGGTCGCCTCCTCTGCGGTGAACTCGCCTTCGATGGCGGCCACGCGCTGCGCCAGCTCGTCGCCCTGTCCGTGCAGATCGCGGAGCGACGGCCGGAGGACCTTGGACCGCGCATCCAGGGGGTGAGGCGCGACGACGATCTGCCCCCGCTCCGACATCCGTCGCACGACGCTCGTGACGGCGGCCGTACTGATGCCGAGGTAGGTGGCGAGGTCGCGGGGAGTGACGGGCTTCTCGACGGGCGCGGTGCTGATGAAGTGCATCGCCGCACGGTCGGTATCGTTGGGTTCGCGCCGGGCGGCGAGACGGCGGTTCAACTGCGCGTCGGCGCGACGGAAGTCGTCGACATCGCGAGCGAGCGCTGAGGTCGTGACGTCGGTACTCGTGTTTCCCATGCAGAGATCCTCCTTCCCCGAACTCCATGGTACCTCGGCAACCTGACAGTAAGGCTGTCTAGCGATATCGGGTGCGACCAGGGACTTCCGGAGGTGCGATGATGGAACCCTGCCCCCGAAAGGATGCCATGCCCGAGCCACTGAGCCTCGAGGAGGCGTCGTACATCCGCTACGCCGATCTGCTCGCACGCCTGGAGGAACTCTTCCCCTCCGTCTCGCGACGCCGGATCGAGCAGATCATCGCCGCCGAGACCGATGCGATCACGGGCGGTCTTCTGCGCATCGTCCCGGCCGAGGTCGAGACCGGCGCGATGGAGATGCTCGAGCGGGAGGCCGGTTCCAGCGACGAAGGAGAGGTCGCGTGACCGACAGCACCGGTGAGTTCCACGCCTCCGGATACTGGTACCCCGACAGCGAGCGCGCCACCACGGTCGACGTGCTCAACATGCTGCGGCGCTACCGCAGTGCCGAGACGGCGATGCGCGCCCGCACGCGCGCGTCCATGGGCATGAACGAGACCGACCTCGTCGCCCTCCGGTTCCTGTTGCGCGAGCAGAAGGCCGGGCGCATCGTGCGGCCCATCGATCTGGCGCGCATGCTCGACATCTCCACCGCGTCGACGACGACGCTCATCGACCGGCTGGAGAAGGGCGGGCACGCCCGCCGCGAACCGCACCCGACCGACCGCCGCGCCGGGATCGTCGTGCCCACTGTCAGCAGCGACGACGAGGTGCGCGCGACACTCGGTGCGATGCACCGTCGGATGCTCTCCCTCGTGGACGACCTCTCCGATGAGGAGCGTGTGGTCGTCATGCGGTTCCTCGTCGGGATGACCGCCGCGATCCAGGAGGCCGCCGAGGCGGACGCCGTGCACGGCAGCGCCGACCTCGTGGACGAGCCGGCCTAGTCCGACGCTTTCCGCGGACGACGCGTGTCCAGGAAGCCCGCGACCATGTCGTGACGGCGACGCTCCGGGGCGCAAGCCCGTACCGCATGTCGGCCCCGGGATCTACGCTCGGAGCATGAGCGAGCTCACCCAGCCCACCGGTCGCGAAGACGCCCTTCGGGCTGTCCCCCGCGACGACGGCTCCGCGCCCCGCGCCCTCGTGCTCGGCGCCACCGGCTACATCGGCGGCCGCCTGACCCCGCGCCTGCTGAACGCCGGCTACCGGGTCCGGGTCCTCGCCCGCGACGCCGTCCGCGCCGCCTCCTTCGGCTGGGGCGAGGAGTGCGAGATCTTCGAGGGGTCCGCCGACGACGAGCACGCCGTGGCCTCCGCGATGGACGAGGTCGATGTCGTGTACTACCTCATCCACTCCATGTCGGCCGGCAAGGGTTTCGAGGAGAGCGACGAGCGCGCGGCGACCACCGTCGCCACCGCGGCCGCCCGGGCCGGGGTGCGGCGGATCGTGTATCTCGGCGGCCTGCATCCAGACGACGTGAAGCTCTCCCCGCACCTCCGCTCCCGGGTCCACGTCGGCGAGATCTTCCTGGAGTCCGGGGTGCCCACCCTCGTCCTGCAGGCGGGCGTGGTGATCGGCTCCGGGTCGGCGTCCTTCGAGATGATCCGACACCTCACCGATGTGCTGCCCTACATGCCGGCGCCGAAGTGGGTGCGCAACCGCATCCAGCCCATCGCCGTGCGCGACGTGCTGCACTACCTGCTCGGCGCCGCGCGGGTCGACGACCAGGTGAATCGCGCGGTCGACATCGGCGGCCCGGACGTGCTGCGCTACGGCCAGATGATGAACGGGTACGCGGTGGAGGCCGGACTGCGGCAGCGCGCCATCGCGGCCCTTCCGGTGCTGACCCCCGAGCTCGCCTCGCACTGGGTGAACCTCGTGACGCCGGTGCCGCGCTCCATCGCCCGGCCCCTCGTCGCCTCGCTGCAGAACGAGTGCATCATGAAGGACCACGCCGTCGACACGCTCATCCCGCGGCCCGAGGGCGGACTCACGCCGTATCGCCGCTCCGTGGCGCTGGCCCTCGGCCGGGTGGACGCGGACGCCGTGGAGACGAGCTGGCAGGACGCCGAGGTGACCGGCGCCCCGAGCGACCCGCTGCCGAGCGACCCGGACTGGGCCGGACGCACCGTGTTCACGGACAAGCGCTCCGTCGCGACCCGCGCGTCCGTCACGGAGCTGTGGCGCGTCATCCTCGGGATCGGCGGGGAGAACGGGTGGTACTCGTCGCCGCTGCTCTGGGCGGTGCGGGGGCTCATGGACCGCGTGGTCGGCGGCGTGGGCCTGCGCCGCGGACGCCGCAGCCGCACCGCCGCCCGGGTCGGGGATGCGATCGACTTCTGGCGCGTCGAGGCGGTCGATCAGACCGAGGACGGCCATCTGCTGCGGCTCCGCGCCGAGATGAAGGTGCCGGGCGAGGCGTGGCTGGAACTGCGCGCGGTGCCCGAAGGCGACGGTGCCCGCTACGAGCAGCGTGCCGTGTTCTTCCCCCGCGGGCTCCTCGGCCGGCTGTACTGGCTCGCCGTGCTGCCCTTCCACGGGCTCATCTTCTCCGGCATGGCCGCCCGGATCACCGCGGCCGCCGAGACAGGCGACCACGCCGCTTCAGGCGTCCTGCGAGAGGACATGCCTGACCCGGCGTGAGCGCCTGAGCTCTCGCGTTCAGTCCTTGTCGGCAGGGGCGTCCATCTCGGCATCGACGGCGGCGTCCACCTCGGCCGGCGGGATGATGTCGATCGCCTCGGTCGCGGCCTCGTACACCTCGGCGAGGGTGTCATCGACAGTGTCCTCGTCGATCCAGGCGAGGTCGTCCTCCGAGTGGTCGTACTCGACGGGCACGAGGGCGAAGTCGTCGCCGTACTCCTCGAGCCCGGCCATGACGCTGTGGCGGACGGCGGCCCGGGCGTAGCGGTCGCGTAGGATCAGCGGATCGCGTCGCAGGTCCTTCATGAACGCGATCATCATGAACGTCATGATGATCGCGAACGGCAGCGCCGCGATGATCGTGGCGTTCTGCAGCGACTGCAGTCCGCTGCCCTCGGCGCCGCTGACGAGCAGCACCGCCGCGATCACACCGACCAGCACACCCCAGACCACCGCGACCCAGCGGGACGGCTCCGGGCGGCCCTGCTGGGACAGCGTGCCCATGACGAGCGAGGCCGAGTCGGCGCCCGTGATGAAGAAGATCGCGATGAGGAGGATGAGGACGATGCTGGTGATGAGCGGGAACGGCAGGTTCTCCAACACCCCGAACAGCACCTCCTCCGGCGGGTCGACGGTGAGCCCTGCGCCGTCCATCTGCTGCTGGATCGCCGTGGTCCCGAAGATCGCGAACCACACGAGCGAGATGGCGGACGGCACCACGATGACGACCGACACGAACTGACGGAGGGTGCGTCCGCGGGAGATCTTCGCGATGAACATGCCGACGAACGGCGACCAGGAGATCCACCACGCCCAGTAGAAGATCGTCCAGCTCGACAGGAAGGCCTGCGCGGCCTCGCCCTGCGATGCGGAGCGGCCGATCATGGTCGGCAGATCGCCGAGGAACTGCACGGCGACCGACGGGATCACATTGAGGATCAGCAGCGTCGGACCGACGAAGAACACGAAGAACGCGAGCAGGATCGCGACGACGGCGTTGATGTTCGACAGCGCCCGGATGCCCTTGGAGACGCCGGAGACAGCGGAGGCGATGAAGCACGCCGTGAGCACCGCGATCACCGCGATGAGGATGCCGTTGCCGAGCGGGCCGATGCCGCTGACGAGCTCGACACCGTGGCCGATCTGCAGCGCCCCGAGACCGAGGGAGGCGGCCGTGCCGAACAGCGTCACGATGATGGAGAAGATGTCGATCGTGCGGCCGACCGGACCCGTCGTGCGGTTCTCGCCGAGCAGCGGGGCGAAGATCGAGGAGATCAGCGGCGTGCGCCCGCGGCGGTAGGCGCCGTAGGCGATGGCGCCACCGACGAGCGCGTAGAACGCCCAGGCCTGCGGACCCCAGTGGTAGAGCACCTGGGCCTGCGCCGTGTGCATGGCCTCGAGGGTGTTCGCCTCGACGGTGCCCGGTGGCGGGTTCTCGAAGAACGTCAGCGGCTCGGCGGCGCCCCAGAACACCAGGCCGATGCCCATGCCCGCCGCGAAGAGCATGGAGATCCACGAGAACATCGAGAACTCGGGCTCCTCGTCGTCGCGGCCGAGCGGGATGCGCCCGTACTTGCTGAAGCCGACGAACAGCATGAACACGAGGATGATCGTGGCGATGGTCGTGAAGAAGAAGCCGAAGTACTCCACGACCCAGGCAAGGACCGTGCTCGTGGTGCCGGCGAGGTTGTCCCCCGCGAACACGCCCCACGCGATGAAGGCGAGGGCGAACGCGGCGGCGACGCCGAACACGAGCGGGTCGGTGCGGTAGGTGCGCCCCGTCTCCTCCACCGACACCCCGGGAACCAGCGCCGGGTGCACGCTGCGCGGCGGGACCGTCGTGATGTCGCGGACGATCTTGCGCGCGGTCTCGGAGGCCTTCGCGGCTTGGCGGTGCGTCCCGGTCACGACGGCGTCGGTGCGCGGACGGGTCGGGGATCCTGCGGAGCGTTCGGTGGGCTTCTCGTCAGGCGTGTCCATGAGAGACCATCTTTCCACCTGTGCGGGCTCAGGCGGACGCGGGACATCAGGCACCCCCGGCGCGGGAGCGCCTGATTCCGCGCGATCGCCTGTTCTGGCGGGGCCGCCCGGCGGGATCTGGGCGGGGCCTGGCGGGTCAGCGGGGGCGGCGGCGACCCAGGAAGAGGGCGCCCAGCAGCGGCAGCACCGAGACCCACAGCAGGGTGATACCCAGCGGCGGGACCGGACCGACGAGCAGCGCCCCGCCGATGAGCATCGCGGCGAACAGCACGCCGGAGGCGATCCGCCGCGCGATACCCTCCAGCCGGTCGAGGCGGCGCTCCAGACGCGAGGTGTCGAAGGAGACGTTGCCGTCGTCGACGCGGGTGATGATGTCGTCGATGCGCTTCGGGAGCCGCCAGGTCGTGGCCGCGTTCGCCATCGCCTGCTGCGCCATGTCCTGCATGAGGGTGCCGGACTCGTCGCGGAGCAGCCGCGCGGCGTACGGCTCGGCCGCGTCCCACACGTTGAACGCGGGATCGAGGCCGCTGCACATGCCGGAGGTGAGGGACACGGCCCGGATGAGGAGCAGCATGTCCTCGGGGAGCTGCAGCGGAAGGCGCCGCACCATGTCGCCGAACTCCTCGGCGAAGTCGGTGAACTCCCGCGGGTCCACCCGGCTCAGCTCCGCGAACCCCATCCCGCCGAAGCGCGCGAAGAGGGCGGTCAGCGCCCGCTCCAGCTCGCCGGTGTCGGCCGTGGGGAGGAGTACGCCGATCTCCTTCGCCGCACGGACGAGGCCGCGACTGTCCCGCGCGGTCACCGCGATGAGGAGGGTCCGAAGTCCCTGCCGGAGGTTGTCGGAGACCTCCGCCATCATGCCGAAGTCGATGAACGTGAGCCGGAAGCCGCCCGGGGTCCCTGAGCCCCCCTGGACCCCTGAGCCCGTCGAAGGGACGGGCGTGACGAAGATGTTGCCGGGGTGCGGGTCGGCGTGCACGAACCGGTGCGTGAAGACCTGGTCGAACATGACCTCGGCGAAAGCGTCGGCGACCGCGGAGGGGTCGATGCCGGCCGCCCGGAGCGCCGCGGTGTCGTTGATCTTGATCGCCGTCACGTCGGACAGCGTGAGCACCCGGCGGGTCGTGCGCTCCCAGACGATCTCGGGGGCGGCGACGCGCGGGTCGTCGGCGAAGTTCTCCCGGAACCGCTCGGCGCTGCGGGCCTCGTGGAGATAGTCGATCTCCTCCATGCTCGTGACGGCGAACTCCTCCACGAGGGCGGGGGCGTCCACGCGGTCGGCCACGATCCGGACCCGGGTGAGCCACCGCGCGACCCGGCGGAGGGCGGCGAGGTCGACCGCGACGATCTCGTCGATGCCCGGGCGCTGCACCTTGACGACGACCTCGTCGAGCCCGGTGTCCTCCGCGTCGAGCGCCGACAGCCGGGCACGGTGCACCTGGCCGAGGGACGCGGCCGCGACGGGGGTGTCGTCGAACCAGGTGTACACCCGCTCGAGCGGCATGCCCAGCTCGGCCTCCGCGAGCGCCCGGATCTGCGGGGTGGGCACGGCGGGGACCTCGTCCTGCAGCCCCTCCAGCTCGGCCGTGATCTCGGGCGGGAGCACATCGAGGCGCGAGGACATGAACTGCCCGACCTTGATCATGAGCCCGCCGAGTTCGACCGCGAGCGTATGGAACCGCCGCGCGAACCGCTGCATGCGGCGGGTGCGCGTGCGCTCCGCGACGGAAGACAGCCCGAACCGCGGAAGGACGAGCTCGAACCACCAGATCTTCAGGAACTCACGGCTCGCGAACGACAGAATGCGGCGGTACCGGGCTCGGTGAGGACCCTGTGCCGCCGCTGCCGTCATCGCGTCATCCTTCCGCCGTTCCGCGCCGGACGCCGCACGACGCGGTCAGTCCTGGGCGAGGATCGTGTACAGCCTACGGCGGGCCTCGTCGAGCACCTCGATGGCCTGCTGCACCTGCTCCGGCGAGCCGCTGCGCCCGACCTGCGCGGCCGCGGCGGCAAGGTCGACCCCGGCCTTGGGCAGAGCGCTGTACCGGGCGTCGCGGCTGCGGTCCTTGTCGGAGGACGGCACCCACGGCGGGGTCTCGGTGCTCTCCGCGGCGACGGCCCGGCCGGCCTCGGTGAGGGCGTACGTCTTGCGGCCGTTCTGCTCCTCGGCCTCGATCAGACCCTCGTCGGCGAGGAGCTGGAGCGTCGGGTAGACGGAGCCGGCGCTCGGCTTCCAGGTGCCGCCGCTGCGCTCGGCGATCTCGTTGATGATCTGGTAGCCGTGCATCGGTCGCTCGGTGAGGAGCGAGAGGACGGCGGCGCGCACGTCGCCGCGGGCCATGCGGGACCCGCCGGAGGGACGCGACTCGAACGACTTGCGGAGCTGGTCCATCGCCTCGAACAGTGCTCCGGCCGGACCCTGCGAGCCGCCGAAGAGGTTGCCGAGGCCGCCGGCGAAGTCGCCGCCGTTGCTGCCGTTGCCGCTGCCGCCGAACGGGGTGGAGGGGAATGCGTTGTTCATGATGACCTCCCAGTCGTGAACGATACTCAACGATATATCGTTAACGCTGAATGCAGGGTGGGAATCCGGACTCAGACCGGTGCCAGCACCGCGGCCCCGGTGACGGTCGCATCGACCCCGAGCTCCGCGGATCGCACGTGGGCGGTCGACGGCCCCGGCATCGCCGCCGCGCGGTAGGCGCGGGCGACCCCGGCGAGATACCGCTCCCCGATGGCCGCCACGCCGCCGCCGACGGCGACGACCTCCACGTCCAGGAGCGCCTGCGCCCCGGCGAGCGAGCGGCCGAGGAACGCCGCACCCTCCGCGATCACCTCCTCGGCGACCGCATCCCCGGCACGAGCGGCCGCGTCCACCTCCCGCAATGTGCGCGCCACGCCGGTGCGCTCGCGGTACGTCTGCTCCAATGCCGGACCGGAGGCCACGGCCTCGACGTGCCCGACCCCTCCGCAGCCGCAGCGACGCCCGGCCAGCTCCGGAGGGAGGGAGAGCTCGGTGTGCCCGACCGATCCCGCCGTGCCGGTCACACCCGCGCGGAGACCGTCCGGCAGGACGACGGCTCCCCCGATACCGGTGCCGACTGTGACCATCAGCAGACCACGCGCGCCCCGGCCCGCCCCTGCCGTGGCCTCCGCGACCGCCGCCGCGTGCACGTCGTTGACGACCGCCACCGGGGCATCGAGGGATCGGACGAGCGCCGCACGCAGCGGGAAGCCCGCCCAGCCGCTGATCGCATCGGTCGCGGAGGTGATGCCGCCGTCCTGATCGACCACGCCCGCGGTGCCCACGCCGACCGCCGCGAGCCGCTCCCCGCCGCGGATCGCATCGATCGCCTCGACGACCGCCCGCACGATGGCCTCGCCACCCTCCCGGGCCGGCGTCGGCAGGGTGTGCACGGCGGTGGCGCGACGGCGCGCCCCGCCCGGCTCCGCACGGAACCCGGCGACGGCGATCTTCGTGCCGCCGATGTCGACCCCGACGATCACACCCGCTCCCGGGCGGCCGGCGTCGCCGCGACGAACCGACGCGTGAGGGCAATCGGGTCGGTGATCGCTCCGCCGACGACGACCGCGAAGGCCCCGGCGTCGAAGGCCGCGCGCACCTGCGCAGGGGTCTGGTAGCGCCCCTCGGCGATGGTCGGGATCCCCGCGGCGACGAGCGCGGCCACGAGGTCGAGGTCAGGGTCGTCCTGACGCGGCGAATGCGGGGTGTAGCCGGACAGGGTCGTGCCGACGACCGCCGCCCCCGCCGCCCAGGCGCGCTCGCCCTCCGCGACCGTCGACACGTCGGCCATCACCGGTCGCCCCGTCGCCGCGGCGACCTCCCCGATGAGCCGGAAGTCCGTGCCGAGCTGCTCCGTCGTGGCGTCCACCGCGATGATGTCGGCCCCGGCCTCTGCCAGCCCCGCGGCGAGCGCGCGTTCCGGGGTGATGACGTTGCGGACGCCGTTCCAGACCTTGTGAAGCCCGATGATCGGCGCATCGGTCACCGGTCGCACCCGACGGATGTCCTCCGGCCCGTTCAGCCGCAGGCCGCTCGCGCCGCCGAGCAGCGCCGACTCGGCGAGCGCGCCGATGACGTGGGTGTCTCTCGCGGGGGCACCAGCGGAGGCCTGGACCGAGGCGACGAGCCGGCCGCGGAGGAGGGCGAGGGATTCATGGGTCACTTGAGGGCTCCTGCACTGGCACCGCCGATGAAGAACTTCTGTCCGAGGAGGAAGATCGCCACGGCCGGGAGGGTGAACATCACGCACGCAGCCATGAGGGGCCCCCAGGCCACGTCGTTCTCCCCGAAGAAGGCGTACAGACCGATCGACAGCGTGTACGTGGACTGGTCGTTGAGGTAGATGAGGGGATTGAGGAAGTCGGTCCACGCCCAGACGAACTGGAAGATCGCGGCGGTCACGATGGCCGGACGCGCCAGCGGGAGCACGATCGTCGCGTAGGTGCGGAACTCGGAGGCACCGTCCAGACGGGCGGCCTCGATGAGCTCGTCCGGCACCGCGAGGAGGAACTGCCGGATCATGAAGATGAAGAACGGCGTGCCCAGGAACGCGGGGACGATGAGCGGGAGGTAGGTGTTCGTCGCCTCCAGCCCGTTCCACACGAGGAACAGCGGGATCAGCGTGACCTGCGGCGGCAGCATCATCGTGGCGAGCACGAGGATCAGGAGCGGTCGGGCGCCGCGCCACTTCACCTTCGCCAGCGCGTAGGCGACGAGGGGGCAGGAGATGACCGTGCCGAGGATGCTCATGCCCGAGACGAAGAGCGTGTTGGCGAGGTAGCGCCACACCGGGATCTGCGCGAACGCCTCGGCGAAGTTGGCCGTGGTCCACTCCGCGGGAAGCAGGGTGGGCGGGGAGGAGAAGACGTCGCCGGGTGTCTTGAACGCGGTCGACAGCATCACCAGCAGCGGGAACAGGAACAGCAGCGCGAGCAGCGTCACCGCGATCTGCTGCCGGACGCGGCGGAGCGTGCGCCGGGTGCGGCGGGGCCGGCGCACCGGTGCGGAGATGTCAGCGTGCACCATCGTGGACCCACTTCCTCGAGGTCGCGAGCACGATGAGGCTCACGGCGAGCGTGATGATGAACAGCGTCCACGCCATGGCGGAGGCGTAGCCCATCTTCAGGAACACGAACGCGTTCTGGTACAGGTACATCGCGTAGGAGAGCATCGACTGCCCCGGCCCCGAGCCCGCCTGGTTGAGGCGCTCCTGCGACAGGATGTAGGGCTGCGTGAAGATCTGCAGGAACCCGATGATGCTCACGATCACCTGGAACAGGGTGACCGGGGAGACCGTGGGCCAGGTGACGTTCGTGAAGCGACGCCAGGCCCCCGCGCCGTCGAGCTCGGCTGCCTCGTACAGCTCCTTCGGCACCTCCTGCAGGGCGGCGAGGTAGATGATCATGGTGCCGCCGACGGTCCACAGCGACATGAGGATGATGGCGGGCTTCGTCCACTCCGGCTGCTGCAGCCAGGCCGGCCCCTCGATGCCGAACCACGACAGGAAGTGGTTGATGAAGCCGTACTGGGCGTTCAGCAGCCAGCGCCACAGGTAGCCGCCGACGACGACCGGCACGATCGACGGGAGATACACGAGCGCGCGATAGAGCGGCTGGCCCCGCACGGGGGTGTTCAGCAGGTGCGCGCCGGCGAGCGCGATGCCGATCGCGAGCGGCACGCCGAACACCGTGAGCACGGCTGTGTTGGCGAGGGACTTCCAGAAGACCCCGTCGGCGAACATCTGGGTGTAGTTGTCCAGCCCCACCCACTCCGGCGCCTGGAACAGGTTGAAGTCCGTGAAGCTGTAGTACGCCGACGCCGCGATCGGATAGGCGAACAGGAACAGGAAGCCGACGATGAACGGCGACGCGAAGGCCAGGCCGATCAGCGTGGTCCGGCGGCTGCGGCGCCGCCGGACGGGAGCGCCGGGTCCGGCAGGAGCGTTCTCCTGCCGGACCCGGGGTGCTGTTGCCGTGGTCACGAGGACCGGCTCACTTCGAGGCGTAGGAGGCCATGCGCTCCTCGACGGTCGCGATCGCCTCCTCCGGGGTGGCGGTCAGTCGCACGACCTCGTCGAACGCGGTCGCGAGGTCGGTCGCGTACTCGGCGCTGTACGGACGGCTCGCCAGGGACTTCGCGTTCGGGGAGGACGCGGCCTCCGCCCAGACACCGAAGTCCTGCAGCTCGTCGAACGCGGCGCTGCCGGCGAGAGAGGAGCGGCCGGGGAGGTTGCCGAGGGCGACGGCGAACTTCTCCATGGGCTCGTCGCTCACGAGGTAGGCGAGGAAGGTGGCCGCCTCCTCCTTGTGCTTCGAGTTCGCGGGGATGAAGAGGGTGCTCGCGGTGACCTGCGTGCTGTTCTCCAGGTCGGGTGAGGCGGCGGGGATCGCGGTCACACCCCACTCGAAGTCGGGGGCGATCTTGGCGGCGCTGGCCGACCGCCACTCGCCGTCGATGATCATGGCGACCTGGCCGCTGAAGAAGGGGTCCTGCGCGGAGAGGTACTCGCCCTGACCGGACACGAACGTGGCCATGGCGTCGGCACCGACCGGCTCGATCACGTTGTCCTGATACCACTGCAGGGCCTCGATGTTCCCGTCTTCCGCGGGGGTCGGGCCGTCGTCGCCGTCCCAGCTCCCGCCGAACGCGTAGCCGAGGGTCGTGAGGGTGGTGCTGTCGTTCGCCGAGCCGAGTCCGAGCTGCGTGATCTTGCCCGACGCGTCCTTCTTGGTGAGCTTCGGGATGGCGGCGGCGAGCTCGTCCATCGTGGTCGGCGGGGTGACCCCGGCCTCCTCCAGGAGCTGCGGGTTGTAGAGCAGCTGGAAGCTGTGGATGGCGATCGGCAGCGAGTAGACCTTGCCGTCGTAGGTCATCTGCTCCATGGCGCTGGGGACGAAGTCGTCGACATCGATGTCCTCGGCGGCGATCGCCTCGTCGAGCGGTGCGAGGATGCCCTTCGAAGCCCAGGCGCCGACGGTGTTGCCGAAGTTGTCGGAGATGTCGAAGGAACCGTTCGACGACGACATCGACGTGAGCTGCTTCTGGGTGTCGGGGCTGGAGACGCCCGTGACGACGATGTCGCCCTGGCTGGCGTTGAAGTCGGCGATGATCGCCTCCAGCGCCTTCGCCTCCTCCCCTCCCCACAGGTACGAGAACGTGATCTCGGTGGGGCCGTCCGCGTCACCGCCGCCGCCGGCGCAGCCGCTTAGGGCGACGATCGTCGCCGTGCCCACCGCCCCGGCGACCAGGACGCGTCGGCGCATGTTGTGCTTCACGTGCATGGGGATTCTCCGCTCATCGTTGACCGTGCAAAGGATTGGAATAGACCAATTAAGAACCGCTGAGAGGAGACATTGACACAATCCCGCGTGATCGTCAAGATTGGGTTAGTCCAAACGAGGGGGAACCATGGCGGCGATCGAGGGCGTCACGAAGCACGAACGCGTGCGGCGGCATCTGGAGGAGGTCATCGACCAGGGGCTCGCACCCCACGAGAAGCTGCCCACGGAGCGCGAGCTCGCGGAGTCGCTCGAGGTGAACCGGCAGACGGTGCGTCGCGCCCTCGACGAGCTCGAACGGGACGGCCTCGTGTACCGGCTTCAGGGGGCGGGCACCTTCGTGAGCGCCTCGCGGATCAGCAAGGCGTTCGAGCTGACCTCGTTCTCGGAGGACATGCTCGCCCGGAACATGAGACCAGGCTCCCTCTCCGTCGATGTCGGCACCGCGGCGGCCGGGCAGACCGCAGGATACGCCTTGAACCTCAGCCCGCAGTCGCCCGTCGTCCGGATCCGCCGGGTGCGGACCGCCGACGACATCCCGATCTGCCTGGAGGTGTGCTCGATCGCGGCCGACGCGGTGCCGGGCCTGGAGGACGGCATCGAGGGCGACTCGCTCTACGACGACCTGCGCACCCGTTTCGGCATCACCGCCGTGCGCGCCGACCAGGAGATCCACGCGGTCGTCCTCGACGAGGAGCAGGCTGCCGCGCTGCAGACGCCGCCGTTCTCCCCCGCCTTCCTCGTGAAGCGCACGACCTACGACGCCCGCAGCCGTCCGATCGAGTACGCCGAGTCGGTGTACCGCGGCGACCGCTACTCGTATCTCGTCTCCATCGCCCGCCCCTGATCCCCGATCTGCGACCCCTTCACCGACGAAAGGCTCCTCGTGTCCGACCCGATCCTCCGCCCTCGCATCGCGCTGCTGCCCCTCGACGACCGCCCAGTGAACGTCAAGCTCCCGGGAGACGTCGCGGCCGTTGCCGGGGTGACCCTCGACGTTCCGCCTGCCGCGATCCTCCCCTCCTACCGGACCGCGGGCGACGCCGACGGGCTGGGTGCCTGGCTGCGCGAGCGTGCCGCGGACCCGGCCACGGTGCACCTGGTGGTGTCGGTGGACATGCTGCTCTACGGGGGCCTCATCGCGAGCCGCATGAGTCACGACACCACCCGCGACGTGCTGGCGCGCCTGGACGTGCTGCGCGAGGTGCGGCGGATGCGGCCCGACCTGCCGATCTCGGCGGTGTCGCTGGTGACCAGGGCGAGCAACTCCTACTCCGCGGCCGAGGAGCCGACCTATTGGACGGAGCACGGCAAGGAGATCCACGCGCTCGGCGGCGACGCGCACCGGCTGCTCGGCGAGACCGAGGTGCTGCCGCTCGACGAACTGACCCCGGTGCCGGCCGATGTGGTCTCCGACTACTCGTCGCGGCGGCTGCGCAACCACATCGTGAACCTCTCCACGCTCGGCCTCGTGGAGGATGAGACCCTCGACTTCCTGGCGATCACCGCCGATGACACCGCGCCCTTCGCGGCGGGCAGTGCAGAGCAGGTATGGCTCCGGCACTGGATGCGGATGCTGCCGTCGGGCCGCCAGGTGCTGATGTACCCGGGGGCGGACGAAGTGGGCGCGGCGCTGGTCGCCCGGGCCCTCGCGGCGAACGCCGGGGTGACCGCTTCGTTCTCGGTCGCCTGCGCGGACGCCGCCGGCATGGAGCGCATCCCGCCCTACGAGAACATGTCGCTCGCGGCGTCGGCGAGCCGGCAGATCCGCGCGGCAGGCGCCGAGGAGGTCGCCGCGGGAGGCGATGTCACCCTCGTGCTGCACGCCCCGGACCCCGACCGGCACGACATGTTCCGCGGGCGCCCGGAGGTCGTCGACGCGGAGGCCGTCGCGGGGACGGTCGCGCTCGTGCGGGAGCGTCTGGACGCCGGGGAGCACGTGGCCCTGGCCGACGTGCGCTACCCGAACGGCGCGGATGAGGCGCTCGTGCGCGCGCTGTCCGCGGCCGGACTGCTCGGGCGCCTGGAGGCCTTCGGCGGGTGGAACACCGCCGGGAACACGCTCGGCAGCGTCGTCGCGGTGGCCGCCGCCGGAGTGGTGGGCCGGGCCACCGGCTCCTTCGACGAGCGCGCCGCGCGGATCGCCCTGCTCACGCGGCTGCTCGACGATTTCGCCTACCAGGCCGTGGTGCGCACCGATGCGGGCCCCTCCCTCTTCCCCGACATCTACCCGATGGCCGAGGATGCGCAGGTCGCGACGGCGGAGCGCGTCATCCGTGCGGAGCTCACGGCCCTGCTGGAGTCGATGCTGCCCGCCGATGACGTGCGGATCGCGGAGCTGACCCTCCCCTGGCGGCGCTCGTTCGAGATCGGTCTCACCCTGCACTGATCCTCCGCGGCGTCGGCATACACCCGGGACCACCGCGAGCCTGGCGCGCTCCACAGGAAGGGATGGTTGGCTGGAACCTCCGGCGGGGGAGATTCGGGCCAGCCATGATCACAGGGGGACGACGTCCATGAGCAGTGCGACCGGGGACGAGGCGGCCGGCGGCCGCGTGCGGGTGAGCGTGGTGGTGCCGGTGTTCCGGCCGAAGGCCTCGTTCGACGACCTGATCGCATCTCTCGACGCGCAGACACTGGAGCGGGAGGCGTTCGAGGTCCTGCTCTGCGACGACGGCTCCGGGGAGGAGACGGCCGCGCGGCTCGAGAGCATCGCGAGGGATCGCCCCCATGTGCGCGTGCTCTCGCTGCCGCACTCCGGGTGGCCGGGCACTCCGCGCAACCGAGGCGTCGAAGAGGCCAGGGGGACGTACGTGCAGTTCGTCGATCAGGACGACTGGCTCTACCCGCGGGCACTGGAGCGGCTGTGCGACTATGCGGATCAGCACGGATCCGATGTCGTGGCCGGCAAAGAGGTGGGCATCGGACGCAAGCTGCCCGCCAAGATCTTCCAGCGCGACATCCCGCACGCCGTGCTCGGGGAAGACCCGATCCTGGAGATGCTGACGCCGCACAAGATGTTCCGGACGGCGTTCCTGCGGGAGAACGGCATCCGCTTCCCCGACGGGAAGGTGCGACTCGAAGACCATCTCTTCGTGATGCAGGCGTACTTCGCCGCCGACACGATCTCGGTCCTGGCGAGCGAGCCCTGCTACGCATGGGTGAAGGAGCCGGGGAGCGCGAGCTCGGCCCGCATCGAGCCGGAGTCGTACTTCCCGCATCTGGAGACCGTGCTCGACGTGGTCGAGGCGAACACCGAACCGGGGAAGGTGCGGGATCGACTGCTGCGGCACTGGTTCCGCGGCAAGATCCTCAACCGGATCGCCGGCCGCCGGATGGTGAAGTACCCGGCGGAGTACCGCGACCGCCTGCTGGATGTGGTGGTGCCGCTCGTGCAGCGGCGCTTCGGCCCGGGGGTCGACGCCGGGCTGTCGTTCCCGCAGCGCATCCGCGCCGCTCTGCTGCGCGCCGATCGCCGAGATGACCTGCTCGCCTTCGCCGCCTTCGAAGCGGAGACGACCTGCACCGCCACCGTGACCGCGGCGCGCTGGTCGCGCGGCGGCCTGCAGCTCACGGTGCGCGTCCGTCTGCTCCGGGACGGCAAGGAGGCGTTCGTGTTCGAGACCGTCGGTTCCGCCGACCGGCTGGTGTCCCTCCCGCTGTCGACGACGGAGGACCTTCCCTCGGGCCTCCTGAACGCCCGCAAGGAGCGCCGTGCCGACCGGGTCGACGTGGTCGCGCAGGACACCCCGGAGCCGGGCCAGGCCGCGGAGTCCACCGCGGGTTCGGAGCGCAAGGTCGGCGGGCGCCGACCGAAGCGCCTCGACGCGGTTCCCGTCGCCGTGGACCCCATGAAGGTGTTCCGCGAGGACGGTGCGCGCGACGCCGATCTGTCGGTCGCGGTCCGCGTGGCCGGCTGGGTGTTCACGGCGCCACTGACGGCCGCCCCGGACGTGGTCGCACACCTCGGCCGCTCGCCCCTTCTCGCGGGCCGGCGGGTCGAACTCGTGCGGAACGACGACGGCAGCCTGCGCCTGCACCGGGAATGGCCCGGAGGCGCCTGGCGTGACGCCCTGGCACGCACCGCGCGACGCGTGCGCTCCCGCCTCCGCCGCTGACAGCCCCACAACGCCCCGCGCCCGAACTCGCGTGCCTGCGCACCGCACTCAGGCCGCGACATCGAAGCGCGCCCGTCCGCCCAGCCGTGGTGTGCGCTGCGGGTCGACCCACCGCGGCGGAAGGAACCAGGGCCGGCCGGCCACACCGGAACCCTCGATGACGATCTCCCACCCGTTGTCATGGATGCGGTGGTGACAGGTCTCGCAGAGCAGGATCCCGTTGGAGAGATCGGTCGGACCTCGGTCGCGCTGCCACCAGCGGAGGTGGTGAGCCTTCGTCATCCCCGGGGGAAGCCCGCACATCGCGCACCCGCCGTCCCGTTCGGCGAGCGCCAGGCGTTGGGCTCGGGTGAAGAGGCGCTTCTCGCGACCCCAGTCGAGCACTTCGCTCGCCCCGCCGAGGACACACGGGATAATCCCGCCGCTGGCCGCCATCCGCCGCGCGGCGCCGATGTCGATCACCTGGTCGAGCCCGTCGATCGTCGCCGACCCGGCCCCCGCCTGCAGATCGTCCAGCGATACCCGGACGATCACCGTCGCCCCCGCGAGCGGAAGCCGATCACCCTCACACCCGAGCACGTGCGCGCAGAAGAGGGCCAGCGCATCGGCCTGGATCATCGCGACGGTCCGCCGATCCGCGTCCGGCGCACCGGCGTCCGGGGCGTCGAGGCGGGCCGCGAAGACGGCGGACATGTGCCCCCGGATCGCGGTGACGACCGGCGCCGCGGTCTCGGCATCGAGCTGCGCGTGCAGGTGCACCATGCCGTCCCGTTCGAAGATGCGCAGTCCGCGCCGAGCGCGCTGCTCCTCCGCCCGTGGCGCCACGCCGTCGGGGTCGAGCCACGCTTCGGCGCGGAGAACGAGCTTGCGCACTGCATCGAGCTCAAGCCCCTCGGCTGCGGCGGCCAGCACGCGCTCCGCCTCGGTGATGCGCTCCATCCCGGCGGCCACTCGGCAGCGATCCAGAAGGGCGACGAGGAGTGCCGCCGCCGGCGCTCCGAGCGCACCCGACGCGAGCGCTTCCCGGAGGAGCGGGTACCGCGCGGGCAGCGGCGCGCCGAGCAGATCGCTCCGCGGGGCCGTCGCTTCGCCCACCTTCACCAGACGCTGCGCCTCTCCCGTCGAGATGCCTGTCATCGCGGCGATGAGCTTCGCCGCCGTGCGGTACCCGCGTTGCTTCGCCAGGCTGTCGGCCCCGAGCTCCGCGCGCGATTCCCGAGCGATGCCGGCCGCCACGTCCACGTGCAGTGCGTCGAGCCGGCGCTGCAGAAGTCCGATCGCGTCGGCCACGTCAACGAGTTGCGCGCGGGAGAGCTCCAGCGCATCGCCCGAGGCGCTCCACGCCTCGTCGAGGCGATCCATCGCCTCGCGCAACCCGGACATTTTCGACATGCTTCATTTTATCTTCCAGTGGCCCGACTTTCGAAGATTTGTTCTAACGGATGCCGGCATTCCGCCCGACCGACAGGGGATCTCGCGTCCGGATCCGGCGCAGACCCCCGCCCGTTCACCTCATCGCATCCTCGCGTTCACGCCGCGCGCCTATCTTGAGTGCGGACGCGCGACCGCGCTCACGAAACCAGACAATCTTTGTGCCTTCACCACAAGAACCGGTAATGTCGCATCGACACACCTCGAAGGCGAGAAAGGGACGAACATGGCCGACAGGCAGCAGAGGCGCTGGGCGCTCATCGGATTGACGGCCGCGGCGGCGATCGCGCTCACCGGATGCACGGCGGGCGGCGACGGAGACGCGGGCGGCAGCGACGGCGGCTCCGGGGACACCCTCATCGTCTACACGAACTCCAACAGCGACGGCCGCGGTGAGTGGATCACCGAGAAGGCGGCGGACGCGGGCATCGACATCGAGATCGTGGGCCTCGGCGGCGCCGACCTGACGAACCGCATCATCGCGGAGAAGAACAACCCCGTCGGCGACGTGGTGTTCGGCCTGAACAACATGTTCTTCGAGCAGCTCAAGACGGAAGAGGCCATCACCGCCTACGAGCCGAGCTGGAGCGGCGAGGTCCCTGCAGACGCCGGTGACCCGAAGGACGGCGTGTTCTGGCCGCTCGTGGAGCAGGCGATCGTCACGGTCTACGACGAGAACCGCATCAGCGACGCGCCCACCGACCCCGACGACCTGTACACCGACGAGGAGTTCGCCGGCCGCTACGAGGTGAACCCTGCGCTCGGCCAGGCCACCCCGCAGCTCGTGCTCGCCAGCATCCTCACCCGTCACCTCGACGAGGACGGCGACCTCGGCGTGAGCGACGAGGGCTGGGACCTGGTGAAGTCGTACTACGCCAACGGCTCCCCCGCCGTGGAGGGCACCGACCTCTACGCCCGCATCACCCGCGACGAGGTGGACTACGGCGTGCTGCCGTCGAGCGGCATCTCCGCCCGCGACGAGGAGTACGGCACCAGCACGGGCATGATCGTTCCCGGGTACGGCGTCCCCTACGTGACCGAGCAGATCGCGCAGATCAACGGCACGGACAACGAGGACAAGGCGCAGGAGTTCATCGACTGGTTCGGCAGCGCCGAGGTGCAGGGCGAGTTCGCCGCGGAGTTCAACGCCATGCCGGTGAACGAGGGCGCGGTCGAGAAGGCCAATCCCGAGGTCGTCGAGCTCATGGGCACGCTCGACCGTCAGGACATCGACTTCGGCTTCGTGAGCGAGAACCTCGGCGCCTGGGTCGAGAAGGTCACGCTCGAGTACATCGGCTGAGCCGAGCCGTCCCGCCGCTCCGGCAGAGAGAGAAGACGATGATCCGTTTCGACGACGTCGAGGTCGTGTTCGGCGACCACCGTGCGGTCTCGCACCTCGATCTGGAGATCCGGGAGGGTGAGTTCTTCACCCTCCTGGGTCCGTCCGGCTGCGGCAAGACCACGGCCCTGCGCACGCTCGCGGGGTTCATCGAGCCCACTGGAGGCCGCATCCACATCGCCGGCCGCGACGTGACCCGCGTACCGAGCGAGAAGCGCGGCGTGGGCATGGTGTTCCAGAACTACGCCCTGTTCCCGAGCATGAACGTGCGGGAGAACATCGCGTTCGGCCTCTCGGTGCAGAAGGTGTCGAAGGCCGAGCAGCGGCGGCGCGTGGACGAGGTCGCCGACCGCACCGGACTCGCCGCGTCGCAGCTCGAGAAGAACGTGGCGGAGCTGTCCGGCGGCCAGCAGCAGCGCGTCGCCATCGCCCGGGCGCTCGCGCTCACCCCCAGCATCCTGCTGCTCGACGAGCCGCTGTCGAACCTCGACGCCAAGCTCCGCGTGCAGCTGCGCGAACAGCTCAAGGAGCTGCAGCACGAGGTCGGCGTGACCACCGTGTACGTCACCCACGACCAGGAGGAGGCGCTCACCCTCAGCGACCGCATCGCCGTGCTCGACGCCGGGACGCTGCAGCAGGTGGGCACGCCGGAGGAGATCTACGACCGCAGCGCGACGCCCTTCGTCTGCCGGTTCATCGGCGAGAACAACCGCCTCAGCCCCGCGCAGCTCGTCGCGATCGGTGCGGGCCTCGACGCCACGGCCGAGAGCTACGTCCGTCCGGAGAAGCTGCACCTGGCATCGCCGTCCGAGGCCACCGCCGGCGGCCCGGCGTCGCTCGACGGCACTGTCGCGGAGCGCACGTACCACGGCAGCCACAGCGTCTACACGGTGTCGGCGGCCGATGCGACGCTTCGGGTGAGCGTGCCGGCCGCGGCGAGCGCGCACCGCTGGGGCGTCGGCGACGCCGTGCGCATCGACGTCGATCCGCGGTGGATCCTGCAGTACCCGGCGGCGTGACATGAGCGCTCCGCAGAACGACTCCCGCCCGGTGCCGCCGCCGTCCGCGGCCATGACCGACGCGCCCGGCGCCCTGACGACCGAGGCCGCCGAGACGGGCACCGCGACGAAGCCCCGCCTCCGCCGCGGACGGCCCGGCAGCGTGCGCGCGATGCTCCGCTCACCGCTCGCCTGGGTGACCGGCATCGTCGTGATCTGGTTCGCCGCCGCCTTCCTCGTGCTGCCGAACGCCGAGCTGCTCGCCGCGACCTTCTTCCCGGACGGCCAGTTCAGCATCCGCGCCGTCGAGAAGCTGCTCGGCAGCGAGCGCGCGCTGAAGACGCTCGGCAACAGCTTCCTCCTCGCGATCACGCTGTCCGTCACGGTCAACGTCGTCGGGGTGTTCATCGTGCTGGTGACGCAGTACTTCCAGGTGCGCGGCGCGAAACTCCTCTGGCTCGGCTACGCCACGACCCTGATCTACGGCGGCATCGTGCTCGCCGCCGGCTACAACTTCATCTACGGGAAATTCGGCTTCATCACGAACCTGATGGTGAACATCTGGCCGGACATGAACCGGGACTGGTTCTCCGGCTACTTCGCGGTCGTGTTCGTGATGACGTTCGCGACGACGACGAACCACATGCTGTTCCTGTCCTCGTCGCTCGGCAAGGTGGACTACGCGTCGATCGAGGCCGCGAAGCTCATGGGCGCCTCGACCTGGACGATTCTGCGCCGCATCGTGCTGCCGGTCATGAAGCCGATGCTCTTCGCGGTCACGGTGCTGACGTTCCTCATCGGCCTCGGGGCCCTCACCGCGCCCCTCGTGCTCGGCGGGCCGGACTTCCAGACCGTCGCACCCCTCATCATCGACCTGTCGCGCAGCCCGATCACGCGCGACATCGCGGCGCTGCTGGCGATCGTGCTCGGTGTCGCGACGATCATCCTGCTCGCGATCATGAACCGCGCCGAGAAGTCGGGGGTGTACTTCTCGGTGGCGAAGGTGGCGACGCCGATCCAGAAGCAGCGGATCCGCAACCCGTTCGCGAACGCCGTCGTGCACGTCGTCGCCTACCTGCTGTGGGTGATCTATCTCATCCCGGTCGTGCTCATCGTGATCTTCTCGTTCGTGGACGCGCGGAGCATCCTCGCCGGATCGATCACGCTCGACAGCTTCACACTCGACAACTACATCACCGTGTTCTCCAGCGCGGCGGCCCTCCGCCCGTTCATCGTGAGCGTCGTCTACAGCGCCCTCGCCGCGGTCATCGTCGTGGGCGGGCTGCTGTTCGTCGCGCGGCTGATGCAGAAGCACCGCAACCTGCTCACCACGGCCATCGAGTACGTGCTGCACATCCCGTGGATCCTGCCGATCGTGCTGATCGCGCTGGCCTTCGTGATGGCGTTCGACGCCCCGCAGCCCCTCGTCGGCAACATGGTGCTCACGGGAACGCCGGTGCTGCTGCTCGTCGCGTACATCTGCGTGAAGATCCCGTTCACGCTGCGGCTGCTCAAGGCCGGGTTCGCGTCCGTGCCGGACTCCCTGGAAGACGCGTCGCGCATCCTCGGCGCCCGCTCGCTGACCACCTTCCGGCGCGTGCTCATCCCCCTCGTGCTGCCGACCGCGGCCGCGATCACGGCTCTGAACTTCAACAGCCTGCTCGACGACTACGACGCCGCGATCTTCCTCTACCACCCGCTGTACAAGCCGCTCGGCGTCGCGATCCAGGAGAGCACGCGCGGAGAGAACAACCTCGACGCGATGCCCATCACGTTCGTCTACACCGTGCTGCTCATGATCATCATGGGTGTCACCATGTATCTCGTGTATGGACGAGGTTCGCGCGCCGGAGCGCCCCGCCGACGGAAGCAGCGCGCATGAGCGGGACGGAGGCCGGGACGCCCGCCCTGCGGGTCACGATCAGCGACGTCGCCGCGGCGGCCGGGGTGTCCCGCGCGACGGCGACCAGGGCGCTGAAGGGCGAGGGGCGGTTCGCGCCGGAGACGCAGGAGCGCATCCTGGAGGCGGCCGAGCGGCTCGGGTACGTGCGCAACACGATGGCCGCCGAGCTCGCCGCCGGACGCACCGGCACCGTCGGCCTCATGCTGCGAGACGCGAGCAACCCCGCGTACGGTCTCCTCTTCTCCCGGTTGCAGGAAGAGGCCCATCAGCGCGGCCTCGACCTCGTGACCGTCACGATCGGCGCCGACGAACAGGGCGCCAAGCAGGTGAATGCGCTGCACCGGCTGCTCGGCATGCGCGTCGCGGGACTCATCGTCGCCACCGGCGGCATCTCCGCGGCGCAGCTCGAGCCGTTCGCCGACCAGGTGCCGATCCTGCGCGCCGGGCGCGTGGAGTCGGCGGGCCGCATCCACACCGCCCACTACGACGACGAGGGCCACGGGCGTCTGCTCGCGGAGCACATCGTGGCGCTCGGTCACCGGACCGTCGTCGTCCTCGCCGGAAGCCCCGAGGCCTCGTACCCGGAGCACCTGCGCGCGCTCGCGATGCAGGAGGTGCTGACCGCGGCGGGCGTCGCCGTGACGATGATCTCGGCCGGCGCGCGTCCCGATGACGGCGTCGACGAAGCCCTCGCCGCCGTGCGCGCAGGGGCGACCGCCGTCATGTGCGCCTCGGACTACCGGCAGCTCGCCGTCATGCGCGCCGCCCGCGCGGCCGGGCTCCGCGTGCCGGAGGACGTCAGCGTCACCGGCTGCGACGGCATCCTGCCCGGCGCCGACCTGCTCGGGCTCACCACGCTGCGGATTCCCGTGGAGGCGGTGGCCGCGGCCGCCGTCGAGACCATGCAGCAGCTGCTCACTGCGGACGAGTCGGAGACGCTCGTGCGCCGCTCGTTCACGGGAACGCTCGTCCCGGGCTCCACGGCCGCCGCCGTCTGACATCTGCCCCGACCTGCCTCCGTCCGCCGACCAGGAAGAGACATGATCCTCACCGAACACCCTCGCCCGTCGCACACCTTCGTGCACATCTCCGACACGCACCTGCCGGGTGAACGGTCGCCGCTGTACGGCAGCGGGGCCGACGCCGACGCGAACCTGGCGGAGATGCTCGACCGGCTCGTCGCCTCGGGGCTCCGTCCCGACGCGCTGCTGTTCACGGGAGACCTGACGGACCGGGGCGATGCCGCCGCCTACGGGCGACTGCGCGAGCTCGTGGCGCCCGCCGCCGATGCGCTCGGCTGCGAGGTCGTGTGGGCGGCCGGCAACCATGACGACCGTCGTGCCATGCGATCGGAGCTCGGACTCGCGGGGGCGGATGACGAGCCGATCGTCGAGGTGCGGTGGTTCGGGGGGATGCGCGTCATCGTCGTCGACTCGACGGTGCCCGGCGCGCATTGGGGGGAGGTGCCGTCGTCGCAGCTGGATCGGCTGGAGGGAGAGCTGTCGACGGCGGCACCGCAGGGCACGCTGCTGCTCATCCACCATCCGCCCCTGCCGACGGTGCTCGACCTCGCCGTGACGGTCGAGCTGCGGGATCAGGACGCGCTGGCCGCGGTCCTGCGGGGGTCGGACGTGCGAGGCATCCTGTCCGGGCACGTGCACCATCCGTCGTTCGGCACCTTCGCCGGGATCCCCGTGGCCGTCGCCTCGTCGAGCGCGTACGGGCAGGACCTCGCGCAGCCCGTGGGTGCGACCCGCGGCCAGGACGCCGCGCAGGGCTACAACCTCGTGCACGTGTACGCCGACACCATCGTGCACTCCGCTGTCTCGCTCGAACGCGGGGCGGACGTCGGCGAGCCGGTCGCCGCCGACGAGGCCGGGCGACGGATCGCCGGCGTCGGGATCGACTGGCGCGACTAAGCCGTCACGAGGTCGTCATCGGCGTCACCTCGACGTCGATCGAGCCGAAGGGGAACGGGCTGAATAAGGTCCAGGAGTCGCCGGTGAACTGCTCGATCGGGATCAGCGCGAACCAGACGTGCGAGATGACGATCGCGATCACCACGAACAGCCCGACTCCGCGCAGGGTCCACTCCAGGGCCCGCAGCGCCGCGCTCGTCGACTGCCTTCATCACGCGGCCCAGTGCGAGCAGCAGGATGACGGCGATGGCGACGTAGACGAGGGGGCTCGGGGCGAGCGTCAGCTGGATGCACTGCGGAGCCTCGTCGACCGACTGGCCCGCGGAGTCGACGAACCCGCCGTTCGCGTCGACCCCGCCAGGGCAGATGCCCTTGCTACCGCTCATGAACGCCGGGTAGAGGAACGCGACGATCAGCGACCAGAGGAGGACGCGGCGGATGGCGGCGATGACCACGGCGCCGGGGAGCGCGGCGGGTGCCGTTTCCGGGGCGGTGGACGGGGCGAGCGACGACATGCGGGACTCCTCTCGGGGCGGTCGTGTTCATCCTGGCGGATGTGAGGGGTGGGGTGGAAGGGGCGCGGGGTGGGCGACTTGCGCATCAGTCATAGGCTGGAACGTCTGCCTCTTTCTGTGAGGCGCCTTCCCCTGGAGCTCCATGTCTGCAACGACGGTCGACGACCGCGCCCGTTATCGCGCCCACCCCTCGGTGCTCGAAGCCCTGAAGAACCCTCGACTGCTGACGCGAGAAGTGCTGGCCGGGCTCGTCGTCGGCCTCGCGCTCATCCCGGAAGCGATCGCGTTCTCGGTGATCGCGGGCGTCGACCCGAAGGTCGGCCTGTTCTCATCGTTCATCATGGCGGTGTCGATCGCGTTCCTCGGCGGGCGACCCGCGATGGTGACCGCGGCGACCGGTGCCGTGGCGCTCGTGATCGCTCCGGTCGCGCCGACGTACGGCCTCGACTACTTCATCGCGACGGTCATCCTCGCTGGCATCTTCCAGGTGGTCCTCGGGGTGCTCGGCGTGGCGACGCTGATGCGCTTCATCCCGCGCAGCGTCATGGTCGGGTTCGTGAACGCGCTGGCCATCTTCGTGTTCAGCTCGCAGTTCCCGCAGCTCATCGACGTGCCGTGGCTCGTGTATCCGCTGGTGGCTCTCGGGATCGTCGTGATGCTCGTGATGCCGAAGCTCACCAAGATCGTGCCGGCGCCGCTCGTGTCGGTGATCATCGTGACCGGCGTCGTGCTCGCGTTCGGGATCACGGTGCCGACGGTCGGCGATCAGGGTGAGCTGCCTCGGAGCCTGCCGTCGCTGTTCATCCCGAACGTCCCGCTGACGTGGGAGACGTTCACGATCATCGCGCCGTTCGCGCTCGGGGTCGCGCTCGTCGGGCTCATGGAGTCGCTGCTCACCGCGAAGCTCGTCGACGAGATCACCGACACCCACTCGAACAAGACGCGCGAGTCGTGGGGGCAGGGCGTCGCGAACGTGCTCTCCGGGATGTTCGGCGGCATGGGCGGGTGCGCGGTGATCGGTCAGACGATGATCAACGTGAAGGCCTCGGGCGCGCGAACCCGCATCTCGACGTTCTGCGCCGGGATCTTCCTGTTCCTCCTGGTCGTGGTGTTCGGAGACTTCGTCGGGACGATCCCGATGGCGGCGCTCGTCGCCGTGATGATCATGGTCGCGATCGGGGCGTTCGACTGGCACAGCGTGCGGCCGTCGACGCTGAAGCGGATGCCGAAGAGCGAGACGTTCGTCATGATCGCGACGGTGGTGCTGGTGCTGATCACGCACAACCTGGCGGTGGGAGTCGTCGGTGGGGTGCTCGTTGCGTCGGTGCTGTTCGTGCGGCGGGTGGCGCACTTCGTTTCGGTTCGTCGAGTTCCGGGGCCGGCGGGCGATGTGGTGACGTATGTCGTGGAGGGGGAGCTGTTCTTCGCCTCGAGCAATGACCTGACGACGTTGTTCTCCTATACGGAGGATCCCGACCGGGTGGTCGTGGATCTGTCCGGGTCGCACGTTTGGGATGCGTCGACCGTTGCGGCACTGGATGCGATCGAGACGAAGTACGCGAGCCTGGGGAAGACGGTGGAGATCGTCGGGATGAATGACTCGAGCGGGACGATGCACGGGCGGTTGACGGGTGGGTTTGAGTAGAGAGCTGAACGATGCGGAGCGCCGTGAGATGGCGCTCTTTCCGGCTCCGCATCGCTCGGAGCGCTCGGCGGATCTAAAACTCTTAGCTCGCGACGACGCATAAGAGCAGACACACGTCGATCCGTCTCAACAAGCGGAGTCGAGTGTGCGAGAGCATAGGCGTATGTCTGTCTCTCTTACATCGACGCCGGATGCAACGACACCCGATAGCAAGCGGACGTCGGGACCGCTGCGGCGTTCGCTGAGGCCGACGAATCCGCGGGTTACGCTCTGGGACCTGCTGGATGAGATGTATCGCTCGGCGACGAACGAGCGCGACAAGGGCTCAAAGTTCGAACGGTTCCTCAAGAGCTACCTCCAGACAGAGCCGAAGTATGTGGACCTGTTCTCGGATGTGTGGATGTGGCAGGAGTGGCCAGGCCGAGCGGGCCGCCCCGATACGGGGATCGATCTGGTCGCGCAGGATCGATACACCGGTGAACTCACCGCCATCCAGGCAAAGTTCTACGATCCGGCCCGGTCCTTGCCGAAGCAGGAGATCGATTCGTTCTTCACGGAGCTGGGCAAGGCTCCGTTCACGAGCGGGATGATCGTCACGACGGCACGGAATTGGTCCAAGCATGCCGAGGCGGCGCTGAACGATCAGTCCAAGCCGGTGCAGCGGGTAGATCTGAACAATCTCGCCGATTCCCGGATCGACTGGTCGCTGTTCGACCCACGCACGCCGGAGGTGCTGTACAAGGGGGCCGGTAAAGCGCCGCGCAAGTATCAGCGCGAGGCGATCGACGATGTGATCGCCGGGTTCGAGACGCACGACCGCGGCAAGCTGATCATGGCGTGCGGCACGGGCAAGACGTTCACGTCGCTGAAGCTCGTGGAGGAGCATGTTGCCGTTGGTGGTTCGGTGCTGTTCCTCGTGCCGTCAATCGCGCTGCTGCAGCAGACGCTGAACGAATGGACTGCGCAGGCCGATGTCCTGATCCGGCCGTTCGCTGTGTGTTCGGATTCTTCGGTGGGGCGCAAGGAGAACGAGGACGTCTCCGCGCACGATCTTGGGTTCCCCGCGACAACCGACCCGGCGAAGCTGTTCCATCGTTTCCAGATCCCCACAGGCGAGAACACGATCTCGGTCGTGTTCTCCACTTACCAGTCGATCGATGTGATCCAGCAGGCACAGCAGCTAGGCCTTCCAGAGTTCGACCTGGTGATCTGTGACGAGGCGCATCGCACTACCGGCATCTCTCAGCCCGGCAGTGACGACAGCGCGTTCGTCCGCGTGCATAATACCGAGTTCCTCGCGGCGAAGAAGCGGCTGTACATGACGGCCACCCCACGCGTGTACGTCGAGGACTCGAAGGCGAAGGCCGCGAAGGACGGCATCGTCACCTACTCGATGGATGACGAGCACACCTTCGGCCCGGAATTCCATCACCTCGGTTTCGGGCGCGCCGTCGAGATGGGACACCTCTCTGACTACAAGGTGCTCATCCTCGCCGTCGATGAAGAATCTGTCGCGACCAGCTTCCAAGACCTCCTCGCACGCGAGGGCGATATGAATCTCGATGACGTCGCCCGCATCGTCGGGTGCTGGAACGGGCTCTCAAAGCGCGGTGTGAATGGCGAGCGCCTTTCGATCACGGATGACGCGCCGATGCAGCGCGCGGTAGCGTTCGCGCGGAACATCAAGGAGTCCAAGGCAATCGCGAACCAGATGAACGTCATCGGACGCGAGCTGCTCATGAACGCCAGCAATGGCGACTCCGCTCTCGAGCTGCAGGCCAAACACGTCGACGGCACGTTCAACGTACTCGAACGCTCGGCCAGGTTGGATTGGTTGCAGGCGGGAGAGGCGACGGATGAATGCCGCATTCTCACGAACGCGAAGTGCCTCACTGAGGGCGTGGACGTTCCGAGTCTCGACGCCGTGCTCTTTCTGAACCCCCGCAACTCACAGGTCGATGTGGTCCAGGCTGTTGGTCGGGTGATGCGCCGCGCTGAGGGCAAAGAGTATGGGTACATCATCCTGCCGATCGCGGTGCCCGCATCGCAGGACCCCGAGACGGCACTGAACGACAATAAGAAGTACAAGGTCGTATGGGACGTGCTTCAGGCCCTGCGTGCGCACGATGACCGCTTCGAGGCGATGATCAACAAGATCGACCTCGACAAGAAAGCCAATAACAGAATCGATGTCATCGGCATCGGCGGAACCGGCAACGACCGCGACCCCGGCACGGCATCATCGGATGCTGACGCGAGCGCCGCCCTGTTCTCAATGGCGAACGCCGCCGAGTGGCAAGACGCAATCTTTGCCCGGATGGTGAAGAAGGTCGGCGACCGCCGGTACTGGGAAGACTGGGCCGGCGACGTCAAAGACATCGCCGATCGGCAGGTTACTCGCATCCAGACGATCCTCGACACCGTATCCGAGGCGCAGACTGAGTTCGCCGGATTCCACGAAGCGCTGCAGGCGAACCTCAATGACGGCATTACCAGCCGTGACGCCGTCGACATGCTCGTGCAGCACCTCATCACCAAGCCGGTGTTTGATGCGCTGTTTGAGGACTATGCGTTCAGCGACCACAACCCGGTTTCCCAGGTGATGGACCGCATGCTCACCGTGCTCGATGGGTACAACCTCGACTCCGAGACGGCACAGCTGAAGAACTTCTACCGATCCGTCCGGGTACGCGCGGAGGGCATCACGAGCGCGGCGGGCAAACAGAAGATCATCACCGAGCTCTATGAGCGGTTTTTCAAGCTCGCATTTCCGCGCGTCGCCGAGAGCCTCGGCATCGTCTACACGCCCACGGAAGTTGTTGACTTCATCCTCCGCGCCGTTAACGACGCCCTCGGTGAGCACTTCGGCGCGAGCATCAGCGACGAAGGTGTACACGTGCTCGACCCAGCGTTTATGCGCAAGTCGGGTGTCTCACGAGACAGCGGAAGATCGGCCATCAACTCGGGTGGGCTGGGGGCTCACGATAGCGGCGGTAAGCCATCCGGCTTCTACGACAATTCGGGAGTAGCGCGTTCAGCAGCAGCTGCTGCGACCGCGCGTGCAGTTACGGCGGTTGCCAGCAGGTGACTCTTGGCCGCCCGATCGGGTTGCCACGAATTGTCTGCAGCCACCGTACCCAGCTCTTCCAACACAACTGCGAGGGCGGCCTTGACATCATCCTCGCCGATCGCGAGTGGCGCCTGCGCAAGCTGCGTGAGTTGCGTCGGGTTGAACACCTGTGCCCCGAGCGCTTTCGTCACTAGGAAGCTGCTGACGTAAAAGCGTGTGTTCGTTCGAGTAGAGGCATCGGCGGCAACTGCTTCGGTCAAGAGAGCCGAATCGACTCTACGCTGAACGGTTGCTACCCAAAGGTATACGTCCAGACTCAGAGATGGGTTGAAGACCGCTGCATAGTCTGCCTCGTTGTTGAGCAATGTCGACGGGCGTGCACGCGCATCATCAGGTCGGCTCAGTCCAATCGCCATCACGGCCTGCCCGAGTGTGGCGATGCTGATGATCTTGTCGGCTGGCTTTCCGGCGTTCTTGTAGAAGTTCTTTCGGCGGTCGTAGTACCAGCCCTTCGCGGCGAAGTGCGACTCGATCTGGCGGTGGAGATCCTCGGTCGCATGCAGCGACGCGTCTGGAACCTTCGTTTGACTGTTGGTCGCTCGGATCACGTCGTCACGAATGGCCTCGTCGAGGGTCTTGATTACTCTGACCTGGACAGATCGCCGCTTGTGGCGCTCAAGGTCGACGCCGGTCGCGGTAAGGACATCGTGGATGGCATGCGAGGTCTGCATGCCATTGACGATCTGCACACCCGACAGAGTGAAGGTCTTCTCCCCGCCGATATTCACCCCTGAACACAGGATCGTTACCCCGTTGTTTAGCCACCAGAAGTCTCGCTCATCGTCGGCTTCGAGAGTTGCCTGCATCTGCCTGTTCACGGTGACTGCGCCCTGGAAGTCGCGAACGTTCCAATCGAACAAATGACCGCGGAGTGCCCCCGACTCGTCAGAAAGGAATCGGAAGTACTCGGGTAGCGAGACGAGACCGGCATAGGAGTCGCCTTCCGAGATGTAGTCCCGGAACCGGAGCTGGAGGTCATACTCAGGCGTGGCGCTCGCCATCGCCCACAGCTCCCTCGCGCCCACGAGGCGCGCCTCGACATCTGACCCAATGACCAGCGAGGAGAGCGCCGCGCGGGTGTCGGCGACCTTCTGTGTAACACCCGCTGACGCGCTCGTGGTGTCGCCGCGTGACACATATGCGAACGTGATCGAGATGCGTGGCGACCGGATACTGAGCAACGTCCACGCCCTGGTAAACAAGCGAACACGCGCGATGACATCGGCCGAATAGATCCCAGCCAGCTGCTCGTCGGTGAAGTTCAGGTCGAGCAGCTTCTTCGTGCTCGCGTTCACCTTGTCGAATGCGTCCTCGCCGAATCCCTCCGAGCGCTTCGCCTGGATGAGCCACAGGGAAATCTCGGCGCCCTTTCTCACTTCGCTCGGCTTGAAGCCGTCCTCAAACACGTCAGAGTCCTCGCTGAGGAGGCGGCCGTCGAGGAAGGTGTAGACGGCGTCAAGCCCGCCGTCCAGTCCTCCGCCGATCCTGCCCGCTTCGATCTCCTCGTCGCTGAGGTTCTGCCCGCTAAGGACCGTCGCAGCAGCGAACACTTCGAACGCAACGTCATCGGGCAGGGGCGTATCTCGACTGTCCTGCGCCGCCTTGAGGAACTGATCGACAAGGACAACCTCATTGCTCATCGAAGATTCCCGCTTCCTGGTCGCGCTCGACCATCGACACGTTCAGCCAACCTAGCTGTTTCACGACTCGTCTCTATTCACAGTGTCGGGGCCGAACCACTCGGGCGGGACGCCATCTGCCCACTGCTCCAGGGCCGAGTCGTCGATCGCGTAGTAGCCAGCAACAAGGTGGCACGCCTTGTAGAAGATCAGGCAAGCGAGACGCACCTGCCAGGCCACCACGCCACGACCGACGGTCCAGGGTCGACGGGCTACACCGTCAATCTCTATCGGGATCGACTGCTTGTCGACGGTGAGCAGGGACGGGTGCGAGTAGTCCGAGAGCGAGTCGTAGAGAACCTTTGTCTTTCCCTCGAAGCACAGGTCTGCGAACGATGCAGCCGCGCCACCAAGGCTCGCCATCCCCTGTCCGGCCACAGTCCAGGTCTCGATCAGATCGGGAGAGGACAGGTCGATCTCAACGGCGGTCTCGCCGAAGATTGCCCTGGCCTCAGCGATCTTGGTGTCGCGGAGCACCTTCGCACGATTCCCGTGCCCTCTATCGAACTTGCCTGCTGTATACCGCTCTCGCCGTAGCGAGGAGATCGCCTCCAGGTATAGGCGTGCGACCCGCACCTCGCCGGCTTCCACCTGGACGCGCGGATCGAGCAGCCAAGCGGCTCGTCCCGCGAACTCGAGTTCCGCGCGCACGAGCGGCCATAGCGCCACCGCAACTCGCCGCGCACGGAGCAGCGCCTCGACGGCGAGAAGCTGCTGGCTGATTGCATCCACGTACAGCCCGGCGCGCTGACCTGCACCATGTTCGACATTAGCTGGAGCGTCCGGCTTCGCTTCACGAAACTGCCGGGCCTCGGTCGCCGCTGGCGAGCCGTTGGCGGGGAGTACCGCGAGTCCGCGCGCCATCTCCATCCACGCGAGCACAAGGTGGTGGCAGAGGTCGGCGTACGTATCCAACTCCGCGGCCAACTCATCCGGCACGTCAACCCACGCGGTATCATTCTCTATCTCGGGTCCCTGGCTCATCGACCGTCAGTCCATCGACCAGTCGTCGTCGCCGAAGCCGAGGGTCTTGAGGTTCTCGCGGATCGCCGAGCGCTGGTCGTCGCTGAGCTTGGCGAGCTGCTCGGACTCGATGTCGATCGAGACGCGCACCGGGACGCCGGCCGTGACGAAGTGCGACACGATCTCCTCGTAGATCTGCCCGGCGTCGCGCACGACGCGGTTCACGGTGAGGTTCTTCGTCGCGTGGAATCGCGTTGGCGCGGTGGCCGCTGCACGCCCGCCCCCCGAACTCGTCGTCGTTCCCGGCGCTCCTGAATCCGTGCCGGGCGACGACGTTCCCGATCCGCCCGTCGCAGTGCCCGTCCCGCCTTGCTCGCCTTCGCCACTCTCACCCTCGGTGACCCTAGTGTCAGCTTCGATCTGATGGGTCGCGATAACAGGGTCGACGAGCAGCCCTCCTTGCCGTACAGCAGCAGGAGCCTTCATGGTCAGGCCGCTGAATCTGCCGTCCTCGTACGAGTCGGCGTAGGCGAAGCCGTCGAGTTCCACGACGAGGGCGTCGTCAAGGTGCCACACGGCGTCGATGACGACCTTCGGCTGCACGACCTTCGGCATGTAGACGTACTGGCTGAAGTACCCGACCAAGACGTCGAGTGGCACGTACGGCTTCTCGCGCCACAGGTTCAGCCGGTTGATCTGCATACGGAGAAGTGACGGCGAGAAAGTGCGAACGACGAACTCGCCTGCGTCGGCCTTCTTGGTCACGCGCGCAGCGAGTGTGCCGTCGCCGTTCATTAGAATCGACTCCAGCTCGATCTCGGCGGCGCCGGGCTCCTGAGTCGGAACGAGAATCCAGCGGTAGGCCTCGCGGATCGCGTCCTTCACCGTCTGCTTCTGCTGGGCAACGCGTGACTCGGCGACTTTGATGTTGTGCTGGTCGAGGTTCAGCGAATCGCGGTTCTCGAGTATGTACTCCCATGCCATCCGCTGGCGCACGGCATTGAGCAGGATGTCGATGCGGTCGACCTCGGGAGCGAGGAAGACGAGAGAGTTCTTGTGGATGCGCGCGTTGGTGCCGCGCTTCGTCAGGAACTCGATCGCCGCGTCCTCAGCCACGGAGCGCCCGCGCTTCGAGAAGGGACGGTCGGGTCCGAAGATCACGAGACCGATGCCCGGGTCGTCCTCGACGTCGATGCTGCCGTGCGGCAATCGATGCACGCGCTCGAACAGGCCCTTATCGGTCTCCTGGCGGACGACCTGCGCCAGCTCGTCGAACACCTGCTCCTCGTGGTAGGAGTCGGCGCGCTCCTGCACGATCTGCGCGACGGTCTGCTGCAGCGACAGCCAGTACCGGTCCTGGTCCCGGTTCATGTACTTGCCGAGGTCGCCGAGTCGTCGCAAACCGTCAGCGACGTGCGCGGGGTTGTCGCCCGGGTAGGTCGAACCGAGCACTACGCGCTTCTGTTCGATACCGCGGATGGTCGCGGCGCTGCCGTCGCGATTGCGGAGGTTGGCCATCGGAGCGGTGCCGAGGAACACACAACGAGCGGCGCGTTTGGTCGCCATGGACCGGCCGAGGATCTTGATGTCGCTGTCCACGATGTTGGCCGTCGAGGTCTCGCCTGCGACGTCAGCGTCCACGATCGGTTTCCAGGAGTCGTCGAGATGGTTGGCCAACTCGTCGAAGACCTTCGCGTTGTCGAGCGGGATCGAAGCGGGGAGGATCATCGGTGATCGGTCACCGCTCGTCCAGAGGGCGTAGACGACCGTCGCCATGAGGCGCAGTACGCCGCGGGTGCGCTGGAAGCGCTCCAGGGTCGACCAGTCCTTGTAGAGCCGATCGAACAGCTCCGGGTGGATCGGGTAGGCGGTGCGCATCGATGCGCGGTAGCCGGGCTGCATGACCTCGCTTGGCACATCCGAGCCGTAGCGCACGTAGTGGTCCATGTACTTGTGAACGACGAGGTCGCGCGCGGCGTCTTGTTCTCGTCCGAACGGCTTGAAGATGCGCCGCCTGACGATCTCGAACGACTCCTCGATCGTCGCCGGCTGCCAGGCAGACTCCAGACGGTGGATCACGGAGCGGAGGTGTCGCAATGCCTCCAGGCCCGCGGTGCCGCCAACCTCGTGCTCGTTCTCGGTCGGCGTCTCGGCTCCCTGCATGTCGCGGACGACGTCGGACGCCGGGAGCGAGACTACGAGGAGCGCGGTCGGGACGGCCTTCACTGCCTCGGTCAGCGACTGCACGAAGGTCATGTGGCCGTCGAACGTCCCGGCGGGCGCGACCTTCTCACGTGACCAGAGCTGGCGCAGATACGCTACCCACTCGTCGATGAGGATGATGCACGGCCCGTACTTCTCGAAGAGGTCGGCTAACGCGGTGGTCGTTGGTGGCACCGACTGCTCGTCGTACCGCTTCAGGAGTTCGTACCCGTCGACGCCCCCGAGCTGGTACGCCAGCTCGCCCCACAGTGTGTTGACGGTGATGCCCTCGGGCTTTGGCATCCCCAGGATTGAGAGGTCGTTGCCGACAAGGACCGCACGATTGACGCTGGCGGGAAGCTCCGCGACGCCAATGCCGTCGAGCAGCTCCCGCATCCCCAGCAGCTGCTCAGCGGGTACTCCTGCTGCTGCGTGGTAGACGGCCAGCAGCGAGTGCGTCTTGCCGCCACCGAAGGTCGTCATCAGGTCGATGACCGGTTCTCCACCTCCGCCACTGAGGCGCTTGATCGCCTGCTCTAGAAGGTAGCGCAGGCCGCGAGTGAGGTAGGTGCGACCGAAGAACTCCACAGGGTCGCCGTACTCGGGGCCGGCCACGCCCTGGTGCACCTGACGCAGGTCTGCGGCGAACTGGGCCAACTCGAACGTGCCGCAGGCGACATCGTCGTGAGGTTCAATGACGTCGCGCCATGCGGGGAGACCAGTCGAGTCGACTTGCACTGAGAGGGCCCGCTCCTGGGCGCGCTGGAGCCGCTTCTGGTCCTCCTCGAACATGAGTCGGCGGAACTCTCGACGCATCTCATCGGCCTTGTCCGCGTGCTGAGCAGCACCGATCGACCGGAGGATGTGCTCGCCGTCCATGAGCACCCGCTCGGTGCGCTCCGACGAGATTCGCTCTCCGTGCGCCCACTCCTTGCGGGCATCCCACAGTGCAGAGATCACTCGTTTGTCCTCGAAAGTGAGCTGCTCCTTGAAGACCTGATGCCACTGCTTGTCGAAAACCCAGAACAGGTACGCGGGGTCTGTGGGACTCGGTGAGCCGTCACGCCCGGTGAGGCCAGCCGTTCGCCCGACCTCGGCGGCCCAGCTGCCGCCGTGCTTGGCTTCAAGGAGCCCGATCATCCACGGGCCGAGCCCTTCAACCACGAGGTCGAGTACCCGTCCAACGCGTTCCTTGTTTGAAAGTGCCGCCATGTCAGAAGAGCCCTTCCGCAGTCGTGCGTCCGTCCCCGCTGAGCCGAACAAGTTCAGCCCAGGAGTTGATCAGCGCGTTGTACCGTTCCTGATCTGTGGTTCGACCTTTGCGTGCAGCAATATCGTGCAATCGGTAGGCCAGCGCCATCGCCGGGTCGTGTAGGTCGGACAACCGAGCCATCAACTTGGCCGAGGCGAGTTCGCCGCCACCGTCGATCAGGCGGTCGGCAAGGTGATGCACAGCCTCCCACGCCGTCGGTCGCGAATCGTTCGCCGGACTCCACTGCCTGTCCAAGCCACCATTTCCGAGAAGTTGCACCTTATTGGCCTGGCTTGTTGCGACTTGAGCACGAACGACGTCATCAACACTTATTCCCAGAGGGCGCACAGCCTTATCAGCCTCGCCGAATGCTGCCGGCGCCCAACCGTGGCTCTCCCACCAACGAACTGCGAACCGCGATTCCGGATCGAGATCGCCTTCCTGCTCGTCGAGGACCTCGGCGAGTGCTTGATTGATCATCCGAAGCGCTTGGTCCACCTGAACGCGCTGGCCTGCTTGGTCAAGGACCGCCCTGTAGCGGGAGAAGATCTGCATTCCCGGGCCCATGGCGGCCTGAGCGAGATCGACGGGGAGTATCGATGCCGCCTGAAGGTCGCGGACGGCGGTCGACAGCTCACGCCGTAGGGCACGGTTGAAATCGCTGAGCGAGCACGTGAGTGATTCGACACCCCTGGGCCGGCAGACCATGACGATGTATGAAGCCACGGCGTTGGTGCCCGCGGAGACCATACGTGCTTCTGTAGTTCCGCGGATCGGCCATGAGCCAGTGATCTCGAGGTCGGCGGCGATCATGGCGGAGAGGATTGCCGACCACCGAGTCTCCTCGCCCTTTCCCGCCTTTTGCTCTTTTGAGGCATAGACCACAAGCATCGGAAGGCCCGGTGCCGACGACCTTTCGAGGTTCCCGAAGGTCTCGGTAAACCCCTGAACGAAGTAGTTCGTCGCTTCCTGCTTGCTGTTGCCATGCCGCGAAGCGACTGCAGTTAGCTCGCCTGCCTTCGGGGCGGCAACAGTCGAGTAGAGGTCGGGGTGCACCTTTCGTAGCGCTCTCCGATGCCAAACATAGAAGAAGTCCGAGATATCCGCGTACCCAATCGCGTCGAAGTACGGCGGATCCGTGGCGACAAGTCCCGGTTGGTCAAGTGTTGCGACTCGAGCGTCCGCCCTGCGAACGGCGGCGGGCGCGCCGCCGAGCGCTGCGTACGGCAACGCTCGGAGCATGGTCTTGACCATACCGAGCCAATCCCCGACCGATCCTCCAAACACGTTGACCTCAGGAAAATCCCAGGTCATCGGTAGGTTGTGTGTTGAAAGCGCTGCTTCAGCCTTTGCCTGCGGTTGAACGCGCCAAATGGCCATTGACGAGGAGAACTGCGCCATCTTGCCGACAGCGAGACCGAGCAGCGATGTGACTGCCGTCGCCCACTCGTGGTCACCGCCGTCCGCCAGGATCCGGTCGTAAACCCCGGCAACCAGGTCCGCGAATGTCGCGAGCGTCAACTCCTGGCGGGGGTTCATCAGCGAGCTCCACGTTTCCATCCCATAGAGGCCGACGCGGATGCTCTGCCCCTCGGTGTTGATCGGTACGTCGTCCGACTCGACCCGTGACGAGATCGAGGCGATCGCATCCATCTCTTCCGCCAGCGGTTCCCGATACACACGCCTCTTGCCGCGCATCGTTACGACCGCTGTCATCCGAAGGCCTAGTCGCCCTGCCTTGCCTTCTCCGCGGAGATAAGGTCCGTCGAGGGTCGAACCGCAGTTAGCGCATGAGAAGACGCCATCGCCGATCTTCAGCGAGCTAGCAGGGCCCCCACCCGTCTGGCCGGAGACCACCTTGAGCTGGATGGAGCCAGATTCAGCGCGAATGTCGTACCAGGCCAGGTCCCCGCCCTTCTTGGAGATCCAGTTCGACGTGAGTAGTGGTGTCGTCGCCCCGCAGGCGGGGCTCGGACATGCCGCCGTGCGTGCCCATAGCCATGCGATCGGTGTTTCGCCCGCCGGCCACGAGTAGGCCGAGCCAAGGCGCTCGAGAGCCCGCTGCTCAATCTCCTTCGCGTAGAACGTCACATCATCAACTAGACCTTGCAGCGGATGTCCCGTTCCAAGGCTAAAGAGTCCATCGCTGACCGCCTCAGCAATGCCCTGCCGCCCGGCCATCGCCGGAACTATAGAGGCAATTGTTCGTGAGATGAGCACCGGAACCGGATTGAGATCGGAGCCGTACGCCGGGAGGCCGAGTCGCTGTGCCTCTATGAGCGTGGAGCCGCCTCCACAGAAAGGATCCAGAACGGGTGGGACGCCGTTCGGGAACTGTCGCGCGAGCACGCGGCGCGCCTCAGACAGGTCGGTGTCGCCAGGGACGTCTGCGCCGCTGCTCACCATCCGTTTGATCAGATCCAAGAGATACACCCGCTGATTGTCGTCTTCCGGATCATCGACCAGTGCGGCGAAGAGAAGAGCGCGCCACGCGGGAAGAGGCATAGGCGCGAACCACTTATGCAGGTTGCGGATAGTCCCCGTCTTGCGGTCCTTGTCCGCCTTGCAAGCCGCGTTGATCTCGTCGAGGGGCAGCGCGACCTCGATCAGCTTCTTCTTTCGGGCTGTCTCGGTCACTGCTGGCTCATCTCCGTTGCGTCGTTCCAGAAGGGCTCCCAGTCGTATTCGACGCGCGCCGCGCGAGGATCGATGGGCTGATCTATGGGGTGCCTCAGGTAGCGCACTGTCGTCGTGTCATCCTCCGCTACCTGGACGAGCGCGAGCACCGAGTGGTCGGCCTTGTTCAGCGCAGTGACCGCTTCCTGCCGGGTGAGCACGAAAGTGCGGCCGCCGACGACGCGGCCCTTCACCTCGATGAAGTCGAGACTCCGCCCGGTGTCGGACTCGATGTCGTAGCCGGGGTTGTTGTGGTGCATCTCTGTCGGATCGTGCCCGAGCGCGTGCTCGACTCGGAGAACGGCATCGACGGCCAGACGCTCCACCCGCGTTGTCTCCCTGGCACGGTCAGCTGCGCCTTCCGGGTCAGTCTGAGCATCCAGCCATCCCTGCGTGACGACTAGACAAGCGCCGGTCACCCGAGGCGGGCGAACCGAGATGTCACGTTCTTGCTCAAGTTCTCGTAGCCGTCGGTCGAGTCGACGGGCCAGGGCCTCGGCCCGTTCCTGCATTTGAGATGCCGGGAGGCGGGTCTTCCTGCCCGCTCGCTCCTGTTCGCTCAGCTCGAAGGCACGGCGGTCCCAATAGTTGATCTCGCGAGTAAGGCGCTCGCGAACGAGGCGCTCGGTCTTGTCAACGCGCTCGATGGTGCGTCGGCTGACTTCGTCAGCGTGCTGCCGAACGATCGTGACCGATGCCTCGCGAATGACGCGACGGTCTAGATCGGCTGCCTGTGCCCAAGGCTCACCGAGCAGCGGTTGGCTTGCCTCCACTTCCTCGTCAGTGGGGACCTCGAAGTTCGGGATCGGCGAGCCAGTGAGAGGCGTGATGGTTCCGTCTTCGTCGATACGGGCGTACTGGGCGCGACGCGACACGACACGAGGCTGCCCATCCTGCGCGATGCGTCCGTCGGTGACGTCGTGTTCGAGGAGGCTGACAACGTAAGGCTGAGTCGTCAGGTCAGAGCGGTCGACGAGGACCGCTCCGCGACGGAGCGAGTCGATGTAGCGGTCGGAGACGACGCTCATCGTGGCCGACATCAGCGGGTGGCCCGGGTGTAGGAGCGTCGCGAGGCGGTTGTTGCCGTCTACTCGGACGTACTTCGGGTCGAAGGTGACGCGGTAGTACTCGTCGACCACGGGCTGGCCGTAGCCGGTAATGCGGTCGCGCTCCTTGATCTCGCCAGGCACTCGCTTGATCTCGAAGCGGTGGCTCTCGCGCATGCGGAGCTGCCCGCCCACGTCAGCGAACGCACGGTGAAAGAACGCCTCGACGTGGTGGGGCTGGAGGCGGGCCGCCTCGGCTCGCTCCATCTCACGTCTCATGTCGTCGACCTCAGTGTCGCTCATCGCGCCGGGCACAAGCTGGTTCGCCTTCAGCAGCTCGGGGATGCCGTCGGCGATCTTGGGGTCGACGACCTCGGTGAGGTAGCGCTCGCGCTCCGGCCTGTTTGCCTCGCGGATAGCGGCGATCATCAGGTCGCGCAGTGCGTTGCCCTGGAAGAGCTGACCGAGGACGTCGTAAACGCGCCCGCCGAGCGTGGCGCGCTGCTCCTCGAGCTTCTCCAGCAGCCGCGTGTACACATCGCCCTCGCGGGTGTCATCGGCGACGAGCGACCACATGAAGCACGTGTTGGGCTGACCAATACGGTGCACCCGCCCGAAGCGCTGTTCGATGCGGTTGGGGTTCCACGGCAGGTCGTAGTTGATCAGCAGGTGGGCGTTCTTATGGAGGTTCACGCCTTCGCCCGCAGCATCGGTGGCGATGAGGAACACACAACGCTCGTTCTGCTCGAAAGTCTCCTTCGCCTTCTTGCGGTCTTCCCGCTTGGTACCTCCGTGGATGGTGATCACGGCGTCGTCTCGGCCGAGGTGCTGAGTCAGACGCATAACCAGGTCGTCGAGGGTGTCCTTGTGCTCGGTGAAGATGATCACCTTGCGACGCGCACCGGTGTCATCGCGCATCTCGTCGGTGTCGTCCAAGGTGTCGCGCAGGGCATCCCACTTGGCGTAGGTGGGTGACGATTTCACAGCAGACGACTTCACGAGGAGCCGATCGACGACGAGGATCTCGGTCTCGAGTTCCTCCGGCGTGCGTGCGGTCGTGGCTCCAGCGATCGCCTGGTCTTCGAGCGCCTCGCGTTCCTCGTCGGTGAGGTCTTCCAGGTCGTCCCAGTCCTCGGGCACATCGGGGGTGTCCGACTTCACTGCGGCGTACATGCGCGCTTCGCGCAGCTCGGACTCAAGGCGTGCCTTGCGGCGTTCGAGGGAGCGGTGGATCGCCGCGGGTGATGAAGCAAGGCGACGCTGGAGCGTCGTGAGCGCGAACCCGACGGCAGTCCGACGACGATTGTCACCCTCGATCGCATCGGCGCGGTTCATCTCGTCACGGACATAGTCGGTGACGGCGACGTAGAGGTCCTTCTCGGCCTGGGACAGCTCGTACTTGACCGTGAACGCGAAACGCTCGGGGAACAGTCGCGTGCCCTCGAACGTACGAAGCTCCTCCTTGACCAGACGGCGCATGAGATCCGAGACGTCGACCTTGCGGCTTCCCTCCCGGGCGACGCCCTCGAAGCGGTCGGAGTCGAGCAGCGCCATGAAGAGCTGGAACTGCTCCTCTTTCCCGGAGTGGGGCGTCGCGGTCATCATCAACAGATTGCGCGCGTGTTTCCCCAGCTCCTCGGCCATCTGGTAACGCTTGGTCTTCTTGACCTCGTTGCCCCAGACCGTGGCCGACATCTTGTGGGCTTCGTCGAAGATGATCAGGTCCCAGTCGACCTCACGGGCCTTGTCGAGGATGCCTTCGCTGTTCCGCGCGAGGACGTCGAGTCGTGCTAGCCAGAGCCCGCCTCGTGCGAAGGGGTTGCCCTCGTGAAGGATCTTGTCGCGAGTGAGGCTCTCGAACTCCAGGTCGAACTTCTCCCGCATCTCCTCGTCCCACTGATCGACGAGCACCCCTGGCGAGACGACCATGACATTCGCCGCATCGCCACGGAGCAGGAGTTCCTTGATGAGCAGGCCCGCCATGACCGTCTTGCCGGCACCCGGATCGTCGGCCAGAACGTAGCGCAGCGGCTGCTTGTGGAGCATGATCTCGTAGACCGCGCGCAGCTGATGCGGCAGCGGCTGCACGTCGCTGGTGCCGAGGGCGGCCTGCGGATCGAAGAGGTACGCGAGCTTCATCCGACGCGCCTCAGCGGCCAGGAGGAACGAGTTGGGGTCCGCATCGAAGCTGAATACTTGGCCGGCCACGACCTCGCGCACCTGCGAGATCGCGTTGGCGAAGACGATCTTCTCGCCAAGCCCGGTGTCGGTACGATATGCCACGTTCGCCGAGTCGTCAGTGAGGCGCTCGACGGCAACGATCTTCACCGGATGGGGCCCTGCGAGGCCGGTCACGGTCGCGCCAACACGGACGAGATCAAACATCGATGAGGTCGTCACGACTCTCGTTCACTCCCTCGGTTGGCAAGTTGATCAGGATACGTTGGGCCGGCGACATTGCGGCCGATCGGGGGCTAGTCTGTGGCGCCGGCATCCCCTCGACGCACCCAGTCGTCGACCTCGCTCGCCTGGAACTTCCACAGGCGCCCGACCTTGTGCGCCGGCATCCCCTTGTCGGAGATCCAGGCATAAATCGTGTCTTTCGTCACACCCAAGTGCTCAGCGATGTCGTCGGCAGAGAGCCATGGTTCGGACATTCACGCCCCTATGCAGATTGAGCCGGAAGTTTCCGGGTATGACCGAGCCTACCCCGAGCGCTCGGTATCCGAGCCATCGCCATTCGCCCTTGTCGTGCCCTCGCCGCCAATCACCTCGAGAAGCTCCTCGAGCTGTAGGTGAAGGACGTCGTAGGCCTGCATGTAGAACATGTGATCCATGGCTGACGGCGGTGTGTCGTCGAGGTCCGCGAGTACCTCTCGAGCCTCGCGGATCGCTGTCTGCAGCCGGGTCTCGATTCCGGGCAGGCTCTGGATCCAGGCGTCGATCACGCTGAACGGGATCGGTGCGAAGCCGTAGGCGTCGACGCCGACATGGAACTGGTGGCCGTTGGGGCCGTGGTCGCGGGCATGCGTGTGCCCGTGGAGAAGCGGGATGCCGTCGTCCCAGCGCGGGCGATGCGACGTGTGTCGATCCTGTTCCTGGCTGTCACCGCCGTACGGGTAGTGCGAGGCAATGATCCTGTACCCGTGGCGCGTCCCTTCGATCACCTCTGGGAGGATCTCCCACCCCGCCGCTTCGTACATGGGCGTGAATCTCTCGATCGCCCGTTTCGACTGGGTTGCGGGCGAGACGCGATCGTGGTTCCCAGGCACGAGTAGCTTGCGCCCGTTGAGCCGCGCGGTGAGCCCGATCGATTCCTCGATCGGACCGAGTGCTACGTCACCAAGGTGCAGGACGACGCTGCCTGGTGAGACCGTGTCGTTCCACCGGCGCACAAGGTCGTCGTTCATCTCGTCGACCGTGGAGTATGGCCGACCGGCCAGCTCGCTGATGCGGGCGTGGCTGAAGTGGGTGTCGGAGGTGACGAAGTCGACCTGGTCGAAGTCAAACCACGGATATTCACGCATCGCCGACTGAAGCTCCGGACTCAGTTTCGTTGAGGCCGAACGCCCGCCGGAGCGTGCGCTCCGCGTCGCCTGCGGGCTCGGGAGGCAGCTGGGCGATCTCGCTCTGCAGCTGCTCCCGCGCATCTTCGATCAGTCCCCGGTTCTCGTCGCGCCACTCCCGAACGCCAGAGTCGCGCAGAAGCCCATGCCCTGCACTGCCGTCGTATCCGAGTAGTAGCTCTGTGCCGAGGGCGGACGCCATGACGCGTGCATCGACGGTGCGGCTCGCGCGCAGGATGGACAGCGTCGTTGCGGCATCCGCGCCCGACACGTCGACGCGGTAGTTCTGGATGTCGCCGTGCTCGGTTGTCTCGGTGCCGACATGAGTGACGACGATGGTGCGATCGCCGATGATGATCTCGCGCATGCGACCTCCTGACATCGAGCCGGCCAAGCTATCAGCAATTGACGCCGGCGCGGCCGTGGATACGCCCTGGCCGAACGACGTCGTCGTGTCCCGGAATGTAGGCAATCGCGCCGAGTCGGGACCAGTAGCTGATCAGCCAAAGGTGCAAGAGATCGGTCTGCTCGCGGCGTTCGAGCAAGGTGCGGTCCGGGTCTTCGATGATGTCGTCCCAATCGGGGCTCGAGAACACGGCATCGATCAGCTCGGCGCACGATGGGCCGGTACCGTGTCGATCCCACCACGCGAGAGTCAGTCGCCCTGCTTGGGTTGCGTTCGTGGAGCCCCCGGGTTCTTCGATGATCCCGATGAGTGCGCTGAGGTAGGGATCTTCGGCGGCCAGGACGAAGGAATCTTGGTTCAGTTCCGCCGCGCTCATACAGTGCAGAATGCCATACGGATTAGGCCTCATGCGGTAGTGGGTGGTGCCTCGACTCTCCGGTGTTGGAATCAGCGGATCGTGAGATCAGGAGTATCGGCTGGCAGGAGGTCGCCAATCTCCACGTCGAGCACCTGCGCCACGGCCAACAGCGTCCTGACTGACGGGTTCGCGGGAGTGCCTGGCCGAGACTCGCCCTTCTCGAGCTTCTGATACGTGTAGCGACTGAGGTTCGCCTCGTACGCGACACGATCTTGGCTGTAGCCGACGCGCGCCCGCTCGCGCTGAATGTTCTGACCAAGCTCGCGGGCGTATTGTTCCCAGGCGGTCGGTGGAGTCGCGTGGGAGGGCACGCACCCAGGCTTCCGATTAGGCCTTCGCAAGTAGGCCTAATCGGTATGGCAATCTCGGCCTGCAGCGGGAGTCCCGGCGCGTGAAGCGATCAGCTGCCGCGAGGCGTGGGTGTGGGGGAACGCTTCATCGGAGTGACGTTGCGCGTTGGGTCTTCACCGCGGAGCAGCTGATTCTCGACGTGCAGCTCGGCCACCGCGGTCGCTGCGATCGTGAGTTGCGCCTCGAGTTCGCGAATTCGCGCGCGGAGGCCCGCGATCTGTGTCCCACGGTCCGCGAGTGATCGGTTGAGCGCTTCGAGTTCACGATCGCGCGGCTGGGTTCCGCCTGCCCGCAATGCCCACTCTTCGAGCACGGACTTCGCGCGGTTCATCGTCGCGCGGCTGACACCGGCTTCGCGGTAGAGGTTCTCCTTGATGAGACGGCCGTCGGTGCGCACTGCTGTGCCAGCGAAGAGCCGCTCCATCGCATCGCGGAGCTTGCGTTCCGACGTGCTGATGGGTTCAGGCATCCGTGAATCTCCTCGTGATCTTGCGTACGTCTTTGAGTTCGGCCTCGAGCTGCTCGCGATTGTGCGACGCCATGCTGCGGTCGCGGAGCTTTGCCACCAGATCGCGCTCTTCGGCGACCCACACGGGCGCGTGTTCATCGGTCACGACCGAATTGCCGCAGGTGGTCGGCTTGCACCGGTTGGGGATCACACCGCTTGCGGCAGCCTCGGCAGACAGACCTTTGAGGCAGGCCGCCTGTTCCGGATCGCCGAGGCAGTGGTTGATCGTTCCCCACCGCAGCGTGCTGAAGCGGTCACGCAGCAGAGTGCGCAGGGTCCGCTCATCTCCGACCTTCACTGCGATGTCGACCTCGGCGGTGGCGTTCACGAGCTCGTCTCGGAAGCGTTGTGCGCCTGCGCCGGCGAGCTTGATGTCGTCGACAGAGTCGGACGACCACATGCCGACGAGGCGTGAGGCGACGGCCTCCTGCAGTTCGTGCTCGAACTCGGCGGCCCACTCGGGCGTTTCGCTCGCATACCCAGACGTTGTGCCGTTCGCTACGGCCCGACGCGCTGCGTGCTTCAGCTGGATACCGAGCGCGACTTCGCCATCCGGTTGTTGGGCAGTGATGACGGCCATCGTGCGTCGAAACATGTGCGGGGCGAGATGGAAGTGTGGGATCGGCTCGAAGCCGGCCTCTCGCCCAATGTCGTTGAGCTGGGGTATGAGCTTCTTCAACTCGTCGTGCCGGTCGAAGGTCACCAGTTGGCCTTCGCTCTTCTGGCTGCGTCGACTCGATCCGAAGACGGCTTCGCCCACCGCGAGCCGCTCGGCGACGCTGATCGCCTGTGCTACCGGCTCGATGATCCACCAGTTGCGGCGATGCGTTCCGCGCTTGCCTTTCCGTAACTGGGATGCGACCGCGGGCGCACCGTAGAAGGTCGTGAGCGCTCCCTTCTTGATGCTCAGCAGCTCGGAGTCGCGCATCATCGAAAGTGCCGCACAGAAGACGTAGCACGCGTTGCGAAGAACCTTGAGTTGAACTCGAATCGTGGCCGGATCGAAGCCATCGATCCAAGGGCCGGTGGAGCCGTCGGCCTTCCGCACGTCCGTGATCTTCGAGCGCAGGCCACCGCGCGCAGTGGAGATCTCGCCGGCGTCGATGGCTCTGGCGATTCGTTCGCGTCGGCGCCGCACCTCACTCCGTGATGTCTCGGCGAATAGGTGTTTGCTGTGGCCATCGGAAACGAGCAGCGATAGGAGAGTCCAGTGGATCTCACCTTCCGTGAAGCGGCCGGCGGACATGCGATGGAGGGGAACAGTCGACCCGGCGGCGACGAGCCAGGTCTCGATTGCGTCGTCGGGATCGCGGACAGCACGGCGTTCCTCGGGTGGACGCTCGAGAGTCGACCATTTGTCGGCGGCCGCGAAGATGTCGTGCGAGAAGACATCGATGTACTGCCAGCAGGCGCGAAGTAGCGGCCACCAGACGTGAGGTGGGATGACGGGCGTGCTCAGCTCCTCGCTGAACTTCTGCCCGCTCAGCGCGATCGTGGTCGCCTCACCCCACGGGCGGAACGGGATCCCTCCACCTGTGATGACCCGGTCGTACTGGTGGAGCGCACGGACGGACTCAATCGCTGCGCGCGTGGAGGACGGGGGAATGCTCGGCTTGATGTCACCAAGGAAGCAGTCGAGATCCGCTTGGTGGAGCTCATTCAGGGGGACACTGTCGAGGTGCTCGGCATGCCAGGACGCGAATCTCTTGAGTCCGTCGAGTCTTGTGCGGATCGTCTTGGTCTGCGCGGGCGCGGCGGTCAGGTAGAGGCTCTGATCACGAAGGACCTGGTGTCCCGGATTGAGCATGGCCATCGCGATCTCGCGGGCGCGAAGATTCCAGTCTCCGGTGAACGCGCCGAAGAGCAGCACCGCTGAGTGGCGCCCCGCCGCGGGGTTCCAACCGAGTGCGCGCAAGTCCCAGCGGGAGTCGTCACCGAACGAAGAGACGGGGTACGACTCCTCTCGATAGTGATGAGGGAGCACAGATTGCTGGGCGCGCCAGTAGGTGCTGGCGGGGGCGAGTCTCGAGGCATGGCGTGCGGCAGAATCAAGACTCACAGGTGGACTCCTCGCTGAGCGATGGGGACGTGGACGACTGCGTCGAGATCGTGGGAGCGTTGCGCTCGCTCTCGCTCCGCCGGAGTGAACTCATCCAGGATGCGCTCGATGTTCCTGAGCTGCTGTCCATGGGTTGCCGCGAACTGGGCGGGCTCCATCTCGTTCTGGTGTCCGCGAAGGATCTCGCGATAGGCGAGGATTCGAGGCAGGTGGTCGGTGAACACGATCGCGTTGGGGCACGCGAAGCACATCGATGGCCGATGCTCGCATAGACGCCCGCTTCGGCCGTAGGGAGAGTCGTACGGTGAGCTGCAGTGCGCGACGTTCATGGCTCGATCCGTCGACGTCGACTCCAACTCGGCAACCGCAGCCACCGCAAGCTCGGGTCGCTCACCAGCCCGGATCGACGCAGCACTGGCCTTCACGAACACTGGGCCGCTGACACGGTCGAAGACCTGCTGTTGAGCTGCGTTGACCGCTGCGCCGGCCAGCACGTGAACTGTCGTCGTCTGCGCGTAGTGGCGCTGGTAGACGGCGATGCTGTGGTCATCGCCTGCCGCAATGTCGGCGCTTCGGAGCACCGCCGCTCGCACACTCTTGACTGTCTTTCGCAGTCGGCGCGCGTCGTGAGGTCTGGAGATGGCAGGTGTGATCGACGTCAGAAGGGACGAGAACGAATTCGAGAACGAATCTGGGCGTACCTCAAGGCGTCTTGACGAAGTTCGGAACACGCTCAAGAACAGGGCGTCATGCACCGGCGACGGGCTGGCTTCCCTCAGTTCCCTCGCCCTGGAAGTCGCAGCGAGAACCCGCTCGATGAGATCGCCCGACTTCCATCCGCTGCCGCTGGCAGATCCGGACGTGGCGCAGCGTACGATCCGGCTGCGGTGGGCGCGGGCCTTGTACAGACGGACGCGTAGCGTGTCGGGGTCTGAGATGTCGATGTCGCTCAGCGAGACGTTCGACCACTCCTCGGGAGCGGCGCCCGTCTCGAGCTGCAGCAGCGTCCTGAACGCGACCAGGTCGTCGCTCGAGGGATAGAGATATGACAGCAATCGCCTGACAACCCGGCCGGAGCCTCCATACGTCGTCGCGTGTTCGGTTTCGAACGCCTCGTGCAGGTCGTTGAGGACGCCTCGGTCGCACGCCAGCATGGCCTCGCGCTCCACCATGATGCCGTCCGTCCGTCCCAGGTGGTGGATGCCCCAGAGGATATCTTCCGCGCGTGACCACCCGTCACCGCGAGGATCGCGCCCGACCTCGAGCAGTTGATGTCCGATCGAGAGTCGCTCCTCCAGCTCTCGGATGCGGCTGCGGCAGGTATCACGAATCGCAAGTCGCTCGGCATTCGAGAACTCGTCGAGAGGCGTCGCGCCGCCGCCCTGATGCAAGACCTGCCCGTCGGCCCACCGCTCGACGTCGAGGCCGACGTCTCGACCGTTCGCGATGTGGACTCGGACCAACCTTCGAAGCTGTCGACCGTACTTGTACGGCATGGTGCTCTCGGCGGGGTACGCGGCAGCCAGCCCCGACTCCCACTCATGGATCCCGTCGACCACGACGCGATCGGCCCATGCGAGGCTTGCGGTTCGCGGGCACGCATTGGTGAGACTGCGAAGGAGACTGATGACCGCAACACGGTACTGATATGCCGTGCCGTCAGCCAGCGCGAACGTGCGTCTCATGTCGACGAGTGCGTCCGAGAGCTCAGCGGCCAGGATCGGGTGCGCGAAGTCCAGCGGTCTGATCGTGCCGTCGTTGCTCCCGCCCGCGATCGTGAACGTCATCCGACGAGGGGAGAGGTCGTGGCCGGTCATTCTGCCTTCCGATCCGCGAGGACGGCGTCGGCGAAGGTCGCGGCCTCGTCGCTCCAGCTCTCGAACACGTCCTGGATGAGTGCGTCTGTGTCCTCGATGTATCGCAGGTAGATCATGGTCGTGGCAGGGTTCGAATGGCCAAGAAGTCGCTGCACAGTCAGTCTCGGGTTGATCGCTATGTGCTCGGACAGAGTGGCCGGTCCGAGGTTGCCAGCGCGGCGGTCGGCCTCACGGGCGAGCGCGACATCGGTGAGTGCCTTGAGGAGCACGACGGCGAAGGTGTGACGCAGATCATGCGGTGTGATTTGCGCTCGGCGCCCTCCCATCTCAACTTCAGCGAGCTCAAGGGTGCGACGACTCGCCGCGGCAAACGTGGCATGCCAGGCTCGTCGACTTATCGGTAGCCCCCCTCGGCCCAGGAACAATCCCAGCGCCTCGAGCCCGTGATCGCGTTCGATCACCGCGATTCGGCGCAGGTGCGGCGGGAGGAGATGTAGTGGCCATCTCGACCGGCGCCCGTCGAGCCGCCCACGGATGACGCCGGCAGAGACGTCGAGCTCGTCGACGACAAACAGATCGGCTCGACGCGACCATAGTGAGTTGGCAGATGCGCGAACGACGACACGGCGCTCCGTTCGGCGATAGAGGTCGACGGCGCGCAGTGCGGTGAGCGGAACATGGACACGGCGCCGCTTCTGGTACTTGGCGCATGCTTCGAGGAGTACGGAGGCACCCGTGCCGGCGGGTGCGGGCAGCTCGGCATCCAGCAACGTCGAAAACTCGCCGAGTCGCATCCCTGTCGTCACGGCGACCTGCGCGCCAGCCTGGGAACGCAAGCTCGTTCTTCCCCGCCAACTCGCATCCAGCTCGCCGAGTGCGGTTTGCCCACCGAGGCCGATGTCGCGGAATGCGCGCCACTGCGCCTGACTCAACGGGCGTATGTCTGGCTCACTCCGCCACGGGTTGCGAAGCGCTGACGATCTCCCGATGGTGATCCACGGCTCACGACGAACCTGCCCGGTCTGCACGAGAAGCTGGTAGATCCCGTGAACGACGACGACGTCGCGTCGCCAGGTTGCCGGCGAGACTGCGCGATCCCCACCGCCGAGCCGCCACTCTCGGTACGCGACGATATCGTCGGCCGACGCGTGCACCACGTCAGTCCCACGATCTTCGAGGAATCCAGCGAAGCGAAGCGCGTCGTACGCGTAGTTGCGCACTGTCGACGTTGACGTCGAACCCGCAATGATCCGGAAGTAGGTCTGCCAGGGGTCAACCGGTCGCCATCGATCGTCGAGCAGCACGGGCAGTCCGTCGGGAAGCGAACGTGAGCTCGCGTAGACGTCGCGCGTGTCTTCGTCGACGTCAGTGGGCACGGCGAGTTGGTGGTTGATGAAACGCAGATGCATCGCTCTCCGAGGTTGTTCGGGTGGTCGATTGAGACACTGACCGAACGTACACATAACCTTCACTGGCACCGGCACGTTCATCGTCCGGCTCCTCCAGTCCGGGCTGATCGACCAGCAGGATCTGCTGCGCAAGTACACGCAAGAGCTTCACGCGAACGAGATCCTGCTCATGGCGTACTACATCGCCGCGATCAACATCGAAGCGACCTTCCACGCCCTCCAGCAGGATCATGCAGGTGAGGGCGGCGAGTATGCCGATGCGGATGCTGTCGGTTATGAGCCGTTCGGCGGGATTGTGCTCACCGACACGTTCCAGATGACTGAAGACGGCGACGCGCTCGACGAGCGCATGTTCACTTCGAACAGCGACCGCGTCGTCGAACAGAACGCGCTCGACATCCGCGTAATCGTCGGCAACCCGCCCTACTCGGTCGGTCAGACCAGCGGCAACGACAACAACGCCAACCTGAAGTACCCGACGCTCGATGCGTCGATTCGGGACACTTACGTTGCATGCTCTACGAGCAAGAGCCCGCGGTCAATGTACGACTCCTACGTCCGAGCCATCCGGTGGGCATCCAACCGCGTGCTGAAGTCCGAACACGGTGGCATCATCTGCTATGTCTCCAACGGCGGCTACATCGATTCCACTTCAGCAGACGGGCTCCGCAAGACCTTCAGCCGCGAGTTTCACGACATCTACGTCTACAACCTGCGCGGCAATCAGCGCACCGCCGGTGAGCAGAGCCGTAAAGAAGGCGGCAAGATCTTCGACGCAGGCTCAAGAAACACCGTCGCGATCCTGCTTCTCATCAAGCGAGCCGGCAACGTCGCCGATAGCACTCTGCACTATAAGGACATTGGCGACTATCTCACACGCGACGAGAAACTCACCACCGTCGACGGCGCGACCATCAAGACACTTGACTGGCAGATAATCACCCCGAACCCGGAGGGTGACTGGATCAACCAGCGCGACCCAAACTATGAGCGATATCCTTCGCTATCCTCTGCAAAGAACTCGACCGGCATCTTCGCTTTCCCTGGTAACGGTCCGGTGTCAAGCCGTGACGCCTGGGTGTACGGATATTCGCGCCGCATAGTGCTCGAGAATGTTTCCCGTATGATCGCAAACTTCAACAAGGAAGTATCGTTTGCGGAGCAGAAGGCTGGTGGGGATGCAGAAGATCCTTCAAATGAATCCGATGGGACACGGATAAATTGGTCGCGCGGTCTGCGGAGGATGTTCGTGAATCGCCGTCGACTATCAATTGACTCGCGAGCTATGTCAACAGCGCTCTATCGCCCCTTTTCGAAGCAATACCTATACCTCGGGGCTGGAATGTTGGAGCTCCCCGGCGCACACAAGACGTGGTTCCCGAGCGTGGCTACAGTCAACTTCGGTTTCTATGTTGTTGGCGCCGGAAGCGACAAACCCTTCTCAGTGCTCTCGACGGATTCTCTGCCCGACTTCTCGCTTTGGGGATCAGGTCAGGGCCAGTTCTTCGCCCGCTATTCCTACACCCAGCCTGACGTGAACCAGTTACTGGCCGAGCCGGAACGCGTCGACAACATCACCGACTGGGCACTCGATGAGTATCAGCGAGAGTACGGCCGTCAGGTCACGAAGGACGACATCTACTTCTACGTGTATGGGCTTCTGCACTCACCCGCGTACCGCGAGCGCTACGCAGCCGACCTGAAGAAGCAGCTGCCACACATTCCGATGGTGCATGGCCATGAACGCTTCGAGGCATTCGCCAACGCCGGGCGGAAGCTGTCGGAGCTGCACATCGGGTACGAAACGGTTGAGCCGTATCCGCTCACCGAGACCATCTACATGGGCGCGCCGGAGGATGCGTACGAGCGGTTCGCGGTGCAGAAGATGAAGTACGCAGGTAAGGCCGGAGCGTGGGACAAGACCCGCATCAGTTACAACGCGTTCATCGACCTCGACGGGATCCCTGAAGAAGCGCAACGCTATATGCTCGGCAGTCGATCTGCGCTGGACTGGATAATCGAGCGGTACCAGGTCCAGACGGACAAGGCGTCCGGCATCGTCAACGATCCCAACGATTGGTCACGCGAGCACGAGCAGCCCCGGTACATTATCGACCTCATCGGCCGCGTCACGACCGTGAGCATCGAAACCATGAAGCTCGTCGACACTCTCCCAGACCTCGCTATCTAAGACCGTATAGCCCGGGCAACACAAGGAAGCATCACATGGCTGAAGCAGACTCGCTCGTCCCCATCTGGCCCATGCTCGTCGTTCCTACGCTGCAGGTGCTCTCGGATGGACAGAGCCGCCATCGTCGCGAGATCTTCGATGCGGTCGCCGATTACGCGAACGTGGGAGACGAGGCGCGCGCCGAGACCCTGAAGTCCGGCGGTACGCGCTTCGAGCAACGCATGGGGTGGGCGTTAAGCAACCTCAGTAAGGCGCAGTGGGTTGACCGGCCCGAACGCGGAAGGTATCTGATCAACGACGCAGGTCGCACGGCGTTGGCACAGTACCCCGACGGATTCGACTACAGCCTGGCCAAGGTAGTGTTCGCACCCTTCTGGCCCGAAAAGACGAAGGCCGACTCGATGCACGCGACCACCTCACCACAAGCAGACGAAGTCTCCGATCCGGTTGAGGTGATCGAGGACGCGATCGCTCGCATCGAGGCGCGCGTCGGCGACGACCTCCTCGACCGATTGCGCGACAGCCATCCCGACTTCTTCGAGCAAGCGGTCGTCGACCTTCTGCTGAAGATGGGATACGGCGGTGCGGCCCAAAGAGGCAAGCGCATCGGCGGCACCAATGATGAGGGGGTCGACGGCCTCATCGACCAAGACGCGCTCGGCATTGATCAGGTCTACATCCAGGCCAAACGCTACAAAGAAGGCAACAACGTCGGGCGCGAGGCGATCCAAGCGTTCGTCGGAGCGCTGCATGGCTTCGGGGCATCTCGCGGTGTGTTCCTCACGACCAGCGCTTTCACTAGTGGTGCAATCGAGTACGCGAACAAGGTGCCGTCGCGGATCATCCTGATCGACGGCTCCCGGCTTGTAGAGCTCATGATCGCGTATCGCGTCGGCGTTCAGGAGGAGAAGCACTTCAGCGCCGTCGAGGTCGACGAGGACTACTTCAACTGACCGCCGACTCCTCGCCCCGTGTTCGGCGGGATTCGAGATCGACCGGGATCAACCGCGCGGCGATATCGTCGGGTCATGGGGACGACGCCTGCCGCGAAAGCGGCGTCACTACGTGCCGCAGTTCCGCCTGCGAGGATTCGCGGACGAAGGGAGTATCACCGAAGCTACCGCAACAAGAAGGGCAAGCAGAATGCCGGGCACCTGAAGGATGCGTTCGGGAACCACGAACTGCTGACGTTCATCCGGAACGTCTCCGAGTGCTGCTAACGCGTGCGATGCGAGGGACATACGTGTACGTGTGTGAGCCAGCGCTGAGGGAGCGTCTAGCGACCGCGTTCATGCGCTAGTTCCCCCGAATCTCTCCCCCGAGCTCACCTGCTGCGCCGCCCGCCGCAACGCCAGTAACAGCGGCTCCACCAGCACCGACCCCAGCACCACGTACCGCACCGCGGCTTCCGCAGACTCCTCCGGCACCCCCGCGATCTCCGCATCCGCGATTCGTCGCGCACTCGCGAGGTACTCCGCCATCACCGCCTCCGGAACGGTGAACCCGACGCGCTCCAGCGCCTGCAGCGCCCGCGCGACTGCATGCAGCACAGCCGGATCACACAGCCCCGGCTTCCACCCGAGTCGGGCGGCGAGCGCCTCAGCGCCGGCGAGGTCCAACGCGTCGTCGGCCGGCGGGGTGATCGCGGCGTGCGCGGTCCCCAGCAGCTCGTGCGGGTTCACGGGTGGGTCATCCAGCGCCGCGACCACCCGACGCGTCTCGGCGATGCTCACGCCCGCGTCGAGCAGCGCTCGGATCACCCGCAGCCGCTCGACGTGCTTCTCGCCGTACGTGGCCTGCGTCGCGGAGGTGCGCTCGCCCTCGGGCAGCAGCCCCTCGCGCAGGTAGTACTTGATCGTCGGCACGGTCACGCCGGTCTGCGCTGACAGTTCGGAAATCCTCATGGCCACCTCTTGACTTCGATAGTAGCGCTATCCATTATGGATAGCATCGCTATCCAATCGAGGAGTCGCCATGTCGAAAGTCGTCACGGGCCGCATGACCCACCACCACGAGGGCGAGCTCGTCGTGTTCCACATCGGCATGCAGATCAACCGCTGGTGGCGCCCCGACCTGTGGCTGCCGGCGTTCGTCGCGATGCCGCGCATGCTCCGCGAGCTCAGCACCGAGACAGACTCCGGGCTGCTGGGCTACCAGCTCCTCCTCGGGTCGGGCGGGCCCTACGTCGTGCAGTTCTGGTCGTCCGTCGACAAGCTCTACGCCTATGCGTCGAACCCGGACCAGCAGCATCGTCCGGCGTGGACCGCCTTCAACCGCGCCGCCCGCAAGGCTCCGGGAGCGGTCGGCGTGTGGCACGAGACGTTCCTCGTCGACACCGCCGAGAGCGTGTACGTCTCGACGAAGCGCATGGGCCTCGCAGCCGCGACGGAGCACGTTCCCGTACCGCGACGCCACCACCGTGCGCAGGCGCGATTCACGGACGGACGGACAGTGGCCCCCGCGGCAGCGCCCGCGCACGACCCAACGGCGTGAGGCAGGTCGCGCTCAACGTCCGGACGGACGGCGAGGTGCGGATGGCATGCGCCCCCGGCCACGGCTCCGGCGACGCGCGATCACTCGCGCCACCGCGCGCACGAGCAGGAACGCGAGCACGAGGATCACGACCGCGACCGCTGCGGTGATGGCGAACCCGGTCCAGCTGAAGAACGACGCGTCCATGCCTGGATCCTAGCGCTCCGCATGCTCCTGGGCAGGCCCCTCGAATATATTGCATACGTCATCGTATGAGGTCTTCAATTGGTCACAGGCGGGCAATTGATCTGATCGGAGAGAACGTGCGCAAACACCTCAGACTCGCCAGCCTGCTCACCGCTGCGATCGTCGGCTCATCATCCCTCGCAACCGTCCCGGCCGCCTCCGCGGATACCGGTGCGGACGGAACCGACCTCGCGACCGAGGAGATCGTCGCGCTGGTCACGGAGGTCGCGCCCGTGCCCATCACCGCTGCCCAAACGACCGAGAGTTCCGAGCAGATCGTGGCCACCCTCGACGGCGGCGGAAAGGCCACGATTGCCGCGGCACCGGACGACGGGATCTCCGTCCTCTTGCCCGACGGTGAGGAAACGATGTCCGTGTCGCTTCCCGGCGCTGGCCACCTTGATGACGCGACCGTCGGAGAGGACGGGTCAGTGACCTATCTCGGCGACGCGAACACGCCATCGATCAACGTCATCGCCGGCGAGGAGGAGATTCGCGCGAGCGCGATCATTAGCGATGCCTCGCAGACCGAGCGCTTCGAGTACGACTTCGGCGGAGGGGTGTCGGTCGAGGTCCAGCAGGACGGTAGTGCGATCGCCTATATGGCCGAAGAGGTCACCGACCCGGACACGGGCGCGACGTCCCTTGTCGAGAAGATCATCGCCGACGTCGCGGTGCCATGGGCGCGGGATGCCGCCGGCGTCAACGTGCCGACACGATACGAGTCATCCGGATCGGCTCTGATCCAGGTCGTCGAGCACCGCGGCGGCGACTACGCGTACCCGATCGTCGCGGACCCGACGTTCGACCGCCCCAACTTCTTCCAGTACCGCATGCGATTCAACCGAGCGGAGACGGCCATCATCTATGACAAAGGCCTTGGCGCACTCGGAGGGCTCGCGTGCGGGACCATGGCACCCGTCTGCCTCCTCGCCGCGGGATCACTGGTGTGGAACGCCGGCATCGCTGAGAAGTCCCGACCGAAGAAGTGTGTGCAGGTGACGGCGACCCAGCCCTATGTCGCCCCCGGTCTCGTCTGGTGGGTCGATACCTACCGCGGCGGACCTTGCCGGTGAGGAACAGACGATGAAGCCCACGTGGTTCTCAACGATCACACGCCCTCGAAGCCATCTCATCGCGACCCTGTGCGTATGGGGCTGGTTCCTTGCGGTGCTCGTGGGAGCGAACTCCGTGCCCCAGCTCGCTCCGGCGCTCGAAGCGACTGCGGCGGCGGGCGCCGCTGTGTGGTTCGGCGCGATGATGAAGCGATATCGCAACGCGCGCCGTCATACCTCTCCGCCCGGGCCCACACCGTGAGCCACGGCCGGGGCTCCTGTCAGAGAGCGCGACGATGCCGGACAGCCGCTCGCCCGCGCCGGTCATGGAACCTCGACGCTTGGCGGCCTGACGTAAGGTACAGCGACGTCTTAACGGCAGGATGCAACCCGTAGGAGCGATTGTGAAGCAACCAACGAGACGAGCGATGGTCAGCATAGGATTCGTCGGCGCTGGCGTCATCGTCCTCGCCATCGTCATGGCGATTGCTGAGGGCTACATTTCAGACGCGGAGCACACGACTGGCAACCTCGCACCTGCTGCTCTGACTGGCCTGCTCGGCGCATGCCTCATGCTCGTCGGCTTCGGAAGCATCCTCCTCCGAAAGGAGTGACCAAGGGTCTACAGCTCTGCTCGATCGGCCCCGCTACCCATCAGGGTGGCGGGTCGCCCATACCCGCACACCGCTCGTTGATTCCACGCATCCCGAGCGCAGCCGTGTAGTCCCGGACCCGCGAGTTTTCAGGAACATGAGCTTCATGCCCCAGATGGGGCCGTTCCAAATCCAGCTCGGATCAGCCGCCCTTGGGTACGCGGCGGTCTGGCTCGGGGCCACAACCTGGAACAGCTCATCCCCTCGCACCTGACACCGCGTTTGCACCCAGTCTCGCGGGCTGGTCTGCTCGCAGGTGGCGGAGGGCGACCTCTCAGCCCGCGCAGGTCAGACCGCGGCCGGCGGCTCCGTCAAGACGTCACCGCCACACTCGTCGCCGGCATCACACGCCGAGCGGGTCATGGCTTCCATCGTGAATTGCGCACGGACACGGAGCGATCGGCGAGGTTGACGCCGGTCATAAAGGCAAGGAGCCCGATCACGAGGTACACGGCAAGCGCATCTCCAGCCGGGCTGTCGAGGTTGCCCGACGAGCCGAACCACGCAAGGACCCCGAACCACACCAGAACGGGAACGATGGCGAGAAGAGTGCCGAGCCTGCTGCCGACCCGCCCCACCAACGCCCCCCAGAGGAGAAGAGCCACGCCCACCGCGACAAAAAGCATGATGTCCACCTCTAGCAGTTCCTCACCCACGGCCACCACACGCCCGCCGGCCCCGACACGATGCCGCGGGATCGGGTTCGCTGTGTCATGCGACACATGGAAGCATACATATGAGGTCACAACCGATATTCTCGCCTCGAGGTACCCGACGAGTGCAGCGTGGAGAACCGCAACCGTCGCGCCGCACAGCAATCCAGCGAGAGACTCAGCCCGCCGCAATCCCCCGCAGCAACCGCACCACCGTCTCCTCCACCCGCTCCGCACTCAACGGCTGCCCGATCAGGGCGGAGTACGAGGCGATCGCGATGAACTCGTCGGCGACTGCGGCGGCATCCACGTCGGCCCGTACGTCTCCGTCCGTGCGTCCGCGGGAGATCCGCTCCGCCACCCACTCCCGGATCGGCGCCGCCAGCCGCTCGTTCAAGACGAGCCCCAGCTCCGGATCAGCCGCCGTCACCTCGATGAGCGCCCGCGCGAGCGACACGCCCTCGGGTCGAGCGAGCCCCGCGGACACCGCTGTGAACCACGAACGCAGGTCCGCGCCGAGGTCGTCCGTTATCGGCACGACGACATCTGAACCGGGGATCGCCCCCTCGAGCAGCGCCTCCCCGAGGATCGTGGCCTTCGACGGCCACCACCGGTAGATCGTCTGCTTCGACACCTCCGCCTCCGCCGCGAGGCCCTCGATCGTCACGGCCTCATATCCGTCTGCGGCGAGCGCGCGACGCATCGCCTCCAGCACGGACTGGCGGGCCTTTTCACTGCGAGGACGGGGCACCTTTCGAGCGTACTCAGGCGTACACTGGAACATAAGTAGACGCATCGTTGCGAAACTACGACGGCACCCGAGCAAGGAGAAAGAGCATGGCCCTCACCGCACACTCCACCATCGGCGACTGGATGAACGACCCCACCGGCGGCCCGCTCATCCGGGGCCTCTTCGAGCAGACAGGCGCCGACCCCGAGCTCCTCACCCCCGTGCTCGGACTCCCCCTGCAGCAGCTCGTCGCCATGAGCCAGGGCCAGCTTCCGCAGTCGGTCGTCGACGACCTCGTGCGCGCCGCGAACAACGGCGAGATCCCCGAGGACGACGCCTCCGAAGGCTGGACCGAGAAGGTCACGGCGGGCCGCTTCGCCGGCAAGACCGTCATCGTCACGGGCGCAGCCTCCGGCATCGGCAAGGCCACCGCCTCGCGCATCGCCCGGGAAGGCGGACGCGTGATCGCCAGCGACATCGCCGCCGAGAAGCTCGACGCCCTCAAGGCCGAGCTGGCGGACGCCGACATCGTCACGGTCGCGGGTGACCTCACCAAGCAGGACGCGGTCGACGCCGTCGTCGCCGCGGCGGGCGACCGCATCGACGGGCTCGCGAACGTCGCCGGCATCAACGACGACTTCTCACCCGCGGGCGAGACTTCCGATGCGGTGTGGGACCGCGTCATCGCGATCAACCTCACCGCGCCGTTCAAGCTCATGCGCGCGGTCATCCCCGTCATGGAGAGGGCCGGTCGCGGCGCGATCCTCAACGTGTCGAGCGAGGCGGGCCTGCGCGGCAACGCCTCGGGCAACGCCTACACGGCCAGCAAGCACGGCATCATCGGCGTCACCAAGTCGGCCGCGTTCATGTACGGGCCGAAGGGGATCCGCGTGAACTCCGTCGCCCCGGGCGGCGTCGCCACCGGCATCCCGATGCCCCCGCACATGTCCGAGTACGGCTCCGGCCGCCTCGCCCCGTTCCAGCAGGCCATCCCGACCGTCGCGACCGCTGAGCACCTGGCCGCATCGATCACGTTCCTGCTGTCGGACGACGCCGTGAACATCAACGGCGCCATCCTCGCCTCCGACGGCGGCTGGTCCGTGCAGTAACGCGACTCCATGGAATCGACGCCCCCGCCGACCCGAACGGCGGGGGCGTTCTCGGTCTGGGGTCAGCGCTTCTGCGTGAGGACCGTGGTGGCGAGGGCGGTGGCGATGACGCCGAGCGCACCCACGCCGAGGAGCACGAGACCCGCGGGCCAGACCTCCCGCCGGAAGACGTCGTAGCTGTCGGAGTACTCGACGATGTGCTCTGCCGTCCCGACTCCCGTGAGACTGATGCCGACGATCAGGGCGACGACGGACACACCCCACGCGACGATCCATCCGAAGCGGTTCGCGGCCAGCCGGCGCCGCTCCGCACGCTCGGCCTCCTCCACCTCGGGCGCGGTCCCCGACCGTGCGTCGTCATCGGTCTCGGGCGTCACCTCGGATGTGGTCTCCATGGCCGCACGATATCGGACGGGGGTCGCTTCCGGCGGGATGCCGGTCACACGACTCCGCCACGGCGCCCACGGAGTGGGCTGCGGTCGCCCAGGGCGCTCGTGGCGCCGTCACCTCCACCGACCAGCACGGGCACGCCTCGGAGCAGGTGCTCGCGCCCCACGGCCCCGTTCCGGGAGCTGATCCCCCGCGGCGGCGCAAGCCCCTGCCCGGACACCCTCCCTCGCCGTACCCTCGCCGCATGTTGAAGATCGTGTCGATCGTGATCCGCGTGAACGACCTCGCCGCCCAGACCGCGTTCTGGAAGGCCGCCCTCGACTACGTCGAGCGAGACCCCGCCGAGGACGACTGGGTCGTCCTCACACCCCGCGACGCCGACGCACCGTGTATCGCGCTCGACGCCCATCACTCGGAGCGGGTCCTGCCGCCGCGCATCCACCTCGACATCTACGCCGACGACCAGTCCGCCGAGGTGGAACGCCTCGCTGAGCTCGGTGCGCGCGAGGTGCACTGGGACGGCCGCCCCGACGACGCGGACTACATCATCATGGAAGACCCCGAGGGCAACCGCTTCTGCATCGTGGACCGACCTGACTGGCGCGGGTGGAGTGCCGGGTGAGTCCGGGGCGCTCGCGTGGGATCCCGGGGGTGCGGATGCGGGTGCGGAGTGCGGAACGCTCCGGGGTGGGCGGTGGGAGGGACGTTTCTGCGCCCGCACTGGGGCAGAGTGGGGCGCAGGCCGTTGGCGAGTTCGAAAACGCTCCGGGGTGGGCGAGACCAGGCACGTTTCTGCGCCCGCACCGGGGTCCGGGGCGCGACCCAGGCACGGAAGCGCAGAAACGTGCCGGAGCCGCGCCAGCGTGAGGAGCGGTTCTGCACCGGCACCCGGCGCCAGGGCGAGGCATGCGGCGCGCGGTCGCTGGAAGCGCAGGATCAGGGAGTATCCGGCGCGGTGGTGCGCTCCGCGGCGAGGGCGCGGCGATGCGCCGTCAGTGCCGCCCGGACCGCCGAGTAGATGATCAACCACAGGAGCAGCAGCGCGAGGAGCGGGACGACCACGTAGACGAGCAGGAAGTAGACGGAGGCACCGGCGAACATCGCTCCAGCGTAGGGGCGCTCGTACTCGCCGGGAAGGCCCTGACACGGTTCGGACCGCCGCCTCCCGAACAGAATGCGAGAACGCCCCGGAACCGGCGACGGGGGGTGCGGTTATGCACTATCACTCGAGGGGCAGGGGCAGCTCCGGCGGTGTGGAGTGCGAAAAGGGACCGGAAACCGCGGAAAGAGGGACGAATCTGCACCCGCACCGGCGCCATGCGACGGCAGGCGGGGTGGGGCGACGGGGCTAGGAGCGGGGGAGGCGGGAGCGGGCGGCGCGGACGAGGGCGGCGTTGCTCGGAGCGGCGGCGCCGTCCGGCAGGAGGAGCGTGTCCTCCAGGCCGATTCGCGTGTCGAGTCCGCGCTCTGCGGCCAGATCGAGGGCGGGCCAGGCCGACAGGTCCTCCCCGTGCAGGAGGATCGGCAGGTCGGGCTCTTCGCGCGCCACGTGGGCGATCAGCCCCTCGGCGTGCGGGCGAACGATGTCGGCGGCCTCCGCCGGAAGCTCCACGAGCACCCGCAGGCACGCGCCGCGGACTGGGGAGACCCGCCACGCCTCGAGCCCCGCCGCGTCCCAGATGCCCGCTTCCACGCCGATCCCCCGTCGATGCAGCGCCGCGGCAACCCCGTCCGCTCCGGCCTCGTGCCAGTTCACGGAGGCGTAGTCGGGGAGTTCCGTCCAGCCCTCGATGGCCTCGATCCGGCGAGCCACATCGGGCTCGGCCCATGCTCCGGTCGTCACGCCCACGGGCACGCCCGGCGCCGCGGCCCGGACGGCACCCAGCCAGCGCTGCACGTCTTCGGGGGCGAGGGAATCGCGGCCGCCGCCATCCTTCGGGTGCACATGGATCTCGGTCGCGCCGGCGTCGACGGCCGCCGCGGCATCCTGGGCCACCACCGTCTCGTCGGCGCTCAGCCATGGATGCTCCGCGACGTCCCTGGCACCGTTCACGCAGGCCTGCAGGATCATCCGCGACTCACCACATGAGGTCGCGCGGGTGCGCCTCGTTCGGGGCCACGTCGTCGGACGGCCCCTCTTCCGTGCGCACGAAATGCTGCACCTGACGCGCCGTCGCCGCGCCACGGCCGACCTTCACCGCCTCCTCCATCGACTCGAAGCTGCTGCCCAGCGTGTGCGACTCGCCCTGGATCCGGTTGAACCAGATGCCGTTGCGCGAGAAGGTCTCGATGTCTCCTGCGGCCATGCCCTGCCTTTCGTCTCCTCCTTTCTACGGGAGGCACCCGACGACCAAGACCCCCTTGACATGCCGTGTCCCGCCACGCGGCGGCGCCGATCCACCCCCTTGCGTGCAGCCCGGCCCGTTGCGGACGAGCGCAGAGGGCCGGGTCGACCGCACGGGGCCGGGTCGGCTGCAGGAGGCGCGCCGTTCGTTGACCCACCCCCTTCCGTGCATCCCGGCCCGTTGCGGACGAGCGCAGAGGGCCGGGTCGAGCGCAAGGGGGTGGGTCGAGCTTCCGACGGGATCAGGCGACGTCGAGGACCCAGGTCACGCCGAAGCGGTCGGTGAGCATGCCGAAACCGGCGGACCACGCGGAGGCGGCGAGAGGCTCGATCACGGTCGCACCCTCGGCGAGGGCGTCCCAGACGGGGTTCAGCTCATCCAGGGAGTCCGCCCGCAGCGACTGGAAGAAGGAGCGGTCCGTGATCGTCATCCCGTTCTCACGACGGGTGGTGCCGGCAGTCGCGTCCTCGTCGTCCGCGCCCGGGATGTCATACGCCATCAGGCGCACGGGCCCGTCGAGCTGCCCGAACATGAGCTTGTCGAACCCGGGGACCCCATCCGGCATCCCGAACTGCCCGTAGGTCGCCGCGGTCACCTCGCCGCCGAAGACCGAGCGGTAGAAGTCGAGTGCCTGTCGAGCCGTGCCGCGGAAGTTGAGGTGGGTGGTGGTCGTGAGAGTCATGGTGTCCTCCGTGTCCCGGTCCGCCGATCGGACCGTGTGACCCCACCCTCACAGCAGTAGAGGTCGGCTTCTGTCCTCTTTTCGCCGCAGAATGGAGCCATGACCGGAAGCTCGTCGCGCATGCTCGCGCTGCTGTCGCTGCTGCAGGCGACGCGCGACTGGGCGGGCGGGGAACTCGCCGACCGTCTCGGCGTCACACCGCGCACGGTGCGCCGCGACGTCGATCGCCTGCGCGCGCTCGGCTACCGCATCGGATCGAGCAAGGGCCCGTACGGCGGCTACCGCCTCGAAGCAGGGTCGGATATGCCGCCGCTCCTGTTCGACGACGCGCAGGCCGTGGCGATCGCCGTGGCCCTGCAGAGCGCGACCGGGGTCGAGGTCACCGAGGCCGCCCAGCGCGCGCTCGCGACCGTCCGTCAGGTCATGCCCTCACGCCTGCGCCACCGCATCGACGGGATCCGCTTCACCGGAGCGCCCGCCGAGGTCCGCGCCGATCCGGCCGTGCTGGAGGCGGCGAGCGCGGCGGTACGCGACCGGAAGGTGCTCCGCTTCGACTACGGCTCCGAGCGGGACCGCCCGCCACGGCGCACCGAGCCCCATGCCGTCGTGGCGCGCGAGGGCCGGTGGTATCTGCTGGCCTGGGACCTCGACGCGGCCGACTGGCGCACGTATCGCCTCGATCGACTGCGGCCGCGGACGCCGACCGGCCCCTCCTTCACGCCGCGACCTCTGCCCGCTGAGGATGCGCAGACCTTCCTCGCCGCCCGCGCCAAGGGCTCGACGACCGAGGACCGCTGGCCGTGCACGGGCGTGGTGGACATCGCCCTGCCCGCGCGGGACGTGGCGCCGTGGGTCGGAGACGGAGCCGTGGTGCCGCTGTCGGACGACTCGTGCCGCGTCACGGTCGGCTCCTGGTCGTGGACGGGTGTGCTCGCCGCGGTGACCCGGTTCGACGCACCGTTCACGGTGGTCGGGCCCGAGGCGCTGCGCGAGGCGGCGGGGATGCTGGCGCAGCGGTTCGCGGCAGCGCACTCCTCCTCCTGACGCCGCCCTGCGGGGGAGTTATCCAGAGCCTTCGGGGAGCTCCGTCCGTGCAGCCTCGCAATGTCGCCGAGCGATGGTTCACTGGACCCACGAATCCGAGAACTAGTAGTTCTACTACTTTGGACCTACCCTGAGGAGATGGGCACCGTGTCGAAGACCGAACTGAATCAGCAGACCGCGCGGGTTCTGGCGCGTGTCACCGCCGGCGAGCACCTGACGGTGACAGACCGCGGGCGCCCGATCGCCGAGCTGTCGCCACCCGCCGAGACAGCCTGGACGCGCATGATCGCCAACGGGCGGGTGACGCTGCCCCGCGCCAGCGGTCCGCTCCGCCACGCCCCCGTGCCGGACTCGCTGTCCGTGACGGAGATCCTCGGCGAGCTTCGAGCCGACCGGTCGTGATCTACCTCGACACCTCAGCGGCCGCGAAGGCACTCATCGAGGAAGAGGGGTCGGAAGCGGTCGTCCGCGCCTTCGCGAACGGCAGCGAGTTCGTCTCCTCGCGCCTGCTCGCCGTCGAGCTACACGCGATCGCCGACCGCCGTTCCCTCGACCGCGAAGCCGTCGTCGACCTCCTCGACCGCGTCGCGCTCGTCTCCCTCGACGACGAGACGCTGACCGGGGCCATCCGGGCAGGCTCAGGGCTCCGCACTCTGGACGCTCTCCACCTCGCCGCCGCGCTCGAACTCGGCGACGTGGTCACTGCGCTCCTCACCTTCGACCGCGAGCTGGCCGCTGCCGCACGCGCGCAGGGCCTGACCATCGCCGAGCTGCCATGACGCCGCCGCCTCCCCGCCCCGACAACGTCCGACGGCACGCACGAGAGAACGGCCCCGACCGCGCCGGTAGACTGAAGACGCCCCGCCGGCCCCTTCCTTTGGAGTGCGCGTGACCACCGCCCCTGCACCTTCCCCCCAGCACGTCCCCGACTCCGTCGAGAACGCGATCGCGACGCCCGAGAAGGAGCAGCCGTACGGCGCCCTCGGGCTCAAGGACGACGAGTACGCGCGCATCAAGGAGATCCTCGGCCGCCGCCCCACCTCGGGCGAGCTGGCGATGTACTCGGTGATGTGGTCGGAGCACTGCTCCTACAAGTCGAGCAAGAACTACCTGCGCCGGTTCGGCCAGAAGGTCTCCGACGAGATGAAGGAACGCCTCATGGTGGGCATGGGCCAGAACGCGGGCGTCGTCGACGTCGGCGAGGGCTGGGCCGTCACCTTCAAGGCCGAGTCGCACAATCACCCGTCGTTCATCGAGCCCTTCCAGGGTGCGGCGACCGGTGTCGGCGGCATCGTCCGCGACATCATCTCGATGGGCGCCCGCCCGGTCGCCGTCATGGACGCGCTGCGCTTCGGCGCCATCGACCACCCGGACACCGCCCGCGTCGTGCACGGCGTGACCAGCGGCATCAGCTTCTACGGCAACTGCCTCGGCCTTCCGAACATCGGCGGCGAGACGGTCTTCGACAGCGTCTATCAGGCGAACCCGCTGGTCAACGCGCTCGCGGTGGGCGTGCTGCGGCACGAAGACCTCAAGCTCGCCAACGCTACCGGCGTCGGCAACAAGGTCGTGCTGTTCGGCGCCCGCACGGGTGGCGACGGCATCGGCGGTGCGAGCATCCTCGCCTCCGACACGTTCGCCGACGGCGGCCCCACCAAGCGCCCCGCGGTGCAGGTGGGCGACCCGTTCGCCGAGAAGGTGCTCATCGAGTGCTGCCTGGAGCTCTACCGCGGCGAGCTCGTCGAGGCGATCCAGGACCTCGGTGCCGCCGGCATCTCGTGCGCGACCAGCGAGCTCGCGGCCAACGGCAACAGCGGCATGCACGTCTCGCTCGACAACGTGCTGCTGCGCGACCCCACGCTCACGGCCGAGGAGATCCTCATGTCGGAGTCGCAGGAGCGCATGATGGCGATCGTCGCCCCCGAGAAGCTCGACGCCTTCCTGGCCGTCGTGAACAAGTGGGAGGTCGAGACCTCCGTGCTCGGCGAGGTCACCGGCGACGGACGACTCATCATCGACTGGCAGGGCGAGCGCATCGTCGACGTCGACCCGTCGACCGTCGCGGTCGACGGTCCCGTCTACGACCGCCCGGTCGCCTACCCGACCTGGATCGACGCCCTGCAGGCCGACGCCGCGGAGAACCTGCCGCGCGCGAACGACGCGGAGACGCTGCGCGAGCAGTTCCTCGCCCTCGTCGCCTCCCCGAACCTCGCCGACACGAGCTGGATCACCAACCAGTACGACTACTACGTGCTCGGCAACACGGCCCTGAGCTTCCCCGACGACGCCGGCATGATCCGCGTGGACGAGGAGTCCGGCCTGGGCTTCTCCATCGCGACCGACGCCAACGGCCGCTACTGCCAGCTCGACCCGTACGCGGGCGCGCAGCTCGCCCTCGCTGAGGCGTACCGGAACGTCGCCGTCACGGGTGCCGTGCCGACCGCGATCACCGACTGCCTCAACTTCGGCTCTCCCGAGAATCCCGAGGTCATGTGGCAGTTCGGCCAGACCGTCGACGGCCTGGCTGACGGCTGCTACGAGCTGGGCACCCCGGTCACCGGCGGCAACGTCTCGTTCTACAACCAGACCGGCGACGTGCCGATCCACCCGACCCCGCTCGTCGGCGTGCTCGGCATCATCGACGACGTCTCGCGCCGCATCCCGTCCGGCTGGCAGGACGAGGGGCAGAACATCTACCTGCTCGGCACCACGTCGACCGAGCTCTCCGGCTCCGCGTGGGCCGAGGTCGTGCATCAGCACCTCGGCGGCCGCCCGCCGAAGGTCGACCTCGCGGGCGAGAAGCGCCTCGCCGGACTGCTCGCCGCGGCCCGTGACGAGTGGCTCATCTCCTCGGCGCACGATCTCTCCGAAGGTGGTCTCGCGCAGGCCCTCGCCGAGGGCGTCATGCGCTTCGGCGTCGGCGCCCGCGTCTGGCTCAACGAGATCATCGAGCGCGATGGCGTGGACGCCGCGTCCGCTCTGTTCTCCGAGTCGACCGGCCGCGTGATCGTGACCGTGCCGCGCGAGGACGACGTGAAGTTCCGGGGCCTCTGCGAGGGACGCGGCTACCCCGTCGCCCGCATCGGCGTCACGGACAGCGAGCCGCAGCTCGAGGTGCAGGACGTCTTCACCGTCTCGGCCGCCGAGCTCCGCGAGCGCTCCCGGGCCACGCTGCCGTCGTACTTCGGTCCGACCGTCACCGAGCCGGTGGCCTGATGAGCAACGACGGCCTCAGCGAGGACTACGGCGACCTCGGCGAGAAGCGCAACCGGCGCATCCGCATCATCGCGTGGACCGTCATCGTGGCGCTGATCCTCGGCGGCGGCGGCGCGACCGTGCTCACCCTGCTCCTCGGCTGATCCGGGCCCGCGTCGCAGATTCGCGCCCGCGTCGCGGGGATTCCCTGAATCCGTGCGACCTCGTGCGAATCCGCGACCTCAGTGAGCGAAGAGGTAGCGGGTCAGGGCGACGACGGAACCCGGATCGTGGGCCTCGCGGCCGAGGGACTCCACGATGATGGCCCCGAGGATCGCGCGACCGAGCTGCTCGACCGGGGCGTCCTCCGGCAGTTGACCGTCGCGGATGCCGCCGCGGAGACGCTCCGACAGGTACTTCTCCACCCCGAGGCTCTCGCCGAGGTGCGCGCCGACGGAGGCATCCTCCGTGGCTGCGGCCACGAGCGACCGCAGCAGTACACCGCCCTGGGGCTTTTCGAGGATCGACAGGACGCTCCGCAGCCAGGTCTCCACGTCGGCGGAGAGGTCTCCGGTGTCCGGCACGACGAAGTCCACGGGGATGAGGCGTCCCTCGGCCAGGCATTCCCCGATGAGGGCGCCGCGCGACGGCCACCAGCGGTAGATGGTCTGCTTGCCGACCTTGGCCTCCTTGGCGATGCCCTCGATCGTGAGCCGGTCGTACCCCTGATTGTGGAAGAGCCGGGCCGTCGCGTCGAGGATCGCCTCGCGGGCCGCCGTGCTGCGCACCGGGCCGCTGCGATGCTCGTTCACCATGCGTTCAGGATAGCCACAGATCCCTAGACGAGACGTGCCGTATGCTCATTTCGTCTGAAGGAGATCACGTGGCTTCGTTGCTGTTCCGTCTGGGTTCTTTCGCTGCGCGCAAGGCGTGGACGGTGATCGTCTCCTGGGTGCTGATCCTCGGGCTCGGCGTCGGCGCCTTCCTCACCTTCGGCGGCACGCTGAGCAACAGCTTCGACATCCCCGGCACCGCCTCGGGCGAGGTCACCGATCAGCTTGCCGACAAGCTGCCGGACACCGCCGGCGGCACCGGGACGGTGGTCTATCGGACGGACGACGGCGAGCCCTTCACCGACGAGCAGAAGCAGACGATCTCCGACCTCGCCGCGAGCGCGGAAGACCTCGACGGCGTCGCCTCCGTCGTCGACCCGTTCGACGCCCAGCGGCAGCAGGACGAGCAGGCGAAGAAGCTGACCGACGGCCAGGCCCAGCTCCAGAACGGGCAGGCCCAGCTCGACGCCGGCCAGGCGCAGCTCGACGACGGTCGGACACAGCTCGAGGCCGGGATCACCCAGCTCGAAGGCGCGCGGGCTCAGGCCGAGGCCGCCGGCGCGCCGCCGGAGCAGACCGCCGCGCTCGACGCGCAGCTCGCGGAGCTGAACGCCCAGCTCGCGCAGCTCGAGGCCCAGCAGGCCACCATCGACGCGAACCGCGACGAGCTCGCCGACAACGCGGAGCAGCTCGAGCTCGGTACATCCCTCCTCGACCTCGCGGACGGCATCGGCGTCGTCTCGGAGGACGGCTCCACGGCCATCGTCAACGTCTCCTTCGTCGACCCGCGCCTGGAGCTCGCCGAGGAGACCAAGCAGAGCACCATCGCCCACTTCCAGGACGAGGAGATCGACGGCGTCACGGTCGACTTCGGCACCGACATCGCCCAGGGCGTGCCGGAGATCTTCGGTGTCGGCGAGGCCATCGGCCTCGCGTTCGCCGCGGTCGTGCTCATCGTCATGCTCGGTTCGCTGATCGGTGCGGCCCTGCCCATCGTCACCGCCGTGGTCGGCGTCGGCGTGGGCGTCACGGCGTCCCTCGCGTTCTCCGGCGTCGTCGACATGGCCTCGGTCACTCCCGTCCTCGGCGTGATGCTGGGGCTCGCGGTCGGCATCGACTACTCCCTCTTCATCGTGAACCGGCACCGCAAGCAGCTGCTGGCGGGGTCGCCCGTGCGCGAGTCCATCGGTCTCGCCACGGGTACCTCCGGGACCGCGGTGGTGTTCGCGGGGACCACGGTCATCGTCGCGCTCCTCGCCCTCAACGTGACGGGCGTGCCGTTCCTCGGCCTCATGGGCACGGTGGGCGCGGTCTGCGTCGCGGTCGCCGTGCTCGTGGCCGTGACCCTCGCCCCGGCGATCCTCGGCCTCGTCGGCACCCGTCTGCTCGGCCGCACGGCGCGGGCGACCATCGGCCAGGAGCACGCGGCCGGGAAGCCCGTGCGCCGGATGTCGACGCTGCGCGCGGTCGTCACCGCCCTCGTCAGCGTCGTCGCGCTGCTCGTGATCGCGATCCCCGCGATGTCGATGCGCCTCGGCCTCCCCGATGGGTCGAGCGAACCCGCCGACTCCACCAGCTACCGCGCGTTCCAGACCGTCGACGAGCAGTTCGGCGAGGGCGCGAACGGTCCGCTCCTGGTGACGGCGACCCTCGACGACGCCGTGAGCGACGACGACCTGCTGGCCACGCAGGTGACCGTCGCGGAGAAGATCGCCGAGCAGAACGACGTGGTCGCGGTGGCCCCCATCGCGACGTCGGACGACAACACGCTCCTCGCCTTCCAGGTGCTGCCCGCCGAAGGCCCGAACAGCGCCTCCACCGAGAAGCTGGTGCAGGACCTCCGGGGTCTCCCCGAGATCGACGGCGGCATCACCCTCGGCGTCGCCGGTCAGGCCGCCACCAACATCGACATCTCCGAGGCCCTGGCGAGCGTGCTCCCGCTGTACCTCGTGGTCGTCGTGGGCCTGTCGCTGCTCATCATGATCGTCGTGTTCCGCTCGCTGCTCGTGCCGCTCATCGCCACGGGAGGGTTCGTGCTGTCACTCTTCGCGACGTACGGGCTCATCGTCGCGGTGTTCCAGTGGGGGTGGGGCGCCGACCTCATCGGGTTGCACAGCACCGGTCCGATCCTGAGCTTCCTGCCGGTGATCCTCGTCGGCATCCTGTTCGGACTGGCCATGGACTACCAGCTCTTCCTCGCGTCCGGGATGCGGGAGGCCTATGTGCACGGCGCCTCCGCGCGCGATGCCGTGGCACAGGGCTTCCGGGCCGGGCGCTCGGTGGTCATCGCGGCCGCGCTCATCATGGTGTCGGTGTTCGGCGGGTTCGTGTTCTCGGAGTCGACCATCATCCGCTCCATCGGGTTCGGTCTCGCGTTCGGCGTGCTGCTCGATGCATTCGTGGTACGAATGCTGCTGATGCCCGCACTCATGCACCTGCTCGGACGCTCGGCCTGGTGGCTGCCGACCTGGCTCGACCGCATCATCCCGAACGTCGACATGGAGGGCGCGGCGCTGGAGCGGGATCACCCCAGCGTGCACACCGACTCCGTCCCCGCCGTGGAGGCTCCGCGCACCCGCGGCTGAGTCGCGTTCGGTCGCGGGTTCAGGCGTTCGCGCGGGTTCAGGCACCTGTCACCAGGGTCGCCTGATCTCGCGCGGATGCCTGATCCTGCGCGAGCAGTCGCGGGGGCAGGCTGTCTGGCGAGGACAGGCAGGCGCGGGAGTTCAGGCACCTGCTGCCGATGTCGCCTGAATCCGCGGGGATGCCTGATCGGGGGGCGACGCCAGTGTCGCAGGGCGGGCCTAAAGTGGGCGGATGGATCTGCGAGCGCTGTTGGAAGAGCGCCGCGCCGAGGCCGAAACCCGCGTCACGGCGACGGCGGCCACGCTCGCGGAGCTCATGCACGACCGCGAGGGCTCGAACGACGACGACGAGCACGACCCGGAGGGGGTGACGCTCTCGTCGGAGTGGTCCCGGCTGTCGGGGCTCGCCGAGGCGGCGCAGGGGGAGCTCCGCCAGGTGAACGAGGCGCTGGTGCGGATGGGCGCCGGGACCTACGGCATCTGCGCGCACTGCGGGCGACCTATCCCCCCGGAGCGCCTGGAGGTGCGCCCGTTCGCGGAGTACTGCGTGGCCTGCGCCGAAAAGCGGGGTCGCTGACGCCGGAGTAGCATCGCGGGCATGGCCATCGCCCTCGAGAACATCGGGATCGCCGTGCGCGACCTCGACGCCACCATCGCCTTCTTCACCGACCTGGGGCTCTCCGTGGTCGGACGGGACGAGGTCAGCGGCGAGTGGGCGTCCACCGCGGTCGGTCTCGACGGGAACCACGCGCGGATCGCCGTGCTGCAGACCCCGGACGGGCACGGGCAGATCGAGCTGTTCGAGTACATCCACCCCGAGGCGATCGAGACGGAGCCGACGCGGCCGAACGAGATCGGCATGCACCGGATCGCCTTCTCCGTCGACGACATCGACGCCTCCCTCGCCATCGCCGCCCGGCACGGATTCCATCCCCTGCGCGGCGTCGCGAACTACCGGGACATCTACCGGCTGACCTACCTCCGCGGCCCCAGCGGAATCATCCTCATGCTCGCGCAGGACCTCACGACGGCCTGATTCCGACCCCGGGCACGGCTTCGGAGAGCCGGAGGCGACACGCCGCCGCCCAGGGCCTGTCGACGGCGCGCCGGGCCCGATCTCCGAAGCTGTGCCCGGATCAGCGGGAGGCGAGGGCCTCGGCGACCTTCTCGAGCACGGCGATCGAAGCGCGCATCTCGGACCCGGGAACCGGAGGCTCGCCGGTCTTCAGCATCCTGGCGAAGGCCCGGACGCCGGGTCGCACATACCCGGGGCCGATCGGGATCTCCCGGCTCGCGATGCCCCGGCGACCAACGACGGTAGCCCGGAACGGCACCTGCCGGTCGTCCTCCGGCCGGACGAACTCCAACGTCACCGGCACGCCGCCGACCCGGTAGCGGGCGACGACGCCGGCCGGCAGGAACTGCACCTCGACGTCCTCCGCGGTGCCGGGCCGCAGCACCTGGGCGAGATCGGCGAGGTGGATGCCGTAGAAGAAGATGCCGCTGTACGGGCCGTCCGGATCGGCCGGCCCCGTGACGGTGACCGCCTGGACTTCGCCGATGCGGTCCGCCTCCGCCACGAGTTCCGCGGTGTCGGCGAGCCAGCGGAGCGTGGACGAAGAGGTGACGGGCGCCCGCCCACGCTGCGCGGCGGCGAGGATCGCGTCGGCATCGGCAACGGTCGCCGCGAGCGGCTTGTCGACCCAGACCGGCACCCCGGCTTCCAGGAAGGGAACGGCGAGGGCGCGGTGATCGGCACCGTCGCGGGCGGTCACGATGAGCGCGTCCACCGTGCCGAAGAGTGCGGCCGCCTCGTCGACGACGCGTCCGATGCCGCCGAGTGCCGCCAGCTCCCGCGTGCGCTCCGGCACCCCTGCCACGAGGGCCGTGATCCGCACGGGCACGTCCGCGGCCTCGGCGTTCAGGAAGCGGACGATCTCCGTGGCATGGCTGTTCTCGATCCCGACGATGCCGACGCTCTTCATGCGGCCGTCCTCCCTCTCGTGCGGGCCCCCGGCGACCCGCGGTCGCGCAGTAGGCTGAACCCATCATGGACGAGTTCATCCGGGGCTTCTGGAACTTCGCGGGTGACTACTGGTGGCTCGTCTTCCCGATCATGGGCATGGCCGGCGGGGTCGCCAAGGCCTGGGAGCGCGGCTCCAAGCGTCGGCACGAGCGCCGGCTGGAGGCCCTGCGTATGAAGGCGCAGGTCAAGACCGCCGAGATCGAGGCGCGCGCGGCCGCCCGGCAGGCGAAGCACGGGGGTCCCACCGTCATCGACACCACGGCCTCCGCGGCGCCCGACGACCTGCTCGCCCGCCTCTTCGCCGAGCACGACGAGATCACCGCACGGTGGCTGGACTACGAGCTCGACGTCGCCAAGCTCATCGCCTTCCCTGCGATGAGCGACGGCCGCCAGCCGCTCACGGCCGCCTTCCTCCGCGCGAAGAAGACCGCGGACGCGCTGCGTCCGGCCTCCGCCGACGCGAAGCTCACGGAGCAGCAGATCGCAGAGTACCTGCAGGCCGTCGGCGACTACGCGGTCGCGTTCGAGATCGCGGAGAAGGACGCCCGGCGGCTGCGCGACTCGACGTTCACCGAGGCCGAGCGCAAGCGCCTCGACCGTGCGCAGCAGCTCCTCAAGGTCGCCGTGGACGAGTCGGCGACGCAGTCCGAGCGGAACATCGCCTACAAGCGGGTGCGCGAGGAGCTCGACGGCCTCATCCTGCTCTCCGATGAGGCCGTGACCGTGCTCGAGAAGCAGGTGGCGAAGGAGCTCCCGTCCGCCCCTGCCGCCTCGGCGGATCATGCCGACCCCGTTCCGGAGCCGCTGCCCGTGACCGACCCGCGGCGGACGGCGGAGGGCGCATGACTCCCGAGGACGTGACCGGCCCGGTCGCCGTCCACGCCGAGGCCCCGGTCTGGTGGCCCGGGTGGGGCGGCCTGCGCTGGGTCGACGGCGACGCGGGCGACCTGCTCACCCTCCGCGGCGACGAGATCGTCCGCCAGCACGTCGACGACGAGTACCTCGCGTTCTTCCGTCCGCGGACGTCGGGGGGCTTCGCGGCGGTGGGCGCGCGCACCCTGTACCTCGCCGACAGCCCCGACGCGGAGGCCCGTCCCGTCGCGACGCTGCTCGACGACGGCCCGGTGCGCATGAACGACGGCTGCTGCGACCCCCGAGGGCGGCTCCTGGCCGGATCGATGTCCACGGACTCCACCGAAGGCGCCGGGACCGTGTTGCGCATCGACGCCGCCCTCGACGTGACCACGGTGCTCCCCCGCGTGACCTCGTCCAACGGCGTCAGCTACTCCCCGGACGGTCGCCGCGTCTACTACGTGGACACCGACACCGGCCGGATCGACGTGTTCGACGTGACCGAGGGCGACCTCCGCGGGCGCCGGGTGTTCGCGCACATCCCCGAAGACGACGGCGTGCCCGACGGCCTCACGGTCGCCGCAGACGGCAGTGTCTGGGTCGCGCTGTGGGGCGGGAGCCGCGTGCGGGGGTTCGAGCCGTCCGGGGCCGTGCGCGAGGACATCGTGCTGCCGGTGCCCCAGGTCAGTGCCTGCACGTTCGGTGGCGACGACCTCGGCACGCTCTTCATCACGACCTCCGCGCAGGGTCTGCCGTCCGATCACGGCACCGCCGCGGGCTCGGTCTTCGCGGTGCGTCCCGGGGTGCACGGCCTCCCTGTCCTCCCCTTCGCCGGCTGACCCGCCCGCGGGTTCAGGCGTTCGCGCGGCATCAGGCACCTTTCCCCTCCCCTCGCCTGAGCCCGCGCGGATGCCTGAGTTCACGGACGACAGCGGTGGGAGAGGCCTCTACCCGGGACACGGTTGCACTCAGCGAAAGGAACCGTGCCCCGGGCACAGGCCTCACCCGAGACGGACCCGCTCCGTGCGCTGGTGCTGGCGGCCGAGCCGCTCGATCTCGATGGTCATCTCGTCGCCGTCCTGCAGGTACGGGAAGCGTCCGGACAGCGCGACACCCTGCGGGGTGCCGGTGTTGATGACGTCGCCGGGTTCGAGCACGAGGTAGTGACTGAGCTCGTGCACCAGCTGCAGCACGGGGAAGATCATGTCGGCGGTGGAGGAGTCCTGCCGCGGCTCGCCGTTCACGAAGGACCGGAGGCGCAGCGACTGGGGGTCGATCTCGTCGGCGGGCACCAGCGCGGGGCCGAGGGGGTTGAACGTCTCGGAGCACTTCCCCTTCGACCACTGCCCGCCGGAGACCTCGAGCTGATACGCCCGCTCGGACACATCGTTCGAGATGGTGTAGCCGGCGATCACGTCGCGCGCGGCCTCGACGGAGGGCAGGTACCGCGCGGTGCGGCCGATGACGACCGCGAGTTCGACCTCCCAGTCGACCTTCTCAGCTCCCGGCGGCAGGAGCACGACATCGTCCGGACCCACGACCGTGTTCGGGTGCTTGAAGAACACCACCGGGTGTGCGGGCGGCTCGGCGCCGGACTCCGCCGCGTGCGCCGCGTAGTTCTGGCCGATGCACATCACCGCGGTCGGCCGCGCCACAGGGGCACCGACGCGCAGCCCGGTGGTCTCCCCCTGCGGCAGGGAGCCGTCGGCGAGTGCCGCGCGCACGCGGGCGATGCCGTCCGCGGCGAGGAAGGCGCCGTCGATGTCGCGGGTCAGGGAGCTGAGATCACGCACCACGCCCTGGTCATCGCGGACGTAGGGACGCTCCTGGCCGATCGCGCCGAGTCGCAGCAGTTCCATGGGAGTCCTCTCAGCGCGCGGCGGCGAAGGCCGGGTTGACGATGGGCACGGCCTCGCCGGCGAGCGAGCGGATCACGTTCTCGGCGGCGTGCACGGGAAGATCCGCCAGAGCCTCCGGGGAGTACCAGGCGGCGTGCGGCGTGAGCAGCACGGTGTCGAGCGCGCGCAGCGGGGAGCTGCCGGGGAGGGGCTCCTCCGCGAAGACGTCGAGAGCGGCACCGGCGAGCCGGCCGTCGCGGAGCGCCGCGGCCAGGGCGTCCTCGTCGATGAGCGGTCCCCGGCAGGTGTTCACGATCACGGCATCCCGCTTCATCGTCGCCAGGGCCGCGGCGTCGATCAGGTGGCGGGTCTCGTCCGTCAGCGGCACGTGCAGGGTAAGGATGTCGGCGCGGGCGATCGCCGACGGGATGTCGACGGGCTCGCAGCCTGCGTCGCGCACGGCGTCGTCGGAGGCATACGGGTCGGCCACCAGCACGCGGAAGCCGAGCGCCCGGCACCCGCGGGCGACGATCGATCCGATGCGCCCGAATCCGAGGACCGACACGGTGGTGGAGGACGGCCGCACGGCGAGCGGCCGGGCGTCGACGGCCTTCCAGACGCCCTCCCGCACGGCCCGGTCGTAGGCGGAGAGGCCGCGGGCCTGGGTCATGATCATCGCGACCGTGTGCGCGGCGACCTCTTCGATGCAGTAGCTCGGCGTGTTCGCGACGGCGATGCCGCGGGCCGTGGCGGCCTCGACGTCGATCATGTCGTAGCCGATGCCGACGCGGCTGATGAAGCGGAGGTTCGGCAGGCGGTCCATGAGGGGGCCGTCGATGCGCGCCCACTGCACGACCAGCGCCTCGGCGTCGGCTCCGGCGGCGGCGACGTCGTCCGCACTCCCGGAGGTGGCCCGTTCGGCACGGAGGCCGGCGGCGCGGAGGGTGTCTTCGATGACGGTTCCCGGAAGGTCGCAGTCGGTGACGAGGATGAGCGGCGCGGTCATGGATGCGATGCTATAGCATCTAGCAAGCTCGCGTACAGCGCTGTCGCGAGACCCCTTCTTGCTATAGCGTTTAGGCATGACTGTTCGCCGCGCACTCGTCACGGGCGCCAGTTCCGGCATCGGAACCGCCGCCGCCCTCGAACTCGCCCGCGAGGGCGTCGCCCTCTGGATCACCTACGCCGGACGGGAGGCCGAAGCCGTCCGCGTGGCGGAGGAGTGCCGAGCGGCGGGCTCCCCGGACGTCCACGTGTCGCGCCTCGACCTCCGCGATCCCGACTCCATCGCGGCGCTCATCACCGAGATCACGGCGGCATGGGACGACCTGCATGTCCTCGTCAACAACGGCGGCGTCTGCCCCTACACCCCGTACCCCGAGATCGACATCGAGGAGTGGGACTTCGTCCTGGAGACCAACGCCCGCGGCACCTTCCTGCTCACCCGCGCGGCGCTCCCCCTGCTCCGGGCCGCCGACGGCGACCGCTCGGTCATCAACATCGCCTCGATCGCCGGGCAGGTCGGCGCGCTGCAGACGGGCATCCACTACGCGGCCAGCAAGGGGGCGATCCTCGCGATCACCCGCAGCTTCGCCCGGCACCTCGCCGCCGAGGGCATCCGCGTCAACGCCGTCACACCCGGCCCGGTCGCCAGCGCGATCACGGATCAGCTCCAGGGCGAGGGCCGCGCGAAGCTCGAGTCGGGCATCCCGCTCGGTGCGTTCGGGCAGCCGGAGGACGTCGCCTGGATCATCGCGTCGCTCGCCTCGGAGCGGGCCCGCTTCATCACCGGAGCCACCTACGACGTCAACGGAGGAGTTCGCATTGACTGACCGCACCGCCCAGGACCGTTCTGCCCTCGACACCGTGCAGGCGCAGCTCGACGCCTTCAACGCCCACGACCTCGACGCCTTCGTCGCGACCTATGCCGAGGATGCCGTGGTCACCGGGGTCGCGCCGGAGCCCCTCGTCGGGTCGGCCGCGATCCGCGCCTTCTACGAACCGCGGCTGCAGAATCCCGAGCTCTCCTGCGTGATCGACACGAGCGTCCTGTTCGGCTCCCGCTGGCTCGTCGCACAGGAGCGGGTCATCAACGCCGGCGTCGCCACGGAGACGATCGCGACGTTCGACGTGGTCGACGGCGTGATCTCGCGGGCGTCGATGCTCAAGGCCTGACCCGCTTCGAATCGCCCGATTGGCTGTACTTCCGGCCGAAATGGGACCAGTCAAGCGATTCGAAAGGGGTCAGTGATGCTCCGGCAGGACCGGGGACGACCAACCGGGGTCGCGGCCGAGCTGAGCGGCGCGGGAGACCGAGGCGGCGCCGTAGCGGTCGCGGAGCGTGTCGAGCACGGTGTCGAGGCGGGACTCGTCGCCCCAGTCGATCGGCAGCTCGGGCGGGACGCTGTCCGCCGCGTCGAGCTGGGTGAACGAGAGGCCGAGCAGGGTGATGCCGCGACCGCTGATCTCGGGCTGCGCCGCGGCGAGGAGCGTGCGGGCGACGGCGAGCAGCAGCGCGGTGCGGTCAGTCGGCGCCCGCAGCGACCGGGAACGGGTGGCCTTCGTGAAGTCGCCGAAGCGCAGCCGCAGCACCACCGTGCGGCACACGCGGTCACCGTCGCGGAGACGCCGCGCGAGCCGGTCGACGATCTGGGTGAGGATCACGTCGAGCTCCTCCGGCGACCGCGGACGGACGCCGAGCGCCCGCTGCGACCCGATCGATCCCCGGCGCCTGGTCGTGTCCACGGGGCGGGGGTCTCGCAGGCGGGCGAGAGCATGGACGTGCGCTCCGGTCGCCTTTCCGAGCATGCGCTCCGCGGTCGCGGCCTCGAGCTCCGCGAGCTGTCCGACCGTGCGGATGCCGTAACGGTGCAGCTTCTCCGCCGTCACCGCACCAACTCCCCACAGCCGCTCGACGGGAAGCGGCAGCAGGAACTCCTCCTCCCGGTCGGGCTCGACGACGAGGAGTCCGTCGGGCTTGCTCACCGCACTCGCCACCTTGGCGAGGAACTTCGTGCGGGCGACGCCGACCGAGATCGCGAGGCCCGCCTCGGCGCGCACGCGCTCCCGCAGCCCGACGGCGATGGCCTCGGGAGTGCCGGCGATGCGTCGCAGCCCGCCGACCTCGAGGAACGCCTCGTCGATGGAGAGCCCTTCCACCAGCGGGGTGGTGTCGCGGAAGATGCGGAAGACATCCCTGCTGGCCGCGGAGTAGGCCTCCATCCGCGGCGGCACGACGACGGCGTCGGGGCACAGTTCCCGCGCCTGCCGGCCGCCCATCGCGGTGCGGACGCCCCGCGCCTTCGCCTCGTAGCTCGCGGCCAGCACGACCCCGCCGCCGACGATCACCGGACGCCCGCGGAGCTCCGGCGCATCACGCTGCTCGACCGAGGCGTAGAACGCATCGAGATCGGCGTGCAGAACCGTCGCTTCCCCGCGCATCCCGTTCTCCCGTCGACGAGCGGATCGTCGCACGGACCGGGGACATCGGCGTGGCAGGCGCTCAGGAAGCGGGCGGCGCCGCAAACCGCTCCCGCAGCGCGGGGTCGAGGGTGATGTCCCCGAACGACGCCGTCCAGGCGCCGTCGACCGCGATGGACTGGCCCGAGAGGTAGGGGGCCTCGTCGGAGAGCAGGAACGCCGTCACCGCGGCGACCTCCTCCGCCCGGGCGATGCGTCCCATGGGCGGACCCTCCGCGAGCAGGCGCTCCTCCGCCGCAGGATCGGCCGCCCGCGCGATCTGCGCCTCCAGATGCGGAGTGCGCACGCCGCCCGGTGCGACGGTGTTGGCCCGTATGCCCACTCCGCCATATGTCACGGCGACGCTCCGGCTGAGGGCGTCGATCCCGCCCTTCGTGAACTCGTAAGCCGCGTGGTCGACGAAGCTCGAGCGACCGTGGATCGACCCGATGTTCACGATCGCCCCGGCCACGCCCTGATCGAGGAACGCGGACACGGCCGTCGAGCAGCCCCAGAGGTAGCCGAAGCCGTTGATGTCGATGATCTCGCGCACGACGGTCTCGTCGAGCTCGTGCAGCGGCGTGCGCTTCGTGATGCCGGCGTTGTTGACCCAGCCGGCCAGCGGAGCCTTGGTGCGCGCCGCGGCCGCCGCGCGTTGATGGGCCGTGCGGTCGGAGGCGTCGCCGAGCACGACCTCGGCGACGATGCCCTCCTCCACGGTCCCGGAGCCGGGCGAGCGTTCGAGCCCGACGACGATCCAGCCGTCGGCGGTGAGCCGCGCGGCCACGGCGCGGCCGATGCCCTTGCCGCTGCCGGTGACGACGACGCTGCGCGGGGAAGGTGTCATGTCAGTCCCTCTCGAATCGGAAGACGGCGGGATCGAGGCCGAAGCCGAGCCCCGGAGCAGCGGTCGGCGTGACGGTGCCGGCGAACTGCGGCCCGCCCGTGACGAACGAGGGTGCGGGGTCGTAGGGATTCACCCCGCGGGCGAAGGTCTCCACCTGGATGCCGAGGTGCGCCGTGACCTCGGGATAGACGTGTCCGGACACGGGGACACCGCGCGCCGTCGCCCAGCCGATGAGCTCGCGCGCGGGGGTGATGCCGCCGATCGCGACGACGTCGAGGCGCAGCGCGTCGACCTCGCCGACCTCGACGAGACCCCGGAGCACCGCGGGGTCGGTCACCTCGTCGCCCACCGCCACCGGCAGCCCGGTCTCCCGGCGGATGCGGGCGACACCGGCCGCGTCCTCGGGGAGCAGCGGATCCTCCAGCCAGGCCAGGCGCGGCTCGCCCCACTGCGCGACCTCCGCCACAGCGGACTCCGCGTCGGGCCAGCCGAAGCCCACATCCACGACGAGTCCGGTCGATGACGGCAGCTCCGCGCCGAGGATCGCGAGCAGTTCGCGCATGTATGCCGGATCGGGAATGCGCGAAATCTTCACCTGTGCCCAGCCCTCCGCCTGCGCGAGCACCTCGTCCGCGATCTCCCGCGGCGGCCGCTGCGGAGAGGGATACGCGGCGACGAGCATCCCCTCCCGCGGGGCGTCACCGGTGCCGAGCAGGGTCCACAGCGGCACGCCGGCGCGACGGGCCGCGACGTCCCACAGGGCGATGTCGACGAGACCGATCGCCCGCCGCACGAGTCCCACCCGTCCGACGATCGCGCTGCCCCGGAGCATCCGGTCCCACGCGGCCGCCGGGTCGTCGGCGTCGAGCCCCACCGCGTGCGGAGCCACCAGGCGTTCGACGATCTCCGCCATCGGCGCTTCGCGCGACAGGCAGTAGGCGATCCCGGTGGTGCCGTCGTCCGCCGTCACCCGAACCGCGGAATACTCCCGCCGCGTGACCGTCATCGCGCCGAGCTGCAGCGGCGCGGGAAGGGGGAGGACCGCCGTGGCCGTGTCGATCCGGGCGACGGCGGTCATTCGGGCTTCTTCGCGAGGGGCACGCCGTAGTCCACCATGAACCCGCCGTCGACGTACAGGGTCTGCCCGTTCATGTAGCGCGACTGGTCCGACACGAGGAAGCTCACGGCCGCGGCGATCTCACTCGCGTCGGCGAGGCGCTTCGCGGGGATGCGGGACAGGATCGTGTCGAGGCTCAGCGTGCCCTGCTCGACGCCTTGCCGGAACACCCCGGTGTCGACGTAGCCCGGGGCCACCGCGTTGACTCGGACACCGCGCGACGCCCACTCCGCTCCCGCCGTGGAGGTGAGTCCGATGACGGCGGCCTTGGTCGTGGCATACGGCGCCCGCCCCGCGGAGCCGCGCGAGGAGATGGAGGAGATGTTGACGATGCGGCCCTCGCCCCGGTCGAGCATGCGCTTCCCGGCGGCCTGGAGCGCGGAGAACACCCCGTGCAGGTTCACGTCCACGACCGCGGACCACTCGTCCCACGTGAGGTCTTCGATCCCGCGGTGCCGCTGGATGCCGGCGTTGTTCACGAGCACCTCGATGGGCCCGAGCTCCGCCTCGATCTCGCCGAAGACCCGGTCCACGGCGGCATGGTCGGTGACGTCGAGCTCCCGCCACAGGATCCCGGCGGGGTTCTCGCCCGCAGTGAGCCCGGGGACGCGGTCGGTCGCGACGACGAGGTAGCCGTCCGCGGAGAGTCGCTGTCCGATCTCCCAGCCGATGCCGGCCGAGCCTCCGGTGACGATGGCGACGGGGCGCGCGGTCATGTCTCTCCTCTACCTCGGGGATTTGCTATAGCAACTCTAGCCCGTTCGAATCGCGCAACTGGTTCGATCTCGGCCGGGAATGGAGCAAAGTGGGCGATTCGAACGGGGCTACCCGAGCAACCCGGCCACGACCGACACGGCGTGGGACTCCAGGAGCTCCAGGGCGCCGGGAGCCAAGGGCGTCTGCCAGGACTGATAGGCACCGCGGTCGTAGGCTTCGCGCGTCGGGAGGTACACGAAGCCCGGGCCGTTCGTGAGGTTCATCACCACGATCGGCGTCTGGGGGAACCGCTCCCGCAGCGTCGTCTGCAGCCGCGAGTACGCCTCGCCCGGATGCCCCACGATCACGGCGTCTCCGAGCCGCCAGGCCCACACCGGATGCGACACGGTCGGACCGTCGATGTAGCCGTCACGGAGATTCCGCGCCCGTCCGAGGCGCTCCTCCCGCGACCGGGGGTCGATGTCCTTCCACTCCTCCGCGAGCTCGTCCAGGGTGGGCAGGTCGCGCAGCGGCAGCTCGACCGCCGAGACGAGTCCCGCCGCCCCGTCGCCGCCGTCCGCCGGGGTCCCGGTCCAGATCGCGAGCGGAGCCCCCGACTCCACGACCCCGTCCAGCGTCAGCTCCTCGCCGGGTACCGGGAGCCCGTCCAGCGCCGCGAGCACCGCGTGCCCGAGTGAGCGTCCGTGCCGGTCGGCCACCGCGACGTCGCCGGTGTACTGCTCCCGAGGGGCCAGCTCGCCCGAGGCCCCCTGCACGAAGAGGCACGGTGCGCCGGTCGCGGCCTCCACGATCTCGCGCATGGCGCCGACGTAGTCCGGAGACACCTCGCGGTGCTGCCAGGCCAGGGTGGTCGGGTGGCAGGCGTAGTTCACCAGCGTCGCCCGCACCTCCCCGTCGATGCTGATCCGGCCGATGGTCACCGTGTCGTCGGCGGTGCCCTGGGGGTTGTAGCCGACGAGCGCGCGGCCGTCGAGGTCGAGCTCGCGCTCCGCCGCGAGGGTGCAGGTGCCCGTGGTCCACTCGATGAGCCCCGGTCGCGCGGCCTCCAGCGCCTCCCGCCCGGCCGCGATACCCGCAGCAGCAAGGGCCTCCAGGTACCCGGGGATGAGCTCGCCGCCCGGTAGATGCGCGTCCGCGGCGCAGAGCACGGCCCCCGCGTGGGTGTGCGAGAGGGAGAGCATGAGCTGATCGGGCTCCAGGCCCAGACCGTCGAGGATCGCCCCGCGCACGCCCTGCTCATCGGCGACTCGACGCCACCACGTGCCGTCCACGGCGAGCAGCACCCGCGGCCGCTCGTCCGCGGCCACCACGGCGAGCGCGGTCAGCGCGAACGGCCGATGCGCCCCCTCGGACCGCTCCCAGTCGGCCGGGCCCCAGTTCTTGGCGCGGATGCCGACGGGCGGGGTGATGTCGCGCCGGGCGACGCCGATGCGCGCCCGCGTGCGGGGGATGCGGATGCGGTCTCCGAGGTGCGTCGCCGCTGCGGTGTCGTTCACGCGTGGTCCTCCCTGATGTCCATGATGCCGTCCGTCACGCGCTCGCCAGCACGTCCGCGATGACGACGCGCGGTCCGGCTTCCGGCAGTGCGGTCTCGACGCCGCGCTCGACGGTGTCGCTGTACAGCAGCGTCGACGGCTCGGCGAACCCGTCCGCCAGCCGCAGTCCTCCGCCGACGAACTGGCTGCCGGTGACGCGGGCGTGGTTGATGCCGGTCCCGATATCGAGGTGCGCCGCGCCCTTCGGCACCGTCGAGGTCACCCCGCTCACCCGCCAGGTGACGACCCCGGCACCGGCAGCCCTGCTCAGCAGCGCGCCGTCCGTCCGCTCCGTGGAGAGGTCGACCCCGTCCAGAGCGACGAGCTGATCGCGCACCGCGGTCGCGGTCAGGCGCACGTCGCGCACGGAACCGCCGCGGATGGTGACCGTGGCGGCGCCGAGCTCGAAGGGCGCACCCGCCGCCGGGCCGCTGAGGCGGCAGTCCACGAACTCGACCGGCCCGGACCCGCGGGCCTTGACCCCGTCGATCCCGGTGATCGTGCAGTCCACGAAGCGCACGGGAGCCGTGACCGGAGTCTGCACGAGCACCTGGTCCTTCGGCAGCGCGAAGGTGGAGTCCGCGATCACGGTCGGCCGCGACGAGCGCTGCGACCGCTGTCCGATCGCCAGAAGTCCCGCGGTGCAGCCGCGCACCTGGGCACCGTCGGCGTTGATGGTCATGGTCGCCTGCGTGTCGAAGGTCGAGCGGCCGATGACCCGCACGTTCTCCAGCGTCAGATCGCTGATCTTGGTGCCGACGACGAACCAGGAGCAGACGTGGTCGCGCACCGTGATGCGCTTGGCGGCGGTGCCCCACTGCGCCCCGGAGTTGGCGATGTCCATGAGCCCGGAGTTGCCGATGAAGGTGAGGTCGTGCTCGTACTGGCCGTGCGTGGTGAAGGGGTTGCCGCCCTGGTCGTCGCCATCGCCGTGGCAGTTCTCGACGAGGCAGTAGGCGCTGGCAGTGAGGTCGTTCAGGTGCCGGGCGTTCGACGAGGTGCAGTCGCTCACGCGCCCGTAGAGGCTGTAGATCTGCTGCGTGAGGTAGCCCGCGCCACCGTAGAACACGGTCGGCGGGTTCTCCACCGAGCAGCGCTCCGTCGTGAAGTGCGTGTTCCAGCGCCGCATGATCACGGGCCACCAGGTGCGGCTCGCGTGCACGTCGGCCACGTCGCAGTGGATCGCGTACTCGAAGGCGATGGGGTGGGAGCCGGTGAGCTCGCGGGAGTCGGGGAAGGAGCCGTCGGTGGGACCGTCGAAGGGCCCGGCGCCGAGGAACCGCATGTTCGCGATGCGCACGCCCGCGACCGGTTCCATCTGCCGCCAGAGGAGCTTCCGACCCTTGTCGAGCGGCCAGCCGTTGAGGTAGTCGATGCGGATGTGGGTGGCGTCGATCTGCTGCGTCACCTGCACGAAGCGCTGCAGCTCGCGCTCGTCCGCCCCTCCGCCGGCGACGGGATCGCACTGCACCGCCCACCAGGAGTCGACGGGGAACCGGGAGGCATCCGGCACGGCGACCGCATCGGTCAGCTCGGGCCAGGCCTCGGCCAGCGCATGCTCGACCGTGACGTCCTTCGACACCCCGGTGAAGAACATCACGGCGCCGAACGGGTTGTCGTGCGTGTTCTTCTCGATGCCGTCGGTCGTGATGAAGTGTCCGCCGAAGTCGATCTCGACGTACGACCGGGTGAAGCGGTGTCGGCGCCGGAACAGGAGATCCGTGCTCGCCTCGATCCGGCGGATGCGGGGATCGTTCACCATCGCGGCGAGCGCATCGTCGGCCGGCCTCTCCGGTCCCGTGATGCCGAAGACGCGGAAGTCGACGGTCCCGTCATGCTGCAGGACCCAGCGGGTGTCGTCCTTCCCCGCGATCACGGTGCCGCCGTTGGGCGTGGTCTTCGCGTTCTCGCTGCCCACATACACGAGCAGCCCGGCGTCGCCGGGCTTCCGGTACCCGGCGACGACCGCCACCTCGCCGTCACGGGCCCGCAGGCGGCCGAGGTCGGGGACGGACTCCGCCCGCGTCACGTCCTTGGCACCGGCGGCGACCGGGGCGGCCTGCGCCGGTGCCGTGCTCGCGAGCGCGCCCGCCGTGCCGAGCGCGACCGCGCCGAGCCCGGCCATGAGCGCCCGGCGACCGGTCGACCGCACCGCCGCGCCGGCACCCGCGGTGTCCGCCGCGGGCCCCGTCCCCTGATCCGTGATGGTCATCATCGTCCTCCTCGTCCGGCGAGCGCGGCGGGGACCGCGCCCGTCTGCCCGCCCTGGGCCTGCCAGAGCGCCGCGGCCTCCGCACGCCGTCGGCGCTCGAGGACCGGGTCGGCGACGGGGATCGCCGCCATGAGCCCGCGCGTGTACTCGTGCTGCGGATTCGCGAAGAGCGCGTCGCGCGCGCCGATCTCCACGATGCGCCCCTGCTGCATAACGGCGACCGTCGAGGACATGTACCGGATCACCGCCAGGTCGTGGCTGATGAAGAGGTACGTGAGTCCGAGCTCGGCCTGCAGCTCCCGGAGCAGATTGAGCACCTGCGCCTGGATCGACACGTCGAGCGCCGACACCGATTCGTCGAGCACGAGGAACTCCGGCTCCAGCACGAGCGACCGGGCGATGGACACGCGCTGGCACTGCCCACCGGACATCGAGCGCGGCAGCCGGTGCGCGAACTCCTCGTCCAGGCGCACGCGGTGCATGGTCTCGCGCACCTTCTCGGCGCGGGAGGCCCGGGTGCCGATGCCGTGGGCGCGCAGCGGCGCCTCGATGATCTGCGCGACGGTCTGCCGCCGGTTCAGCGCCGAGAACGGGTCCTGGAACACCATCTGCATGCGCTTGCGCAGCCGCCGCAGCTCCTCGCCGCGGAGGTCGTGCGAGCGCTGCCCGTCGAAGACGACCGACCCTCCGTCGATGCCGCCGAGCGCGAGCACGGCCTTCGACACGGTCGACTTGCCGGAGCCCGACTCGCCGACGAGCCCGACCGTCTCGCCGCGCCGGATCTGGAACGACACGTCGTCGACCGCGGTCACCCGGCGCCCGGAGCCGAGCGTGAACACCTTCGACACGCCCTGCACGTCCACCAGCACGTCGCCGGACTCCCGCGCCCGATCCACCGCGCTGATCGATCCGGCCTCGGCGAGCGGCTCCGTCCCGCGTTCGAGCACCTCCGCAGCGGTGCGGATGGGCTGCTGCACGTCGACCGTGAGGTCGACGACCGCGCCGAGGAGCGCCTGGGTATACGGGTGCTCGGGGGTCGCATAGATGCGGTCGACCGGGCCCTCCTCGACCACGCGCCCGTGCCGCATCACGTGGATGCGCTCGCAGAACCCGGCGGCGACGCCGAGGTCGTGCGTGATGAGCACGACCGCGGTCCCGTGGTCTTCCGCGAGCCGGTCGAGCAGGTCGATGATCCGGGACTGCGTCGTCACGTCGAGGGCCGTCGTCGGCTCGTCCGCGATGAGCACGGCGGGCCGAGAGGACATGGCCATCGCGATCATCACGCGCTGCCGCATCCCGCCGGAGAACTCGTGCGGGTACTGGCCCAGACGCTCCTCGGGCAGCGGCACCCCGACCTCCGTCAGCAGCTCGACGGCCCGCGCGCGGGCGGCCGCCGCCGAGACCCGGTCGTGCAGCCGGATCGCCTCGACGAGCTGGTGCCCGATCGTGCGGACCGGGTTCAGCGACGACATCGGGTCCTGATAGACCATCGCGATCTCGCCGCCACGCACGCGGGTCATCTCCCGCGGGCTCAGCGTGAGCAGTTCGCGGTCGCGCAGCCGGATGCTGCCGCCAAGGGTCGCCCCGTCGTTCAGCCGCATGATCGACAGCGCCGTGAGCGACTTGCCGGAACCGGATTCGCCGACGAGGCCGATGCGCTCACCGGGCCGCACCGCGAACGTGATGCCCTGGACGGGCATGACGTCGCCGTAGGAGACAGTGAGGTCCTGCACCTGCAGGACGGGCGTGAGGTCGGTCATCGGCCCCTCCCCTTCCGATCGCCGCCGAACTGGTCGGCGAGCACGTTGAGCAGCCAGATGGTGACGAAGATGAACAGGGCGGGGAACAGCACGTACCCGATGGACTGGTACATCTTCTGGTAGCCCTGTTGCACGAGCGTGCCCCAGGTGGCCTCGGGCGGCGCGATGCCGAGCCCGACGAAGCTCATCGACGCCTCCAGGAGGATCGCGTTGGCGGCGTTGATGGCCGCCTGCACGACGATCGGCCCCTTGGCGTTCGGCAGCACCTCGGCGAAGAGCAGCCGGCGACGGGTGGATCCGAAGGCCACCGCGGCCGTGAAGTAGTCCTCCTGCAGTTCGCTGAGCACCGACGACCGCACCAGCCGCGCGGTGGTCGGCGTGAGGAGCACCCCGATGATGACGGCGAGCTTGACGGGGTCGGCACCGAACGCGGAGATGAAGACGAGCGCGAAGAGGATCTGCGGGATCGCCATGACCGTGTCGGCGAGGCGCATGAGGATCTCGTCGACCCAGCCGCGGGCGAACGCCGCCGCCATACCCCAGGCGATGCCGAGGACCATGGCCACGAGGGTCGCGCCCCCGGCGATGAACACGGTGAGCTGGCCGCCGTAGAGCACGCGGCTGAAGAGGTCGCGGCCCAGCTCGTCGGTCCCGAAGAGGTGCGCCGCCGAGGGACCGGCGAACCGGTCGGACGACTGCGCCGCGGGGTCGTACGGGGCCAGGAGCGGGGCGAGGACGCAGATCAGCACGATCAGCGCAAGAAGTGCCACCGGAATCCACGACGCGAACGCGATTCTGCGACGGGGACGCGCGGAGCGCAGTGCGAGGGTGAGGGTGTCAGCCACGGCTGCTCCTTGCACGAAGACGCGGATCGAGCACCCCGTAGAGGAGGTCGACGATGAGCGTGGTGAGGATGAACATCGCGGAGATCAGCAGCACGACCGACTGCAGCACCGCGTAGTCCCGCTTGAAGACCGCGTCGATGGCGAGCGAGCCCAGTCCGGGGACGCCGAACACGTACTCCACGATCACCACGCCGCCCAGGGTGTAGCCGACGATCAGGCCGAGCATCGTGAGCCCGGGGATCAGGGCGTTGCGGAGCGCGTGGCCGAGCACGACGCCGCTCGCCGACTGTCCCTTGCCCTTCGCGGTGCGGATGTAGGGGGCGTCCAGCACCTCGACCATCGACGCCCGGAGGAACCGCATGAGCAGCGGCGCCGCCGCGAAGGCGAGGGTGAGGCCGGGGAGGATCATGCGCACGAGGTTCTCGGCTGGATCCTCCGCGAACGGCGTGTAGCCGCGGGCCGGCAGCACCTTGAGCTGCACGGCGAACACGACGATGAGCACGATGCCGATGAGGAACTGCGGAAGAGCCATGCCCGCGGTCGAGATCGCGGTGAGCACCCGGTCGACCACGCCGAGCGGACGCAGCGAGGCGAACACGGCGGCCGGGGTGGCGATGAGCACGGCCAGGAGCACGCCGATGAGCGTGAGCTCCAGCGTCGCGGGCAGGCGCTGGGCGATGAGCTCCGTCACCGAGTACTGGTTGAAGTAGGACTGACCGAAGTCGCCCGTGAAGACGCCGCCGATCCAGCGCAGGTACTGCTCGATGACGGGGGCGTCGAGGCCGGCCTCCTCCCGCAGCCGGGCGATGGTCTCGGCATCCACGCCCGGCGTCGAGCCGAGGCGGGTGATGACGGGGTCGCCCGGCAGCAGCCGGAGCACGACGAAGACGAGGAGCGAGGTGGCGATCAGCATCGCGAGGCTGCTCGCCACCCGCCGGAGGACGGAGAGGACCACGTCAGCCCTTCAGCTGCGCGCCCTCGAGGTGCAGCTGTCCGCCGCCCTCGACCCACACGCCGTCGACCGCCGTGCTGGTGGCGGTGACGACCGTCGACTGCAGGGGCACGATGAGCGGCACCTGCTCGTTGATGATGGTCTGCACGGTGCCCCACTTCTCGGCCCGCGCGGTCTCGTCCGGCTCGGCCACAGCATCCGCGAACGCGGTCTGGAAGTCGGGGTCGACCCAGTTGCACTCGCACCGCCCCTCCAGGTAGAAGTTCAGCGAGTAGGCCGGCTCGGGCGGCGTGGACTGGAAGTTCGGCACGATGTACCCGGGGTAGCTCTTGCCCGCGGGGTAGAACGCGTCGACCCAGGTGCCGATGTCGTTGTTGTCGATGATCAGCGTGATGCCGATCTCCTTCAGGCTCGCCTGCAGGATCTCGCCGCTCGTGTTCCACTCGGGGTACTGACCGGCCACGCCCCACCAGGTGAGCGTGCTGCCCTCGGTCACCCCGGCCGCGGCGAACAGCTCCTTCGCCTTGTCCAGGTCGTAGGAGTAGTCGGTCAGCTCGCCGCCGAACCAGGGGTTCACCTCGCCGAGCGCGTTGTTCGTCGGCGAGACCGTGCCCTGGCCGTAGTAGGCCGCGTCGAGGATGGCCTCGCGGTCGGTCGCGTAGGCGAGGGCCTGCCGGGCGCGTACGTCGTCGAAGGGCGGCGACGTCGTGTCGATCTCCCACGACGGCCACTGGCTCGGGTTCTCGGGCTTCACCAGGGCGATGTCGCCGCCTTCCAGACCCGCCACGTCGCCCTGTGGCACGGACCACAGCACGTCGATGTCGCCGGAACGCAGACCGGTGACCGCGGCGGTGGACTCGGCGGCCTTCACGATCGTGATCTCGTCGAGCGCCGGCGCCTCGCCGAAGTACTCCGGGTTGGGGACGAGGGTGAGGCTGTCGTCCGGCGTGAAGGCGTCCACGACGTACGGACCGGTGCCGATGGGCTCCTTGTCGATGGTGTCGAGCGCGTCGACGTCGATCATCTTCACCCAGACGATGCCCGCGGGGAAGGTCGCGATGGGCTCGGACAGGGTCACCACGACGGTCTTCTCGTCCGGGGCGGTGACGTCGGTGACCATCGAGATCTTGTTCTTCTCCTGCGTCGCCGTCTCCGGGTCGAGGTAGTAGTCGAACGCGGCCACCGCGTCGTCGGCGGTGAAGGCCTCGCCGTTCGAGAACGTCACGCCGTCGCGGAGGGTGAACGTCCAGGTCTTCTGGTCGGCGGACGCCTCCCAGCTCTCGGCGAGATCGCCGACGATCTCGCCGGACTCGTCGGTCTTGGTGAGGCCGTTCCACAGCAGCGGGAACAGCACCTCCTCCCACGCGAACGTGCGGATGGCGGGATTGAGCTGCGGGATGCCCTGCGCGGCGGCGACGGTGAGCGTGCCGCCCTCCTGCGCCTGGCCGTCGGGGGTGGATGAGGTGCTGCAACCAGCGGTGATGAGCGCGGCGGTCAGCAGCACTGCTGCTCCGCCGAGCCGAACACGACGACGCGACATGGGTGCCTCCAAGGTCGGGTGGTGCTTCGGGTAAGGGTGTTGCGCTATAGCATGTAGCAAAAGCGGAGGGGCGTCTAGAGCGAACCGGGCCGGCGGGGTCACGTTCTCGTCACGACCGCCGACCCGGCCCGGTCATCGCCGGGCGGTGGACGCCTCGACGGCGAGGTCGGGCGCCGTCGTGAAGTCCGAGCGGCGGCTGAGCACGAAGGCGATCGTCGCCCCGAGCAGCGTGAGCCCCGAGATGAGGAGCAGGCCCCACACCGCCGATCCCGTGGTCTCGCTGATCCAGCCGATCGCGTAGGGTCCCGCGAAGCCGGCGAGGTTGCCGACCGAGTTGATGAAGGCGAGGCCGGCTGCGGCCGCCGTGCCGGTGAGCACCATGGGCGGCAGGCTCCAGAACAGCGGGGTGGTCGAGAAGAGCGCCGACATCCCGACGCACAGCGCCGCGAGCGCGAGCACCGGTGTGCCCTGCGCCGCCACCGCCGCGATGAGCGACAGGGCGGTGATGCTGAGCGTGATGCCGATCTGCAGCGGGATGTTGCCCTGCCTCCGGGCGGCGCGCTCCCACGGCAGCATCACGAGGGCCGCGCACAGGTTCGGCAGCGCCACGAGCCACCCCGTGGTGGAGTTCGAGAAGTCGCCCATGCTCTTCACGATCGTCGGCAGCCACATCCCCAGGCCGTACGCACCGAACACGACGCCGAAGAACAGCACGATAAGCGTCCAGAGGCGGCCGTTGAGGAAGACCTCGCCCAGACGGAGGCGTCCGTGCCGTTGCTCGGTCGCCTGGGTCTCGGCGGCGAGCGTGTCGGTGATCCAGCGCTGCTCGGCGGGGTTCAGCCAGCGCGCGTCCTGCGGACGGTCGGGGAGCCAGAAGAACACGACGAACGCGAGGAGCACAGCCGGGACGCCCTGGAGCAGGAAGACGAGCTGCCACCCCTCGAGCCCCCACAGGCCGTGCAGCTCCAGCATCCAGCCGGACAGCGGCGCGGCGACCGCGTTGGCGATCGGGTTCGAGAGCACGAAGACGGCGAGCACCTGCGTGCGGTACTGCCGCGGGAACCACAGCGTGAGGTAGAGCAGCACCCCGGGGAAGAATCCGGCCTCCGCGATCCCGAGGATGAAGCGCGCGATCGCGAACTGCGTCGCGTCCTGCACGAAGGCGGTCAGCGCGGCGACGATGCCCCACGAGATCATGATGCGCGCGATCCACTTGCGGGCGCCGAACTTCTCCAGCAGCAGGTTGCTCGGCACCTCGAACAACAGGTAGCCGATGAAGAAGATGCCCGCCGCGAAGCCGAAGGCGGCCTCGGTGATCTGGAGGGCGGCGGTCATCTCCAGCTTCGCGAAGCCCGCGTTGTTCCGGTCGATGTAGGCGACGAGGTAGAGCAGTCCGAGGAACGGACCCAGCCTCCAGATCGCCTTCTTCATGGCGGCGGCTCCCACCGCGTCCTCCGCGGCGCGCGCCTGCGCGAGGGTCTCTCTGCCGGACATGACAACTCCTTCGTCATCGGTTTCGGGGTTTGCTATAGCATCTAGCACCGCGGGGTTCCTGTCCAGTCCCACCCTCATGCCATAGCATCGACCGAGCGAAGGAGCCCCCGCTCGACGAGCACCGGGCCGCGCGAGATCGAGAAGGGCCCCGGATGCGCAGCGTGTCGGATCAGAACATCGCCGAGCAGGTCACGGACGAGCTCCGGGCGGCGATCCACTCCGGAGAGCTCGCCCCGGGCGAGCGCCTCGTGGAGCGCAAGCTCGCCGACCGTCTCGGCGTCAGCCACATCCCCGTGCGCGAGGCCCTGACCCGGCTCGCCGAGGAGCGCCTCATCACCCGCGAGCCCCGCCGCGGCGCCCGCGTCGCCCAGCTCAGCGCGCAGGACCTGGAGGAGATCTCGAGCCTGCGGATCGTGCTGGAGCAGTTCATGGCGATCCGGGTGCAGGAGCGGTGGAACGACGAGTCGGCGGCGCGGCTGCAAGCCATCATCCAAGCCATGGCGGCGGCGGCTCCGGGCGATGTGGCCGAGGTCCTGCGCCAGGACCGCCTCTTCCACGAGACCCTCGCCGACCTCGCCGAACACCGGTTCCTCGATGAGCTCAGCGCCCAGCTCCGCGGCCGGATCGCCGGGTTCATCCAGGCGGCCAACTCCGCCCTCGACCCCGCCGAGCAGGAGGAGCACGTGCGCAGCCACCAGCAGATCGTCGACGCCATCGCGACCGGCGATCCGGAGCAGGCGCGCGCGGTGATCGCCGAGCACGTGACCAGGGCCGTCCGCCGCATCACGCCGTCGGCCGAGTGAGCGCCGCCGTGGCCGCACGCACCATCGTGCTGACCGGAGCCTCAGACGGGATCGGCGCCGCCGCCGCCCGCCAGCTCGCCGGGTCCCCGCACCGCCTGCTCCTCGTTGGCCGCTCGCCCGACAAGATGCGGGCCGTGGCGGCGGAGACCGGCGCGGAGTGGTTCACCGCGGACTTCGCGCGCCTCGACGCCGTGCGCGCCCTCGCCGCGCAGCTCGCGGACGCCGTGGGAGCGGCGGGCATCGACGTGCTGGCCAACAACGCCGGCGGCATCTTCGGCGACCGCACCCCCACGGTCGACGGGCACGAGAAGACGATGCAGGTGAACCACCTCGCCCCGTTCCTGCTGACGAACCTCCTGCTCCCGCAGCTGCTCGCCGCCCGCGGCGCGGTCGTGAACACCTCCAGCGTCGCCCATCGCCTCTTCGGGCACCTCGACGTCGATGATCTCGACAACACCCGCCGGTATTCGCCGAACAAGGCCTACGGCGACGCCAAGCTCGCCAACGTCCTGATGGCGAAGAGCCTGCACGAGAAGTTCCATGCTCAAGGTCTCAGCGCGGTGGCCTTCCACCCCGGCACCGTGGCGACGAACTTCGCCGCCGAGTCGTCGAGCATCATGCGCCTCGTCTACCGCACCCCGCTGCGCCGCCTCGTCCTCATCGGCAGCGACCGCGGCGGCGCGACGCTGCGCTGGTTCCTCGACGGCACGCCGGGCGAGACCTGGATCTCCGGCGGCTACTACGACGAGCGCGTCCTCAGCACCCGGGTGAACCCGCAGGTGAACGACCCGGCTCTCGCCGAGGCACTCTGGCAGCGCAGCGCCGAGCTCGTCGGCGTGGCCGGGGACTGAGCGCCCGCCGTCTACGCTGGGGCGATGGCGCGCCTCGACTGGACCCAGCTCCCTCCTGCTCTCCGAGCCCGGGTCGAGGAGTTCGCCGGTTCCCCGGTGGCCCGAGCGCAGTCGCAGGACGGCGGCTTCTCCGCGGGACTGGCCTCACGACTGACCTTCGCCGACGGACGGCGGCTGTTCGTCAAGGCGGTGCAGGAGTCCGCGGAAGGCACGTTCGCGCTCTACGTGCGGGAGGCCGAGGTGCTCGGCGCGATCCCCCGCTCCCTCCCCGCCGCGCACCTCGTCGACGCCTTCACTGCGGACGGATGGGCGGTGCTTCTCATCGAAGACGTCGAGGGTCGTCATCCGGAACGCTCGGCCACCGCGCCCGACACCGCGCATGTCCTGGATGCGATCGCCGCCCTGGCCACCGCCGAGGCGCCGCGCGCGCTTCCCCGCCTCGCCGACGAGCTGCACGAGGACTCCGGATCCTGGCGACGGCTCGAGGAGGCAGGGCTCCTGGAGACGACCACGCCGTGGTGCGCGCAGCTCGATCTCCGCGTGGAGGACGCCGCGGCCGAGGTCGGTCCCCTGCTCGATCACCCCGTCTTCGCCGGATCGACCACGCAGGATCATGTCGCCCTCCTGTCCGCCGCGGGCGGCGCCTGGTTCGAGAAGTGCCGTCTTCCCGCGCCGGACGGGATGACGACGCTCCGCGACTTCCAGCGCCGGGAAGCGGTCATCGCCACCGACTGGATCGCCGAGCTCGTCCACTGATCCCGGCGGAGCCTTGTGGCCCCTCATCCAGGGAGGTAACGTTCTACCGTTCCTGACGAGAGAGGCGACGATGCCCCGGACCGATCGACCCCGTCCCACGACGTCCGTGTGGCGTCGCAAGCCCGTCAGCGACATGACAGAGGAGTCGGGCGGGAGCGGTCTGTTCCGGACGCTCGGGCTCTGGCAGCTCACCGCGATCGGCGTGGGCGGCATCGTCGGTGTCGGGATCTTCTCGCTCGCCGGGCTCGTCGCCCACGGCGACGCGACGACTCCCGCCGTGGGTCCCGCCGTCGTCCTCTCCTTCCTCATCGCCGGGCTCGCGTCGGCGGCGGCCGCGCTGTCGTATGCGGAGTTCGCCGGCATGATCCCGCGCGCCGGTTCCGCCTACAGCTACGGCTACGTCGCGCTCGGCGAGCTCGTCGGCTGGTTCATCGGCTGGGACCTGCTCCTGGAGTACGTCGCCATCGTCGCCGTCGTCGCGATCGGCATCTCCGGCTATCTCGACGCGTTCCTCTCCGGCTTCGGGCTGGAGCTGCCGACCGCGATCACCGAGACCGCCGACCAGCCGGGCGGCGTGGTCAACATCCCGGCCATCCTCATCTGCCTGTTCGTGACGTTCCTGCTGAGCCGAGGCACCCGCACGTTCGGCCGCTTCGAGCTCGTCGCCGTCGCTATCAAGATCCTCCTCGTGGTGTTCATCGTCGTCCTCGGCGTCTTCTTCATCGACCCCGCCAACTACGACCCGTTCCTGCCGAACGGCTTTGGCCCCGTCTTCACCGGTGCCGCGACGGTGTTCTTCGCGGTGTTCGGCTACGACGCGATGAGCACGGCCGCCGAGGAGGCGAAGGACGGGCGTCGACACATGCCGAAGGCGATCATCCTGTCCCTCGTGATCGCGATGGTGCTCTACGTCGCCGCGACGCTCGTGCTCACGGGCATGCAGAACTACCAGGACATCGATCCGAAGGCGGGCTTCGCCTCGGCGTTCACGGGTGTGGGGCTCCCGGTCGTCGCCTCCGTCATCTCGGTGTTCGCCGTCGTGTCGATCCTCACCGTGATGCTCACGTTCCTGCTCGGCGCCACTCGCGTGTGGTTCAGCATGAGCCGCGACGGACTGCTCCCCGGCTGGTTCGCGCGGGTCGACCGCCGCGGCGTCCCGCAGCGGGTCACCTGGATCGCGGGGCTGGGCGCGGCGTTCTTCGCGGGGGTGTTCCCCATCCGCGCCGTCGCCGACCTCACGAACATCGGCATCCTCGCCGCCTTCGTCGTCGTCTGCGTCGCCGTGATCGTGTTCCGCTACACGAAGCCGGATGCGCCGCGGACGTTCCGGCTGCCGTTCATGCCCGTGGTCCCGATCGTCGGCGTGGGCTTCTCGCTCTTCCTCATCTCGCAGCTCCACCCCGAGACGTGGCTCCGGTTCGGGGTCTGGCTCGTGATCGGACTCGTCGTGTACTTCGCCTACAGCCGTCGGCACTCGCTCCTGAACCCGGACAACCCCCGGCACCGCCCGGGCACGACTTCGGAGACCCCCGGCGACACGCCGTAGGCGGGGCCGGGGAGGCGGCGGGTCGCGCCGCAGCTCCGAAGTCGTGCCCGGGAGGATCAGCCGACGACGAGGTTGGCGGTGTCGACGACGCGGTCGCCCTCGCCGGGGAACGCCGTGCGGGTGACGCCGGCCTCCACGTTGCCGGTGTGCAGCAGCGTCGAGCCGGACCCGAACGCGTCGTCGCGGAGCTCCAGGGCGCCGCCCTCGAACCGGTTGCCGACCGCGCGGTAGTGGGTCGCGCCGCTCGTCACGGCGACGTGCGTGGTCGACCCCTCGGCCCGGAAGGTGCTGTCGGCGAGCGTCAGGTGCAGCTCGCCCGCGCCCGACCGCGACACTGTCGTCCCGCCCTTCGCCGATACCTCGGAGCCCGCGATCTCGACGACCTGACGGTCCTTCGATGCTGCCGCGATGCGGGCGTTGCGGAGCGTGGAGCCTTCGATGCGCAGCTTCCCCGTCGCGGAGGCGATGGGGGCGGCGTCGTCCGGCGCGGTGAGGGTCGAGCCACGGAAGGTGACCGCTCCCAGTCCGTTGATCTTCATGCCGCCGACTCGGTCCAGCACCGTGTCGACGAAGGTCACGGGCGTCTTCACCGTCGCGTTGGTGAGCTCGCCGGGAGCGACGAACGTGAAGTGCGAGTCGGCGATCACGGTCGGCCGGGCGGAGTTGTCGGAGGCCTGGGTGATGACGAGCGTGTCCGAGGCGGTGCAGCCGCGCAGCTGCGCACCGTCCGCGTTGATCCACAGCATCCCGGAGCCCGTGAGCGAGGGCTTGCCGATCACCTGCACGTCCTCCAGCGTCAGGTCGGTGATGCGCACCCGCGCCACGAACCACGAGCACACGTGCTTGCGGACGGTGATGCGCTTGGCCGCCGAGCCCCACGCCGCCCCGGAGTTCGCGAACGTCATGAGACCGGAGTTGCCCGTGTAGGTGAGGTCGTGCTCGTACTGGCCGTGGGTGACGAACGGACCCTGGTCGTCGCCGTCGCCGTGGCAGTTCTCCACGAGGCAGTAGGCGCTCGCGGTGAAGTCGTTGAGGTGCCGGGCGTTGGCGGTGTGGCAGTTCGCGACGTAGCCGTACAGGCAGTAGATCTGCTGCGTCAGGTAGCCGGCTCCACCCCACGTGACGGAGGTCGGGTTCTTCAGCGTGCAGCTCTCCGTGGTGAAGTACGTGTTCCACCGGCGCTGGATCAGGGGCCAGAAGGTCGCCGTGCCGTCGATGTGGTCCACGTCGCAGCGCACCGCGTACTCGAAGGCCAGCGGGTGCGACCCGGTGTACTCGTCCGTCCCCTTGCCGAGGAACTTGAGGTTCGACACGGTCACGTCCTGCACCGGCTTCACGTGCCGCCACGTCATCGTGCGGTCCTTGCCGAGCGGCCAGCCGTTCTTGTAGTTCACGCGGATGTGCCGACCGTCGACGATCTGGGTCACCTGGACCAGCCGCTGCAGCTCGCGCTCCCAGCGACCGGACAGCGCGTTGACCTCGGCGGCGTACCACTCCCCGACCGCGAAGAACGACGAGTCGGCGACGGGGAAGATGTCGGCGAGGTCGGGCACGTCCTCGCCGAGCTTCGCCTCCTGCACCGCGTCGGTCACCTCGCCACGGAAGAACATGACGGCCGCGAAGGGGTCGTCCTTCCCGGCGTTCTCGATGCCCTCGGTCGTCATGAGGTGATTCCCGAAGTCGAACGCGATGTTCGACCGGGAGAACTTGTGGCGGCGGACGAAGTTGAGGTCGGTGTGCGCCTCCACGCGCCGCACCCCGGCGTCGCCCACCATCGCGTCGAGCGCGTCGTCCGCGGGCGCGGAGGCGTCCATGATGCCGAACTTCCGGAAGTCGACCGTGCCGTCGTGCACGAGCACCCAGGCGCCGCCCTTCGGCCCCGCGAGCACCGTGCCGCCGTTGGCCGCGGGGGCGTCCTTCTTCACGAAGCGGTAGAGCCCGTCACCGCCGTCGCCGGGGGCCGCGTAGCCGCTCGTGCGCACGAGGTCGCCGTCCTTGCCCTTGCGTGTCGCGAGGGCGGTGGCGACGCCTCCGTGCGCGACGTTCTTCGAGCCCGACGACTCCTGCGGCACGACGGGTCCGGCGGCCTGAGCCGCGGCGGGGGCGCCGATCGCGGCAACCCCGCCCAGGGCGGCGGCGCCGAAACCGGCGAGCAGCATCCGTCGACTGCGCATCGCCGCGGTCTCGGTGGTGGTGTCCAGCTGGGTCATGCTCATCCTCCTTGCGGCGTCCTCGCCGCGGTCAGGCGTCCGGCCCTCGGCCGGATCGCGGTCACCGATCAGTCCCCGATCCCCAGCGCTCTCCGAGCGGATGCTCAGAAGTAGTCGCCCGCCGTGAAGTGGCGGATGCCGTCCACCCGGGCCTCGCGGCGCAGCGGGCGGATCATCCCGGTGCGGTCGTCCTGCCGCACGGCCGCCGGAGCGAACGCGCGGACGGCGCGCTCCTCCGCGGCGAGCGCGGGGACGGCCAGCTCGCAGGTGCGGACGCCCGCCGCGGCCCAGTCCGCGGTCACGGCCTCCAGCACCGCGCGACGCACCGCGTCCGGATCGGCCACGGAGGGATCGGTCGCGGTCTCGTGCAGCAGCCCGATGCCGTCGCGCACCTCCGCCACGGCGTAGCCGACCGTCGCCTGCGCCTCGGCGACCCGGTACAGCGTCGCGCCCCGCAGCCGCACCTCCGCCATCGTCCAGTCGCGGTCGCCGCGCACCGGAGCGAGCACGACCACACCCGTGCGGGAGCGCTCGTAGACCTCGCGGAGCGGGGCGAGGACACCGAGTCCGACGGACTCGCGCGCGACCGAGGCGGGCTCCACGGCCGTCGCCGACGCCGCCCACGGCCCGGCCATCGTGCGGGGCATCGAGAAGGTCGTGAAGCCGCTCGACCGGTACACCTCGGGAGTTCCGGTGAACAGCAGGGCCCAGTCGGCGTCGCCCGCCGCGTCCAGGGTGGCGGCCACGAGTCGGCGGGCCAGTCCCCGGCCACGAGCCCGCTCGGCGACCGCGACGCTGCCGATCGCGTGCACCTGCGCCACCCCGCCGCCCGACTCCCGCAGGCGCTTCGGCAGGCCGTAGATCGACCCGCACACGCCCTCGTCGTCTTCCGCGACGAGCGTGTGGCTCAGCCGCTCGTCGTCCACGAGCCACTGGTCCGGCGCGAGGGGCGGTGTGAAGGCGGCCGCCCACAGCGCCGCGAGAGCGGGCTGGTCCTCCGCACGCGCCGACCGCACGACCACGGCGCTCATGCCATCGAGGAGAGCTGGGCGCGGTCGACGGCGTGTACGAGCGGGCGCCCCGCGGCGAAGGCGTCGAGCTCGTCGGCGACGATGCGCCCCTGCCGCAGCCGGCCCTCCCTGGTGCCTGCCGCACGGTGCGGGGTGAGCAGCACGCGCGGTGCCGAGCGGAAGGGACTCTCCGCGGACAGCGGCTCCTCGTCGAACACGTCGATCGCGGCACTCAACCGGCCACGACGGAGCTCGGCGAGCAGGGCCGCCTCGTCGACCAGCCAGGACCGCGCCGTGTTGACCAGGCCGGCACCGTCCGGCATCAGTGCGAGTTCCCGCGCTCCGATGAGGTGATGCGTCTCCGGCAGGGTGGGGGCGTGCACCGCGACGATCTGCGCACGGCGGAGTGCCTCGTCGAGCGTCACGAGCTCCGCACCGAGGGACGACGCCTCGGCCGCGTCGAGCGTGGGGTCGACGAGCAGCGGCTCGGCGCCGAGCGCCCGGAGCAGGTCGAGGTACGCCCGCCCGGTCCGGGAGGCGCCGATGACCGCGACGGGAGCGCCGAGGATCTCGTGCTGCACCCCGACGGCCTCCGCGTCCCACCAGCCGTCGCCGGCGCGCAACGCGTCGTGCATCTCCGGCACCCGGTGCAGCAGGGCGAGCGTGAACGTCAGCGACACCTCCGCCACCGACCGGGCCATCCCCGCCCCGGCCTGCGTCACCCGCACGCCGCGGTCGAAGAGCGCGTCGGTCGCGAAGGGCTTGATCGTGGCTCCGGTGTGCGCGATGAGCTCCAGCTTCGGAAGGGTGGCGAGCACCGCGTGGTCGAAAGGACCCACGCCCCAGCTCGTCACCACGACGCGCGCCTCGTCGAGCACCACATCCGCGAGCCGGTCCACCCGCGCGAACGTCCCGCCGAGCCGCGCCGCGACGGTCTCCAGCCGGGCCGCGTCCTCGGGCGAGAAGAACTCGGCGAACAGCTCCGCGGAGCATGCCGCGACCACGGTCGGAGCGCTCGTCCCGGCGGTCATCGCAGCCAGGCCTCGAGGTTCTCGGCGATGAACGCGTCGTCGTTGAGCTCCGGGTACGCCTGCCGGACGCGGGCGATCTCCTCCGCCTGTCCCGGGGAGAGGCCCTCGGCCGGGTCGAGGCACCAGATGCCTTCCAGGAGGCCCTGCTGGCGGAGCATCTCGTGCACCCCGGCGATGACCCCGTGGAAGTCGTTGCCCGGGTCGAACACGGCCTGGTTCACGTCCACCATGTCCGAGGCACGGCGTCCCACCTCACGGTAGGCCTCCGCGTCTCCCGCGAGGGCGCGGTGCACCCGCTCCAGCAGCGCGACCGCCGCGTGCGTGCCGACCGCCCACTGGCCGAGCAGCCCGCCGACGAACCGGAGGGTGCGCCGCCCGGACGGGGAGTCCACGTGGAACTCGGAGAGCAGGTCGGCGACGATCGCGTCGTCGTTGCCCGTGTACAGCGCGATCTCGTCGGCGCGCCCCGAGGCAGCCACGCCCCGCACGAGCTCGAGGGTGCGGTAGCGGTCGAAGGGAGCAGCCTTCACGGCGACGACGGACGGGATCGCGGCGAACTCGCGCCAGAACTCGCGGTCGAGCACGGGTCCGCCGATCGCGGTCTGCAGGTAGAAGCCGACCAGCGGCAGCACTTCGCCGACGGCGCGGGCGCGGTCGAGCAGGGCACGCTCGTCCGCACCCGCGACGCGGGGACTCACCAGCACGGCGTCGTAGCCGAGGGAGCGGGCGAGCTCCGCCTCGGCGACCGCCTGGGCCGTGTCGCCCGCCACGCCGGCGATGCGCACGAGGGTCGCGTCGCCGCGGGCGTCCATCTCCTCCGCGGCCAGCGCGAGCACCGGCTCGAAGAGCGCGTGCTCCGGGTCGCGGATCTCGAACTGCGTCGTGTGCACGCCGACGGCGAGTCCGCCGGCTCCGGCGTCGAGGTAGTAGCGGGAGAGCGCCCGCTGCCGCCGCTCGTCGAGCGTGCGCGCGGCGGTGAGGGCGAGCGGATGGGCCGGGATCACGGCACCGCGGGCGAGGGTCGCGGCGGCCTCAGGGCGCAGCGACGGCACGGTCGCCGGGTGCGAAGCGGCGTCGGTCATCAGAACTTCCCGTCCCGCACGGCCCACTTCGTGGGCTTGGCGATCATCGGCAACCCGTCGCGGATCCAGCCGGCCTGCATGCGGATGAGCTCCTCGGCGGAGACGGACGGGTAGCCGAACAGGGCCATGCAGCGGCGGGCGTCGCTGAGCAGCGCGGTCGGCTGCGGCTCGTCGACGATCTCGACCTCCCGCTCGAACAGCTCGCCGAAGCGGTGGGCGATCGAGGAGACGCTGAGCAGCTCCGGACCGGTGAGGTTGATCACGAAGGGGTCGGTCGAGGCGTGCACCAGGCTCCGCAGCACGACCTCGTTCGCGTAGCCCTGCCAGATCACGTTGACGTTGGCGGTGGCGACCGAGACCGGCTCCCCCGCGTGCACGGCGCTGCCGATGTCGGCGAGCACGCCGTAGCGGAGGTCGACGGCGTAGTTCAGGCGGATGATCGCGACCTTGGTGCCGCGCTCCTGCGCCCCGAACTCGAACACGCGCTCCCGACCGAGGCAGGACTGCGCGTACTCGCCGATCGGCGCGGGCGTGGTCTCCTCCGCGGCGCCGCCCGAGGCGGCCGGGACGAACGGGTACACGTTCCCGGTGGAGAGCACCGAGATCGCGCTGTCGCGGTAGCGGCGGGCGATGCGGTCGGGAAGAGCCGCGTTGACCTCCCACGCCCAGGAGGCGTTGGTCGCGGCGCCGAACTTCGCGCCCACCATGAATACCACGTTCGGGGCGTCGGGGAGACCGGCGAGGTCGTCGTTCTCGATGAGGTCGAACGGCACGACGCGGACCCCCGCGGCCTCCAGGCGCTCGCGGATGGCGGCGTCGCCGAAGCGGGACACCGCGTACACGGCGTCGTCCGTGCGGCCGGCGGCATCCAGGCCGCGCCGGGCGAGCATCGCCAGGGTCGGTCCCATCTTGCCGCCGGCACCGAGGATCACGAGGTCTCCGGACCCCTGGGCGAGGTCGGCCACGAGCCCGTCGCTCGGGGTGGCCAGCGCCTCCTCGAGCCCGGCCTCGGAGGCGAATGCGTACTGCGTCATTGTCGTGCGGTTCCCTTCTTCTCAGCCCTTGATCCCGGTGCCGGTGACGCCCTCCTGCACGTACCGCTGAGCGATGAGGTACGCGAGGAAGATCGGCAGCAGCGCCACGACGGAGCCGGCGAGCATGGTGCTGAGCGGCACATCCTGCTGCTGCAGCGACGAGATGCCCACGGTGAGGGTGAACATCGAGTTGGACTTGGCGATGATGAGCGGCCAGAGGAAGTCGTTCCAGTGCCAGAGGAAGACGAAGATCCCGAGCGTCGCGAGGATCGGCTTGCACAGCGGCAGCACGATCCGCAGGAAGATGCGGAACTCGCCGGCGCCGTCGATGCGGGCGGCCTCGAAGAGCTCGTCCGGAAGGCCCTGGATGAACTGGCGCATGAGGAAGACCGCCTGCGCGTTCGCGAGCGTCGGCAGGATGAGCCCCCAGTACGTGTCGATGCCGCCGAGGTTCGCCATGAGGATGAACGTCGGGATCAGCGTCACGTGGAACGGCACCATGACCATCGCCAGGAACGACCAGAACATGACCTCCTTGCCGCGGAAGCGCTTCTTGGCGAAGGCGTATCCGGCGAGCGCGGAGAGGAACAGCACCGCCACGACCGACACGAGCGAGTAGACGAGCGTGTTGAACAGCCAGACGAGGATGTTCTGCCCGCCGAGCACCTGCTCGTACGCCTCGAAGGAGATGTCGTTCCACGGGAGCAGCGAGCCGGGGAGCTCGACGAGCATGCCCGGCTTCAGGCTCAGCACGACCATGGCATAGAAGGGGAAGAAGCTGAGGATGCCGGCGAGGCTCAGCCAGATCCAGCGGACGGCGATGCCCCAGCCGGTCGGCTCGAGCGCGCGGAACGAGCGGCGTTTCCGCGCGGCGGGACGCGTCGCGGGCGGCGTCGTCTGCGTCGGCGGCTGCAGGAGGGCGGTCATTTCTGCTTTCCGATCACGAGGCGCTGGATGAGGGCGACCACGAGGGTCATGAGGAACAGGGCCACGCCCACCGCGGCCGCGTAGCCGTAGTCGAAGTAGCGGAAGCCCTGGTCGTAGAGCATGTAGACGAGCGAGTAGCTGGCATTCGCCGGCCCGCCCTGGGTCATCACGTAGATGACGTCGAAGACCTGGAAGGCGGCCGTCGTCTCGATCACCGCGAGGAAGAAGAACGTCGGGCGCAGGTGCGGGAGGATGATCCAGCGGAAACGCTGCCAGGCGTTCGCGCCGTCGACCAGCGCCGCCTCCTCCAGCTCGCGCGGCACGTCCTGCAGGGCGGCGATGAGGATCATCATCCCGTAGCCGAACCGGGACCAGACGCCCACGACGACGATCGCGGGGATCACGAGCACGGTGCTGCCGAGCCAGGAGCCGCCGAGGCCGAGCGGCGTCATCAGGGCGGACCAGGGACCGTTGGCGGAGAAGATCCAGACGAAGATCGAGCCGGCCAGCACGAGCGAGGTGATGACGGGGAGGAAGAAGATCGAGCGGAAGAAACGGGCGCCGCGGAAGGCGCGGCGCACGCCGAGGGCCATGATCGTCGACAGCACGAGCGCGATCGGCACCGCGAAGACCGTGTAGATGAGGGTGGTCCCCAGCGCCCGCCAGAACAGCGGGTCGGCGACGAGGCGCTGGAAGTGGTCGAGGCCGCGCCAGGCGATCTCGCCGGAGATGTCGTAGTCGAAGAAGCTCAGCGCCACACCCGCGATGCTCGGGCCGAAGCGGAAGGCGATGAACAGCAGGAAGGCGGGGAGCACGAACAGGAACGCGACGCGCGCTTCCCGTCGGGCGAGCACCCGGGCGACCCGTCCTGCGGGCTTCGGCGCCGTGGTGGCCGTCGTCATTGTCGATTCCTCACGTGGGGGGCGGGAGAGAGGGGGCGTGCGGCGGGTACCCGCACGCCCCCGGGGTGTCACTTCTGCAGCAGCGGGGCTGCGGCGGCCGCGGCGTCCTTCAGGGCGTCGGCCGGGGACTTCTGGCCCAGCAGGGCGGCCTGGATCTCCGGCGAGAGCACGCCCATGAGCGCACGGGAGCTGGCGTCGAGCTCGCCCACCGTGGTGTCGGGGACGTACTTCTCGACCTCGCCGAGGAGCGGGTCGTCGGCGTACAGCGGCTCGGTGGTGCTGAGCGCGGAGAAGTAGCCGGCGGCCTTGAGGTACGGCTCGACGACGTCGGCGCCGGTCGCGAACTCGGCGAACGCGGCTGCGGCCTCGGGGGCCTTCGAGCCCTTGAGCACGGACAGCGAGCCGACGGTGCCGTAGGCCACGGACTCCTTGTCGGTCAGCGGCGCGAGGACCTTGACGTTCTCCTCGCCCCAGAACGGCGCGACCTCGGTCACGGCGTTGTTCCAGGTGCAGGCGACCTTGCCCTGGGCGATGGCGGTCTGCTCCAGCGGGACGTTGGTGGTGAGGGCCTCCGGGTCGAGCGCGCCCTCCTCGGCCAGGTCGGTCAGGAAGGTGAGCGCCTCTTCGCCGGCCTTGCTGTCGAAGCCGACCTCGCCGTCCTCGGTGTAGACCTCGCCGCCGGCCTGCCAGAGCAGCGGGTAGTAGGTGAGGTTGAGGGTGTTCTCGGCCGACGCCGGGTAGTTGAGGGCGTACATGCCCTTGTCGATGAACGCCGGAGCCATCTCAGCGATGTCGTCCCACGTCTCCGGGTACTCGGTCACCCCGGCGGCCTCGAACGCGGCCGCGTTGCAGATCAGCGGCTGCGCGCTGGTGAGGATCGGGGCGCCGAGGATGTCGCCGCCGAGCGTGACCGACTCCTTGACGTTGGGGAGCAGGTCGCCCTGGCGCTCCTCGCTGAGCAGGTCGTTCAGCGGGGCGATCGACTTCTGGTACGCCGCGAGCTGGTCGGGGATGAGGTAGACGACGTCCGGTCCCTTGCCGGCGGCGATCGCCGTCTGCAGGGCCTCGTCACGGTTCGCCCACGGGAAGATCTCGTACTTCACGGTGACGTTCTCGTTCTCCTTCTCGAACGCCTCGATGGTCGAGTCCCAGAAGTCCTTGTGCACCGCCTCGTCGGCGATGACGGGGTAGAGCCAGACCGTGATGTCCTGCTCGCCCTCTGCGGTGTTGCCTCCGCCGGCCGAACATCCGGCCAACAGGGTGGCGGCCGCGACTCCCGCGACGACGCCGGTGATCTTGCTGACGCGCATGGTGCTCCTTTGCGTAAACCGTGCTGAGTACGGTTCATTATGACATTGGCTTTGGATAATTCGTCAAGCACAAGTTCTCAGAGGCTTGTTTCGGCCGTGTTTCTCGGCCGTGAACAACAATCCCCTATCTGAGAATCGGGTGTGCTAATTTGATCGCACCAATGGCGGAGACGAAGGAGGGACCCGATGGGCGCGACCAGCACGCTCTCGATCGTGGCGCGGTCCGCACTCCGGCTGCGCGACGCCGGACCGACGACCGTCAGCGACCTCTCCCGGTCGCTCGAGGTCTCCCGCACCTCCGTCGAGAACGCCGTGGCGGTGCTCTCCGACTCCGGACTCCTCGTCGACGCCCCGGCGCAGAACGGCGGCGGCGCAGGACGCCCGGCCCGCCGCTACTCCTTCCACGCCGCCGCCGGCGTGGTGGTGGGCGTGGACATCGGTGTCGCGAGCGTGCGGGTCGTCGTCGCGGACCTCGCGGGCGTGGTCATCGCCCAGCGGGCGTTCCCCGGCGTCGCGGAGCAACCCGACGGCCCGGCCAAGCTCGCCGCCGTGATCGACGACGTCCGGGGCACGCTCGCCCCGCTCTCGCTGCCGCGGACCGGCCTGCGGGCGATCGGCGTCTCCCTGCCCGGCATCGTCGACGACGACGGGCGGGTCACCACCTCGGTCGTCATCCCGGAGTGGTCCGGCATCGACATCGGCTCGCAGCTGCGCCAGGCGTTCGGCTGCCCCGTGGCCGTCGACAACGGTGTGCGGCTCGCGGCCGTCGCGGAACATCACCTCGGCGTCGCGCAGCTCGTCGACGACGTCATCTACCTCTCGGTCGGCAACCGCATCGCCATGGGACTCATCCTCGGCGGCCGTCCGCGACGCGGCATCCACAACGCGGCGGGAGACATCGGCCGTCTCGCGTTCCGGGGCCTGAACACCGAGACCGGGCAGATCTCGTGGCGCACCGCCCCAACGGCCGCCGAGGTGTTCGCCCTGGCGCGCAGCGGGGAGCAGGCCGCCCGGGAGGAGCTCGACGGCTTCATCGACGAGCTCGCCCATGGGATCGCGACCCTGATCATGACGGTCGACCCCGCCATGGTCGTGATCGGCGGCGGACTCTCGGCCGCGCACGAGCAGCTGCTCGACCCCCTGCGCGCCGCCCTGCCCGGCCACCTCGGACTGCCGTTCCAGGTGCCCGTCGCGGAGGCCCGGCTGGGTGCGGAAGCGGCCGCCCACGGCGCCGTCGTGCATGCGTTCCAGCGGCATCCGGGCGACATCTACGGCATCGAGGACATGCCCGCCCCACCGATCACCCCCCTGCCGCACGACCCCGCGGCCGGCGACGACCCCGAGGAGAAGCAGTGAGCACGTTGAAGGTCGGACTCATCGGCGCGGGCGGGATCTCCCGCGTGCACGCCGACGCCTGGCGCGCGCTCGGCGTGCAGGGCTTCGTCACCTCGAAGGAGGGCGCGAAGGAGATCGCCGCCGAGTACGGCTTCGAGGTCGTGGCCGACGTCGACGCGCTCCTGGAGCAGGTCGACGTCGTCGACATCGTCACGCCGAGCAGCACCCACGCCGACTTCGCCCTTCGGGCCATCGCCCGCGGGATCGACGTGATCTGCGAGAAGCCGCTCGCCGCGACCGCGGAGGCCGCCGCCGAGGTGACCGCTGCCGCAGCCGCCGCGGGAGTGCGGCTGTTCCCCGCCCACGTCGTGCGCTACATGGGGGAGTACAGCCGGATCAAGGCCGGCATCGACGCCGGGCAGATCGGCACCCCCGCCGTGCAGCGCTTCCGCCGTCTGGGCGCCGCGCCTCAGGCTCCCTGGTTCTTCTCGGAGCGGGCGGGCGGCGGCGTCATCCGCGACCTCATGATCCACGACATCGACCAAGCGCTGTGGTTCGCCGGGCCGGTCGACAGCGTCTACGCGGTGCAGAACCCGCCGACGGTCGACGACCGCGTTCCGGCCCCGGTCACGGCCCATGTCGTGCTCACCCACCGCAACGGAGTCATCAGCCACGTGCACGCGAGCTGGGTGCAGCCCGGCATGCCGTTCCGCACGAGCATCGAGGTCGCCGGGTCCGAGGGGCGCCTGCGCTACGACAGCGCCGAGGACCACACGCTGCGCACCGACGCCGTGCTCGTCGAGGGCGCGACCGACTACCTCCCGCCGATGTCACCGGAGGAGAGCCCGTACTACGCGGAGATCGCCGACTTCGTGGCCGCCATCGCAGAGGGACGCGAGGCCGCCGTCACCCCAGAGGACGGGATCCGGGCGGTCGCGGTCGCCGAGGCCGCCTACGCCTCGATCGCCTCCGGAGCCCCGGTCGCCCTCCCCGCTTCGTCCCCCGCCGTCGCCGTCGCCGAGGAGGCCACCCGATGACCGCTCCCCGCCCGCTGCGGATCGCCGTGCTGTCCTTCGCGCACACGCACGCCCTCAGCTACGTGCACGCGCTGCAGCAGATGCCCGGTGTCGAGCTGATCGCCGCCGACCCCGACGGCGCCTCCGCCCCGGACGACGCTCCGCGCGGTGCCGCCCTGGCCGCGGAGCTCGGGGTCGCGTACGTCGAGACCTACGATGAGGCCTTCGCCTGGGGTCCGGACGCGGTCGTGGTGGCCGCCGAGAACTCCCGTCACCGCGCCCTCGTCGAGCAGGCCGCCGCGGCCGGCGTGCACGTGCTGTGCGAGAAGCCGCTGGCGACGACGGTCGAGGACGCGATCGCGATGCGCGACGCCTGCGACCGGGCGGGCGTGCTGCTCATGGTGGCGTACCCGGTGCGCTTCTCCCCCGCGGTGCGCGACGCCGTCGCCGAGCTGCGCAGCGGACGCCTCGGGAAGATCCTCGGCGTCACCGGCATCAACAACGGCAAGCTCCCGCAGGACCGGGCCTGGTTCACCGATCCCGCCCTCGCCGGCGGGGGTGCCCTGGTCGACCACGTCGTGCACTGCGCCGACCTCCTCGACGATCTCCTGGGTGGGCGGCCGCACACCGTCCGCGCGGTGTCGAACAGCATCCTGCACGCCGAGCGCGACCTCGCGGTCGAGACCGGGGGCCTCGTGACGATCCAGTACCCGAGCGGCGTGATCGCCACGATCGACTGCTCGTGGAGCTGGCCGCTGAGCTCGCCGACCTGGGGCGGCCTCACCCTCGAGGTCGTGGCCGAGCGCGGGACCGTGACCGTGAGCCCCTTCGCGAAGGGCGTGTCCGGTCACGATGCCCACGGCGAGACCTGGACCCCGGTCGGGGCCGACCTCGACGCCCTGCTGCTCGAGGAGTTCGTGCAGGCTGTCCGCGCGGGCCGTCAGCCTCAGCCCGACGCCGGTGTCGGCATCCGGACCGTCGAGATCGTGAAGGCCGCGCAGGAGTCCGCCTCCCGCGCCGGCACCCCCATCCCCCTCTGACCCGGGCACCCACCTCCCGGGATCGAAAACGCCCCCACTTCTATCCCCCAGGCCCGTTTCCCGTCCCGCACGCGGTCTCGAAGCCGGGCCCGCTGTCCCGGGTGCGTCCTCGCCCGTCCGCCCACCCCCGCCACGGTGCGGGATCAGAAGAGCACCTCCCCGGCTCACCCCCGGCGCGTTTCCCATCCCGCACGCGCCGCGTCCCGCCGTGCGGGATCAAAACCGCGCCTCCCGCTCCTGTCCCGGGCCCGTTTCCCGTCCCGCACGGAGACGGCATGTCCGAGACTCGGGCCTTCCACACGCGGACCGTGCGCGCACGCCCGACTCCCGGCCCCTTCCATGGCAGGAGAGCGCGCGGGCATGAAACCGGCGCGACGGGCGTTGCACCCGGGGCCGCAGCGACACGGAGGAGACATCATGCGCATCGACCTCGCCGGGAAGACCGCCCTCGTCACGGGATCCACCCAGGGCATCGGACTCGCCATCGCCACGACCCTGGCCGACGCGGGAGCACGGGTCGCCGTCAACGGCCGGAGTCCCGAGACGGTGTCGTCGGTCATCGCCGCGCTGCAGGAGGAGAATCCGGACCGGAGCCTCGTCGCCGCGCCGGGTGACGTCACCACGGAGGACGGCGCCGCCCGCGTGCTCGCCGCCACCGGAGACGTCGACATCCTCGTCAACAACCTCGGTATCTTCGGGGCGACCCCCGCGCTCGACATCTCCGACGACGAGTGGCGCCGGTACTTCGACGTGAACGTGCTCGCCGCCGTCCGGCTCATCCGCGCGACCCTGCCCGGCATGAAGGAGCGCGGCTGGGGTCGGGTGCTCGACATCGCGAGCGACTCGGCGGTCGTGATCCCCGCGGAGATGATCCACTACGGGATGTCGAAGACCGCACTGCTCGCCGTCTCCCGGGGCTTCGCGAAAGAGGCGGCCGGCACGGGCGTGACGGTGAACTCGGTGCTCGCCGGCCCCACCCACACCGGCGGCGTGGAGGACTTCGTGTACTCGCTCGTGGATCCGCAGCTGTCGTGGGAGGAGGCCCAGCGCGAGTTCATGCGCGTGCACCGCCCCCAGTCCCTGCTCCAGCGGCTCATCGAACCGGAGGAGATCGCGAACATGGTCGCCTACCTCGCGTCCCCGCTCGCCTCGGCGACGACGGGCGCCGCGGTCCGGGTCGACGGCGGCTACATCGACGCGATCGTCCCCTGACCTTTCGAATCGCGCACTTGGCGGCATCTGCGGCCGGAATGGGGCCATTCGGGCGATTCGAAACGGAGGGGTAAGCTGGCCCCCGGAGAAGCACGGAAAGGCGGTGATGGCGATGTCCGACGATAGTAACGGCGCCGCCCTCGCTGCGTCGCGCTTCCCGGCACCCACGCGTTGAGCTCCTGCTCCGCGTCCGTGCCTCTCGCCTCGCAGTCATCGGCGGCGTCTCCCGCCCCCTGACGAACCCGCACGCGAGACACGCGTCTCCGTGCGCCCGCGAGAACGGAGCCGCATCATGGCGCTCATCGACAACGGCGTGTACGTCCACGGACGTCGCGTGGAGACCCCGAAGAACCTGGACGAGACCTACCGGATGCTGGACGCCGCCGGCGGGATCGCGTGGATCGGCCTGTACCGACCGAGTCCGGAAGAGGTCGCCTCCGTCGCCCGCGAGTTCGATCTGCATCCGCTCGCCGTCGAGGACGCGCTCTCGGGGCATCAGCGCTCGAAGGTGGAGCGTTACGGCGACACGCTCTTCGCCGTGCTGCGCCCCGCCCGCTACCGCGACAAGGAGGAGTCGATCGAGTTCGGTGAGCTGCACCTGTTCATCGGCCCCGACTTCGTGGTGACGATCCGCCACGCGGAGTCGCCGAACCTCGCCGCGGTCCGCCGCCGGATGGAGGCCAACCCGGAGCTGCTCGCGATGGGACCGGAAGCGGTCTTCTACGCGATCCTCGACGAGGTCGTGGACGAGTACGAGCCCGTGGTGGCGGGCCTGGAGAACGACATCGACGAGATCGAGGACCAGCTCTTCGGCGACAGCGACGACGACGCCCTCTCCCGCCGCATCTACGAGCTCTCCCGCGAGGTCATCAACTTCCAGCGCGCGGTGCACCCCCTGAGCGGCATGCTGGAATGGCTGCGCCGCGGGTCGGAGAAGTACCGCATCGACGAGGAGCTGCAGCGCTCCCTCCGGGACGTGCTCGACCACACGATCCGCGTGAACGAGCGCGTCGACTCGTTCCGCGCGATCTTGGAGAATGCCCTGACGGTGCAGTCGGCGCTGGTCGCACGCCGGCACTCGGAGGCCGGGCTCGCCCAGAACGACGAGATCAAGAAGATCTCCTCGTGGGCGGCCATCATCTTCGCACCCACGCTCGTCGGCACCGTCTACGGCATGAACTTCGACGTGATGCCCGAGCTGCACTGGGCGTTCGGCTATCCGATGGCGATCGGGGCGATGGCCGCGTTCGCGGTCGGGCTCTATGGGGTGTTCAAGTACAAGAGGTGGCTCTGACGCGCAGGCGGTCGCGCCGGTTCAGGCAATCGCTTCCGGAAAGCGCCTGAACCGGCGTGGCCGCCTGTCTCACCGCACGGCGATCACGGGGAAGGCCGGCACGTCGCCGGAGGCCGCGGGGATCTGCAGCTGGGCCTTCTCCGCCGAGTCCAGCGTGAGGGTCCACCGCAGCCCGCGGGCCGTCCGCTCGACCTCGCCCACCGACGGCACCGGGACCTCGACGTCCCCGAAAGTCGTCAGATCGATGTCGACGACCGCTCGTCCGCCCGCCGCCCCCGCATTCGCGAGATCGAGGAGGATGAGCGTGTCGTGCGTAGCCCCGGGCTGCGGGGAGAGCTCGACCGAGTAGCCGATCGCCGACTTCGTGTGCACCGAGAACCGGACCGGCGCGGTGGTGGCCGAGGTGTCGCTGCCCACGATCGTCCTGGCCACGACCTCGTAGGTCCCCTGCGTCAGCGGCGCGTTGACGGTCCAGGTGCCGTCGTCGCGCACAGTCACGAACCGCAGGAACGGCGTCAGCTCCCCGTCGCGCACGTGCACCCGGACCCGGGAGCCCGGGACGCCGGTACCGGAGATGGTCGTCGTGGTCGCGGTGACCGTGGCCCCGGTCTTCGGGGTGAGGATGGTCGGCGTGGCCGGGGAGGTGCGGATGACGATGGGGGCACTGGCCTCGCCGGCGATCAGGGTGCTCGGCCCGGCTGGAGCATCCGCGGGGAGGGGGAACACGGTCGCGAACCGTCCCTGCGCGTCGGTCTGCACCGGCATGGTGGCGGTGCCTACGCGGAGCTCGACGGTGCTCCGCGGCGGATGTCCGCTGCCGGTCACCCGAAAGGACTGCCCGGTGAGCGCCACGCGGGAGTAGACCCCGACGGCGGGGACGGAGGCGCCGATGTCGGCGTCCATGAGTCCGGCGCCCACCCGATCCGGTCCCTCGTCGGCGACGCCGTCGGCCGTGGCCCTGATGCGACGCGTGACCTCGTCGGGAGTGAGCGTCGGGTCGGCGGCGAGCATGCGAGCAGCGAGCCCCGCGACGTGCGGCGAGGCCATGGATGTACCGGGGAACAGAGCGTAGATCGAGCCGTCATCCTGGCGAGGCACCGCGGACCAGACCACACCGGGCGCGGTGACGGTCACCTTGCCCGCTCCGTAGTTGGAGAATCCGGCCATGACGACGGTGCCGCTGGTCTCGTCCTGATCGGCGGCGGCGACGGAGATCACGTCCGGCAGTCCGGCGGGGGCCTTCAGGCAGGAGGAGTCGACGGGGCGCGGTTCCGGTGCGCCGTCGTCTGGGCTGAGGACGTCCGTGGTCATGGTGGCGAGGTCCTGCGCCTCGTTGCCCACGGCGGCGACGCTGACCACGCCCTGCTCGTGCGCATAGGCGTACGTGCGGCGGAGGGCCTCCAGGGCGGCGGACTGTGTCTCCTCACCGGCGCACCAGACGTACCAGGGGTCCACGTAGTAGCTGTGGTTCACGACGGGGATGTCGTGTCGGACCGCCCACATCGTCGCGCAGATGCTGGCCTCGGGGTAGATGTGCCCTGCCTGGTTGTCGACCTTGATGGCGGCGACGCGCGCATCCGGGGCGATGCCGCGGATCCCGGAGCCGTTCGCGGCGCCGGCGATGCTCCCTGCCACATGGGTGCCGTGGGCTCCGACGAGCCCTGCGGCCGGCTGCCATGCGACGGGCCGGGTGTCAGGGACGCCGTTGATCCCGCAGCCGACGGAGAGTGCGGGGTCGATGCGGTCGGCGAGGTCGGGATGCCCGGCGTCGATGCCGTTGTCCGCCACCCCGACGACGACTCCGGCTCCGCCGGGGGTCGTCGCGCCGACGGCGACGGTGTCCCACGCGGTGCCCTCCGCGGGCATGGCCTCGGGCTCCTCCGTGCCCCCCGCCGCCGACGCCGCGGGCTCCGGGAGACGGTCCGGCGCGGTCGACGTGCGGGTGGGGCCGACGGACTGCACCCACGGCTGAGCGCGGAGCTGCGTCGCGAACGCCCCTTCGGGCGCCCGGACGACGGTGACCCCGATCTCCGGGTACGAGATCAGCAGCGTCCCTCCCGCATCGGCGATGGCCGCGCGCAGCGTCTCCTCGCTCGGGCCGCCGGGGGCGGTGTTCACGACCCAGTTCAGGGCCGGGGCGTCGGGGGCGACCTCAGCGGCCGCCGGAAGCACGGATGACGGGATCGCCAGGGCGAGAGCGGCACCGACGGCGAGCGCCACGCCGATGCCGCGGGAGAGGGGACGACGGGTCACAGCAGCCTGCCTTTCGAACGCGGCCGGGGGCCGTCGAGTCGGGATGGTCCGGTGAACAAGAGGCGGGTGGGGGCGTTCCGTTACGCGCGGTCCCGATCCGGGTCGCGAAAGAACCAGGGGCCGCGGCGGGCGAGATGCGCGAGACTGGAAGCATGGCGCTCGATCTCCTCCTGTCCCGCATCGTCGAGAGCGGTCTGCTCGAAGACCCCGTGTCCGAGAACGGTCTCGTCTACGGTCGGGCGAGCCTGGATGCCGCCGGCACCGTCGTGACCGTGAACGTCGACCCCGAACTGGAGGGCGACGAGAGCGCGGAGGACCTGGATCCGGACGAGCTCGTCGCGGCCATCGCGCGCGTGCTCTCGATGAGCGAGAAGCGCTGGCGGGCGATCGTCGAGGAGGTCGCGCTCGACATCGAGGATGCGGTGCACGACGAGCCCGTCGTCGAACAGATCGACCTGCGGGACGACCTCGAGGCCACGTCGGTCGTCGTGTTCGCGGATGCCGTGCTGCTGGCGTTCGTCGCCCCCAAGCAGTTCCCGGAGTCGCGCATCCTGGTGCAGCTCGATGAGGAGCTGGAGGTCGACGGCATCGAGGTGCGCGAGCCCGACGGCACCGAGGTCATCGACGTCGACACGCTCGACGAGCTGATGGACCTCATCAGTCGCGCCGACCGCGACTGACCCGCCACACGCGGAAACAGGCGGACGCGCGAGCACAGGCCACCTCCAGAGGAGGGGCCTGCACCCGCGCGTCCGCCTGAGTTCCGGCTAGCGCGCGCTGCCGTAGTAGGTGACGTCAGGGAAGGCGAAGCCGTCGCCGTTCCCGTTCCAGACACCGGTGAAGGTGATCACGACCGTCTCACCCGAGGCGAGGGGTCCCTTCCAGTCGATGCTGTCGCCGCTCACGGTGACGGTGCCGCGATTGGCGGTCACGCTCGACGGGTTCCAGCTGGAATCGTCGAGGATGCCGGCCAGCGCGTACGCGATCTCCGCGTTCGCCGAGTCGACGTTGCCGTTGTTGCCGTATTCCAGCCGGTACGTCACGACCTGCCCGGGCTGCGGGTCGGTCGGGTTCGAGTTGAACGTGTACTGGAAGAACTCGCGCTTGACGGTGTCGGTGTCGGTCGCGCACACGTTCGCGGCGTTCCCGGCGACCACGCAGGCCTGGTTGGTCAGCACCCCGGGAGGCGCCGACTGGTTGACCTTGGCATTCACCTTCAGCGTGACCGACTGCCCGGCCCCGAGCGTCCCGAGGTCGGCGGTCACCGAGCGGCCGGAGGCGCTCACCGTCACGCCCGACGGGCCGCTGCCCGAGACGAAGTCGAGACCGGCCGGGAGCGGGTCGCTGACCACGACGTTCGTGGCTGCGCCGTCTCCGGTGTTCCGCACGACGATGTCGTACGTGAGGTTCTGACCGAGCTTCACATCACCCTGACCGTCGTCCTTGCTGATGGTCAGCACCGGCGTCGTCTTCTTGGTGATGGTGGTGTCGTCCCAGTCGCACGCCTGGTTCGTGGAGGTCGCCACGGCGCACGCGTTGTTGCGCAGGTTCCCGATCGGCGTCGCGTCGCCGACGGTGGCCTTCACGGTGATCGTCGAGGACGCCCCGGGAGCGAGCGACGGGATGGTCCCCTGGACGCGCTGCCCGGTGATCGAGACCGTCCCGGTCGTGCCGGCGGTGTACGCCGCGGTGATCCCGGTGAGCCCGGCAGGCAGGTCGTCGCTGACGACGACGTTGCTCGCCGCACCGGTGCCGGTGTTGCGCACCACGATGTCGTACGAGAGCTGGTCGCCGATCACGGCCGAGTCGCGGTGGTCGTTCTTGTCCACCGTCAGCGCGGGCGCCGTGGGCTTGTCCACATCGATGTCGATGCTGTGCAGGTCGCTCGGCACCTTCGTCCACGTCGGCACGAGTCCGAGGAACGCGCCCTTCGAGCGCATGCTGAGCTGGAACTCGACCTTCGAGACCGTGCCGGTGACCTGGACCGTGCCGGTCTTGGCGGCGAAGGAGGTCGAGGTGATCGTGTTCGATGTCACATCGAGGTTCCCGCTCACAGCGCGCAGGCTCACCCCGGAGGTCTTCAGCGTGTACTTCGCCGAACTCTGCACCACGCCGCCGAGGGAGTAGACGTCACCGCCGAGGTTGGCGAGGGTGATCTTCGGGTTCGTCACCTTCTGTCCGAAGTCGATCACGACGTTCCCGCGGACGCACTCGATGCCGTTCTTGCAGGGGTATCCCTCGTTGAGGCCGATGACGTTGAGCCCGAGCTCTCCGCCGTCGCGGACCGTGGCGAGGTTGACCACGTTCCCCGAGCTCTTGATCTGCACCTTGTCGGTGGTGGTGATACGGGCCGTGGCGCCGGCGGCCGACGCGGTACGGGTGTCTCCCGATCCGCTCCAGCCGTTGACGTCGGCGGCCGAGGCGGCGGGGGCGCCCGCGAGGGCGCCCGCCGCCAGAGCGGTGAGCACCCCCACGGTCAGCGCACCCCGAAGAAAGGATGTCTTCTTCACAGGTCTCTCGTCCTCCGTCTCTGTCCGGCGCCCGTCACCGGGTCGCCGAGGAACGACGGCGCAGTGCGAACGCGCCCGCGGCTCCGACCGCGATCACCCCGGCCCCCGCGAGTCCGACGGTCGGATCGGCCACCGGCACCGCAGCACGCTCGGCGAAGCTGTGGCTGTAGTTGTACGTGAAGCGGTGGTCGTCGGTGAAGACACCACCGGTGTAGAGCACCGTGGCGTTGTTGGTGATCTGCGGACCCCAGTAGTCGGCGTCGACGGTGAACGTCGCCATCGGCGTGACGGCTCTGGTGCCGCCGTCGTGCGCGACGTTGAAGGTCCAGACGACATTGCTGCCGATGAGCTGGCCTCCACTGGTCGCCGACACGAAGGTCGTGTGCTCCGGCACCGGCAGGATCACCTTGTAGACGCCGTCGATCTGCTCGTCGTTGACGAGCTGCACGATCGCGCCTTCCTTGATCTCCGATCCCGGCGTCACGCCCGTCGCGGCCGTCTGGGTGGCTCGACCCAGGTAGCCGCGCGTCGAGACCTGACCGTCGAGGTCTTCCGTGCTGCGGACCGAGGAGACCCCGCCGCTGGACGTGGTGCTCGGGGAGTCCGGCTCGTCGGCGGCCATGGCCCCCTGCGCGCCGAGGATCGAGCCCCCGACGATCAGCAGGCCGACGCCGGCGCTGCATGCGGTCTTGAGGATGCTCTTCATGATGAGCCTCTCTTCTTGATGTGGACACGACGAGCAGAGTGCTTCGCCGCGGATGAGACAGAGACGATGACGGACGATTACGCCCGTGCGCGGCGGGAATACCGGCGCTGCGGTGCGCGGACGCCGATGATGAGGAGCATCACGACGAGTCCCACGACGTAGCCGAGCACGCCGACGAGCGATCCCACGAAGACGTGACTCACCTTGTATCCGGGATCGAGGCCCCAGGTCTGCGTGGCCCAGCCGATCAGCACGAGCCGCAGCATGTTGACCGCGAAGACGATGCCCCACATCGCCGCGAGCCCGCCGAAGAGCCGGCTCCACCGCACGCGGGTGAAGGCGAGGATCACCGCCGCGACGGCCGTGAGCGGGAGTCCGATCAGCAGCGTCGTGCACTCGACCGTGACCTGCAGGGCGATCAGGTCTCCGGTCGGGGTCCACACGAGGTAGTGCTCGCCGATCGCTGCACGCTGGCCCTCGACGAACGGCGAGAGCAACCACGTCGCGACGACCGCCTCGATGGCGCGGAAGGTGGTGTTGACCGCCAGGAGCGCTCCCCCCGCCGCGAGCATCAGCAGCGCCACGACCACGCGCGCGGCACGGTTCGGCGGCGACACCCGATCCAGCCGACGGGCGCGGAGCAGGGGCAGGGTTTCGGTGACGGTGGTCATCAGGCCTCCACGGCGACGGATCCGTTGACGACGACGTGGGCCTCCGCATTGCGGCGTGTCTTGGCCCAGCCGTTCTTGCCCCGGACGATGCGCAGGAACGCCCGCGCGATGCAGATGTACATGTAGTAGACGTAGAGCCACACCCCAAGCCCCCACCCCAGCGCCGTCAACCAGCTCGCCTGGGGTTCGCAGCGGATCTTGTAGACGAACCCCCAGACGGCGAACGGGGCGACGGAGAAGGCGAACAGCAGCCCGAGGACGCCGAGGGTGTCGCCGAGCGCGACCCGGAAGAGCTCCGGCTGCTGCACCCAGTACCCGACCTGAGCTCCGAACAGGATGAGGAACGAAAGTCCGCCGAGCATCTGGAGGAACGGCAGCACGAGGTAGTACACCGTCTCGATGACCCCGGCGTTGTCGACGTACGGCGACTTCACCACCTCGCGGATGTACTTGACGCACTGGATGTTCCCCTGTGCCCACCGGGTGCGCTGGGTGAGCAGGCGGCGGATCGACGGAAGCGCCTCCTGGTTCACGTGCGTGTCGTAGACGTGGCGGACCTGGTAGCCCGCCAGCACGACGTGCACGCCCAGCTCGTAGTCCTCGAGCAGGGCGCCGTGCCACGGTTCGCCGAACGTGTCGCCGATCGCGTCGAGCACGGAGAGCCGGGTGAACTGCCCGTTGCCTCCCAGCCCGACCGTCCCCGTCTTGGCTCGCAGCGACTGCATCGCGGCGATCGTGGTGCGGAACTCGAGATCCTGCATCCGCAGCAGGAACCGCGCAAACATGTTGGCGAACCGACCACCGTGCGGGTACGGCTTCGGGTCGTCGCGATTCTTCATCCACACCGCGATCTGCGCCGCCCCCACGCTCTCGTCGCCGAAGATGTCGTCGGCCGCGCAGATCTCGAGGGCGTTGGGTTCCATCTCGCCGTCCGCGTCGATGACGACGACGACGATCCGATCATGATCGGCGTCGGCGGGAAGCCAGGCGAGGAGCTGATGGTAGGCGGCGTTGAGAGCGTCGCCCTTGCCGGTCCGCGCCTCGGGCCGCCGTCGCTGGACGAGATGCACGTGCTCGTCGGCATCGGCCCAGCGCGTGACGATCGCCGCCGTGGCATCCTCGCTGTCGTCGTCGATCACCCAGACGTGGGCCCCGGGGAAGTCCCGCCGCGCCCGCGACACGGTGGTGTCGATGACCGCCTCCTCGTCCCGACACGGGATGAAGAAGTGCCATTCGAAGTGCGCCGGGTCACCGGGAACGGTCTTCGGATAACGCAGATAGGGGATGAGGATGAACAGGACGTACGTGACGAACGCGACGCCGAGCAGGACCGTGAACGCGTTGAGCACCGGGAACATCAGGGAGTCCTCCCCTGCACGGGGTCCTCTTCCGGTGCGACGGATCGGCGGATCGGGCGAGGAGCCGGCGACGATCGTCGCAGCAGGCGGGTGCGCAGGAGCAGTCCCGCCCCCACGGTCACCGCGATCCCCGCCGCCATGACCACGGTCGTCATGGATTCCGGCCCGGTGGCGGCAAGGGCGCCGACCGTGGCGAGCGGGGTGGTCAGGGCGTTGCTGTACATCAGGACTCCTCGGTACGGGACGGGACGACGGTGGTGCGGATGTGCGCCGCGATGCGCGCAGTGGCCTGGCCGTCACCGAAGGGCGACGGCACGGTGGCGAGTCGGGCGAGGGTCGGCTCCACCGCATCCAGCAGGGTGGCTGCCGCAGCGGCGAGCTCCTGCGGTGAGACCAGCTGCGTGAAGGAGCCCAGCGCCTCGGGGCGCTCGGTCGAGTCCCGGACGACGAGGACGGGGCGCCCGATCACCGTCGCCTCCTCCTGGATGCCTCCGGAGTCGGAGACCAGTAGGGCGGCATGCGCGGCGAGCGCGAGGAACCGCTCGTAGGGGAGCGGCTCCTCGGCGATCAGCGCGTCCAGGAGATGCGTGGCGTCCAGCGTGGTGAGCATCGCCCTGGTGCGCGGGTGCACCGGGAACACGACGGGCCACCCCGATGCCGCGATGGCATTGAACGCACGGAGCGTGGCCAGGAGGTTCTCCGGGGTGTCCACGTTCTCCTGTCGGTGCACGGTCGCGAGGACGTAGCCTGCGGGAGTCAGTCCGAGCTCGGCGAGCGCCTCGGCATCGCCCTCCGCCCCGGCGCGCTGCGCACGCACCGCCTCCACCACCGGGTTGCCGGTGACCAGGATGCGCGCATCATCGATGCCCTCGGCGAGGAGGTTGGCGCGGTTCGCCTCGGTCGCCGCGAACAGGTCGTCGGCGATGTGGTCGACCATCACCCTGTTGTGTTCCTCTGGCATCCGGCGATCGTTCGCCCGGAGTCCTGCTTCGACGTGCCCGAGGCGGACTCCGGCGGCGTTCGCGGCCAGAGCGGCGGCGAAGGTGGCGTTCGTGTCCCCCTGGACGACGACGTACCCCGGCTCGAAGCGCGTGATGGCCTCGGCGATCTGCTCGGCGGCGCGGCCGATCTGGGCGGCCCGCGGGAGACCTCCGACGTGCAGCTGGAGGTCGACCCGCTCGATCCCGCAGGCTCGGAGGAACACCCGGGACATCCCCGGGTCGTAGTGCTGACCGGTATGGACGACGAAGGCGGCGTCTCCCAACTCCCGGACGAGGGGGGCGAGCTTGATGATCTCGGGACGGGTCCCGAAGACGATCATGACGGAGCCTTTCGGCAGCGGAACGGACGAAGTGGACTGTGAGAAGTGCATTTCTGGGTACCTCGATCAGCCCCCGGAGGGAGGTCCCCCGTGGCTGACGCGATCAGTGGTTATCGGTGGGTCGCGCGACGCGCGGAGACGATGAGGAGCAGAGCCCCACCTGCCAGCAGCGCGATCGCGGGGAGGACGGAGAGCGGCGTGCCGCCGGTCTGGGCGAGCCCTGCGGCCGCAGGGGCACGGACGACGGTCGCCGCGCACGACCACTGCGCGTCGTCCGCGCAGGCGTGCGCCGCCGACAGCGGCGGCAGCGCGGGGAGGCCGGACAGATCGCCCGGGACGGCGATCCCGGCCTGGACCGCTGCCGCCCGCAGACCGGCGATCATCGACTCGTCGTAGGCCACGGTGGCGCGGTTGACGATGGTGCCCTCCGCGTCGCGCGGCAGCTGGGCACGCAGGGTCATCGTGGCAGACTCCCCTGGTCCGAGCTCCGGCACCACCCAGCCCACGCGGTCCTGCACGGCGACGCCCCCGGCCGAGGCGGCGATGAACCGTGCGCCGTCCGGGAGGTCGTCGACGACGGGGATCTGGGCCGCGGTGCCGGGGCCGACGTTCGACACGGTGATCGTGTAGTCGAGGATGGATCCGGCGACCGCCGCGGATTGCGCGACCGTCTTGTCGATCTCGAGCGAGGCGAGCGCGGCCACCGCGGTCAGGGCGCACGCCTGCCGCGGGTCGTCGGGGCACGGCGTGGTCACCGTCGGCGCCGGAGTCCCGGCGGGCGCATCCGCAGGGTTCTGCACGGTGGCGCGGTTGAGGAGCTGCGCCTCGTCCCGGCCTCCCGGGGTCGTTCCGGTCACGTGCAGCGCGACCTCGCCCCCGGCGGGCACCTCGGGCAGGGTCCAGCGGACGGTCCCGTCGGCGACCACGCCGCCCTGATCGGCCGAGACCGCGGTCAGGGCAGGCGGCAGGAGGTCGGTCACCGGGACGTCGGTCGCCGGACCCGTGCCGGCGTTGGCGACGACGAGGGTGTACGTCAGCACCTCGTCGTGGCCGGCGACCTGCTTGTCGACCGTCTTCGCGAGCGACAACGCCGGCAGGGCGGCGACCGTCGTGGCAGCGCAAGCGGCACCCGCGTCGTCCGCACACGGCGTCGCCGACGTGGGTGCGGGCGTCTCGGCCGCGGCATCGGCGGGGTTCTTCACCACGGCGCGATTGACGAGCGTGCTGCCCGCACCCGCGCGATCGACCGTCCCGCGGACGTGCAGCGTGCTCGTGCCGCCGGCGGGGAGGGAGTCGATCGTCCACGTGACCGTGCCGTCCGCGACGACGCCGCCCTGATCGGCCGTCACATCACGCAGCCCGGTGGGAAGGGTGTCGGTCACGGGCACCTGCCCGGCGTCCGCCTCGCCGGAGTTCCGGACGGTGAGGGTGTAGTCGAGGGTGTCGCCGGGCGCGGCGGCCGCCTTGTCGACGACCTTCGCGATCGAGAGACCGGCGAGCTTCGGGTCCGGTGTGGCGGTGGCCGTGATCCCGAGCGCGTAGCCGTCGGTCGCGGTCGTCTGCGTGCCGCCGAGGGCGAAGCGGGCGACGTCGAAGACGATGCGCGTGATCTGGGTGCCCGGGACGGTGAAACTTCCGCAGCCCCCGGGGCGCGAGGCCGCGGTGCAGGAGATGCGGAGGTCGCCACGGACGTACCCGTCGCCTCCATCCACGAAGGTCGCGCCGTCGGAGACGACCGCGCGGGTGGCGCCGCCGTCGGCGGAGGCGAAGCGCATGCCGTCCGCGATGGCGATCCCGGTACCTCCGGTCCCGGCGCCGAACTCGGCGATGTGGATGGCGGGGTCGTCGACGGGGCGGTCGAACGTGATCGTGAGCTGCCCCTCACCGCACCGCGACGCCGTGCCGCAGTTCGCCTTCGAATGCACGTTGAGCGTCGCGAGGTCCTTCGCCGAGACGCCGGGGGCGTACATCGCGTCCGTGCCGCTCCAAGAGCTCAGCGTCTTGCCCTCGCCCCCGAAGATGCGCGAGCCACCCGACAGTGTCGCCGTGGCGACCGTGCCGTCCGGCAGCGTGAACCTGCCGGTGTTCGCGTCGACGATGGTCGCCGCTCCCGTCGCAGCGGTCGCGGGGGCCGCAGCGACGACGGCACCGAGGGCGAGCAGCAATCCGAGCACGAAGGCGCCCGATCGTTTCCTCATGGCGGTGTGATTCCAATCTCGATCTCTTCATCCGCTGGTATCCGGAGATGGCGAACCCTTATGGGACAGCACTGCGCGGGGGTTATTACGCGCGGTCCAAAATTCAATCCACGATGACCACCTCAGCTATCGCGCCCCCGGAGACTCCGGCGATGTTGGACTGCGCGAAACTCAGGGTCACCGCGGTCCCTGCCGGGACCGGGTAGGCGTCGACCTCGAAGCTCGCCTGCCACCGTTCGTTCGCCGCGCAGGTTCCCGCCGCGAGCGTGGCGCCGTACGCGGACACCGTCAGGTCGGCGCCCGCCTCGCAGGCCACGGTGACAGACAGGAGCTTGGTGCGTGAGACCTGGCCCGGGACGGAGATGAGGACCGGCGGACTCGGCACGGTCGCCTCAGGAACCGGGTCCGGCGCCGGCTCCGGATCCGGATTCGCCGGAGGCTCCGCCGGGGCGGGCGGCTCGGATTCCACCGGAGGCTTCGTCGTCTCGACGGGCGTCGCCACCGGGGCGGGGGCCGCCGAGGGCGATGCCGTCGGGGTCGGCACGGTCCACGTCACGACCTGACGGGCGGCGGGGGTCGCGTCCACCGCGGTGCCGCCAACGACGGTGGCGACGACGCTCGCTGCCAGCGTCGTCGTGGCGACCGCGGTCACGATGGCGACAGTGGCCTTCGCCGCGGCGATGCCCGCGACCGGGGCAGCGATCGCGGGCGGCAGCGGTGCGGCGCTGGCGGAGAGTCCCGCCGAGGTCAACGACTGCCAGATCTGCGCGCCCACCCCCACGGCGATGCCGGCGGGGAACAGGACCGACAACATGCGCGAACTGGCGTGACGGGCTTCGTCAGCCTTCGCGCGGCACTCGGCGCACTCGTCGAGGTGGGCGTGCACGCGAGCGGTGTCTCGAGGGGTGAGTCGCTGGCGGGCGTGCGCGCCCAGCTTCCCCATCGTCCACTGGCACTCTCGCGATGCCGGCGGACGGCTGGCGACGTGCGCGGTGATCCAGGCCTGCCGGAGCCCCTCTCTGGCCCGGAAGGCGAGGACCGCGGCGGCTCGCTCGCTGATGTCGAGGCGCTTGCCGATCTCGTGCATCGAGAGGTGCTCGACCTCGCCGAACCACAGCACGTCCTGCCAGCGCTCCGGCAGGGCCAGGATGGCCTGGGAGACGAGGGAGGCGTCGAAGTCGGCGTCCGCGGCGGCGTCGGTGCTGTTCGGATCCTCCACTGCCTCGATGTACTCGATCGGCACTTCGCGACGGGCACGCCCCCAGCTGATGGCGAGGTTGCGCATGGTGGCGAACAGGTACGGCTTGAACGCGGCCGTCGGACCCTTCCCTGCCTGGATCGCCTGGTAGATGCGGGTGAACGACTCCGCGACGAGGTCGTCGGCATCGGCCGACCACCAGTAGCTGCGCGCCACAGCCGCGGCCGCGGGTGCGTACCGCTCCCACAGTTCCGCATAGGCCTGCTCGTCCCCCCCACGGACGCGGTCCAGCAGATCGGCATCGCGTTCCCTCTCTTCGTCTCTGCGTTCGTCGCTCATGGTGTTCCCTTCCCCCAGGGCATCAATCGGCGAGGTGACAGACCTCGCCCGTGCGTTCTCGCGCCGATGCGGGGTGCGGCCGACAGACATCGGCAGCACCCCGCACGGCACGTGCGATCAGTGGTTGCCGCGGCGTGCGCGTCGCGCGGCCGCCAGTGCACCCCCCATCCCCAGCAGCAGCACCCCGGCGACCAGACCCGTGACCGCGATCTCGCCACCGGTCGACGCCAGCGATCTGCCCGGAGTTCCCGGCGTGGTGGGCGTCGTCGGAGTGCCCGGCGTCGGCGGCGTGGTCGGAGTGCCCGGCGTCGGCGGCGTGGTCGGAGTGCCCGGGGTCGGCGGCGTGCTCGGCGTCGGCGGCGGCACGACGGACACCGGGTTCTGCACACTCACGGCGACGGTCTCGTCCCCTACCGTGAACCGCTCCGGGCTGATCGGCGGCGTCCCCCAGGCGATGCCGGCCACCGACTCGGGCGCGCGCTCGCGGACCGTGACCTCCGCACCGACCGGCAGCGCCGGGCTCGTCACCGACGATCCCGCCTCGAGCGTGAGCACCCCGGACCCCGCCGGGAAGCCCCGGCCCGCCGGATACGCGTACTCCAGCACGTACCGGGTCTCGGCAGGGATCCGCTCGGTCGCGGCCGCCTCACCGGCGAGGGTCTTCAGCGCCGTGAACCGCCCGACCCGCGTGCCGTTCCCCGTCCCCGAGCCGCCGTGGCGGGTGACCTCTGACGTGACCGTCGACGAGGTCTCGGTGCCGACCCGGATCTCGGCGGCGTTGCGGTAGCTGCCGGCTGCGCCGTCGTCGGTCACGCGCGAGAGGTAGTGCACGTTGTAGAAGGCCCCCTCGCGGGCGGTGAAGGTCACGGTGGTGCCGTCCGCGGAGACGGTGTAATCGGAGGCCGGGACCTCGGTGATCGGCCCCGGCACGACCAGGCCGCTGGGGAGCGTCTCCAGCCCGGTGGCCACCCAGAGCGACGGGTAGCGCTCGCCGGCGGCGGATTCGCGCAGGAGCTCCTGATCCGGACCGATGACGTCGGTGACGACGACCTCTTGACCCGCGACCATGCCCTTCGCTCCCGCACCGACGGCGACGTCCCAGGCGATGGTGTCGGACGAGTTCTGATACTCCCCGCTCTTGAAGTTGGTCCGACCGCGGAAGTCGCAGTCCGTCGAGCAGGCGAAGGGGTCCGGTTTCACGTCCACGGCGGCCGTGACGTCGCCGAAGTCATAGGTGACCGTGGTGGTCTCCGTCACCTCGGTGGTCACGGTCACCCAGAAGGAGAAGCCCCCGGAGAGACCGACGGGGTGCTCCTGCAGGTACGTGCTGTCGATGTCGCAGACGAGCTGGGTGGCGGTCGCCACGCAGCTCCCCGCCTCCTGGTCATCGGCGTCGAGCAGCGGGAACGCGTCGGGCAGCCCGCGGAGATCCTCGGGGAGATCGACGACGAACCCGGCCGGTGCCACCGGGTTGTCCGGCAGGGACCAGGTGCCGGTGAGCTCGGCCTTGGTACCGCTCGCGACGGCCTTCTCCGTGAAGGCGAGCGACGACACCGCGGCGCTGGTCGTGTACGGCGGTGCCGCCGTCGCGACGACGGGCGCGAGCAGGGCTCCGACGATTCCTCCGACGATCGCGACGAAGGCCGCGACGCGGCGGGCGACGCGGCTCCTCCGTCCCGAGCGGGGTCGGACGGGTGGCAAATGGGTCAGCATGTGTTCCTCCGGTGACAGCCGCGCGCACGCGACGTGGGCACGGTCGAAGATGAGACACGGTGAAGCCCGGCGTACTACGCGGACTCCGCCGGATTGCGGATCTCGACGACGCACGCCGCGCGTCTCCACGCCGCACGGAGCGGCGCACCCTTGCTCGCGGCGATGCCGCGGAGCTCTCCCCCGGCCCGCAAGGTTCCCCTCCCTCAAACGGGCCGCGAACGACGGTACCCCTCATGCGGCGGGTCGCCGGTGTTCGCAGCCGCGCGTATATCGGCGTTCCGGAATGGGCCGACGGAACGTCTCCCGGACCGGGGATGTGCGGCGGGCCGGGGGAGCAGCCCGCCGCACGAGGGACTCGATTTCTCCACATCGTCTGGTTGGGGATTCGACGATGTCCTGGGCCGCGGATCCCGTCCGCGCTCACGTGCCCAGCCTCGCCCCTCGGGAAACAGGACGGGAACGATGCCAGGGCATTACGCCGCCCTGTCCGGAAGCAGAGCGCTGGCGGCGGATAAGCTCTGAGACGTGCCGATCGCCCCCTCCGCCTCCTCCGCCACCGCGTCCGACGACCTGAGCCGCCTCGCCGCCGCCCTCCGCGACCCCGCACCGCTGAACTGGGTCATCACCGGCGACTCGATCACCCACGGTCTGGTGCACACCCAGGGTGGGCGCAGCTACCCGGAGCACCTCCACGAGCTGGTCCGAGGCGAGCTCGAGCGCGTCCGGGACATCGTCCTCAACACCGCGATCAGCGGCAACCGGATCGTCGACATCCTCGACGACTGGGAGCGTCGGGTCGCGGCCTGGCAGCCGGATGTCGTGACCCTCATGGTCGGCACCAACGACGCCTCCGACGGCGGACCGCGACCGGTCATCTCGCCAGAGGACTACGCCGCGTCTCTGCACGACTTCGTGCGCCGGGTACGCGGGCTCGGCGCCATCCCGGTGCTCCAGACGCCGCCCGCCATCGACGTCCGCAATGCGCCGGAGCGGGCGCGGATCGCCGACTTCGCCGAGGCCGTCCGCCGGGTCGCTTCCGCGGAGGACGTGATCCTCGTCGACCAGCACGCGCACTTCGCGGAGCTGGGGAACGGCGGCGTGCCGTGGGGCCTCATGAACGACCCGTTCCACCCCAGCGCGGTCGGGCACGCCGCCCTCGCTCTGGAGCTCGCCCGCGTGCTCGGCATCGCGCCGGAGGGCCCCCGCGCCCGTACGATCGCCCTTCTGGAAGGCATGGTGGGCACGGCCCGCATCTTCGGCTGAGAGGCCCGGATTCACCCGGCCAGGGTGACCGCTCTGGACGGCGGTTGCACCGCGACGCTAGGTTGAGCGCATTCGCACTCGACAGTGAGGTGGGGGCATGTCGCACATCGTCGCAACGGGGGCCGGCAAGGCCATGATGGAACGTCGGAACGATCCGACGCACGAGTACATCCTGAAGCTCACCGGCAAGGAGCGACCACGAGTCCTCTTCGTCGGCACCGCGACCGGCGACGACACCGCCTACATCGTGAGCTTCTACTCCACGTACGACTCCGACAGATGCGCGCCGCATCACCTGCCGCTCTTCCATCGGGCGGTCGACGACCTCGCCGGCTTCGTGAAGGGCTTCGACGTCATCCACGTCGGCGGGGGGAACACCGCCAACATGCTCGACGTCTGGAAGCGTCAGGGCCTCGATGAGATCATGCGCGAGATGTGGGAGGACCCCTCCTCGAACGTCGTGTTCACAGGCGGCAGCGCGGGCGGCATCTGCTGGTTCGAGGGCGGCACGACCGACAGCTATGGCCCCACCCTGCAGGTGCTCCCCGAGGGCCTCGGGTTCCTGCACGGCAGCTTCTGTCCGCATTACGACGCCGAGGACCAGCGCCGGCCGCTCTTCCACGCCTCGCTCCTCAGCGGCGAGCTGTCCACCGGCTATGCGGTGGGCAATCTGCAGTCGCTCCACTTCGAGAACGGCGAGTTCGTCACCGCGGTCAGCCCGGTCGAGAACGCACTGGCGCTGAAGGTCGAGGCGGTCGACGGGGAGATCGTCGAGACCGAGCTGCCCGTGCAGATCCTCTCCGGATCGGCACCGATCGTGAAGGGGCCGTCGTCGTGAACGACAACGTCTGGATCCTCGTCGCCGAGCTCATCGTCGTCGTCCTGGCGATCTTCATGGGCACCCGCACGAGCGGGATCGGCCTGGGCGTGTGGGGCCTCGTCGGCGTCGCGGTGCTCGTGTTCGTGTTCGGGGAGGCCCCCGGCAACGCCCCGGTCGACGCCGTGTTCATCGTCATCACGGTCATCACCGCCGCCTCGACCATGCAGGCCGCTGGCGGCATCGACTGGATGGTGTCGGTGGCGGCGAAGGTCATCCGCAAACGGCCGAAGTCCGTCGTCTTCCTCGCACCGGCGATGTCGTTCCTCTTCACGGTCGGCGCGGGGACCGGAAACATCTTCTACCCGCTGCTGCCGGTGATCTACGACGTCTCCTACCAGCAGAAGATCCGGCCGGAGCGGGCGCTGTCGGTCTCGGCCGTCGCCTCGCAGGTCGGCATCCTCTGCTCGCCGGTCTCCGCGGCCACCGCCTCGATGGTCGTGCTGCTGGCGCCGCAGGGCGTCGACCTCGGCGGTCTGCTCCTCATCATGTGGCCGGCATCGATCGCGGGCCTCCTCGTCGCCGCGCTGGTCATGATGCGTCACGGCAAGGACCTCGAGGACGACCCGGAGTACCAGAAGCGCCTGGCGGAGGGACAGATCAAGCCGCCCACCGTCGACGCGCACGAGAACAAGCTCCCGCCGACCGCCGTGCTGTCGGCCTCGCTGTTCCTCGCCGGCGTCGCGGTGATCGTGTTCTTCGGCCTGTTCGAGAACCTCCGTCCGGTCATCGGCACCGACGACAACGGCGATCCGCTGCGCCTGAGCGTCACGGTGATCATCGAGGTCGTCATGGGCATCATCGCCGCGCTGATCTTCGTGTTCTGCAAGGTGAAGGCCGCCGACGTGCCGAAGCAGTCCACCTTCCCCGCGGGCATCGTCGGCGCCATCGCCCTGTTCGGCATCGCGTGGCTCGCCAACACGTTCGTCGCCGCGAACCAGACCCTCATCGTCGACGGGCTGGGGTCGGTCGTCTCCGGCTCGTCCGCCTTCCTCGGGGCCCTGCTGTTCGCACTGGCGCTCTTCGCGGTCGCCATGCTCACGACCAGCCAATCGAGCGCCACGAACGCGATCGTCCCGATCGGCATCACGATCGGTCTGCCCGCCTCCCTGCTGGTGGGACTGTGGCCGGCGGCGATGGGCATCTACACGCTGCCCGCCAACGGCAGCCAGGTGGCGACCGTCGCGTTCGACCAGACCGGGACGACGAAGATGGGCAAGTTCGTCTTCGATCACTCGTTCCAGCTGCCGAACCTCGTCTACGTCGGTACGGCCATCGTCGTCGGGGTGGCACTGTCGTTCCTGTTCACGTGACATGACCGACGTCGTCGACCGGTCGGCGCTGCGACAGTTCCTGCTGGGACTGGCTCAGGGCATGAACGCGTCGGCGGAGTCCGTCGACCGCATCCGGGACACGATCGCCGAGGTCGCCACGGCATCGGGCGGCGACGGCGCCGACTTCGTCGTCCTGCCGACCATCATCATCGTGGAGACGGGGGATGCGGAGGAGCAGCGGGTCGCGTTCCGTTCGGCCACGAACGCCTCGTTCCGCTTCGATCAGATCGCCGCGCTGTACGACCTCATCGCGCAGGCCAAGACCGGCGAGGTCGACCCGCTCGACGGCATCCGCCGGCTGAACGAGATCGGCGCGATGCGTCCGCGCCTCGGCTGGTTCACCCGGACGCTCGGCCATGCCATCCTCACGACCGGCCTGGCCCTCCTGCTCGCACCGACCTGGCAGGGCGCGCTCGTCGCCTTCGTGCTCGGGTTCGGGATCGGTCTGCTCAAACTCGTGCGCTCCCCCACCCTGCAGCTCGTCATGCCCATCGCCGCGGCCTTCGTGTGCGCGGCTGCGGTGTTCCTCCTCGCGGAGGTCATCGAGATCGGCGACCCGATCCGGCTGCTGATCGCCCCACTGGTCACCTTCCTCCCCGGCGGCGTGCTCACCACGGCGACGGTCGAGCTCGCAGCGGGCCAGATGATCTCCGGCGCGTCCCGCCTCATCTACGGGTTCGTGCAGCTCGCGCTCCTCGCCTTCGGCATCCTCGCCGCGGGGGCTGTGGTGGGCGTCTCGAGCGATTCGTACGAAGCCCTCGACGCCTCCTCGTCGTACCTCCCCTGGTGGGTGCCGCTGCTCGGCATCCTCGTGTTCGCGCTCGGCAACTACCTGCACTTCTCCTCCCCGCCGTCCACGTTCGGGTGGGTGCTGCTCGCCCTGGTCGTCGCGTACCTCGGCCAGTGGGCGGGAACCGAGTTCATCGACCCGGCGGTCGGCGGCTTCGTCGGTGCGGTCGCCGTCACCCCGGTCGTGTTCTGGATCGCCGGGCTGCGTCACGGAGCCCCGTCGCAGCTCACGTTCCTCCCGGCCTTCTGGCTGCTGGTGCCCGGAGCCGCCGGGCTGGTGGGGCTCACCGAGGCGGTGGCGACCGACAACGGCCTCGCCGACTTCACCGCGGCCCTCGTCTCCGTCATGTCGATCGCGCTCGGAGTGCTCATCGGCACGGCGCTCTACCGCGTCGTGCACCATGGCGCGGAGGAGTTCGTCCAGTTCGCCGTCGCCCCGCCGCCCGCGGAGGACGAGGAGCCCGCCCCGACGCTGTGGCACCGCCTGTCTGCCCCGCTGCGCCGCCTGCGCCGCCCCCGTCGCTAGCAGTAGACCTCGCGACGGTGGCCGGCGTGCACGACGTGGTGCGAAACGTACAGAGCAGCGCGGAAAGGACAGATCGCGGACGGGCGATGGGCCCCGCGCCGCGGAGGCGACGCGGGGCCCGGTGCCGGATCAGAGCGTGGCGAGGATCTCCTTCATCTCCGCGATCTCGGCGGTCTGCGCGTCGACGATGTCCTGCGCGAGGGCGACGGCGTCGGCGTTCTCGCCGTCCGCCACCTCCGCCTCGGCCATCTCGACCGCGCCCTCGTGGTGCGCGATCATCTGCTCCAGGAACAGCCGGGATGCCTCCGGGCCCGCGGCGGCCTCCAGCGCGGCGAGGTCGTCGTCGCTCATCATGCCGTCGCCGTGATCCATGTCGGCGGGGTCGCCCGCCTCGGCCCCCCAGTCGTCGAGCCAGCCCTGCATCTGCTCGATCTCCGGGCCCTGAGCGGCCTTGATACGTTCCGCGAGGTCGGCGACCCGGGGGTCGACGTCGTCCTTCGCGAGCACGATGTCGGACATCTCGACGGCCTGCTCGTGGTGGACGATCATCATGGATGCGAACATCGCGTCGGCCTCGTTCGCTCCGGTCAGCGGGGCGTCCGAGGTCGAGTGATCCATGCCGGAATGGTCGGCCGGCCCGGCAGGTGCGGTCGAGGCGCACCCGACGAGGGCGAGGGTTCCGGCCAGCACGAGGGCAGCGGCGGCAGTGGTTCGATTCGTCATTTCTCTCTCATCTCTGTCTGTCGGAAGGGCGTCCGCGGACACGGAGCCCGGGCGCATCGGCGCCGATCAGGTCCGACTGATGCAGAGGACGTGGAGCGAGGGCGGACGAAGGGGGGCGGCGGCCGCCTCCGCGGGCGAGCGGAGAACGCGGAGGAGAGGTCCGGTCAGGGCACTGCGTGCGGGACGGAGCAGCACGAGCAGCCCGCCGAGCAGCGCGAGGACGCAGGCCGCGCCGCCATCGCCCGCGGGGTCTCCGGGCGCGACAGCCGTCTCGGCGCCACCTGCGGCGTGCGCCGACGACCCCGACGGGTTCTCGGGGGCCATGACCGCGTGGCCTGCCATCGCGTGCGCTCCGGCCGTGCCATGGGTGTCGAGCGCATGCATGCCGAGGAGTCCGAGCACGACGCCGCCCACGAGGACGACGACGAGCAGCGCCCCCTGGAGCACGCGACGACCGGCCATGTGCTCATGGTACCCCGTAGGGGTATGCAGATCTCGATGCCGGCTCCGCGGGCGGCCCCCGCACGCAGGACACGGGCCGGGCGGACGGGGGCGTCGCGCCGGAACGGCAGCGCGGTGTGCGCGGCCGCGACCAGGCATACGCGGGGGTTGGATATCGTAGGGGTGGGGATGCGTACCTGGGGAGGGACGATGCCGGCTTTCGGCGCGCAAGGGGACAAGAGGTTGCCGCGGGTTTCCGCGCACGTCATCGGACGTCCGCGGGTGAACGCCGCGCTGGACGACGGAGCTCCGCTCACGCTGCTGCGCGGAGCCGCGGGCTCCGGGAAGACCACCGTCCTGGTGGGCTGGGCCTTCACGTCCGCCGACCGCGTCGTGTGGCTCACAGTCACGCCCGCGCTGGCGACGAGCGCGGCCCTCGCCGCCGCTCTGCTGCGGGTGCTGAGCGGCGCGGGCGAGGCCGTCGGCAGCCCTCACCCCGCCCCGGACGTCGGAGAGGGGTGGTCCGCCGTCGCCCAGTACCTGTGCGACCACGAGGAGCCTCTCGTCGTCGTGCTCGACGACGCCGCCGCACTCGACCGGGATGCGGTCTTCGACCTGTGCCGCACGGTCGCCGTCCCGGCGCACGTCCGCCTGATCGTCGCCACGAACCGCCCCAGCCCGTTCGACAGCGACGGGATCGCCCTCGTTCTCGACACCGCTCTGATCTCTCCGGAGGATCTCGCCTTCGACACGGATGAGATCCGCCGCGCGCTCGACGTCGATGAGGACACGGCCGTCGCCGTGCGCGAGACCACCGGCGGGTTTCGCGGCGGTCATCCGTGCCGTCGCCCTCCGCGGCCGTGTCCCCGACGACACGGCGATCGCGGAGGTCGCGACGGCGGCGGTCGACGACTACCTCCGCAGCCGCATGGAGGAGGGCACCTTCGGCGCCGGCGTCCTCGAGGGCCTGATCCGGATCAGCATCACGGACACGGTGGATCTGCCGTTGGCGCAGGCTCTGAGCAGTGATCCGAACATCGGTGCCGCCCTCGACGAGGCCGAGGCGTTCGGCTTCGGCCGGTGGTCGACGGAATCCGGGCGTGGGACCTTCATGATCGCCGCGCCGGCTCGCGCCCTTCTGCGCCGCGATCTCCTGGAGCGCTTCCCGGCCGAGATCCGCCTGCTCCGGCGCCTCGCGATCGAGGGTGCGCTGCGGCGCGACGACCCCTTCGAGGGGCTCCGCCTGGCGATGGAGGAGGACGACCTCCACCTCGCCGCCCACGTCATCATGTCGGGCTGGAGCCACCTTCTGGATCACGACGGTCGCCGGGTCGTGGCGCTGCTGGGCGACCTGCCCCTCGCGCGGCTCAAGCAGGAGCCGCTGGTGGCGATGCTGCTGGGCATCTGCCTCAACGCCAACCGACTCCGACGGGTACGCGGCCTGCAGCTGCTGCGGATGGCGATCTCCGCCGCGAACGCCCGGCGGAGCGCCCTCTCGCCGACGGAGCGCCTGTTCATCTGGACCGCCGAGAGCGCGGCGCTGCGGGTGGTCGGGATGCCCGAGCGGGCCGGGCAGGTCGCAGCCCGCGCGCTGGCGGTGTACACGGAGACCTCGGAGTCGCAGTGGCAGCAGTACGCGATCGAGATGCCGCTGCTGTGCACGCACCTCGGGATCTCGCTGTACTACGGCGGTCGCCGGGAGCAGGCCCTCCGCCTCTTCGACGAGGCCGCTGCGCTCGCCTCGTCCCAGGGCACGGGCAACGCCTTCCACGCCGTGAGCCTGCTCAGCGGGATCCACGCCCTCAACGGCGACCTGCCGGAGGCGCGGCACTACGTCGAGATCGTCCGGGACGGCTCGTGGGACCCCGCCCTGCTGGACGGGTACCGCGGCACGTTCTACCGCGTCGCGGAAGCGATACTCGCCGTGGAAGAGGGCGACCTCGCCACGGCCAAGCAGCACGTGCGCGCCTTCGAGCCGCACCGGGCGACGAGCGAGCACTGGACGACGATGGCGACCGTGGAAGCCTGGATCGCGCTACACGACGGCGAGGCCGCCGGCGGACTGGAGCGGCTGGAGTCGTTCGCCCGGATGCGCGGGCGCGAGGCCGGGTCGACGTCGGCGCGCCAGGCGCTGAGCCGCCCCCGCATCCTGCTGCACCTGGCGCTCGGCGATGTCCGTGCCGCGCGCGGCATCAAGCAGCGCGACGCCGGGACGGACCGGTTCGGCACCCTCCTGGAACGAGCCAGGATCGCCCTGATCGACGGTCGCGCTCCGGATGCGGTGCGGCTGCTCGCCGCCACGCGCCTCGAGCCGACGACCTCCCGCGAGCGCGCGGAGGCCGCGGCGGTGCACAGTGCGGCCCTCCACCGCGTCAGTCCCGCCGCCGCACAGGCCGTGACCGAGGCGCTGCACGCCCAGCTCGCCGACCGAGGCCTGCGCACTCCGCTGGCTTTGCTCGGCGCCGAGGACTTCGCCGCCGTCCGGGCCGACCTCGCTCCGGTCGGCGACCCGCCGCTGCCCATCCGCTCGGCGTTGCCCTCGTTCGCGGCGCGCCCGAAGCTCTCCTCGCGGGAGCAGGTGGTGCTGCATGCGCTCACGACCGGGGCGCCGCTGCCCGAGATCGCCGCGGAGCTGCGGGTCTCGCCGAACACCCTGAAGACGCAGCTCCGCAGCATCTATCGCAAGCTCGACGCAGCCAACCGCACCGAAGCCCTGGAGCAGGCCGCCCGGCACGGCCTCCTCCCCGGATGACGAAGGCCCCACCCGTCGGAGACGACGGGCGGGGCCTTCTGCCGGAACCGCTAGCTCTGCATGCGGCGTCGGCGCACCAGCAGCAGCACCGCGCCGCCGATCAGCAGGGCGATCGCGAGCCCGAGGATCCACGGGGCCAGCTGTCCGCCCGTGAGGGCGAGCGGCGTCAGCACCCGGTTCTCGGTCGTGCTCGTCGGCGGGGTGATCGTCTCACCGCCGGGAGGCGTGGCCGAGGCGGTGGCCACGTTCCGCAGCGTCGCACCCGCCGCGTCGGCGTGCACGATCACCGCGTAGGTGATCACGACGCGCTCCCCTTCGGCAAGGCTGCCGGTCCAGCGCAGCGTCGTGCCGTCGATCGTCGGCGCGGCCACCGCACGGTCACCCACCGTGGCGGTCGCCGTTCCGCGGAGGTCGGCATGCCGCAGCACTCCGGTCAGGTCGTCCGTGACGACGACCTCGTCCAGACCCGTCTCGCCGGTGTTGGTGCCGGTGAGGGTGTACGTCACAACGCTACCCGTCGCGACGGCGGAGCCGGACGCGGGGTCGGACGACTTGAGGAACGTGAAGCCCGGGGTGCCGACGGGGTTCTCCGTCGTCACCGGCGGCGGGGTCAGCTCGGCGCCGCCGGGAGGCGTGGCCGTGCCCTCGACGGTGTTCGCGATGATCGCACCGCCGGCGTCGCCGTGCACGGTCACCGAGTAGGTGATCGTGACACGCTGGCCGACCGCGAGGTCACCGGCCCAGGTGAGTTCGTCGCCCGCGACCACGGGCTCAGGGGCGGTGCCGTCGCTCAGGGTCGCCGTCGCGTCGCCGTTGTAGGCGGCGTGGGCGAGCACGCCCGACAGGTCGTCGAGGATGCGGACCGGAGCCAGAGCCGTCTCGCCCGTGTTCACGCCGGTCACCGTGTAGGTGACGACGCTGCCCGGGTCGACCCGGGTGCCGGACGCGGGATCGGCGAACTTGCGCAGCTCGAAGCCGGGCTTGTTCACGGGATTCTCGGTCGTCGCCGGCGGCGTCTCGATCGGCGGCACCCCACCCGGCGGGGTCGCCGAGCCGGAGGCCGAGTTCTCGATGACGGCGCCGCCCGCATCCGCGCGCACGGTCACCGAGTACGTGATCGTGACGCTCTCACCGACCTGCAGCGCACCCGTCCAGGACAGCCGGTCCTCGACCACCGTCGGCGCGGTCGTCGCCGTGCCGCCGATCGTCGCCGTCGCGTCGTCGTTGAACTCCGCGTGCGCCAGGACACCGGAGAGGTCGTCGGCGATGGTGACGGGGTCGAGAGCCGTCTCGCCCGTGTTCACACCGGTCACCGTGTAGGTGAGGACGCTGCCCGGGTCGACCGCCGTGCCCGCAGCCGGGTCGACGCGCTTCGAGACGGAGAATCCGGGCTCGTTGACCGGGTTGGTCGTGACACCGGGCGGCGGCGTGATCGTCGATCCTCCCGGCGGGGTCGCCGTCGCGGACGCCGCGTTCTCGATCACGGTGCCGACGCCGTCGGCGCTCACGGTCACGGAGTAGGTGACGGTCACGGTCTGGCCGACCGCGAGCGCCCCCGTCCACGACAGCTCCGTGCCGTCCAGGGTCGCGGCACCCGCAGCGGCACCCGCGATGCTCGCCACGGCGTCCGCGTTGAAGGTCGCGTACGGCAGCACACCCGACAGGTCGTCGGTGATCGTCACCGGGTCGAGCGCCGTCTGGCCGGTGTTGGCGGCCGTCAGCGTGTAGGTGAGCACGGCACCCGGGTCGACAGCGGTACCGGCGGCGGGGTCGACCGTCTTGGCGAAGCTGAAGCCGGGCTCGTTCACGGGGTGCTCCGTGCTCGACGGCGGCGGCGTGATCGGCGTGCCGGGGGTGGTGGGACTCTCGGGGTCGCTCGGGTCGGCGGGGATCAGCGGGGTCGCCTCTCCGGTCGCCGTGTTCGCGATGGTCTCGCCGCCGGCGGTGGGATCGACAGTCACCGAGTAGGTGATCACGACGTCCTGGCCGGGGCGCAGCACGCCGTTCCACGAGAGGGCGCCGTCGGCCACGCGGACGTCGCCGCGGGTGGCGGACACGTCGTCGTTGTACGACGCGTGGGCCAGCGCCGCGCGCAGGTCGTCACCGATCTCGACCGGGTCGAGGACGGTGTCGCCCGTGTTGCGGCCGGTCACGGTGTAGGTGATCACGCTGCCGGGGTCGACGCGCGTGCCCGTCGCCGGGTCGGCCGTCTTGGTGACGGTGAACCCGGGGGTCGCGACGGGGTGCTCCGTCGTCGCCGGCGGGGTCACGACCGGGGTGCCCGGCGTGGTGGGGCTCTCCGGGTCGGTCGGGTCGGTCGGGATCAGCGGGGTGCCCTCACCGGACACCGTGTTGCGGAGCAGCACGCCGGTCGCATCCTCGTCCACGGTCACCGTGTAGGTGATGTCGACGCGGTCGCCGGGGGCGAGCGTCCCGGTCCAGGTGAGCGTCGTGCCGGAGAGCGCGACGGATCCGGCCGAGGCCTTCGCGTCGCCGCCGTACTCCGCGTTCGCGAGGACGGCCGAGAGGTCGTCGACGATCGTCGCGGGGTCGAGGACGGTGTTGCCGGTGTTGACGCCCGAGACCGTGTAGGTGATCGTGTCACCCGCGCGGACGGCGGTGCCGGAGGCCGGGTCGGCCGACTTCGAGACCTCGAAGCCGGTGTCGACGACGGGGTGCTCCGTCTCCGCCGTCGGCGGGACGATCGGGGTCCCCGGGGTCTTCGCACCGGAGGGATCGGCGGGGTCGGTCGGGATCTGCGGCGTGGCCGATCCGGTGACGACGTTGTGCAGCAGGGCCTTCTCGACACCCGCGTCCACCGTCACCGTGTAGCGGATCGTGACCGCTTCCCCGCGCGGGATGGCGCCGGTCCAGGTCAGGGTGGCGTCGGCGACCCGCACGGAGCCGCGGTCGGCCGTGACGTCGTCGTTGTAGCCGGCGGAGCCGAGCACGCCCGACAGGTCGTCGACGATCTCCGCGGGATCGAGGTCGGTGTCGCCCGTGTTGGTGCCGGTGATCGTGTAGGTGATCGTGTCGCCCGCGGACACGGCCGTGCCGGAGGCGGGGTCGGCCGACTTCGAGATGGTGAAGCCCGAGCCGATCACGGGGTGCTCGGTGGTGACCGTCGGCGGGACGATCGGCTCACCGGGAACCTGCGGCCCGGTCGGGTCGCCCGGGTTCGGGGTGGTCGGCGTGCCCGTTCCGGTCACGCTGTTGCGCAGGATCTCGCCGGACGTGTCGTCGCCCACCGTCACCGAGTACGTGATCGTCACGGTCTGTCCGGGCTGGAGCGTTCCGGTCCAGCCGAGGGCGTTGCCGGTGAGGGTCGCGCCGCCCGTGGTGACGGCGGTGCCGCCGACCGTGGTCGTGATGTCGTCGTTGAAGGCAGCGTTCGCGAGCACACCGGAGAGGTCGTCGGTGACGGTCACCGGGTCGAGGACGGTCGCCCCGGTGTTCGTGCCGGTGACGGTGTACTCGATGGTCTGGCCCGGCTCCACCACGGTGCCCGATGCGGGATCGGAGGTCTTCGCGACCTCGAAGCCGGCGACGGGGTGCTCGGTGGTGACGGCCGGAGGGGTGATCGGAGGCAGTCCCCCGGGCGGCGTGCCGGATGCGGTGACGCGGTTCGCGATGCGCTCGCCCTCCACACCCTCGTCGACGACGACGGAGTAGGTGATCGTGAGCACCTGACCGGGCTCGAGGGCGCCGGTCCAGGCCAGGTCGTCGCCCGAGACGGTGGCGGCGCCGGACGACACCGGGTCGCCGTCGATCGCCGTGGCCACGTCGCCCTGGTATTCGGCGAACGCGCGCACGCCGGACAGGTCGTCGGTCACGGTGACCGGATCGAGGCGGGTGTTGCCGGTGTTCTCGGCCTGCACCGTGTAGGTCAGTCGCTGGCCGGCCTGCACGGCAGTGCCGTCGGCGGGGTCGGACGTCTTGCGGAGCGCGAGGTCCGGCGCGAGGCGGACGTTCGTGTACGTGCACGTGACGTCGGTGCCGAGCGGGCCGGCCGGCTGGGTGACCTGTCCGTCGGCGGTGACGGCCACCGGGGTGGTCGAGCCGTCGGCGTTCACCTGCCGGCAGACGAGTGACGCGTCGTACTTCGTGAGGTCGGTCGAGCCCGCCGCCGATTCGGAGAGCCGGAAGGTGTCCCCCTGGTTCGTGAAGACGGGGCCGGCGTAGTCCGGCTGCAGACCGGAGCGGTCGCCGCGGGTGACGGCGTCGGTCTGCGCGACCTGGTAGCCGGCCGGCGACTGCACCCGGAGGCCGAACTGATCGGTCGCCGCGTGACGGCCCTCGGGGAGGTCCTTCTTCAGCGTCAGCGTGTTCGGGAACGTGCAGCTCGCCATATCGGTCGGCGAGAACGTGCCCAGCTGGGTCGTGTTGACCGTCTGCCCGCGCGGCAGGTCGACCTCGATGATGCGGTTGCCGCCGCCGGAGACCGACACGAAGATGTGGCCGAGGTTTCCGAAGGCGATGCCGTTGCCCTGCACCCCGGCACCCATGTCGTGCACCTGCTTGGCGTCGATCGTCGCGGTGCTGGGTTCGAGCGTGGCCGGGAGGTCGGAGGAGTAGATGAAGTTGTCGGCGACGAGCACGAGCTGACCGGAGGCGCTGAAGGCCATGTCGCCGTTGGCCCCGAACGCACTGCTGCCCGCGGTCGGACGGAGGGTTCCGACCTGCACGTAGTCCTGCGGCGTGACCTTCTCGTTCCACGCGTAGAGGTTGATGGCGCCGTTCACCGTGCCGCTGGCGAAGTAGTAGACGCCGGTCACGGGGTGCACGGCACCGCGCAGCACCGAGGAGTTCAGCGTGAACGTCGTCTGCGCGGTCGTGTCGGTGACGCGGTCGTGCTTGGCCAGCGTCTTGGTACCGGCGGCGTTGGTGACCGTGTAGGCGTACCGCCCGGTCGACGAGAGCCCGAGGGCGTTGTTGGAGTGGTTCGTGCCGAGGTTGATGGAGCCGAGCGTGCCGCCGTCGCCGGGGGCACCCCCCTGCTCGTTCACGGCGAACTCGCGCACCTCGGTGGCGCTCTGCACGTACACCGCTCCGGGCGTGCAGAGGAACGGCTCGGCCGCGGCGGCGGGTGCGGCGGTCAGCGCCCCACCGACGACGACCATCGACGACGCGACGAGCGCCGTGCTCACGACACCGCCGATCAGCCTCTTCGTCCGGCCCCGCCGGCGGCTGTGCCGCTCCGGCGGAAGGACATCGGACGTGCGGTCCTTGCGGGCAACACGGAATCCCATGAGTGCTCTCCCCATTCATCGCGTTCCGGCACGCATCCGCGCACACGGAAGCCCCCGCCCCCTCAGGCGACCGCCGAGTACCCTTCGGGCAGGGTGGACTCGGTCCGGGCCTCCGCCAGCCTGCCCGGCCGCCACGGAGCCCGCCGGCCATCTCCGGGGAATTCACCCCTCCTTTTCACCCCGGGCGGCGTGCGGATGCCCCTGACCTTCACGACCACTCCGGGCCTCCTCCCCCTCTGGTGCTCGGCACGCTTCGATGCCATGCTGACCGGGATGAAGCGCTCCACCACGATCACCGCCGCCGTCGTCGCCGTCGCCGTCGCCGGCCTGGTCGTCGCGGCCGCTCCTGTCGTGGTCAGCGCCGCGTCCGCCGTGTTCGACGTCACCTCGTGGGCGTCGGAGCGCTTCGCCGCCGCACCGTCCCCGACCCCCACCCCGGCGGCCCTGAAAGCCGAGGGCACGACCGAGGACGACCTCGTCGACCTGGGTGACGGCATAAGCGTGCCCGCCGGCGGACCGGGGGACTGCTCCACCAAAGCGTTCATCAACATCGGCAGCGACGACGGCTCCGCGCATCATGCGAAGCTTCTCGGCGAGCTCGTCGACATGGGCGCGTCGGAACTGGCGCGCGGTCCCGTCACCCGGGATGCGGACGGGCGGATCTTCTCCTACGAGGTCCAGTCCGGCGACAGTCTGATCGCGATCGGCGAGCGCTTCTGCGTCGACTACGTCACTGTCGGCAGCTTCAACCATGTGCGCGGCTTCGAGCCGATCGCACCCGGCGACGTCCTCTACCTCCGCCCGGACCCGACTCTTCCGTTCGTCGACATCTACTCGCCGTACAACGCCCCGCCCGGCTCGTCCACCATCCCGTACTACGACGGCGTCGCCGCGTTCTCGACCGCCGTCGCCACCGCTGACCTGGGTGCCGCGCGGTGGCTGTGGCAGCGCCTGGAGAAGGACATGCCCCCGGAGACGGCTGCCGTGATCACCCAGGCGCTCCACGACGACGACCTCCCCCTGCTCCGCCGCCTCTTCCCCTAAACCCCCTCCGTCCCGCCGAGACCCCGTGTTGTCGTCGACACCCCGGGGCCTTCGCGTCTGCAGCCCGGGGTCTCGCCGCGTACCCGGGGTCTCAGCGAGAAAGAGGGATGAGGAAGTTCAGTATTCGGTGTTGCTAAGTACCGGTACTCAGTGTTACTTTGTACCGGTACCCAGCAACACTGAGTACCAAACCGAGAACGAGAGGAGGGGACGATGGGCAAGCAGATGACCGAGATGCTCAAGGGCACCCTGGAGGGCATCGTGCTGGCCCTCCTCGCCGAGCAGCCGGCCTACGGATACGAGATCACCAGCCGGCTGCGCGAGCACGGCTTCACCGACACCGCCGAGGGCACCGTCTACGCCCTGCTGGTCAGGATCGAGCAGAAGAAGCTCGTCGACGTCGAGAAGGTGCCGAGCGAGAAGGGCCCGCCCCGCAAGGTGTACACCCTCAACCCGCAGGGCCGCCAGGAGCTGGAGGAGTTCTGGACGACCTGGGACTTCCTCCGCACGCACATCGAACGACTGCACACCACGAACACCACGAACAAGGAGAACTGATATGGCCGCCAAGTGGATCGAAGCGCTCACCGGATCGCTCGAGCAGAAGAAGCAGTACAAGCAGGCGAAGGCGCGGATCGAGGCTCTGCCGGAGCCGTACCGCACGGTCGCCAACGCCCAGTACCGGTACTACCTGTACTACGGCGGCATCACCGACGGCGACACCATCGTGACGATGTTCCTCGACCTCGCCGACCTCTGGGAGCGCGCCGCCCTCGACGGCACGCCGGTCAGCGCGATCGTGGGCGACGACCCCGTCGAGTACGCCGAGGAGTACGCCCGCGCCTACGGGGGGACGCAGTGGATCGACAAGGAGCGCGCCCGCCTCATCAAGGCGTTCGACGACGCGAAGAAGAAGGAGGAATCATGACGACGCCAGCCCTCTCGGTGCACGGCATCGAGAAGTCGTACAAGGATCTGCACGTGCTGCGCGGCGTCGACTTCGAGGTGGAGCGGGGATCGATCTTCGCCCTCCTCGGGTCGAACGGCGCGGGCAAGACCACCATGGTGCGCATCCTCTCCACGCTGCTGAGGGCCGACGCGGGCACGGCGACGGTGCAGGGCATCGACGTCGCGGCGAACCCGGTCGGAGTGCGCGAGCGCATCAGCCTCACCGGACAGTTCGCCGCGGTCGACGAGATCCTCACCGGACGCGAGAACCTGGTGCTGGTCGCGAAGCTGCGGCATCTCCCCGACGCCGGTGCGGTGGCCGATCGGCTCCTCGCGCGTTTCCGCCTCACCGACGCCGGGGGCCGCAAGGTCGGCACCTACTCCGGCGGGATGCGACGCCGGCTCGACATCGCGATGAGCCTGGTCGGCGACCCCGAGGTCATCTACCTCGACGAGCCGACCACGGGCCTCGACCCCGAGTCGCGCATCGAGGTGTGGGACGTCGTGAAGGAGCTCGCGGGCAGCGGCACGACCGTGCTGCTCACCACGCAGTACCTCGACGAGGCGGAGCAGCTGGCCGACCGCATCGCGATCCTGCACGAGGGCCGCATCATCGCGAACGACACCCTCGCCGGGCTCAAGCGCCTGCTTCCTGCCGCGAAGGTCGAGTACGTCGAGAAGCAGCCCACCCTCGAGGAGATCTTCCTCACCCTCATCGGCCCCTCATCCGGAAAGGAGAAGGCAGCATGACCACGCACTTCGCCGCCGACACGGCGACGCTCACCGGCCGCTCGATGCGGCACATCTTCCGCAGCCCCGACACGATCATCACCACCGCGGTCACCCCGATCGCCCTGATGCTCCTGTTCGTGTACGTCTTCGGCGGCGCGCTCCAGCAGAGCACCGGCGCCGAGAACTACGTGAACTACCTGCTGCCGGGCATCCTGCTCATCGCGATCGCGTCGGGCATCGCCTACACGGCGTTCCGACTGTTCACCGACATGCAGAGCGGCATCTTCGAGCGGTTCCACTCCATGCCGATCGCGCGGTCGAGCGTGCTGTGGGCCCACGTGCTGACGTCTCTCACGGCGAACGCCATCACCCTCGCGATCATCTTCGGCGTCGGATTCCTCATGGGCTTCCGCACCGGGGCGAGCGTCTGGGCCTGGCTCGGAGTGATCGGCATCCTGATGCTGTTCACACTGGCACTCACGTGGCTGGCGATCATCGCGGGCCTGAACGCCAAGACCGTCGACGGCGCGAGTGCCTTCTCGTATCCACTGATCTTCCTCCCGTTCATCAGCTCGGCGTTCGTGCCGACCGACACCATGCCGGCACCGGTGCAGTGGTTCGCGGAGAATCAGCCGGTGACCTCGATCGTCAACTCCATCCAGGCGCTGTTCGCGGGGGAGCCGGTCGGGTCCGACATCTGGATCGCTCTCGCCTGGTGCGTCGGGATCCTCGTGGTCGCCTACGTGTTCGCGATCATCTCGTACCGGAAGAAGGTCAGCTGATCGACGTCCAGCGAGACGGAACGCTCCGACCGGGGACTTCTCCCCGGCCGGGGCGTTTCGCCGCGCTCGGCGGCCGTTCGAATCGCCCGAATGGCTCCATCCGGCCGGGATGTGCCGCAAAGTGGGCGACTCGAAGTCAGCGGAGGCCGACCGGACCGAGCACCACGCGGCGACCGGTCCGGACCCAGACGGCGCCGTCGACACGGTGCTCGGCGCGGGTCGTGAAGCGGTAGCGGTACGACACGGCGCGCACCCATCGCGGCCGCTCCCCGTAGAAGGGGTCCACGCGCAGCATCCGCAGCGTCGGGGCATCCGCCTCCAGGAGCCGCACCAGGAACACCGAGAACCAGTCGTCCAGCGAGTGCCCGAGCGGCAGGAACCACATCAGCCAGTCCAGCCGCAGGTGATACGGGGCGAACTGCCGCGGGATCCGCCGCACGTCCCCCGGCTTCCCGCGGAACTCGTACTCGCGCCAGTGCCGGCCCTCCTCGTCGTCCGATCCCTCCACGACGATCTCGATCCGCTCCCGCGTGACCGTGCCGAAGGCTCCGTAGGCGTTGGCGAGCTGCCAGCGGTGGAAGCTCGCGTTCATGAGCTGTCGTCGCGCGAAGAGGTTGCGCACGGCGGGCACGCTCAGCACGACGAACAGCACCCCGACCGCCGAGGTCGTCACGACCCACCACAGCGGCATGCCCGACACCGTCCACGGCAGCGAGGTCTCCGGCACCCGCTCCGGAGCCCCGATGCCGGGGAGGCCGATCGCGGAGAACCCGAGCACGATCGTCGCCCAGTTCAGCCACGCGAAGTTCCCGGTGAGCACGAGCCACAGCTGCGTCGCGATCACGATGCCGGCCGCGACGGCACCGACGGCCTGCGGCACCGGACCGGGGAGCCAGAGGGACAGCAGCGGGGCGAAGAGGAAGAACGGCACGACGAGCTGCGCGACGTGGTTCCCGACGACCTCGAGCGTGTGGAACCACCGCGGCAGCAGATGCGCCTGGCGGCTCAGCGGCCCGGGCATCGGCTGCGTCTCGTGGTGGAAGGTCATCGCGGTGAGGTCGCGCCACTCGCGTCCGCCGCGGATCTTGATCATCCCGGCGCCGAACTCCAGCCGGAACAGCAGCCACCAGAACAGCACGATCACCACGGTCGGCGGCGGCTGGTCGTTCGAGCCGAGGAAGACCGCGAGGAACCCCGCCTCCAGCAGCAGCATCTCCCACCCGAACGAGTAGAACGTCTGCCCGATGCTCACCACCGACATGTAGCCGAACCACAGGGCGAGGAAGGCGAGCATCGGCACCCACGGCGGTCCGAGCTGCGGCACCCCGGCGATGAGCAGGGCGGCGATGCCGATCCCCGCCCCGCACAGCGCGACCAGGCGCCGGTCCGTGTAGCGGACGCGGGTGAAGAGCGTGGGGTGCAGCAGCTTCCGGCGCTCGCGCTTCTGCGCCACCCAGTCCAGCAGCACGGGCGCGGGCAGGAGCCCGTGCTCACCGAGGAGCGGGCGGAACTGGTTGAGCGTCGAGACGAACGCGACGAGGTACAGCGCCGCGATGCCCCGTTGCAGGACCTCACGGGCGAACCCGAAGTCGACCGCTGCGAACCCGTCCACGGCCACAGGCTACGCCGCGGCCGCCCGCCCGATGAGGGGGTTGCGCGGAGCGGAGATCAGTTCTGCATCGCTATCTGCTGCCCCTTCACGAGCGGGTATGCCGCGAGCTCGGAGCCGTCGAGATCCTCCTTGTGCATGTCCACACCGGTGATCTGGCTGTTCTCGTAGGTCGTGTAGTAGTACACGCCCGTCGCGGTGTTGGCGCATGACGAGTAGATGGTGATCTCGTACTTCTCCTCGTCGCCGACCTGCACGCACCCGCGCTGCTGGGCGACAGAGCCGAGGATCTGGAAGAACTGGCTGATCGACTCCGACTCCGACGTACCGCACACCGAGTTCATGCGCGTGAACACCGCCTTCACGAACCGGGACGACGACGACAGGTCTCCCGGCAGCCCGATCCCGCCCATGCCGCGACTGTAGAGGTCCAGCGGCACGTCCGCGGCGAACGTGTTCTCCGGCTGCCGCTTCGAGAGGTGCTGATAGTCGTTGAGCCGGAAGCTCTGGATGTCGAACGTGGGGTTGTTCGTGAGCACGCCCCACGGGTTGTCGTAGACCTTGAGGCCGCCGCGCACGCTCTCGACCGTGATCGATGCGCTCTTGTCGGCGATGATCCAGTGCAGTGGCGACAGCGGGAACTCCGGGCTGAAGTTGATGTCGACGAGACTCACCGACCGCAGGGCCTCCTTCACCTCGGCCACCGTCTCGAATTGTCCGAGGACCCAGGGGATGAACTCGAACGGCGTGACCTCGGTGTCCCCCGACCCCGGCGCCGGGTAGTGCGCGTTGTCCGGGAAGTTGAGCCCCGCCATGCCGAGCCCCTTCTCGTTGACCGCGTCGTAGTAGAGCGGGTAGCCGTCGGCGATCGTGGCGATCCCGATGATCGCGTGGTGTGTCGGCATCGACGGCAGCCGGTGGAACGGGAACGGGAAGTTCCGCGGTGTGACGGTCACGGTCTCGTTGTACGAGAACTCCAGATCGAGATTCCTCCCGAAGTAGTGGTCGGCCGTCGTGAAGCTCAGTCCTGTGCACATGGTCATACCCCCCTGTCCGCGGGCCGGTCGACCCGCCGGTTCCGCGCCATGCTTCCACCTTCGGCACCGGAATGTAAGGGGGGTCACCCATGACGGAGGAGGGCCTCCCACTGTGGGAGACCCTCCTTCGAGACGTGCGACGGGTGTCAGATCTCGCTACCGGCTCCTCCCGACGACCGGACGAAAGCTCCGATCCACAATGCGACGTTCACTCCCGCGGCGATACAGAGGATCAGCGGCATCCACCCCGCAGCACTCGCTCCATCGACGAAGACCAGCAGAGCGAGGAGGGCGACTTCTGAGAGCATGAGCCCCCACAGCGTTACGTGCACCAATCGTGTATGGCGAAGGTCGGTCGACATCAAGGCGCCCGTGGACAAAACCATCAGCGCCGCTAACAACAGATTGGTCATGGTTTTCTCCACCGCAAGGAGACTCTTTCACGCTAATTGAGACGACGTCCACGGCTTCCTCCGTGCCGTCGATTTCAGACGCGTTCGCTGCCACACCCCCGGAGGAAGCGAGCATGGCGACAATTACGACGCTCGCGATACCGACGCGCGGGAAGCGGTTCTGTCGATTCATCAGATACCTCTTCTTGTATCTAGTTCAACATCCCGCCTATACAGGACAGTACCCGGGCTGTCGTAGGCGCGCTGTCCCCCCTTCGGGGGACAGCGCAATCAGACCGGACGATCGGAATAGCTGAGCGCGACCACGACCGTGACCGCGAGCGAAAAGGGTCACCCATGACGGAGGAGGGCCTCCCGGTGCGGGAGACCCTCCTTCGAGACGTGCGACGGGTGTCAGCTGGTGACGGTCCAGTCGAACTGGTCGCCGTACTCCTCGAGCCACGCGTCGACCGCGTCGGCTTCCTTGCCCTCGCCGTACTCGTTGACCACGAGGTCCTCGAGCGCGCCGTACTGCTCGTCGTCGAGCTTGATCTTCTTGATCAGCTCGGCCGCCTCGGGGAACTCGTCCGCGAAACCGGTGGTGCCAAGGAAGTGCAGACCCTCGGCCTCGCCCATGGCGCCCTTCGGGTCTTCGAGGTCCTTCACGGGGAAGGCGTCGTTGGCCCAGAACGGACGCCACAGCGTGACGACGATGTCCTCCTTCTTGTCGGTCGCGGTCTTCAGCTCGGTGAGCATCGCCGCGGTCGACGAGGTGACGAGCTCGTACTCGCCGTCGAGGCCGTACTCGGGCATCATCTTCTGGGTCTGAGCGGTCAGGCCCGCACCCGGCTCGATGCCGTAGATCTTGCCGTCGAAGTCGGCGCCCTTGCCCGCGAGGTCCTCGATCGAGGTGAGCTCGGAGTACTCCGGCACCGCGAGGGTCAGCTTGGCGTTCTCGTAGTACGTGCCGAGGTCTTCGATGTCATCGCCGTACTTGTCCATGTAGGAGGCATGGGTGAGTTCCGGCCACGCCGACGGGTACATGTCCACGTCGCCCTGCGCGAGCCCGGTGTAGAGCGGGCCGGCCTCGGTGAGCGTCTTCATCTCGACCGTGTAGCCGATCTTCTCGAGCTGGTCCTGCAGGAGGTAGGCGGTGCTGAGGCCGTCGGTCCAGGAGGGCAGGAACCCGAGGGTGATGGTGCCCTTGTCCTCGGCACCGTCGCCGCCGCCGCTCGTGCCGCCGGCGCCGTCGCCGCTGCATCCGGCGAGGGTGAGCGCTGCGGCAGCCCCGAGGGCGGTGATGGTCAGGATCTTCTTCTTCATGTGACTCTCTCTCTTGCGTTCCGTATGTGATTCAGGAGGTGCGGACGAGGCCGCGGGACAGCTGTGCCGGGATCGAAACCGTGCCGGGATCCGCGCCCCGGCGCCCCTTTTCCGTCCCGCACCGGACGAAAGGGGGTGGGACGGAGACGGGGACGCGCGGGCTCAGGCGCGGGCGAGCTCGGATTCGGTCGAAGCCTCCTCGGCGGGCGCGGAGGCTGCGGGCTCCGACGCCACGGGAGCGGAGGGCCGGGACGAACCGCGACGCTTCAGCATGCCGAGGAGCGAGGAGCGGTTCTCGCCGGGCGCGCCCAGAGCGGCGGTCACCCGGTCGAGGAACACGGCGATGAGCACGACGCCCAGTCCGGCCTCGACACCCTTGGGGATGTTGATCGTCGAGATCGCCTCGACAACCATCTTCCCGAGCCCGTCGGCACCGGCCATGCCGGCGATGACCGCCATCGACAGGGCGAGCATGATGACCTGGTTGACGCCGGCCATGATGGTCGGCATCGCGAGGGGAAGCTGGATCCCGCGGAGGATCTGCCCCGGCGTCGCTCCGAAGGCGTGTCCGGCCTCGACGGTCTCCGCGTCGACGCCTCGGATGCCCAGCTCGGTCAGGCGCACACCGGGAGGCAGCGCGAAGATCACGGTGGCGACGAGTCCGGGCACCACGCCGATGCCGAAGAACACGATCGCCGGGATCAGGTACACGAAGGCCGGCATGGTCTGCATGAAGTCGAGCACCGGCTTGAGCGTCGCGCGCACGGTCGCATTGCGCGCCGACCAGATGCCGAGCGGCACCGCGATAAGCACGGCCACGACGGCGGCGACGAGCACCAGGGCGAGCGTCTGCATGGCCGGCACCCAGAGGTCCATGGCGACGATGAGCCCGAACGACAGGATCGTGCCGATGGCGAGCTGCCACGAGCGCACGAGCCAGGCGATCAGCGCCGCGATCACGATGATGACGGCGAAGTGCGGCGTGAGGAGCAGACGGGTGAGGCCGTCGACGAGGAAGCTCACCACGAACGAGACCGCGTCGAGCAGGCCGTCGAGGTTGGCGGTGATCCAGTCGACGCCGGCGGCGACCCAGTCGCCCACGGGAATGCGGAAACCGTCCATCAGCGCACCTCCTCCGCCTGGGTCCCTGAGGCGAACCCGCCCTGGGTCCCTGAGCTCGTCGAAGGGCCGGGCTCGGCCGTCCATCCGTCGTCGAGCACGGCGTCGATCTCGGCCTGGGGCATGGGGGTCATCGGCAGCAGGATCTCCTCGGTCGCTCCGGGCCCGGGACCGAGCGCCGCGAGCAGCGTGACGCGCGGGATCACACCCGCGAGGCGGCCGTCGGCATCCGTCACCGCGAGGGGCAACGGCGACTCGACGGCCGGGACGAACAGGTTCATGAGGACGTCGTCCTCGCGGACGCTCTGCAGCACCGGCTTGATGATCGAGTCGAGGCGCGTGGCGCCCTGCCGCACGAGCTTCACGGCGTCGCGGTCGGTGACCACGCCGACGAGCTGACGGTCCTTGCCGACCACGTAGGTCGCCGACATGTAGGCGTCGCGCATCTGGCGGAGCGCGGTGCGAGGACCGGCCGACTCGGCGACGACGGGGCGCGGACGCTCCATCACGTTGGCGGCGGTGAGCACGCGGGCACGGTCGACGTCCTGCACGAACTGCTCGACGTAGTCGTTCGCCGGGTCCATGAGGATGTCCTCCGGGGTGCCGATCTGCACGATGCGGCCGTCGCGCATGACGGCGATGCGGTCGCCGAGGAACATGGCCTCGTTGAGGTCGTGCGTGATGAAGACGATGGTCTTCTGGAGCTTCTGCTGCAGCTCCAGGAGCTGCTCCTGCATCTCGCGGCGGATCAGCGGGTCGAGCGCGCTGAAGGCCTCGTCCATGAGCAGGATGTCGCTGTCGGCCGCGAGGGCGCGGGCGATGCCCACGCGCTGCTGCATACCGCCGGAGAGCTCGGACGGCAGCTTGTCGCCCTGACCCTCGAGCCCGACGAGAGCGAGGATCTCCTCGGCCTTGGCCTGGCGCTCGGCCTTGCCGACGCCCTTGAGCTCGAGCGGGTAGGCGACGTTCGCGGCGACCGTGCGGTGCGGCAGCAGCGCGAAGTGCTGGAATACCATCGAGATCCGGTCGCGGCGGATCTCCCGGAGGCGCGCGGCCGGAATGCCCGTGATCGGGTCGCCGCCCACGGTGACGGTGCCCGCGGTGATGTCGTGCAGGCCATTGAGCATGCGGATGATGGTCGACTTGCCCGATCCTGACAGGCCCATGATGACGAAGATCTCACCGCGGTTGACGGTGAAGCTGGCGTCGATGACGGCGGCGGTCCCCGCGTCGGCGACGGCGGCGCGGCTCTCTCCAGCCTTCAGCCGACGGACGGCGGCGCTCGGATTCCTCCCGAACACCTTGTACAGATGGCGCGCTTCGAGTGCTGTTTCGGACACGTTTCCCCTGCGGCTCGGCCTTCGGGTGGCTGAGCCTGCTTCGGTCACGCCCGGGTGATCCTCACGAGGCCGTTCGACGTCTTCGCTGTGGCGGCACAGGCGGCGGATTTCGGATCCGCCGCAGAGGGGATCGACCGTACGCCCACGCCTCTTCGCCGCACAGCTCATCGAAGGAAGGACGTGACCGCGGACTGGTCTATGGGCCGTCAGGCCCGCAGACCAACGTAACGAAATGGCCGGTCAGCGGCAAATCCTGCACCGCCGACCTGTCCGGGTTTCCGCCGCTGACCGGGGGATAGTACGAGCGTCTAGCAATCTCGGCGCACCGTGTTCACGGGCGACGGACGGTGCGCGTCACGGTGAACTTCGGGGTGCGCCGGAGCTGTTCGGTGCGGCCGATGAGCCGGGTCAGCTCGGCCCGGTAGCCGAGGCTCGAGTTGTACACCGTGAACAGCTCCCCGTCCGGTCGGAGCAGGCGCGCGGCGGCCTCGAACAGGCGGGTCGCGGCGCCGGTGTGCACGCTGGCGCCGAGGTGGAACGGCGGATTCAGGAGCACCGTGTCGAAGCTCCCCGCGGCGAGCGCCGACCCCGCGTCGTCGTGGGTGACCTCGACCCGATCGGCCACCCCGTTCGCCGACGCGGTGGCACGGCCGGAGGCGACGGCGGCGGCCGAGCGGTCCGTGGCGACGACCCGGTCCTGCGGGCGAGCACGCGCCCAGGACACGGCGAGCGCGCCCGTCCCGCAGCCGAGGTCGAGCACGCGGCGCCCGGCGTTCCCGTCGAGGTCGAGCGCATCGAGCAGCGCACGGGTGCCGATATCGAGGCGGGCACCGGCGAACGCGCCCCCGTGGGCCACGAGGACGAGGTCGCCGTGCCGCGCCGACACCGGGAACGGCGGGGACCCCGGTACGGGGAGGGGCTCGGTGGCGACGAGCAGCCGCGACTTCCGCTCGGCGCGCTGCGCCTGCACGTGGGCGAAGCTCCGCGCCAGGACGTCGTTCTGACCGAGGGACATGTGCTTCACGCGGCCTCCCGCGACGAGCACCACCTCCGGGGCGGCCCAGCGAGCCACGGCGTCGGCGATCTCCTCCAGTTCGGCGAGGGCCTTCGGCAGCTGCAGCAGCACCAGTCTCGCTCCGGCGAGCAGATCGGCATCGAGCTCGTGCGGCGCGAACCCGCCGATTCCGAGCTCCTCGGCGTTGCGGGCGAGTGCGCGGCGTCCGGTCGCGAGGTCCTGGTGCACCCGGATCCCGAAGCGCCCGGCCGCCGTGAGAGCGAGCGTGATCGCGCCGTACTCGTCTCCGATCACGACCGTCTCTGACCCCGGCACGTCGAGCGCGAGTGCGCGTTCCACGAGCAGGAGGTCGGTCGCATCGTGGGCCTGGAGGTTGTCTGCCTCGACGTCGGGCCAGCGACGCAGGCGGCTGTAGGGGAACTCCGGCACCAGCCCACTGTACGCGGGGCACGTAAGGATCTCGCATGTGTCGATTTCGCCCGATTCACAACGTCGTGGATCGGGCGTACGCTCCGCGCATGACCACCGTCATCGCCACCCGCGACCTCGCGAAGCACTACGGGCACGTGCATGCCCTCGATGGCCTCGACCTCACCGTCGAGCAGGGTCAGGTGCACGGCTTCCTCGGTCCGAACGGGGCCGGCAAGTCAACCACGATCCGTATCCTCCTCGGCCTCGCGCGGCGCACCGGGGGTGAGGTCGAGGTCTTCGGCGAAGACCCGTGGGATCGCGCCGTCGACCTGCATCGACGCATCGCGTCCGTGCCAGGAGACGTCAGCGTCTGGCCGAACCTGTCCGGGGGCGAGGCAGTCGACCTGCTTGCCCGACTCCGCGGCGCACGCACGAGAGACGCCTCGTACCAGCACGAGAAGAAGCGTCTGATGGACGCGTTCCAGTTCGACCCGCGCAAGAAGGGCCGCGCGTACTCGAAGGGCAATCGGCAGAAGGTCGCTCTGATCGCGGCGTTCGCCGTGCCTGCCGACCTCTACATCCTCGACGAGCCGACCAGCGGACTCGATCCCCTGATGGCGGTCATCTTCCAGCGTGAAGTGGCCCGCGCCCACGCGAACGGCGCGACCGTGCTGCTGTCGAGCCACATCATGAGCGAGGTCGAGCAGCTCTGCGACCGGGTGTCGATCATCCGCGCCGGCCGCGTCGTGGAGACGGGGACCCTGTCGGAGCTGCGTCATCTCACCCGCAGCGACGTGTCGTTCACCTCCGCCGGAGCGACCCTCGAACAGGTCGGCCGCATCCCGGACGTGCACGACCCCGCGCAGCACGGCGACCGCTTCCGCCTCTCCGTCGACAGCGATCACACGGCGACGGTGCTTCCCGCCCTCGCCACTCTGGGCATCAGCGATCTCCGCGTCGCCCCGCCCTCGCTCGAGGAGCTGTTCCTGCGCCACTACGGCGATGACCTCGCCGGCCTCGAGGCGGCCGAGGACGGCGAGACGGAGCACGAAGCGCCTTCCACCCGCCGCGCACTGAAGGATCGTGCGTGATGACCGCCTTCGGCGTGCTGCTGGGACAGCGGCTGCGGCGTGATCGGCTGCAGCTCACGCTGTGGATCGTCGGCACGGCGCTGATGGCCTTCGCCGGATACGCCGGAGTCAGCCAGTCGTACTCCACCCTCGCCGACCGGCAGAACATCCTCGCGGCCGCGCTCGCGAATCCGGTGATCCTGATGTTCCGCGGGCTGCCGTCCGGCACGTCCGAAGGGGCGTTCCTGGCCTTCGAGGTGCTGCCGTGGCTGGCGTTCCTCGCCGCCCTCATGAGCACATTCCTCGCCGTGCGGCACACCCGGGGCGACGAGGAGGCGGGACGGGCGGAGCTCGTCTGGGCCACCCCGGCCGGGCGCCGCCTTCCGACGATCGCCACCCTCGTGCACGGCGTCCTCGCGAACGTCGCCCTGGCCCTACTCACGGCGCTCGCGCTGGTCGCCACCGGCCTTCCGCTCGCAGGATCGGTCCTGGCGGGGGCCGCAGCGGCATCGTGCGGCATCGCGTTCCTCGGCATCGGCCTCCTCGCCGCGCAGCTCATTCGCACCTCCCGAGGCGCGAACTCGCTGACGGTCTGGGTGCTCGTGGCGACGTTCCTGATCCGCGGGATCGGCAACGCGGCGGGCACGCCGAGCGACGATCTCACGAGCATGACGAGCGCGTGGCCGGCGTGGCTGTCCCCCTTCGGATGGGTGGAGCAGAGCCGCCCCTACGACGCCGACCTGGTCGGGCCGATGCTGCTCGGCCTGGCCTTCGGGCTCGTGCTCGCCGGCGCATCCGTCGCCCTGCAGTCGCTGCGCGACATCGACGCGAGCTTCGTCGCGGAGCGCCCCGGCCGGGTATCGGCACGGCCCGCGCTCGCCTCGCCGCACGCGCTGGTGTGGCGGCTCACGTCCGGAGCGATCGTGGGATGGGCGGTCGGCGGGGCGATCACCGGCATCCTCGCCACCACCCTGAGCGGACTGGTCGACCGGATCTCGGGCGAGAACCCGGCCGTGGCCAACATCCTGACCACCATCGGCGGAGCGACGGGCGGGCTCGACGAGGTCGTGGTCACCGTGTTCTTCACCCTTCTCGGCATCCTCGCCGCGTGCTGCGCCGTGCAGATCGTGGTGCGCGCACGGCAGGAGGAGGCGCGCGGCACTGCCGAAGCCGTGCTGGCGACCCCGGTCGGTCGTGTGCGCTGGCTCGCCGACTACGTGATTGTTGGCGTAGTCGCGGTGGTGATCGTGGTCGCCGCCGCGGTGCTCGCCGGCTGGGTCGGGATCCGGGTGAACGGCGGCGCGGATCCGCTGTACCGCATCGTCGCCGTGGCAGGAGCGGGGCAGGCCCTCGCGGCGGCGGTCTTCGCCGTGCTCACCGCGCTCGTCTTCGTGCTGCTCCCCCGCGCGACGACGGCCGTCGCGTGGAGCCTCGTCCTGCTGGCGACCCTGTTCGGGCTGTTCGGCCCGTTGTTCGGACTGCCGGACTGGACGATGAACCTCTCGCCCTTCGGCGTGACCCCGGTGGTGGACGGCAGCGGCGTGGATATACGCGGCCTGTGGTGGCTCGTGCTCGCCCTGATCGCGGGAGGCGCCGGGGCCCTGACCCTGATGCGTCGCCGCGAGCTCGCCCCCGCAGCCTAGGCAGCAGTTGCTTGACACCGCCCTGGTTCCGTGGTTACTTAGTCAAGTAAGTAACCCAGCAACCGCGGAGGACTCGTGATCGAAGAAGGCAAGCCGCTCTTCCTCCAGATCGCCGAGCAGATCGAGGACTCCATCCTCGACGGCTCGCTGGCCGAGGAGGCGCAGGCCCCTTCGACGAACGAGCTCGCCGCGTTCTACCGCATCAACCCCGCCACCGCCGCGAAGGGAGTCGCCATGCTCGCCGACAAGGGAGTGCTCCACAAGCGCCGAGGCATCGGCATGTTCGTCTCGGAAGGCGCCAGGGAACTGCTCCTCGGCGAGCGCCGCGCGGCCTTCGCCGACCGCTACATCGACCCGCTCCTCGCGGAGGCCCGCACGCTGGGCCTCGGCGCGGAAGACCTCGCGGACCTGCTCCGTCAGCGCGCCGCATCCGCCCCCACCCCAGAAGGGAAGAACCCCGCATGACCGCCGTCATCGAGGTGCAGAACCTCACCAAGCGCTACAAGGAGAAGCGGGCGCTCGACAACGTGTCGCTCGCTCTCGAGGGAGGCTCGATCTACGGGCTCCTCGGCCGCAACGGCGCCGGGAAGACGACACTCATGTCGATCCTCACGGCCCAGAACTTCGAATCCTCCGGCACCGTAAAGGTGTTCGGCGAGCATCCGTACGAGAACGCCCATGTGCTCGGCCGGATCTGCTTCGTCCGGGAGAGCCAGAAGTACCCGGACGATGCCACCCCGCGGCACGCGTTCGCCGCCGCGCGCCTGTTCTTCCCGCACTGGGACCAGAGCCTCGCGGACGAGCTCATCGCGGAGTTCCAGCTGCCGATGAAGCAGACCATCAAGAAGCTCTCCCGCGGGCAGCTCTCCGCGGTCGGCGTGATCATCGGCCTGGCCTCCCGCGCCGAGATCACGTTCTTCGACGAGCCCTACCTCGGGCTCGACGCCGTCGCCCGGCAGATCTTCTACGACCGCCTCGTGGAGGACTACGCGGAGCACCCGCGCACGATCATCCTCTCCTCGCACCTGATCGACGAGGTCGCGAACCTCATCGAGAAGGTCATCGTGATCGACAACGGCCAGATCCTCCTCAACGAGGACACGGATGCCGTCCGCGACCGCGCCGTGACCGTCGTCGGCGACGCCGCCAAGGTCGACGCCTGGGTCGGCGATCGCGAGGTGCTGCACCGCGACGAGCTCGGGCGCGTCGCCTCGGTCACCGTGCTCGGTGCGCTCACCGCCGACGACCGCGCGGAGGTGCGGGCCGCCGGCCTCGACCTCGCCCCCGTGTCCCTGCAGCAGCTCATCGTCCGCCTCACCCAGAAGGCCGAGACCCGCGCCGCCACGAGGGCCGAGGCCGCAACGGAAGGAGTCCGCTGATGCGACGCACACTCAACGTCATCCGCCTGCAGCTCATCAACCGGCAGACCTTCGTCTGGGTGCCGCTGATCATCCTCGCCTCGGCCGTGGTGATCTCGGTCCTCATCTACGCGATGATCCCCGGCGACGCCCCCAAGTACGGCGGAGGCGGCCAGGCGCCGCTGTGGTACTTCTTCGCGATCGGGCTGTCGGCCATGACCCTGACCTTCCCCTTCTCGCAGGCCATGAGCGTCACCCGGCGCGAGTTCTTCATCGGAACGCTGCTGACCGCGATCCTCGGCAGCGCGCTGCTCGGGATCCTCTTCCTCCTCGGCGGCGCGATCGAGCTGGCCACGAACGGCTACGGCGTGAACGGCTGGGTGTTCCACCTGCCGTGGCTGTGGGAGGCCGGCCCGCTCGGCGCCTTCGTCGTCTACTTCACACTCGCCCTGTTCTTCTTCGTGGTCGGGTTCACCGGCGCGACGATCTACAAGAGCTGGGGCCCGATGGTGCTCACCATCGTCGGCGTCGCCCTGGCGCTCCTCCTCGTCGGGGTCGTGTTCCTCGTGACGCGGCTCGAGCTGTGGCGCGACGTGTGGCTCGGCATCCTCGACCTCGGCGCCGTGGGCCTCGCCCTCTGGGGACTCGTGGTCGTCGCTGTCCTCAGCGTCGTCTCCTTCCTCGCGTTCCGTCGAGCGACTCCCTGACGCGACGACCGGAATCCGCGGATGCCGCGGCCGCGCACCCCGCGCGGTCGCGGCATCCGCGTCCGGCCGCCCTCTACCCGGCGACCGGAGCCGAGGCAACCCGGTGGCCGCACGCCGCGCGCCGCCCTATCCTCGCCGGACAGGACCACCCGACCGCCGCGAGGAGAGGATCACGTGACGCCCGATCTCTCGCGCCTGCGCGTCCGCGAACGCCGCTCGTACCTCGCCCGCACCGTCCGCGAGGCCGTCCGCCCCGCGCGCCTGCTCCTCGTGGTCAAGACGGCGCTCGCCGTCGGGCTCGCGTGGACGATCGCGCCGCACATGCCGGGGGTCACCGACGAATACCCGTATTACGCACCCCTGGGCGCACTCGTGAGCATGTACCCCACGCTCATGGGGTCGATGCGGTCGAGCCTGCAGACCCTGTTCGGTCTGGCCACCGGCATCGGTCTGGCCGCGCTGATCGTGCTCACCGTCGGGCCGACGTGGTGGACGATCCCCCTCGTTGTCGGCCTCGGCGTCCTCGTCTCCGGCACCGGCTGGTTCGGCGTCGGCAAGGAGTACGTCCCGATGGCGGCGCTGTTCGTGCTCATCATCGGCGGTCAGAACGCGGACGACTACTCCCTCGGCTACCTGGCCCAGATGGGGGTCGGGATCGTGATCGGTCTGGCGGTGAACCTCCTCTTCGCCCCCGCACCGCTCATCGGATCGGCCGAGGCCCGGGTGGAGGAGTTCCGACGACAGCTCGCCGGGCACCTCCACGACATCGGCTCCGCGGTCTCGGAATCCTGGCCCCCGGAGACCGCGCAGTGGGCGGGCGATGCCGCAGCGCTCGCCGAGACCACCGCCGACCTCCGTGCCGCCCTGGCCGAGGCCGACGAGAGCGTCCGCTACAACCCGCGGGCGCGCCGCCGGCAGGCGGGCACCGCCCCCATCCACGAGCAGCTCTCCACGCTCGACCGCATCGCGCACCTCATCCGGGACATCGCCGACGCGACGGCCGACACGATCTGGGAACGTCCGGCCGCCATGTCACTGGACCCGGCCCTGCCTGAGCCGTTGTCGGCGGCCTGCCATGCCGTCGCCGACGTCATCGCGGAGGACGACCCCGCCTCGAGCGCGGCGCACCGCCGCCGTGGGGAGGCGGCACGGGCGATCCGACTCCTGCTGGAGCGCGTCGACGACCGTACGTTCGACGCGCGCAGCTCGATGGGACCGGGCGTGCTGACGGTGATGCACCTCCGCCGCATCCTCATCCTCAGCGGCGAGCGCCCCGACGACGAGGACGACGAGTGAGTCAGATGGTGTCGTCGGCGACGACGATGTCCAGTTGCCAGTGACGCCCCGCGGGATCCGTGTCGTCGTGCGCGGCGTCGGCGGCGGAGAGCACGTCGTTGATCTTGCGCATCACGTCGTCGAACTCGGCCTCGGTCAGCCGGATGGTGCGCTGCACGAACGACGCGTGCACCTCGGCGGTGCGACCGGAGACGTACTCGGGCGTCCAGGCCACCACCCGACGCAGCAGGTCGACGTGGTCTTCCGCGAGCGCGGCGACCACCGCATCGCCGAGCGCCTGATCCGCGACGGGACTCTCCGGACCGCCGACGTTGAGGGCCCCCTTGCGTCCCGTCCACACGCGGTCGCGGCGGTCCCTGGCCTGCTCCGGAGCCTCCTCGATGAGCCCTGCCTCGGCGAGCACCCGCAGGTGGAAGCTGGCGCTGTTGGCCGGCACGTCGAGCTCGCCGGCGATGTCCGCGGCGCGCAGGAAACCACGGCGTGCCATGAGGCGCAGGATCTGCCGGCGCAGCGGGTGTGAATAGGCCTTGAGCATCGCCGACGTCATGAAGGCGGCGTCCTCCCGAGAGGTCTTCTCCGCGTCGTCAGCCATTCCCCGATCCTAGTCACGCAAATGCGCACGAACAGTTGCGCAATTATTCTTGCGAAACTATCGTCGAGCCATGAGCACGACGACCCCGCCCCACCGCCTGTGGCAGAACACGCGCTACCTCACCTGGCTCGTCAGCGACACGAGCAAGGGGCTCGCCTCGGCGCTCTTCGGGTTCGCCGTCCCGCTCCTCGCGCTCGTCATCACGAACGACCCCGCACAGGCCGGCATCATCGCGGGGGCGGGGACGGTGGCGCGTGTGCTGCTCACGCTCGTGGGCGGGATCATCGCGGATCGGCACCGGCGCATCGTGCTCATGCTCATCGGCTCGATTCTGGGGATCGTGCTGGCCGGCGCCTTCACGCTCGTCGCCCTCGGCGGCGCCCTCACCTTCGCGACCCTCCTCGTGATCGACGTGCTGCTGGCCGCGCGGAGCGGCCTCTTCGACGTCGCCGGCGAGAGTGCGCTGAAGGAGATCGTCCCGGACGACGCGATGGGGCGCGCGCAGGCCGCGAACCAGGGGCGCGATGCGGCCCTCCAGCTCGCCGGCGGACCCCTCGGCGGGCTGCTGCTCGGCGTCGGCGGCTGGCTCGTCGGCGCGGTCATGACCCTGTGCCACCTCGTCGCCGCCGTGACCGCCGGGCTCCTCGGGCGACAGGTCCGGCGCGCGGGAATCGCCGACGTCGGCGCTCTGGACGAGGACGACGGCGGCGCGCCCTCCGCAGGCCCGAACGCCTGGCGGGAGTTCCGCGAGGGCTTCGGCTGGCTGCTGTCCCGCCCCGACCTCGGCGGCGTCATGCTCATCATGACCATCGTCAACCTCGGCTTCAACGCCGCGATCACCACGGCCGTCTATGCGCTGCAGCAGGCAGGCCATTCCGAACTCCTCATCGGAACCGTCAGCGCGGCCATCGGCGCCGTGATGCTCGTCGGCGCGATCGTCGCCCCGCTCCTCGTGCCCCGGATCCCGGCGGGCGTGCTCACGATCGGCGGGCTCGCAGTGGTCGCCCTCGGCGCCGTCGTGCTGTCGTTCGCGTCGGCACCGTGGACAGTCGCCGCCGTCCTCGGCGCCACGGTGCTCCTCGTCCCCGCCCTGAACGCCGGGATGATGGGCTACTTCATGGTGGCCACGCCGTCACGTCTGCTGGGACGCGCGAACAGCGCCATGGGGGTCCTCGCGATGGGCGCGATGCCGCTCGCCCCGCTCATCGCCGGCTTCGGCCTCGCCGGGCTCGGACGACAGGGCACCATCCTCCTCTGCGCGGCCCTCTGCGTGGTGGCCGCCGCCCTCGCGATCGGGAACCGCGCCCTCCGCAGCCTCCCGGTCGAGTCTCGCTGGGCCGCGCACGCCGCCCGATACGAGGCGGACTGAGGTGGAGACACTGCGCTAGTCGCCTGGCGTCGGGCCAGTGACGTCGGCGGCACCGAACAGCAAGCTGTCGACGACCTGGTCGCGCCGGGCCGGCCGCGCGGTGGTGTACCTCAGCAGATCTTCGAAGTGAGAGAACACGACGACCGCTTCTTCGAACTCTGGCTCGGAACCGTGGACGACTGCTCCGTCGTCTCGCACCGCCAGGTACTCGTATCCGTTGCGAACGGAAAGCAGGATGGGTGCGTGGCGCCTCCAGAAACGGGAGACCGCGACCGCCTCATCATCCGTCGTCGCGGCCTGGATGCTCAGCAGTTCACACTCGTTCCACGCGAACGCCCCCTCCGCGCCGGTCGAGTAGTCGTCGCGGGACAAGAACCACACCGTCTCGTCTGAGCTCGACAGGAGTGAGAACGAGGACACCCAGCGGATCACCGTTTCGGGTGCCGCGCGCAGCGGGGAGGGAACGCCGTTCTCCATCGACGTCGGCGGCTCAAACGTCCACCCGGCTTCCTGCAAGCTTCCGGCGGCACTTCGGAAGAGTTCCGGCATGCTCCCAGGCTACCGATCCGCACGAATCACCCTTCAGCAACCAATCCTGCGACAACCGCCGTGCCGATTCTCCCGATTCTCGTCTTGTTCAAAGACGTCTAGCGCGTAGAGCTGAACACATCTCGCCGGCGGCTCACCCGGGACAGTGGTCGCGATCGATGTCGGTCGCCGTCACATCAGAGCCGATAGGAGACCACCGATTCATGGCGCGAGCGCGAGCACGGTGATCCCCGCCGCCGCGGAGGCCACGGCCAGCACCAGCGCGATCGCGATGAGGATGACGTGCACACGGAGGAACGGGGTGGCCTTGCCGTTCTCGTCCCTGGCACGCGGGTCCTTCGCGACGCGGGTGTAGAACCGCGGCCAGACGAGCACGTTGAAACCGGCGTTGAGGAACAGCACGACGACGAGAGCGATCACCCCTCCACGCTAGCGAGGGCGGCGTGGCACCACGGATCGGGCCGTCGGAATTCTTGGACGGCGACATGTATCACCGAGCCCTTGCCGTGCTCCTGGTAGGTGTGATCACAATGGGCTTCATGATCGACGGTGCCCCCGGCGCCGCCTTCGATCCCGCATCCGACGACGGGCGCGCACGCTGGGAACGCGCCGCGGACCTGTTCGATGCGTGGCGCGATGGCGACGGCCGCTCGATGGACGACCTGGTGCGGCTGATGACGCCCGTGCTCTGGCACGTCGTGCGCGCCTACGGCCTCGAACGCACCCTCGCGGAAGACGTCGTGCAGACGACCTGGCTCCAGCTCGTGCGCGGCCACGGCGCCATCGCCGACTCGCGCGCCGTCTCCGCCTGGCTGACGACCACCGCCCGCCGCGAGGCCTGGAAGGTCGGCAAGGCGAACGGTCGCGTCGACACCGCGGAGTCCGACGACCTGGACGCCCTCCTTCCGGAGCAAGCGTCCGCCGAGGAGCACGCCGCGCTCGACGACGAGAACCGACGGCTCTGGGCCGCCGTCCGCCGCCTCGCCGAGCGGTGTCAGCGCCTGCTCCGGGTGATCGCCTTCGAGGATCGTCCGGACTACGCGCGCCTCGCGCGCGACCTCTCCATGCCGGTCGGCAGCATCGGCCCGACTCGCAGCCGCTGCCTCGCGAAGCTCCGCGACCTCCTCGACGCCCCGGCCACTCGGACGGAGGGACGATCATGAGCGATGAGGACGACGCCCGGCTGTTCGCCCGCCTGCGCAGCCTCTGGAGAGAGGTCGATCCGGTCCCTGCCGGGCTGATCGACCGGATGGTCGCCGCGGTCGCCGCAGAGGGGCTCAACCGCGAGTACGCGCTGCTCACGCTCGTGGAAGGCCAGCGCGGCGCGGTCCGCGGCGAGACCGACGCCCTCACCCTGCAGTTCAGCGACGGCAGCACGAGCATCCTCCTCCACGTCACGACGACCGCGTCCGGGCGACGGCGGATCGACGGCTGGGTGGACACCGCCGCCGCGGAGATCCTGTTGCTGCAGGGCGAGCGCGAGCGCCGGACGACCCCGGCGGAGACGGGCCGATTCGTGTTCGACGAGGTGCCGTCCGGGCTCAGCCGCGTGCGCCTGACCGCGACGGTCGGCGACGAGACCCGCACCCTGGAGACCCCGCAGTTCGAGTTGTGACCCCGCATCGCCGGCGCCGTCGCCGTCGATGCCCACGGAGAGGATGACCGATGGATCAGCCCCAGGGATGGACCTGGCAGGACCGCGCGGAGGGATCGATCCGCCGTGGCACCGCCCTCGACCCCAGCACGGAACCGGTGGACGGGATCCGGGCGTTCCCCACCGCGTACCTGCCGGAGCGCCTGCTCATCACGCGCGCCCTCGGCGAGGAGGAGGCGTACGACCGCGAGCTGCGCGCCCTGAGGGATGCCGCGGACTCCTTCGGCTGGCGGCTGGAACTGGAGTCTCCGGAGCGCGAGATCGGGAACGGCGAGCTCGTGCCGGGCGTCGCGGGGTTCCTGCGGGCGCGCCTGACCACGCCGGATGAGCCGACCAGGGGCGAATCCCCCGTGGCACCCGACGCCTGGCGGGTCTTGCAGCGCGCGCGCCGGCTGTCACGCTCGACCATGCCGCGGACCAGCCTCGAGCACGTGCTCTCGATCGATCCGGTCGGACTCAACCCGTTCACCCGGACGAACCCGTTCACGCGGACAAACCCGTTCACCCGGACGAATCCCGTCCGGGGTGCCGCTCCCGGCGGTGGCGGCAGCGACGACTACCTGGAGCCCGGACGCGGGGCGCGGCAGCCGGTCACCTGGCTCGGACCCGCACCGGCTCGCGCCGCCGCTCCGAAGCGCGGACGACGGCCGGTCGTGGCGATCCTCGACACCGGCTGCGGCGAGCACGCCTGGCTGCCGTCCGACATCGTCACCCGGCACGTCGAGCTCGACGGCGTCCCCGTGGGCTTCACGGACGACGCCGACCCCGAACGCTACCCCGACCTGTACGGGCAGCTCGACGGGGAGATCGACGCGGTCGCCGGGCACGGCACCTTCATCGCAGGCCTCGTGCGTCAGGCGGCACCGGACGCCGACATCCTCTCCATCCGTGTCGCCGGCGCGCTCGGGGTGGTCGACGAGAGCACGCTCCTGGAGACCGTGGCGCAGGTCGTGGAACTGCTGCGGCGGCACCGCGAGGACCCGAAGACGGGCTTCCCGATCGACGTGCTCAACCTCTCCCTCAGCTACTACCACGAGACCCCGACCGACGGACTCTTCAGCACGACCCTGTACGAGCTGCTCGCGAAGGCCAGAGAGCTCGGCTGCGTGGTCGTCTGCTCGGCCGGCAACGACGCGATCGACCGGCCCTCGTTCCCCGCCTCGCTGTGGCCGTGGCCCGGCGCCGACAACGGGCTGCCGTCTGACGACGGCGCTCCGCACGTGTCGGTCGGCGCCCTGAACCCGTCGGCGCACTCCGTCGCGCTGTTCTCGAACGTCGGCCCGTGGGTGCAGGTGTACGCCCCGGGCGCCGCCGTGGTCAGCACCTCGCCGGCCTTCGTCGGCGGCGCGCAGGCGGCGACCCGCGCGGACATCGACGGGCTGCCGCGCGAGACGCTCGACCCGGACGACTACCGCGGCGGCTTCGCGGTGTGGAGCGGCACCTCCTTCGCGGCTCCGTACATCGCCGGTCGGGTCGCGGCTCAGCTCGGCGCCGTCCCGGCCGAGGGGGTGAAGCCCGCCGTCGCCGCGAAGGCCGTCGCCGCCGTCCTGACGTCGCTGCCGACGCCGCACGAGGGGTCCTGACACCTCACACCCTTCCGCACGGCCACTCCGGCACGGCATCCTGGACGGATGCCCCTGTCCGCGAGCGCGCTGCACCGACGCGGCGTCGAGGCGGCCAACGCCCGGCAGTTCACCCGCGCCCGACGGGAACTGGAGAAGGCCGCTGCCCGCACCGACGACGCCGACCTCCGCGCCCGCATCGACGGGACGACCGCCTACGTGCTCGCGCAGACCGGCGAGCCCGCGGCCGCGGAGGCGCTGTGCCGGGAGGCGCTGGCAAGGGACGGGCTGCAGGCCGAGACGGTCGCCCTCCTCGGCGGGCAGCTCGGCGCCCTCCTCATGCACGGCGGACGGCTGGAGGAGGCCGAGGCGAGCCTCACCGCCGCGATCGATGCCCTCGGCGCCGGGGCTGAGACCCCCGCGCTCGCCAACTGCCTGATGAACCGGGCGGTGGTGCGGATGCAGCGCCATCAGCTCGACTCCTGCATGGCCGATCTCCGTCGTGCGATCGGGATCTACGAGGCGCACGACGAACGGGACTCCCTCGCGGAGGCCACGCACAACCTCGGCTATGCCGCACTCCTCGGCGGCGACCTCGTGTCGGCGCTGCGCCTGATGGCCGAGTCCCGGCCGACGTTCGCCGCCACCAGCGCCCTCGCCACCGCCATCAGCGACCTCGACCGCGCCGAGGTGCTCCGCGACGCCGGGCTGACGACCGAGGCAGAGGCCCTGCTCGCCCAGGTGGCCGTGCAGTTCGGCGCCCAGCGGATGCGCCAGGCCCGCGGGGAAGCGGAGTTCCACCTCGCCCGCTCGCTCGTCCGGCACGATCCCCGGGCCGCCGCGCGCACCGCGAGGACGGCCGCCCGCCGCTTCACCTCCCTCGGCAGCAGCGGCTGGGCGGCCCGCGCCGCGGCGGTGGAGCTGGAAGCGCGACAGCGGATCCGGTCCGATCGTCCCCTCGATGCCGCCGCGTGGGAGCGGGTGGCGCAGGAGCTCGACCGGAGCGGCTTCCGCACCGAGGCAACGGCCCTGCGGCTGACCGCTCGTCGTGAGGGCACCGGTCGCCTCCCGCGCGTCCCCGCCTCGGCTCCGACGCCGCTGCGACTCCGCGCGCAGGAGGTGCGCGCGGCCCGCGCCGCCGGACGCGGTCGCGACGGCGAGGCGCTGCGCGCCGCGGCCACCGGGCTCGACCTGCTGTCGGCGTGGCAGCGGTCGTTCGGCGCCCTCGACCTGCAGGCCTCCGTCGCCATGCATGCCAGCGACCTCGTGTTCACGGGACTCGCCGCGGCCGTCCGCCGCCGCGACCCGGCGACGCTCTTCGAGTGGTCCGAGCGCGCCCGGCACCTCAGTCAGCAGGTCGCCCCGGTGCGCCCGCCGCATGACGACGCCCTCGCCGCCGACCTCGCCGAGCTGCGGATGCTGCGCGCCGACCTCGCGGGGGCGGACTGGACGACCGACCCCACCGTCCGTGCGCTCCGCGACCGGGTGCGGGAGCGGCAGTGGTCCGCCACGGGCTCCGGGGCGACGCGGGAACGTCGGACGCTGGCCGAAGCCGCCGCCCTGCTGCCGGCCGACACGGCAGTTCTGGCCTACGTCTACACCGGCACCGGCCTGCACGGGGTGGTGGTGCAGCCGGACGCCGCGACCCTCGTCGACCTGTCGTGGCCGCGGGTGCGGATTGCTCTCGACGGCCTGCGTGCCGACCTCGACATGGCCGCGCTCACGCGGGACGGCGCGATGGGTCCGGTGACCGCGCGCGCTCTGGCAGCGCGCCTCGCGGTCCTCGACGAGGAGCTGCTCGCGCCGATGCGTCGGGCCGCCGCGGGTGCCGCGCGGTTCGTGATCACCGTTCCCGGAATCCTCGGTGGGGTGCCGTGGGCCATGCTCCCCGGCATGCACGGCGTGCCGTTCACCCTCGCGACCTCGGTCTCGCGCTGGCTCGACGGGGAGGCCTCGGCTTCCTCGGCCCCCAGCGTCGGGTTCGCGGCGGGACCGCGCGTGCCGCGGGCGGCGGAAGAAGTCCAGCGCGCGACGGAGTCGTGGGCGGGACGAGGGACGACCCGGATGCTGCAGGACACCACCGCGACCGTGACCGCCGTCACCGCGCTGGCGGCCTCCGTCGACGTGCTCCATATCGCCGCGCACGGGCGTCACGCGGTCGACAATCCGCTGTTCTCCGGGTTCGAACTCGCCGACGGGGTGCTCTTCGGCTACGACGTCGACCTCATCGCCCGGGTGCCGCGGACTGTGATCCTCTCGGCGTGCGAGCTGGGGCGGTCCTCCGTGCGCTGGGGCGAGGAGGCCCTGGGCATGACGCGCGTCTGGTTGCATGCGGGCGCGGAGGCGGTGATCGCGGCCCCCGTCACGGTGCCGGATGACGACGCGTGCGAGCTCCTGACCGCGGTCCACGACGGCCTCTCTGCCGGCGCGTCTGCCGCCGACGCCCTGGCGAGCGCCGCGCTCACGACGGGGGTTTCCGCCCCGTTCCAGTGTCACGGCAACGGATTCTGACTTTTTTCCCGGATCGAGGTATCAGAACCGCACCGGCCTTCTCCTGTTCTTCGGAAGGTGTCGAGCGACAGGCCTCGAAGGGAGAGGCACGAGGGAGGCGCCGTCGGTTCTGGGGAAACGCCGCTGGGGAGCGGGAAGACGAGACGGACACCATCTGCTCCGGGAGCGTCGCGGTATGCAGCCGCGATGCTCCTGCAGGGCCTCGGCGATCTGGGGACGCCGAGGCCCTCGGGGCGTCCGGGGTGCCTCAGGCGAGGTGGACCGTGTAGCCCGCAGCGCGCAGCGCGTCGAGGGCGGCCTCGTCGGCTCCTCGATCGGTGATGACCGTGGTGAAGAGGTCCGCCCCGCCGATGGTGGAGAACGCCTCGGCCCCGAGCTTGCTGCCGTCGGTCACGACGATGGCCCGTCGCGCCCGCTCCGCCATCATGCGATTCACCGCCGCCTCGCGCTCGTCCTGCGTGGTCGCCCCGGCTACCGCATCCATCCCGTTCACGCCGATGAAGGCGAGGTCGAGCCGCACGCCGCGGAGGAGCTGCTCGACGAACGGGCCGACAAGTTCATACGTGCGCGCGTGGATGACCCCGCCCGTGACGACCACCTTGATCTCCGGTCGGGTGGCGAGCTGGGCGGCGATGTTCACCGCGTTCGTCACCACCGTGATCCCGCCTTCCGCCGCCAGATCCTCCCGCGCGGCGAGCGCGGCCGCGATGGCCGTGGTCGTCGTGCCGCCGGAGAGCCCGACCACCATGCCGGGGGTGACGAGCGCCGCCGCGGTCTGGGCGATGCTCTCCTTCTCGTGCGTGCGGAGATGACTCTTGTAGCGGAGGGGCAGTTCGTAGGCGACGGTCTGCGCCACGGCACCGCCGTGCGTGCGGGTGAGCAGCCGCTGCTCGGCGAGGGAGTCGAGGTCGCGGCGGGTGGTGGCCGGGGAGGCCCCGAACCGCTCCACCAGCTCCTCCACCGTCACCTCTCCGTCCGCCGCGAGGAGGTCGAGGATCGCGTGCAGTCGGGCCGCGCGCTTCACCGGTCGTCGTTTCGCGTCGAGGTCGCAGTCGTGCCCGGAACCTCTGCGACCGGAGCGGGATTCTGCGACGGCAGCAGGGCGAACAGCCGCAGCATCCGGGCGGCTTCGTCCGCGAGGGCGGCGCGGGCGGGAGCGAGGTACTTGCGGGAGTCGACCAGACGCTCGTCGGCGGCGAGCACCTCGCGGACCGCGCGCGTGAAGAAGCCGTTGAGGTGGGTGGAGACATTGACCTTGGTCATGCCGGCGCGCACGGCATCGGCGATCACGGCGTCGGCCACCCCGGACGAGCCGTGCAGCACGAGGGGGACGTCGGTGCCGTCCGCGGCGGCTCCGCGCAGAGCCGCACGCAGGCGGGCGATGAGGTCGAGGTCGAGGGAGGCCGTGCGGTCGGTCATGGCGTGCGACGACCCCACGGCCACGGCGAGCGCGTCCACTCCCGTCGCGGCCACGAACGCCCGCGCCTCGTCCGGATCGGTGCGGACACCGGGGGCGTGGGCGCCGTCCTTCCCGCCCACCTCGCCGAGCTCGCCCTCCACGTACACTCCCGCCGCGCGGGCCCGGGCGGCGACCTCGGCCGTGAGCGCCACATTCTCGTCGTAGGGCAGCGCGCCGCCGTCGAACATGACCGAGCCGAACCCGAGGGCCACGGCCTCGTCGACGAGCTCCGGCCGCTCCGCGTGGTCGAGGTGCACCGCCACCGGGGTCTCCGCTCGTCTCGCCGCGGCGAGCGTCGCGAGGGCGACCGGCTCCAGACCGCCGTGGTAGTCGGCGCAGTTCTGCGAGATCTGCAGGATCACGGGGAGCTGGGCGAGCGCGGAGGCCCGCACGAGGCCTTCTGCGGTCTCCAGGTGGATGACGTTGAACGCACCGATGCCGGTGCCGGCGGTGGCGGCCGCGGAGACGAGCTCCCGAGCGGAGACGAGGGTCACGAAGGGTCCTTCCGGAAGGAGGCAGGGTCGGGGCGGGAGACGCGGAGCTGCTCCTCGAGCGCGCGCCAGCGGGGGGAGATGTCGCCGGCGAGCGGCATGAGGACGGCGGCTGCCGACCACGCGGTCGCGCGACGGAGGATGCGCTCGGGATCGCGCTCACCCTCCGCGGAGAGCACGGCGCAGGCCGCGACCGCGGCGTCTCCCGCCCCGGTCGGGTTGCCGGCCAGCGGTTCGTCGAGTCGGGCGTGCAGGAGATCGGTCGCGGTGACGGCGAGCATGCCGTCGGACCCGAGCGACAGGAGCACGAGCTCGGCGCCCCGGACCAGCAGCGACCGCGCGCCCTCGACGGGGTCGTCGATGCCGGTGGCCTCGGCGAGCTCCGCGGCGTTGGGCTTGAGCACGGTCGCTCCGGCGTCGGCAGCGCTCAGGAGGGCCTGGCCGGAGGTGTCCACGATCACGGGGACGCGGGCGTCCGCACCCACCGCGACGAGCATCGGCACGAGCGACTCCGGCGCCCCGGGCGGAAGGCTCCCGGAGACGACGAGGACCGCGGCACCGGGAAGCCGGTCGACGACCTCCGCGAGGAGCCCGCCCCACTCGGCATCTGTCGGGTTCACCCCTCGCTCGTTGACGATCGTGGTGTCGCCCGCTGCCTCGTCGACGAGGGCGATGCTGCGACGCGTGTCGGCCGCGACGGGCACGAGCACATGGGGCACCCCGCTGGCCGTGAGCTCCGCGGCGAACTCCGCGCCGACCGGACCGCCGGCCGTGGTCAGCGCGAGGACGGATGCCCCCTCGGCGTGTGCGACCCTGGCGACGTTGAGGCCCTTGCCGCCGGCGCGGGACGCCCCGGTGTCGGCGCGGTGCGTCCCGCCTGCCACAAGCCGATCGACCTGCCAGGTGAGGTCGAGCGCGGGGTTCGGGGTGACGGTGAGGATCATGCGAGCTCCCTGGCACGGAGGGCGGCGCCGATCAGGCCCGCGTTGCCGGACAGCTCGGCGGGGACGAGCGCGGGGAGGCGGTGGAAGCTGAGGCGGGCGGCGAGGCGGGTGCGCAGCTCGTCGAAGAGCGCGCCGCCCGCCCGCGACAGTCCGCCGCCGATCACCACGGCCTCGGGGGCGACCACGGCGGTCAGCTGCGCGAGCGACAGGGTGAGCGCGTCCAGCGCCGAGTCCCAGATGTCGGCGGCGACCCGATCCCCGGCGGCCGCCCGGGCGATGACGTCCTTGGCGCCGTCCGGGGTCGTCCCCGTGGCCTCCCGGTAGCGGCGCGCGATGGCGCCCGCCGAGGCGACGGCCTCCAGACAGCCACGGGCACCGCACGGGCACACCGGTCCGTCGGCGATCGGGGAGTGCCCGATCTCGCCGGCGTAGCCCCCGGCCGTGTAGGGGCGGCCGCCGACGAGCAGGGCCCCGGCGATGCCGGTGCCGATCACGAGGATCACCGCGTCGTCGTAGGCCCGCGCGCCGCCCAGCTCGTGCTCGGCCCAGCTCGCGGCGCGCACGTCGTGGTCGAACGCGACGGGGAGGCCGAGACGCTCCGCGGCGAGCGCGCGCAGCGGCGCGTCCCGCCAGCCCATGTTGCTCGCGAACACGCCGATCCCGGCGGCTGCGTCGACGATCCCCGGCACCACGAGGCCGGCGGCGCGAGGCACCACGTCGGGATGCTCGTCGCGGAGCTGCGCGGCGAGCACCTCCAGCCGGTCGAGTAGCGCGGGGGTGCGGTCGCCGTCGGCCGTGGGGGTGGGCGTGCGGCGGAGGCCGAGCGCCCGCCCGTCCGCGTCGAACAGCGCCGACTTGATGTCCGTCCCGCCGACGTCGAAGGCGAGGACGGGTGACCCGGCACCGAGCGTGCGCACCGCGGCGAGCTTTTCGCCGGCCTCGTCCCTCGCGACGTCGGGGATCGCGTCCGCGGCGTCGTTCGGGGTCATCGCTCGGCTCCGGGGATCGCTGGCGTCATGCATCCAGGATGACGGATCGCGTGAGGTTGCGCGGCTGGTCGGGGTCGAGCCCGCGGGCCACGGCACGGTCGAGGGCCGTCCGGTGCAGGCGCACGAGGTCGGCGAGCGGGTCGATCGCGCGGTGCTCGAATCGGGCGCCCGTGGCGCGCACCTCCGCGGCCAGTCCTTCCGGCGCCTCTCCGAACTGCCACGTCACCCGGCCCGGGGCGGCGATCGCGATCGGACCGTGGCGGTAGTCCATCGACGGGTACGCCTCGGTCCAGGACTGCGACGACTCGCGCAGCTTCAGCGCGGCCTCGTGGGCCAGGCCGATCGTCCAGCCCCGCCCGAGGAACGTGTACTGCTCGGCGTCGCGCAGCGCGATGTCGTCGCCCTCCTCGGCGAGCACGGCCGTCGCATCGGCGATGGCCCCGGAGAGGTCTTCGCCCAGCGACGCCCGGAAGAGGGCGAGCGCGGTCGTGGCGAAGCGTGTCTGGACCACCGACTGCTCGTCGGCGAACGGCAGCAGCACGGCGTCGTCGACGAGGGAGACGAGCGGGGAGTCGGGGTCGCCGATCACGCCGATCGTGCGGGTGCGCCCCTTGATGCGGTCGACGAGCTCCAGCACCTCGGTCGTGGTGCCGGAGCGGGTGAGGGCGACGACGGCATCGTAGCCGCGGTCCACGAAGGCCTCGGAGGCCGCGAACGCGTCGGTCTCGCCGTGACCGGACGATTCGCGCAGGGCGGCGTACGACTGGGCCATGAACCACGAGGTGCCGCAGCCGACGACCGCGACCCGTGCCCCGTGAGCCGGCAGCAGCGCCTGCTCCGCGGTGAGCTCGGCGGCGGTGGCCCACATCTGCGGCTGGGAGCGGAGCTCTTCGCGCATGTGCGCGCCGGGCAGCGAATCGGTCATGATGAGGCCTTTCGGACGAGTTGTTGCGTACTTGTGATTGTTTCGGGCGTAATCCGATCATAGTATTTCGTCCCAAGAGAGCAACATCTTGATTTGTTTGTTTGCCTGACAAATAATCAGGACGAGTTCCCCCGAGCCCCCGCTCGGACGATCGCGACCACCTCGGCGGCGTGATCATCACGCACCGTCGCGTGGAGTGTTCTGCGACTGTGCACCACCCCCCTCTCCGGAGAGCGGACCCCGCCCGCTGGAGCAGCACCCACAGTGAGGAATGCAATGCCCATGAACAAGTCACGGCGATACGGGGCCGCAGCGGTCGCGGCCGTCGCCACGCTGTCGCTCGCATCCTGCGGTTTCGGTGGATCGGGAGGAGACAGCGGCGGCGGCGACGACGCCAGCACGCTCGACCTGCTCGTCCCCAGCTACTCCGACGCCACGAAGGGTCTCTGGGAAGACGTCATCGACGGTTTCACGAAGGACAACCCCGACATCAAGGTCAACCTCGAGGTGCAGTCGTGGGACAACCTCGAGAAGGTCATCTCCACAAAGGTCCAGGCCGGCGAGGCGCCCGACATCTACAACGGCGGCCCCTTCGCGGGCTTCGTCGAGGACGAGCTGCTCTACCCGGTCGAGGAGGTCGTGTCCGACGACGTCTACTCCGACTTCCAGGACTCCTTCCTCGCCAACGCCGAGGTCGACGGCACGGCCTACGCCCTGCCGATGATCGCCTCCGCACGCGCCCTCTTCGTCAACAACGACCTCCTCTCCCAGGCGGGCGTCGAGGCGCCGACCGACTGGGACTCCCTGCTCGACGCGGCGACCAAGGTGTCCGCCCTCGGCGGCGGCGTCGCGGGCTACGGCATGCCGCTCGGCTCGGAGGAGGCGCAGGCCGAGGCCGCCGTCTGGCTCTGGGGCGGCGGCGGATCCTTCGGCGACGCGTCCGAGATCACCATCGACACCCCGGAGAACCTCGTCGGCGCCGAGCAGATCAAGAAGATGATCGACGCCGGGGCGACCCAGGCCGACCCCGGCTCCACGCAGCGCTCCCCGCTGATGGACATCTTCATCCAGGGCAAGATCGGCATGCAGGTCGGCCTGCCGCCGACGGTCGGCCAGATCGCCGACAACAACCCGGACCTCGACTACTCGATCGTGCCGATCCCGACCAAGGACGGCTCGCCGTTCACCCTCGGGGTCATGGACCAGCTCATGGCGTTCGAGAACGACGGCGACAAGCAGGAGGCGATCACGAAGTTCCTCGACTACTTCTACTCGCCCGAGGTCTACGTGCCGTGGGTGCAGGCGGAGGGCTTCCTCCCCGTCACGAAGTCCGGTGCCGAGGAGCTGTCCGGCGAGGAGTCCCTCAAGCCGTTCCTCGACGTGCTGCCCGACGCGCAGTTCTACCCGTCGACCAACCCGAAGTGGTCGGCAGCGGACGGCGCCTTCAAGTCGCTGTTCGGACAGATCCAGGATCAGCCGGCGGCCGATGTGCTGAAGCAGATCCAGGACCAGGTGGACGCGGGCTGACCCGCGGAACGGAGAGGTTCGGGAATCCCCCATGAGCCAGACGACAGAATCCTCGAACCTCGCGGGGGCGGCCACCGGCCGCCCCCGCACTCCGGACGCCGGGACGGCCGTGCGCGGTCGCCCCGGCGGACGGGACCTCCTGCAAGCGCTGCCGTGGATCGCCCCCGCGCTGGTGCTCATCATCGGCGTGGTGCTGTTCCCCGCCGGCGTCATGTTCTTCAACTCCACCCGTGACATCTCGCTCTCGGGCCTGGACAAGGGCTCGGTCGGCTTCGACAACTTCGTGACCGTCTTCACGTTCCCGGAGTTCTGGCCGATCTTCGTCCGCACGATCGTCTGGGTCGTGTCGGTGGTGCTGTTCACGGTCGTGATCTCGCTCGGCCTCGCGCAGATCCTCAACAAGGCGTTCCCGGGGCGCCAGCTCGTGCGGATGGCGGTCATCGTGCCGTGGGCCGCGTCCGTGGTGATGACCACGATGGTCTTCTACTACAGCCTCGAGCCGTACTTCGGGGTCTTCAACAAGTTCCTCTACGACATCGGGCTCTCCGACGACGCGGTGGGCTACGGCTGGACGAAGAACCCGACGACGGCGTTCGCCTGGTCCATCGTCATCGCGGTGTTCGTGTCGCTGCCCTTCACGACCTACACGATCCTCGCGGGGCTCCAGGCGGTCCCCGCCGACGCGATCGAGGCCGCGAAGATGGACGGCGCCGGCGCCGCCCGCACCTACTGGTCGATCGTCCTGCCGCAGCTGCGCAGCGCCCTCGCCGTGGCGATCCTCATCAACATCATCAACGTCTTCAACTCGCTGCCGATCCTGAAGGTGATGACGGGGTCGATCCCGGGCTACGGCGCCGACACGATCATGACGCTCATCTTCAAGTACATCGAGCTGCAGAAGAAGGTCGACGTCGCGAGCGCCCTGTCGGTCGTGGCCTTCCTCATCGTGATCGCGATCGTCGCGGCCTACGTCAAGATCGTCAAGCCCATGAAGGAGGTCTGATCATGACCGTGACCGAGACCGCCCTCGTGACCACCGCCGACTCCCGCGGACGACGAACCCCGCCGATCCCCGGCCGCCGGCGCCGCTACACCGCGGATCAGGTGACGCTGCCTCGGGTGATCCTGCGCACCGCCGCCGGGTTCCTCGTGCTCGCGATCTTCGTGCTGCCGTACCTCATCATGTTCTTCGGATCGGTGAAGACGAAGGCGCAGATCCGCTCGGTCGATCCGACCTACCTCCCGGTGGAGTGGCACTGGGAGAACTACCTCACGATGTGGTCGACACCCGAGACGCCGCTGCCGTACAACCTCGTCTCGACCATCGTCATCTCCGTGTTCGCGACGCTCCTGGTGCTGCTCGTGTCGCTCCCCGCGGCGTACTACACGGCCCGGTTCCGCTTCCCCGGCCGCATGGTGTTCCTGTTCCTCGTGATCGTGACGCAGATGCTGCAGCCGGCTGTGCTCACGTCGGGCCTGTTCCGGCAGTTCACCGTCCTCGGCCTCGGCGACACCTGGACCGCCATGATCTTCATCAACGCGGCCTTCAACCTCTCGTTCGCCGTGTGGATCATGCACTCGTTCTTCGCCGGCATCCCCAAGGAGGTCGACGAGGCGGCGCAGATCGACGGCGCCGGACGCCTGACGGTCCTGTTCCGGATCAACCTCCCGCTCGTCTGGCCGGGCATCGTCACCGCGATCGTGTTCACGTTCGTGGCCTGCTGGAACGAGTTCGCCGCCTCGCTGGTGATCCTGTCGACGGACAAGAACCAGCCGCTGTCGGTCGCGCTCACGAAGTTCGTCGGTCAGTACGAGACGAGCTGGCAGTACGTGTTCGGCGTCTCGATCGTCGCGATCCTCCCGGTCATCATCCTCTTCATGCTCATCGAGAAGCGTCTCGTCGGCGGCCTCACCGCCGGCAGCGTGAAGTAGCCCGTCCGGGTTCCCGTCCCCGGGTTCCCCTCCGGCACCTCTGCACGACCGCGGCGCGCGTGCAGAGGTTCCGGGCGGATCCGGGCGTGCACCCGTACCCGGATCGTGCAGCCGGAACATCCGAGGGGAGAGGTCAGGGGGCGGAATCAGGAACGGCGGCCGCCGGCGCGGAGCTGCTCCGGGCTCCATCGCACGCCGAGGACCGCGGTGAGCGCAGCCTGCGCGGGACCGGCGGAGGGGGCCACGCGCGGGTCGGCATACCGGATCGGCACGTCGGCGGTGCCGCGCGCGGGGTAGCCGCTCTCAGCGCGGACCCGTTCCAGGAACCGGGGGCCGAGCTCGGTCGCGGGGCCGCCGATGACGATCTCGATCGGATCGAGCAGCGCCCCGATGAGCTTGATGGCCCGGGCCAGTGCCCGCGCGCCGTCGTCGATCAGGGTCTGATCCGCCCGGGCGACGAGGGCACGGACCGCCGAGGCGTCCAGGGCATCCGAGAACTCCTCTCCGAGCATCGGTCCCATCGCAGCCGCCGACTCCAGGCAGCCGCGACGCCCGCAGCGGCACGGGCGGGCGGCGTCGCCAAACACCACCTGCACATGACCGATCTCCCCGGCACGGTCTCGGGGGCCTGGCGCGAGCTCCCCGTCGAGGGTGACCGCGGCGCCGATGCCTCCGCCGCTGTGGATGAACAGCCGGTAGCCCGAGGGGGCGGAGTCGAGTCCGGCCTCCGCGATGGCCTCGGCATCGACGTCGTTGACGAGGAGGACCGGGACGCCCGCGATGCTCTCGAAGCGCTCCGCCAGCGGCACCTCGTGCCACTCCAGCTGCACGCTCTCCAGGACCGTGCGCCCGTCGGTCGTCCCCGGGACCTGCACACCGACCGCGAGCAGCCGCGACCCGTATGCGGCGACGACATCCGCGACCGTCTCGTCGAGGACCCGGTCCCGGGTCTGCATCGTGTAGGAGATGCTGCGTCGTTCGACCTCGGAGCCGTCGAGGGCGACGAGCGCGAGGTACGCACTGGTCGGCTGGACGACGAGCACGAGGATCAGATGGTGCTCCGCGTCGATGCTGAGTGTGGTCGCGCGCTTGCCCCCCGTGCTCACCGCCTGCTCACCTTCGGCGATGAGCCGGTGCTCGATGAGTTCCGCGACGAGGGACGACGCGGTCGCCGCCGTGAGGCCCGTCGTCCGCGCGATGCCGGCGCGGGTCTGGGAACCAGAGGCCTGGAAGACCAGCTGCAGCGCCCGTCGCAGATTCGCTCGCCGAACCGCCGCCTGGGTGTCCAGCGCGTCGTCGTGGGTGAACATCTGCGAGTTCCTTCTCGGGGCCGAGGTGGCGTCGATTGACAGCGCGCGTACCGCTCCGTACGCTCGGTCCGTTAGTTTATTCATTGAACTTAGTCAGCCCGAGCGTCGATCGGGAGGAGCATCGTGCGCTACCCCCAGATCCTAGAGCGCCCCGCCGATCGGGCACGAGCCGCGCAGACACCGGGCAACGGTCACGCCCGCGGCATCCGGGAGCGCAATCGCGCCCTCGTCCTCCGCACGCTCATGGAGCAGGCGGCCCTGAGTCGCGCGGATCTGTCCCGCCTCACCGGCCTCGCCCGCCCCACCGTCTCCGAGGTCGTGCGCGACCTGCTCGCCGACGGCGTGATCCGGGAGAGCGGCCCGAGCCAGGAGTCCCGGCCGGGAAAGCCCGCCGTGATGCTCGAGTTCGACCAGCGCGCGGTCCAGGTCATTGCGCTCGACCTCTCCGCGCCCGACGACATCGTCGGCGCGCTGGCCTCACCCGACGGCCGCATCACGCACCGCCTCCACCGGCCGCGCACCCCGGACGTCGCCGGGACAATCGCCGGTCTCGTCGCCGAGCTGCGGGCCCTCGCCGACGGTCCCGCGCTCGGCATCGGCATCGGCGTGCCCACCGGCTCCTCCGCGCTGCTCGGTCTCGGACCGCGACTCGCGGAGATCCTCGACGCCCCCGTGCGGCTCTTCGACGACGCCGATCTCGTGGCCGACGCCGAGCAGCGGTTCGGTTCCGTCGGCACCGACTTCCTCCTCGTCCGCATCGGCACCCGCATCGGCACCGCGATCCGCGTCGTCGGCGACGACGGCGCCCCTGTGGAGCGCTCCATCGGAGCCCGCGAGCTCGCGCACGTCGGTGCGGGCGGCGATCCGGGCGAGGTCTGCCTGTGCGGGCGCGAAGGCTGCGTCCATGCGTGGGCCGCGGCTCCCGCGATCGCCCGGCGCCTGCAGACCCCAGGCGCGGACCACGCGACGGTGCTCGCCGCCGCCGGCGCCCGGCTCGGCACGTCGCTCTCGGTCATCGCCGCCGCCGTCGACCTTCCCACGATCGTCCTGAGCGGTCCGGACGGGATCGTCTCCCCGGAGTTCGTGGACGCGACGGCCGCCGCGGTCCGTGCCGCCTCGCACCCCTCCCTCGGACCGAGCGTGGTGCCGAGCGCGCTCGACGACGCCGTCCTCCTGGGCGCGGCGACCCGCGTGGTGGCCGCCGAGTTCAGCCCGCGCTGACGGACGCGCCCGTCATCCGCTCCCTCCCGGCCGGGGAGGGATGGGAGACTCGATCCCGCGAGGCGGCCGTCCGTCGTCTCGATCCGTCCTGGGAGGAATCCGCATGAAGGCACTCGTGATCGGCGCAACCGGCAGCATCGGCGGAGTCGTCGCCGCCACCCTCGACGTCCGCGGACACGAGGTCGTGCGCGCCTCCCGCTCCGGCGAGCAGAGCGTGGACGTGACCGATCCGGCCTCCATCCGCAGCCTCTTCGAGCGGGTCGGCCCCGTCGACGCCGTCGTGGTCGCGGTGGGCTCGGTGCCCTTCAAGCCGCTCGCCGACCTCGACCGCGACGACTATCTGGCCGCCTTCACCGGGAAGACCCTCGCGCAGCTCGACGTCGTACGGGTCGCCCTCCACCACGTGACCGACGGCGGCTCCGTCACCCTCACCAGCGGCGTGCTCGCGCGGGAGCCGATCGCGACGGGAGCGGCGGCGGCGATGGCCAACGGCGCCCTGGAGTCGTTCGTGATCACGGCGGCGGCCGAGGCCCCGCGGGGGATCCGCATCAACGCGGTCTCCCCCGACGTGCTGGCGAACTCCCCCGGGTACTTCTCGACCTTCCCCGGCCACCGGCCCGTCACCGACGACGAGGTCGGCCAGGCGTACGTGCGCGCGGTCGAGGGGATCGTCACGGGGCGGGTGCTCACCGTCTGATGGCGCTCTCCCTCACTCCCGTCCCCGCCCTGGCGACCGAGCGGCTGGACCTCGTGCCGCTCGGACCCGAGCATCTCGACGGCACCTGGGCGGCCCTGCAGGAGCCCGAGGTGCTGCGGTTGACCGGCACCCACGCGCGCTTCACCCGGGAGGGCGTCGAGACCTGGCTCCGGTCGCTCGCCGACCGGGACGACCGGGCGGATTGGGCGATCCTCCGTCGCGAAGACGGCGCGCACATCGGCGAGGTGGTCCTCAGCGATCTGGACGAGGAGAACCTCTCCGCAGGGTTCCGCATCGCCCTCGCGGGGCCGCAGTGGTTCGGCGCGGGATACGGGACGGAGGCGACGCGCGCGGTCATCCGTCACGCCTTCGACACCGTGGGACTGCACCGGGTGGAGCTCGAGGTGTACGCGTTCAACCCGCGGGCGCAGCGCGCCTACGAGAAGGCGGGCTTCGTCGTCGAGGGCCGGCGTCGGGAGGCGCTGCGCTGGGACGGCGAGTGGGTCGACGCCATCGTCATGGGCATCCTCGCAGACGAGTGACTGCACGCCGGACGGGCGGGAGCGCAAGGGGGAGGCGGAGCACAGGTCCGTGACGGAGGATGAGGGCATGACCGACGCGCCGCTGTCTTCCCGTCCCTGGCTCCGCTCCTATGCCGAGGGCGTGCCGGCCGATATCGACGAGCCGACGCAGACCCTGCCGCAGATGCTGGCCGGCGGCATCCGGCGGTATGCGCGCCGCCCCGCCCTCGAGTTCTTCGGCGCCGTCACGACCTACCGGGAGCTCGGCGAGCAGATCGACCGCGCCGCGGAAGGACTCCGCCATCTCGGGGTCACGAAGGGCGACCGGGTGGCACTGGTGCTGCCGAACTGCCCGCAGCACGTCGTGGCGTTCTACGCGGTCCTGCGTCTCGGGGCGATCGTCGTCGAGCACAACCCGCTCTACACCGCGCGGGAGCTGCGCCACCAGTTCGAGGACCACGGGGCCCGCGTCGCGATCGTGTGGGACAAGGTCGCCGACACCGTCGCGGGGTTCCCCGACGACCTCCGGGTCGGCCACATCGTGAGCGTCGACCTCACGGCGGCGATGCCCCTGTCGAAGCGCCTCCTGCTGCGACTCCCGGTCCCGAAGGCCCGGGCATCGCGGGCGAAGCTGACCGGCACGCCACGCGCGCGGCACCTGACGCCGTGGAAGAAGCTCGTGTCGCACCGCCGGCTCCCCCGCCGCACCCCTGGGCCGTCGCTGGGCGACACCGCCGTCCTGCAGTACACGAGCGGGACGACCGGGATACCCAAGGGGGCGATCCTCACCCATGCGAACCTGCGGGCCAACGCGATGCAGGGGCGGGCCTGGGTGCCCGGGCTCCGCGACGGCGAAGAGACCTTCTACGCCGTGCTCCCGCTCTTCCACGCCTACGGACTCACCCTGTGCCTCACGTTCGCCCTGAGCATCGGGGCGAAGGTGGTGCTGTTCCCGACGTTCGACCTCGGACTCGTGACCGATGCCGCCCGCACGAGCCCGCCGACCTTCCTCCCCGCCGTCCCGCCGATCTACGATCAGCTGGCCCGCGCGGCCGGACGCGGCACGGTGGACCTCTCCACGGTGCGGTTCGCGATCTCCGGAGCCATGAGCCTTCCCGTCGAGACGGTGCGGCGCTGGGAGGAGGCGACCGGGGGACTGCTCGTGGAGGGGTACGGGATGACCGAGGCCTCCCCCGTCGCCCTCGGCAACCCGATGGGCCCGACCCGGCGGCCCGGCACCGTCGGCGTCCCGTTCCCGAGCACCGAGATCCGCATCGTCGACCCCGACGACCCCGATGTCGAGGTGCCCACGGGCGAGCCCGGCGAGCTGCTGCTGCGCGGTCCGCAGGTGTTCCAGGGCTACTGGGGTCGTCCCGGAGAGACAGCCGAGGCCTTGTTGCCGGACGGCTGGCTCCGCACTGGAGACATCGCCGAGGTCTCCGCCGACGGGTTCGTCACCATCGTCGACCGCCGGAAGGAGCTCATCATCACCGGCGGCTTCAACGTCTCACCCAGCGAAGTCGAGAACGCGCTCGAAGCGCACCCGGATGTCGTGGCGGCCGCCGTCGTCGGGCTTCCCCGGTCGAGCGGCGGCGAAGAGGTCGCAGCCGCCGTGGTCCTCCGGAAGGGTGCCGCCGACGACATGGAGGGCCTCCGCGACTTCTGCCGCACGCGGCTGACCGCCTACAAGGTGCCGCGCCGGATCACCGCCGTCGACGACCTCCCCCGGTCGCTCATCGGCAAGGTGCTGCGGCGAGAGGTGCGGGATCGACTGCTCGCCGCACGCGGGGCCTGACGCGCGGGCTCAGCGCCCCTCCGCGGCCTCGGTGTGGTGGCGGATGACCTCGGCCACGACGAAGTTGAACCACTTCTCCGCGAACTCCGGGTCGAGGTGGGCATCCTCCGCGAGCGCGCGGAGCCGGGCGACCTGCTGCTCCTCGCGGTTCGGGTCGGACGCCGGCATCTCATGCTCGGCCTTGAGGTGGCCCACCTGCTGCGTGGCGCGGAACCGCTCCGCGAGCAGGAAGATCAGGGCCGCGTCGATGTTGTCGATGCTCGCACGCAGCCGGAGCAGTTCGGCCTTCGGATCCTCAGCGGCAGTCATGCCCCTACTCTAGAGCCGCAGATCACCCGGCTTCCGACGAGGGGCACCGCTATCGTGTGCTCATGAGCAACGACCAGTCGCCGGCCTCCGCTCCGCACGCCGGCCAGCGCGGCCCCGCCCCGGACTCCGTCCCCGCCCCAGTCGACGCCGCGCTCGTCGGTGCCGCGGTGGAGGCGCCCGACGCCGTCGCGAAGCCGTCCGTCCCCGTGGTGATCGAGCCGACCACGCCGAGCCGCTCGTTCTGGACGCGGATCGATCGGCCGTTCGTCTTCGGGTTCCTCGTGACCCTCGGCGGTCTCGGGGCGATCGTGATCGGCAGCGCGCTCTACAGCCTCTCCACCGTCCTCATCTACATCGCCCTCGCCCTGTTCGCCGCGCTCGGCCTCGACCCGGCCGTCCGCTTCCTCGAACGCCGCGGCATCTCCCGCGCGCTCTCCGTCGTGGTGACGATCCTCGCTCTCATCGTCGTCGTCGCCCTCGTCCTGTGGATGATCGTGCCCATCGTCGTCGATCAGATCGCCGGGTTCGTGAAGTCGGTCCCCGGCATGATCCAGGACTTCACGAAGTCCGACCTCTACGCGACCCTCAACAACCAGTTCGGCGACCAGTTCCAGGACCTCGTCTCGGAGGTGCAGAAGTTCCTCTCGGACTTCGGGAACCTCGCCACGATCGGCGGCGGCGCGCTCCAGGTGGGCGCGTCCATCGCGAGTGGGATCTCGGGCGCGATCGTGGTGCTCGTGCTGACGCTGTACTTCCTCGCGACCCTGCCGGCCATGCGCCAGGGTCTGCTGCGTCTGGTCCCGGCCCGCGACCGCGACCGCGCCGGCGACATCTCCCAGCAGATCACCGACTCGGTGGGCGGCTACGTGATGGGGATGGTCGTCCTGGCCTTCTGCAACGCGACCCTCGCCCTCATCCTCTACACCGTGCTGGGCCTGCCGTTCCCGCCGCTCATGGCCGCGATCGCCTTCTGCGTCACGCTCATCCCGCTCGTCGGCTCGGTGCTGTTCTGGATGATCGGCACCGTCCTCGCGCTGTTCACGAACCCGATCGCCGCGCTGATCTTCGCCGCCGTCTACCTCGTCTACATGCAGATCGAGGCATACGTGCTCACCCCCCGGGTCATGAACAAGGCGGTGGCCGTGCCGGGCTCGCTCGTCGTCATCGGCGCCCTCGCCGGCGGCACGCTCCTCGGCCTGCTCGGCGCCCTCGTGGCCGTTCCCGTCACCGCCTCGATCCTCATCATCGTCAAGCAGGTGGTCGTGCCGAAGCAGGACTCCCGCACCTGACCCCGGGCCTCACCCCCGGGCACAACTTCGGAGACCCGGGGCGACACACCGTCAGCCGGGGGTCCTCCACGGCGTGTCTGGCGAGATCTCCGAAGCTGTGCACACCGGCAGGCGGGGACGACGAAGCGCCCGACCCCTGAGGGCCGGGCGCTTCGCGGGGAGACGACTCAGATGAGGTCGTTGTCCGTGAGCCACTGCTTCGCGATGTCCTCCGCCGACTTCTGGTCGACCGTGCTCTGCACGTTGAGGGCGACGAGCTCTTCGGCGGTCAGCTTGGCGCTGATGCCGTTGATCACGTCGGCGATCTCGTCGGCCACGTCGCTGGACGCGATGGGGACGACGTTGGAGGCGAGGATGATGTTCTCCGGGTCTTCCAGCGCCACGATGTCCTCGGTCTGGAATGCCGGGTCGGCGGAGTAGATGTCCGCCACCTGGATCTCGCCGGCGAGCAGCGACTCCAGCGTCGTGGGACCGGTGGCCGAGAACGCCAGGTCGACGCCGTAGACCTCCTTGGCCGCAGCAGGGCCGTACGGACGCTGCTCGAACTCGGGCGCCGCGCCGATCGTGACCGGGGTGGTGACGTTTGCGAGGTCGGCGATCGAGGTGAGGTCGTTCTCCTCGGCGAAGCTCTTGAGCACCGTGTAGGTGTCCTGGTCGGATGCCTCCGCGTAGTCGAGCGCGGTGAGGCCGTCCGGGAGCGCGTCCTTCAGGGCGGCGTAGACGTCGTCCGGGCTGGTGGCCGTCGCATCCTTGTCCAGGTACTCGAGCAGGTTGCCCGTGTACTCCGGGAACAGGTCGATCGCCCCAGACTCGACGTCCGGCATGTAGGCGTCGCGCTGGCCGATGCTGAACTTCTCCTCGACGTCGAACCCGGCGGCGGTGAGTGCCTGGGAGTAGATCTCGGCGATGATCTCGTTGGAGTAGTACGCCTGGGAGCCGATGACGATGGTCTCGCTGCCGCCCGAGCCGGACTCCTCGGTCGGGGTGTCGAGGGGATTGCTGCTGGAGCATCCGGCCAGCACGAGCGCGGCGGTGAGAGCGACGCCGCCGGCAAGGGCGAAACGAGATGTGCGTGCGGTGAACATGGGACTTCCTCTTCTCTGGGGGACGATGCTGTGGGTCAGGCGGTCGCGACCGCGCGAGCGGTCGACCGAGTTCGGCGTCTTTGCGGACGCGTGCGCACGCCGCGGGGCACTGCGGCGTGCTGAGCGAGAGCGAGCAGGAGGTCGACGAGGAGCGCCAGCACCGCGACGAGGATCGCGCCGCCGAGCACCTGATCGAAGCGGCGGAGGGGGAGACCTTGGATGATCGGCCATCCCAAGCCGCCCAGGTTCACGTAGGCCGCGATGGTGACGGTGGCGATGACCTGCAGCAGCGCCGAGCGGAGCCCGCCGATGAGCAGCGAGAGACCGAGCGGCACCTCGACCTTCCAGAACACCTGCCACTCTGTCATTCCCATGGCTCGGGCGGCATCGAGGACTCGGCGGTCGATCGCCTCCAGCCCGGTGTAGGCGCCTGCGAGGAGCGAGGGGATCGCCAGGAGGACGAACGTGATGACGGCGGCGACCGGTGTGCGGAGCACCCCGAGCAGCAGCACCAGGAGGATGAGGAGACCGAACGACGGGATGGCGCGTGCGGCACCGGAAATCGCTACGGCGACCTCGCGTCCGCGGCCTGTGTGCCCGATGAGCCACCCGAGCGGGACGGCGATGACCGCCGCGATCGCGACCGAGATCACCGTGTAGAAGATGTGCTGACCGAACAGCACCGGCAGCGCGTACGGGCCTGTCCAGCGGTCGGGTGAGAAAAGCCAGATGAAGGCATCGGTGAAAAGATTCATGCGGCCGATCCCATCGCCGCCGTCCGGCTCACGGCGGCCTTGGTCGCCGTCTTCGTCGCCGTGCGCGTCCACGGCATCAGCGCGCGCCCGGCCAGCACGAGAAGAAGATCGACGATCAGAGCGATCACGACGACGGCGACGACGCCCGCGAACACCTCCTCGATGATGCGGCGCTGGAGGCCGTCGGTGAAGAGATAGCCGAGGTTTCGCACGCCGATCAGCACACCGACCGTCGCCAGCGAGATCGTGCTGACCGCGGTGACACGGAGCCCGGCGAGGATGACCGGTCCGGCGAGCGGGAACTCCACTGCCCAGAACCGTCGGAAGGCGGCGAAGCCCGTCGCGGTCGCCGCCTGTCGCACGTCGTCGTCGACCGAGTCCAGGCCGTCGGCGACGGCCCGGACGAGGATCGCGATCGCATAGATCGTGAGGGCGACGATGAGGTTCGGTTCGTTGATCGCGGAGTAGCCGAGCACCGCGGGAAGGAGGATCAGCAGCGCGAGCGACGGGATCGTGTAGAGCAGACCGGTCAGCGCGATGATCGGTCCCCGCACCAGCCGATAGCGCCATGCCACCCAGCCGAGAGGAAGAGAGAGGACGAACCCGAGCACGATCGGGATGACGCTCTGGCGCAGGTGAGCTGCGGTCAGATCGAGGATCAGCCCGAGGTTGTCGCCGACCCAGTTCACGGGGCCGCCTTCAGCGCGTCGGCTCCGTCGACCACGCCCTCCGGCGCATCGACGATCGCTCCCTGCGTGCGGCCCTCCGAGTCGACGACCACGGTCCCGCGCGCGGTCTGCTTGAGGTGCAGCGCCCGGCGGCCGCGGTCGGCTCCGATGAACGAGGAGACGAAGTCGTCGGCCGGGTTCTCGATGATCTCGCTCGGACTGCCCACCTGCACGATCCGGGCGCCCTTGTCGAGGATGACGACCTGGTCGCCGAGGAGGAAGGCCTCGTCGATGTCGTGCGTGACGAACACGACCGTCTTGTCGAGCTCGTGCTGTAGTCGCAGGGTCTCCTGCTGGAGGTCGGCGCGGACGATGGGGTCGACCGCACCGAACGGCTCGTCCATGAGGAGGATGTTCGGGTCGGCGGCGAGCCCGCGGGCCACCCCGACGCGCTGCTGCTGGCCGCCGGACAACTGGCTCGGGTACCGCTCGGCCAGCGCCTGGTCGAGGCCGACCGTCGTGAGCAGCTCACGGGCCCGCTCATGCGCCTCCTTGCGCTTCACCCCGTTCAGCCGCAGCACGGTGGCCACGTTGTCGATCACGGTGAAGTGCGGCATGAGCCCGGAGTTCTGCATGACGTAGCCGATGCGCCGGCGCAGCGCGACCGGGTCGCCAGACAGCACGCTCTCCCCGTCGATCTCGACCTCCCCCGACGTCGGCTCCACCATGCGGTTGATCATCCGCAGCAGGGTGGTCTTGCCGCAGCCGGACGAGCCGACGAACACGGTGGTCTTGCGGGAGGGCAGCACGAGGCTGAAGTCGTCGACGGCGAGCGTCCCGTCGGGGAAGCGTTTCGTGACGTTACGGAACTCGATCATGAGGGTGTCTCTCCGACGGTCGTGCGGACGTGCGGTCGTTCGTCGTGGCGGACTAGGCCGAGACCTCGACGCCCGGGGCGAAGGCGACGTAGCCGGAGAAGTCCTTGCCGACCCGGTCGAACGCCGACGGGTACGGGTGCGGGTACGACCACGCGAGATCCTTGTGCAGCTCTCCGTCGACCTGGACGGAGTAGTACTGGCACTCGCCCTTCCACGGACACGTGTACGGGGTGGGACTCTCGACGAGCGCGTCCGGCGCGACGGCTGCCGGCGGGAAGTACCAATTCCCCTCGATGCGGATGAGGTCGTCCTGGTCGGCCTCGGCGATGACGTTTCCTGCGAGTACAGCCTTCATGGTCCTGCCTCCTCGGATGTGGGTACGAGCGTATAAGACGGGTGCGACATCCGGCACCGGGTTGCGCGCGGGGTCGTCAATCTGGGACACAATGCGCGTTCTGTTCGTCACGCGTCTGGAATCGGATTGCCCGGATCAGGCGGAGTCGCGGCCGTAGCCCTCCAGGAGCCGCAGCCAGATCTCGCTGATCGTGGGGTAGGAGGGGACGGCGTGCCAGAGTCGGGCGATCGGGACCTCGCCGACGATCGCGATGGTCGCGGCCTGCACGAGCTCGGCGACCTCGGGACCGACGAACGTCGCACCGATCACGACGTCCCGGTCGGTGTCGACGACCAGGCGCGCCTGCCCGGCGAAGCCGTCCTCATAGAGGCTCGCGCCCGCCACCCAGCTGAGGTCGTAGTCGACGACGCGGACGGCGGTCCCGGCATCCTTCGCCGCCGCCTCGGTGAGTCCGACGGACCCGACCTCCGGGATCGAGAAGGTGACCTGGGGCACCGCGGCGTGGTCGGCCGTGGCGACGTGACGGCCCCAGGGCGCGTCGTCCACCGCGTCGCCCTGCGCCCGCGCGACGATGACGTCGCCCGCGGCACGCGCCTGGTACTTGCCCTGGTGGGTCAGCAGCACGCGGCCGTTGACGTCGCCGACGGCGTAGAGCCAGTCGTGCCCGGGGACGCGGAGGGTGTCGTCCGTCGCGATCCAGCGACCCGGCTCGAGTCCGACCGCGTCGAGCCCGATGTCGGCGCTGCGAGGAGAGCGTCCGGTCGCGACGAGCACCTCCGCCGCGGTCACCGTCTCCCCGTTGTCGAGGGTGATGGTCACCCGGTCCCCGTCGCGGTGCACCGCCGTCGTGCCGGTGTCGGTGCGGACGTCGACGCCGAGCTCACGTAGGCCGTCGGCCACGCGCTCTCCGGCGAAGGGCTCCATTCCGCCCAGCAGCCCGCTGCGGGCGAGCAGTGTCACCGACGAGCCGAGCGCCGCGTACGCGGTGGCCATCTCGACCGCGACCACGCCGCCGCCGATGACCGCAAGACTGTCGGGCAGCTCCTCGGCGCTGGTCGCCTCGCGGCTTGTCCAGGGCGACGCCTCCCGCAGGCCCTCGATCGGCGGGATGATCGCATCCGAACCGGTGCTGATGGCGACCGCGTGACGCGCGCGCAGCACCCGGGTGCCGCCGTCCTGGTCGGTCACCGTGACCTCGCGCTCCCCGGTCAGCCGGCCGTGACCCCGGGCGAGGTCGATGTGAGCGGATTCCAGCCACTTCACCTGTCCGTCGTCGGACCAGTTGCTCGTGAAGGAGTCGCGACGCTCGAACACCGCGCGCACGTCGAGCGAGCCGGTCACGGCCTGCGCGGCGCCGGAGACGTGCTGCGCGGCACGGAGCGCCTGGGCCGACCGGAGCAGCGCCTTCGACGGCATGCACGCCCAGTACGAGCACTCCCCGCCGACGAGCTCGCTCTCCACGATGATCGCGGTGAGACCACCCTGCACGGCACGGTCCGCCACGTTCTCCCCGACCGGACCACCGCCCAGCACGATGAGGTCGTATTCGTCGGTCTTCTCGGCAGCAGTCATGCTCGCCCCTCTCGTGGCCGCGGCGGTCCGTGGCCCAGTCTCGCTCATGAGGAACGTCGAGTCACGGGTGAGTTGTTCCCGTCCGCCGATATGCCCGTCCTTCCCGACGTCGGGTTTCGGTTTCGGATCCGGGTCCGGATGCGACGTTCCGGATGCACGACCTGGGGACGGCCGCACGAGAGGGACGAGACGATCCGCCGGCAGACGTGCCGCGGTCGTGCATCTGGAACATGGACGACCGGAGTCGACGGGACGGGCAGGGGCGGTCCGAGGGTCAGGCGACGACGGACGGGACGGGACGACGGTCGGCGAAGGCCCGGGGGTAGGCGCGACGGAGGGCCACGACGATGAGGGTCGCCGCGGTCACCTTGATGAGGTCGCCCGGGAGGAAGGCCAGGGTCGAGAGCGCCGTGAGGTCGAGCGGCACGCCGGTGACGAGAGCCTGGACGGGGATGCCGAAGGCGTAGACGACGAGCACACCGCCGACGAAGGCCGCGAGCGCGGCACGCCACCAGGTCGGGCGACCGGTGCGCATCAGGAGTCCGATGACGACGACGCCCACGATCCAGCCGAGCAGGTACCCGGCCGTGGGGCCGACGAAGACCCCGAGACCTCCGCGTCCGCCCGCGAGGACGGGAAGGCCGACCGCCGCGAGCACGAGGACGAGGGCGACGGACCACGGCGCGACCCGGGGGCCGAGGACGAGACCGGCCAGCATGACGGCGAGCGTCTGTCCGGTGATGGGCACCCCACCGGGCAGCGGGACGACGACCGTGCCGAGCACGATGATGAGCGCGGCGAAGACAGCGACGCGGCCGAGGGTCGCGGAGGTGTCGCGGGAGGTGGATGCCATCGGGTGTTCCTTCCTGAACGGTGTTCACCTGAACACCGTTCACCAGGGTAGGGGTGCCCGCACAGCCCGCGCAAATCACTCCCCAGCGGGCTCCACACTCCTCGTCCGCGGGGCGAGGACGGCCGCCGCCGCACCGATCACCGCGGCGAGCGCGAACACTCCCGCGAACGCATCCACTCCGGCAACGGCCCCGAGCGCGACGAAGAGCGAGCCCGTGACGGCGAGGGCGAGCGCGCTTCCGAAGGAGTCGGCCACGGTCATCGCACCGCTGTTGAACCCCTGCTCCGCCGGGGAGGACATCGCGAGGACGAGCGCGCTGGATCGCGGGCTCATCAACCCCATGCCCGCACCCGCGACGACCCAGGCGAGGGCGGCGAGCAGCGGGGTGGCCTGCGTGACCGTGATCACCAGGATCAGGGCGATCCCGATGACCACGAGGACCGTCCCCACCCGCACCGCGGTCACGCTCGACAGGCGCTCGCCCATCCGCCCCTGGACGGTCGCCGCCGCCGACCAGGCGAGCGCACCCCCGGTCAGCGCGAGCCCGGCGAGGGTCGGCGACAGCAGGTACCGGTCGGTGAGCAGGTACGGCAGGTAGATCTGCGCCCCGAAGAACGCCGCCGCCCCCAGACCGCGCACCAGGATCACCGACGGCAGGCCCCGGCGGGCGACGAGCGCGCCCCGGGGAACGAGTGGGCGCACCGCCGCGATCGCGACCACCACCGCGGCCGCCGACAGGAACGGACCGGCGACCGGGACCTCTCCGACGAGGTCGAGGGCGAGCACGGCGGAGGCGGCGAGCACCGACCACCCCAGCCGCCCGAGAGCCCACGGCGTGGCGGCGTCTCCGCTGCGCGCGAGGCCGCGCAGGGCCGGGACGACCATCAGCAGCGCGAGCACGACGAGCACCACGACCCCGAGGAACACCCAGTGCCAGCTCCACACCTCCGTGACCGCACCCGCGATCGTCGGACCGATCAGCGAGGGGACGACCCACGCGGCGGCGAACCCCGCGAAGATCGCCGGATGCAGGGACGTCGGGTACACCCGGGCGACCACGACGTAGAGAGCCACCATGAGTCCGCCGTTGCCGAGCCCCTGCGCGAAACGGCCCGCGACGAGGACCTCCATGGTCGGCGCGAGCCCCGCGACGAGCAGCCCCACGGTGAACAGGGCGACGGAGGCGTACAGCGGCACCACGGGACCCCGCCGATCGGACCAGTTGCCGGCGACCACCATGCCGATCACGCTCGTCGCGAGCGGTCCGGCGAAGGCGAGCGCGTACAACCGCTCGCAGTCGAGGTCGGCGCTGACCGCCGGCATCACCGTGGTGACCGCCAGCGATTCGAAGGCGCCGAGGAACACGAGGGCGCACGCGCCGATCGTGATCCAGACGTACTCGCCGCCGAGGATGCGGGACGGGGCGGGCGTGGACGGCGCGGTGCGCCCGGTCTCGGTCGTCATGAGGACGACGCTAGAACCTCAAGAATGGTTGAGGTCAAGTCCCGGATGGACGCGGGTCCGGCAGGGAGTCAGCACAGCGGGAGGATGCTTGTCGGCGCGGGAGCCTGCGCCTCGTGCCGGACTCCGAGCGGCGCTCCCGTCCGCTCATCGAGGTCGAGCAGCGTGACGGTGTCGGAGCGCTGACCGGCGACGAGGAGCTTGCCCTGGTAGACGAGGTGGTGTCGCGGCCAGTCGACTCCGGAGTCGGCGAGCGCGACCGGCTCCAGGGCCTCGCCGCTGCCGCGCACCCGCAGAGCCGCGATGGTGTTGCTGCCACGGAGGGCGGTGTAGAGGAACTGACCGTCCTTGGAGCGGGTGAGCTCGGCGGGGAAGTCCGCGCCGACTTGCGCGATGGGGCTGGCCGGAGCCGAGGAGACGACGCCCCAGGTGCCGTCGGCGGCGGCGGCGAGCGTGAAGACCTCGCAGGAGTACTCGGTCACGACATGCAGGTGACCGCTCGGATGCACGACCATGTGGCGCGGACCGGTGCCGCGCGGAAGCACGACCTCCTGGTCGAGGACGAGCCCGGGGCCCTGCAGGCGCCAGAACCGGACGAGATCGAAGCCGAGGTCGGTCGTCGCCACACGGCCGTCCGGCAGGAAGGCGGCGGCGTGCGCGTGAGATGCGCGGCCCGCGTCGCCGTACGGGTCGACCGCGGCGATGCCGTCCCCGGCGGGCGTGGCCGGGGCCGCCTCCGGATCACCGTCGCCGAACAGGGCGGCACGCAGGGCCGCGGCCGCATCCTCCTTCGCCGGCACGAGACGACCATCGGCGGTGAGTGCGAACCGGACGACCCGTCCGTCGCCGTAGCAACTGGCGACGAGCGTCCGGCCGTTCGGCGACACCGCGAGATGACAGACGCCGTCCCCCGTCGCCACCGGATCGCCGAGCGGCGTCAGCGCCAGCTCCCGGGTGCGCGCGAACGCCTGCACGGCGGCATCGCCCTCCAACGCCGCGTACACGACATCGAGGGACGGATGCGCCGCGAGCCACGACGGCGACGGCGTCTGCGTCACGGGTCCGCGGTAGGCGAGCGTCGCGGCCTCACGGCCCTCGTCGCCTGCCAGCACGCCGATCCCCTCGGCGGAGCCCTCCATCGCCGGGCCGTAGCCCCCGAGCCAGAACCGCGTCATGCCGGTCAGTCGAGCAGGTCGTGGCGCACGATCACCTGATCGCGCTCCGGACCGACGCCGATCACCGAGATGCGGGTGTTGCTCATCTCCTCCAGCGCGAGCACGTAGTCCTGCGCCGTCTGCGGAAGGTCCTCGAAGGTGCGCGCGGTCGAGATGTCCTCGCTCCAGCCCGGGAAGTACTCCAGGATCGGCTTCGCGTGGTGGAAGTCGGTCTGGTTCACCGGCACCTCGTCGAACCGCTCCCCGTCCACGTCGTAGGCGACGCACACCGGGATCTGCTCCAGGCCCGTGAGGATGTCGAGCTTGGTGAGCACGAGGTCGGTGATGCCGTTGATGCGCGTGGCGTACCGGGTGATGGGAGCGTCGTACCAGCCCACGCGGCGGGGACGCCCGGTCGTGGTGCCGAACTCGAAGCCCTGCTTGCGCAGCCAGTCGCCCTGCTCGTCGAACAGCTCGGTCGGGAACGGACCGGAGCCGACGCGGGTCGTGTAGGCCTTGACGATGCCGACGATGCGGTCGAGGGCGCCGGGGCCGACCCCGGAGCCGGTCGAGGCGCCGCCGGCCGTGGCCGAGGACGAGGTGACGAACGGGTAGGTACCGTGGTCGATGTCGAGCATCGTGGCCTGACCGCCCTCGAACACGACGACCTCGCCACGGCTCAGGGCCTGGTCGATGAGGTAGCCGGTGTCGGCGACCATCGGACGCAGACGCTCGGCGTAGGAGAGCAGGTCGTCGACGATCTCGTCGCAGGTGACGGCGCGGCGGTTGAAGACCTTCACCAGGAGGTGGTTCTTCTGGTCGAGGGCGCCCTCGACCTTCTGGCGCAGGATGTTCTCGTCGAAGAGGTCCTGCACGCGGATGCCGACCCGGTTGATCTTGTCCGCGTAGGCCGGACCGATGCCGCGGCCCGTGGTGCCGATGTTGCGCTTGCCGAGGAAGCGCTCGGTGACCTTGTCGAGCGTGCGGTGGTACTGGGTGATGATGTGCGCGTTCGCGCTGACCTTGAGCCGCGAGACGTCGATGCCGCGGGCGGACAGGGCCTCCAGCTCGGAGAAGAGCACCTCGAGGTCGATGACCACGCCGTTGCCGATGACCGGGTTCACGCCGGGCGACAGGATGCCGGAGGGCAGCAGGTGCAGGGCGTACTTCTCGTCGCCCACGACGACGGTGTGCCCGGCGTTGTTGCCGCCGTTGAACTTCACCACCCAGTCGGTGCGCTCACCGAGCAGATCGGTGGCCTTGCCCTTTCCTTCGTCGCCCCACTGCACGCCGACGATAACGATTCCTGGCATGGGTAACCCCTTGGCTTTCGCCGGGTTTGCACCGGCCGATGAGCTGGCCCTCTTCGGGCGCTCCCATCCTATCGGCAGGCCTCCGACAGCCCCCGGGAAGCTCGATACGGGACGGAATATGCTCCTGATCCGGCTGTCGGAAGCACGGTTTTAATCCCGCATCGTGCCGGGAGGGCGCGGTTCCCATCCCGCTACAGTGTCGACGGAGGTGGCGATGACGCGGTGGTGGCCCTACATCCGACTCGCGGCGGCGGCGCTCGCGGTGGCGGCGATCGTGGCGCAGCTCGTGCGCACGCTGGAGATCGCCCTCGCCGCGGACACCGCGTGGGGCGCGCACCTGCCCACCGTGTTCGCAAACTTCTTCAGCTTCTTCACGATCCTCTCCAACGTGCTGGCCGCGGTGGTGCTGGCCGTCGGCGGGATCTGGGCGCTGACGCACCGCGACGCGAGAGTCGAGCCGACGTGGCTGGCGACACTCCTCGTGTGCGCGAGCACCTACATGATCGTCACGGGCGTCGTCTACAACACGCTCCTCCGCGGGATCGCGCTGCCGCAGGGGGCCACGGTCGCCTGGTCGAACGAGGTGCTGCACGTCGTCATCCCGCTCGTCCTGCTCGCCGACGTGCTGTTCGCGCCGCGTCGTCGCGCACTCGGCTGGGGCGCTGTGGGGATCGCCGCGATCTTCCCCATCGTGTGGGTGATCTACACGCTGCTCCGCGCGAACCTCGTGACCGCACCCGCGACCGGGATCCCGTGGTGGTACCCCTACCCCTTCCTCGATCCCGCGCTGAACGGCGGCTACGGCGGCGTCGCGCTCTGGGTCCTCCTCATCGCCGCGATCATCCTCGCCGCTGCCGCGCTCGTCGTGGGGATCGGGCGGCGTCGGGCCCGGCTGTGACCCACCCCTTCCCGTGCGCCCCACCCCCTTGCGAACGTACGAAAAGGGGTGGGACGGCCGGAAGGGGGTGGGTCGGCGATCAGACGAGGAGCGCGTCGGCCTCGAGGTAGCGCTCGAGGGAGTCGTCGAGCTCGTCCAGCCACGGGGTGTGGTGTGCGGCGGCGAGCGTCCCGGTCATGACCGAGGGGTACACGCGGTCGCGGTAGCCCATGATGTCGGCCTTCTTGTCGTGTTTCCAGGCGAGGAAGATCTCCACGACGCGATCGAGGTCGAACGCCGGATAGTCGGTGCACTCCAGCAGGTCGCGGATGTAGTCGGCCTGGAAGCGGATCTCCGTCGCCGCCGAGTCGATCTCCGCGAACCGCTTCCGCCACGCGGCGATGGACGCGGCGCGCTCGCCCTCGTCGGGCAGGGCGATCCGGCCGAGGATGACGTCGCGCACGAACCACGCCTGCGCGTCGAACATGTTGAACGTGAACCACTGGTCCTGCGCGCCGAGGTAGGCCAGGCGTGGATTGCCCTGCCAGAGCACGCCCCGGTACAGCCCGTCGGGGTAGACGTTGTTCGGCGAAGACAGGGCGAGCTCCGCGGGCAGGAACGGGTACTTGTGCAGGTAGCCGGTGCAGAGGATGACCGCGTCGACCTCCTTCGAGGTGCCGTCGGCGAAGTGCACGGTGCGGCCCTCGAAGCGCTCGACGCACGGACGCTCCTCGAAGCCCTCCGGCCAGTCGTAGCCCATCGGCGCGGTCCGGTAGCTCGCGGTGACCGAGCGGGCGCCCATCTTGAAGGCCTGGCTGCCGATGTCCTCCGCCGAGTAGCTCGACCCGATCACGAGCACGTCCCGCCCGGCGAGGGCCTCCGCGCCCCGGAAGTCGTGCGCGTGGGCGACGGATCCGGGGAAGGTCTCGATGCCGTCGAAGTGCGGCACGTTCGGGAAGGAGAAGTGCCCGCTGGCCACGACGACCCGGTCGAACTCCTCCGTGGTCGTGCGTCCGGTCGGCAGGTGCTCGCTGGTGAGACGGAAAACCTCACGGTCCTCGTCGAACTCCACCCAGCGCACCGCGGTCTCGAAGCGGATGAGGTCGCGCACCTGCGTCTTCGCGAGACGCCCGGCGATGTAGTCCCACAGCACCGGACGCGGCGGGTACGACGAGATCGGCCGTCCGAAGTGCTCGTCGAAGGTGTAGTCGGCGAACTCCAGGGCCTCCTTCGGGCCGTTCGACCACAGGTTGCGGTACATGCTGGAGTGCACGGGCTCGCCGTACTCGTCCAGCCCGGTGCGCCAGGTGTAGTTCCACTGGCCGCCCCAGTCGGCCTGCTTCTCGAAGCAGACCAGTTCGGGGATCTCCGCCCCCGCGCGGGCCGCGGACTCGAAGGCCCGCAGCTGCGCCATCCCCGAGGGGCCGGCGCCGATGATCGCTACTCGTTCACTGTTCGTCACGTATCGTCCTCAAACTCTTCCGTCATGTATCGGGCGCAGCCGTATCCGGGAGAGGAGGACAGTTCTTCCCCGGTGGGAGCGGAACGCTCGACCTGCCCGGACAGTGGCTGCTCTTCGACGTTAGCAGCGCCCCGCGGCGACGCTGGCGGGAATGCGACGACGGCTGTCGCTTCCGCGCATCGCCGATGTCGGCGGCCGGTGCCAGGATCGGACGGTGCGACAGGACATCAGGGCATCGGAGCGGCTCGACCCGCAGGGCTCGCCGGCGCGATCGCGCGGCGCCCTGGTCCTGCTCGCGGCCGCGGTGACGGTGGTGCTCTGGGCCTCGGCCTTCATCGGGATCCGGGGCGCGGGGCCGCACTACGACCCCGGGGCCTTGGCGCTGCTGCGCATGGCCGTGGGCACCCTCGTGCTGACGATCATCGCGCTGCGGCACGGCATCCGGCTCCCGGAGCGCCGCCACTGGCTGCTGATCGCCGCGTGGGGTGTCGGATGGTTCTGCGTCTACAACCTGGCCCTCAACAGCGCCGAACGGACCCTCGACGCCGGGACCGCCGCGATGGTCGTCAACCTGGCGCCGCTCATGGTCGTCGTCTTCAGCGGTCTCTTCCTCCGGGAGGGATTCCCCCGCCCCCTCGTGATCGGCGCCCCCATCGCCTTCCTCGGGGTGGTCCTCATCGGCATGAACTCCACCAGCAGCACCGGCCCCGACCTCACGGGCCTCCTGCTGGCCCTTCTCGCCGCGGTCATGTACGCGGGGTGCACCCTGCTGCAGAAACACCTGCTCACCTCGGGGGTCGACGCCACCACGCTGACCTGGCTCGGTGCGGCCGCCGGCACGATCGCCCTGCTTCCCTGGCTCGGCGCGTTGATCGCCGACGTGCAGACGGCGCCCCTCGACGCGACGCTGTGGGTGGTCTACCTCGGCATCTTCCCCACCGCCATCGCCTTCACCACCTGGGCGTACGTGCTGCAGCGCAGCACCGCGGGGAAGACCTCCGCGACGACATACGTGGTCCCGGCCCTCGCGATCGTCCTGTCGTGGCTGATCCTCGGGGAGGTGTCCACCCCGCTCATGTTCGTGGGTGGCGCGCTGTGCCTGCTCGGGGTGCTCATCACGCGCATGCGCGGGCGGCGCTCGCGCTGAGCGCGCCGCCCGCGCGGGTCGAGGTCGGTCCGCGCGGATGCGATTACGCTGGTCGGCGGAGGGGCGCGCCGTGCGGGCCCGCGTGTGACCGAGGGAGACGAAGACCGATGACCGACGCCGACGCGCAGACCCCGCCGACGATCTCCGCGCCCCCGCCGCCCCCCGCGTCCGGCGCGCCGATCGCCGCCGCGGCCCCCGCCGCCGCTCCGACCGACGCCGAGATGGCGCGCGCCGGTGCCGTGCTGCAGACGATCTCCGACGCCTACTCCGCCAAGATGGTGGGCCAGGAACGTCTGCGCACCAGCCTGCTCGTGGCGCTCATCGCCGGCGGCCACATCCTCCTGGAGAGCGTGCCCGGCCTCGCCAAGACCACCGCCGCCAGCACGCTCGCCGACACCGTGAAGGCGAAGTTCAAGCGCATCCAGTGCACGCCCGACCTCCTGCCGAGCGACATCACGGGCAACCAGATCTACGACGCCGCGACGGGCAGTTTCCGGACGGTGCTCGGCCCCGTGCACGCGAACTTCGTGCTGCTCGACGAGATCAACCGCTCCAGCGCCAAGACCCAGAGCGCCATGCTCGAGGCGATGCAGGAGCACCAGACCACCATCGGCGGCGAGATCCACCCGCTGCCGAAGCCGTTCCTCGTGATCGCGACGCAGAACCCCATCGAGCAGGAGGGCACCTACGAGCTGCCCGAGGCGCAGATGGACCGGTTCCTCCTCAAGGAGATCGTGGAGTACCCGAGCCCGGCGGAGGAGTTCGAGATCCTCAGCCGCATCGACTCGGGCGTGCTCGACCCCGACCGGCACGTGCACAGCGCCGTCACGCTGGACGACGTGCACCTGCTGCAGGACGTCGCGAGCCGCATCTACGTCGACCCCGCGATCCGCAACTACATCGTGTCGATCGCGTATGTGACCCGGAATCCCGCGCCGTACATCGGGGACGAGCGCGCCCGCTTCATCAAGTACGGCGCGAGTCCTCGGGCCAGCATCGCCTTCCTCCAGGCCTCCCGCGCCCTCGCCCTCCTCAGCGGCCGGACCCACGTCCTCCCCGAGGACATCCGCGCCCTGCGCCACCTCGTGCTGCGACACCGCGTGCTGCTGACGTTCGAGGCCGACGCCGAGGGCATCCGCAGCGAGGAGATCATCGACCAGATCTTCGCCGCCGTGCCCACCCCCTGACCCGTCGACACGTCCAGGGATCCCGCGCCCGATGCCCAGCCTCATCACGCAGGTGAAGAGCAAGCTCTTCATCCACTCGAACCGCAAGTCGCTGCACGCGCTCGACGGCGCCTACGCGTCGTTGCTGCACGGGCGGAGCCTCGACTTCGAGGACCTGCGCAACTACGAGTACGGCGACCAGGTGCGCGACATCGACTGGCGCGCGACGGCCCGCCTCGGCATGCCGTTGGTCAAGCGGTCACGGGCCACGCGTATGCACACGGTGATGTTCGTCGTCGACACGGGACGCTCGATGACCGCTCTCGCCGCGGACGAGCGCTCGAAGAAGGACCTGGCGATCCTGGCGACCGGAGCACTCGGGGTGCTGACACTCCGGCACGGCGACGACTTCACGGTCGTCTACGGCGACGCCTCCCGCGTCCGCCGGCTGGCGCCGGGGCGCAGCGAAGGGGCCCTCGAACACGCGCTGCGGACGATCGACCGCGCGGTCGACGACGCGGCGGCCCCCAGCGATCGGGACGCCCTGCTGTCCTTCGTCACGCGGACGATCGCCCGGCGCATGATCGTCGTCGTGCTCACCGACGAGGCCCCCGTCACCACCGAGACAGAGCGCCTGCTGCGCCGCCTGCGCGTGCAGCACGACGTGCTCTGGCTCACCCTGCGCGACGCCGAACCGGTGCTCGACCACCGTTCCGCCCGGCTGCGCGCCGACGTCGACAGTCTCTGGGAGGTCCCCGATTTCCTCCAGGGCGACCGCACGATCGTGAACGAGCTCCGTGCGCAGCGGGCGGCCGACGCCGCCCGGCTCGCCGATCTGCTCACGCGGATGGAGATCAGTCACGCCGCGCTCGACGGTCAGGACGACGCTGTTCCGCAGCTGCTGCACCTGTTGAACCGGAGGTCCGATGCCCGGTTCTGACGAGCTCTACCCGCCCACGCAGTACGGGTGGGGATGGATGCTGCTCGCCCTCGGCATCCTGGCCCTGCTGATCGTCGGTGCGTGGCTGCTGTTCCGGCTCACGCGCCCCCGCACCGCCGCCTCCGGAGCGTCCTCGGATGCCGGTCAGCCGTCCACGCTCGACGTGCTGTCCGCTCTGCGCTCGGAGTACCTCGACCGCATCGACCGCGTCGAGCACGACTACCGGGACCGCCGTCTCTCCGCGCGGCAGGCGAACCTGGAGCTGAGCCGCGTCGTGCGCACGTTCGTCAATGAGTACAGCGGCCTGGAAGCGCCGGTGCTCGCCCTCGACGATCTCGTCTCCCGCGGCGTGCACCCGGCGCTCATCGACGCGATGGGCCGCCACTACTATCCGAGCATCTTCCGGCAGGGACCCGCCATCGATCCGGTCGCCGGCGCCGAAGCCGCCAGGACGGTGGTGCGCGCGTGGCACTAGCGAACGTCTGGATGCTGGTCCTGGCTGCGGCGGTCGTCATCGTCGCGGTGGCGATCGGCCTCGCGGTCGGCCTGCGCCGTCATCGGGACCGGCGCGCGGCGGATACCGCTCGCGTGGCCAGGGCGGAGCGGCTGCGAGCGCTGCCGTCCTTCCGCCAGGCGCTGTCCCGTCGCGCCGTCGCTCTGACCGGCGTGCTCGCCCTCGGGGCGGTTGCCGCGCTGGCGGCCGGCGTCGTGGCCGCGCGTCCGATGTCCGCCCAGACGATCCAACCCGTCGACACGAGCCGCGACATCATGCTCTGCCTGGACGTGTCGGGTTCGATGTCGGAGGTCGACGTCGAGGTGCTCTCGGTGTTCGACGAGCTGCTCGACGGCTTCGAGGGCGAGCGCATCGGCCTGACGATCTTCAACAGCTCCCCCGTGCAGATCTTCCCCCTCACCGACGACTACGACTTCATCCGCGAACACCTGGCGAGCATGATGTCGAGCTTCGACTACGTGGACGAGATCCCGGAGCACTGGCTGGGCACCCTGAACGGCGACGGCGCCTCCCTCATCGGCGACGGACTCGCGGCCTGCACCATGGGCTTCGATCACCCGGACGACGACCGGTCGCGATCGGTGATCTTCGCGACGGACAACGAGATCAACGGCGCCTCGATCGTGCCGCTCGACGAGGCCGCGGCGTATGCGGCCTCGAAGGACGTGCGGGTGTTCGCGATCAATCCGGTCGAGGGCAAGGACGCCGACGTCAGCGCCGAGCTGGCCGCCGCCGCCGAGGCCACGGGAGGCGCCGCGTACGGGCTCCGCGACACGACGACGGTCGGGGACATCATCGACGAGGTCCAGAAACAGGAGGCCACGGCGCTGCGCGGCGAGGCGCAGGTGGTCTGGACGGACACCCCGAACCTGTGGATCGCCGTCCTGTCGGTCCTCGCGCTCGGCTTCGTCGTGCTGGTCTGGAGGGTGCGCCTGTGATCTTCCAGCCCGTGCTCCCTGTACTCCTCATCCTGCTGCTGTGCGCCGGCGTCGCCGGCGTGGCCGTCTGGATGCTCGTCCGCGCTCCGCGGGCCGGGGGCGAGGTCGTGACCGACCGACGTGCTCTCGCCGTACATCGGTCCCTCTGGGCGCTGCGCCTCGTGATGGTGCTCGCCTGCGCCGTGATGCTGCTGCGGCCGGGGCTGCCCGGAGGCTCCACGCAGACCCTGGCGACCGACACCGACATCGTGCTCGTCGTCGACACCACCGCGAGCATCGTGGCCGAGGACTGGGACGACGGCTCTCCCCGCCTCGACGGTGTGCGCGCCGACGTGCGCGCGCTCGTAGAGGAGTACCCCGGCGCCCGCTTCGCCCTCCTCACCTCGGATGCGGCAGCCCAGCTGCGGATCCCGCTGACCACCGACACCACCGCCCTGCTCGGCTCACTCGACGTGCTGCGCCCCGAGGTCACGAGCCAGTCGCGCGGCAGCTCGATCGGCGTGGCCGCTCCGCTGCTGAGCGAGACCCTCGCCGCGGCGGCGGAGTCGTCGCCGGACCGTTCGCGCATGGTCTTCTACTTCGGCGACGGCGAGCAGACCACGGGGTCCACCCCGGAGTCCTTCGCCGACAGCGCACGCTACACCGACGCGGGTGCCGTCTTCGGGTACGGCACGACGGAGGGTGGTCCCATGCGCGTCACGACGGGCGGGCTCGACCAGAACGGCTCCGAGTACATCCAGTACCAGGGAGCGGACGCCCTCTCCGTCATCGACGAGGGGAACCTCGAGACGATCGCCGGGCAGCTCGGCGTCGGGTACGAGCACCGGGAGGCGGACGCCGCCCCGACCCTCCCCGCCGCACCGTCGAGCACCACCGCCTATGCCGACGCCGGCGAGGTGGGGAACGTGGTCGAGCTGTACTGGGTCGCCGCGCTGGTCGTCCTCGCCGCTCTCGGCGTGGAGCTCAGCCGCGCCACGATCCTGGTCGCGCGACTCCGAGGCCTGCGCGCTCCCCGCGCGGCGCGGCCCGCTCCCCTCGACACCCCCTGACAGCGGCCGAGACCCCGGGCATCCGTGCGGGCTCGGCGTGTACTCCGCGCCCGGCGATGGTATTGTGTTACCTGCCGAGGGCTTCTGTGCCTTCGGCGGGGGTTCGTCGGTACGAACCGCCGCGGTCCGAGCATCTCTGGGGGAGCTCTCGCGGTCGATCGTCCGACGATGTCGTGCCGACGTGGGGTCGGCCATGGAATGACTGGGGAACACACATGGGGAAGAGTGCTGTCTGGAAGCGCGCGCGCACGGGCGTGGCCGGAGCCATCGCGGGGGTGATGGTAGCCGCCGGGCTGGTCGCCCTCGGTGGGGGTGCCGCCGCGGCGGCGGCCGCCGACGATCCGGGGGGGCTGCCTCCGCTGTTGCAGCGGGACGAGAACGTCGTCACGTCCGATCCGATCCCGACCGTGCAGATCGACAACGGGTACGTGTGGGCGCAGACGACGATCGGGTCCATCGTGTACGCGGTCGGCAAGTTCGACAACGCCCGCGAGCCGAAGGCAGCCCCCGGCACCGCACTGACGGCACGCTCGAACGTGCTCGCCTACAACATCGACACCGGTGCGCTGCTGCCGTTCGCCCCGCAGGTCAACGGGGTGATCAAGGCCGTCGCCGCCTCGCCCGACGGCTCTCGCATCTACATCGGCGGCTCGTTCAATAAGGTCAACGGCAAGGACCGCTGGAACATCGCCGCGATCGACGCGAAGACCGGCGAGCTCGTCCCGGGCTTCGTCCCCTCCATCGGCGGATCCGGCGTCTACGCGCTGGCGACGTCGGGGACGACCGTCTATGCCGGCGGCCTCTTCACCCAGGCCAACGGCACGCCGCGGAAGAACCTGGCCGCGTTCGACACCACCAACGGCGCGCTCCGGCCCTGGGCCCCGAAGACCGACCTCCAGGTCGATGCCATGGTCATGGATCCGGCAGGCGAGGACACGATCATCGGCGGGCGCTTCTCGCAGGTCAACGGCAACACCGAGATGCGCGGCAGCGCCTCCGTCGACAAGACCACCGGAGCGCTGAACACCGAGTGGGAGTTTGCTAAGACGGTCAAGAACGGCGCGGGATCGGGCATCTACGCCGGCAAGGCCGGAACCTTCGGTCTCGCCACCGACGCGACCGGTGTGTACGGCACCGGCTGGGGGTACGCCGACGCGGCGACGGGCAATCTGGAAGGCACCTTCGCCGCCGAGGCCGGCACCGGAAAGGTGCGCTGGATCGCGGACTGCCTCGGCGACCATTACGGCGTCTACTCCACGGGTAAGGTCGTCTACACGACCAGCCACACGCATTCATGCGAAACTCTGGGACTCCACCCGGAGCAGGGTCCGCGCGTCCACCGGTACTCCGAGGCCTACACCGCCGATGCCAGGGGGACGCTTGCTCCGCAGCCCACGGCACCGGGCCGCAAGGACTGGGGTGGCACTCCGGCACCGTCGCCGTACGCCTGGTCGCCCGACTGGGCGGTCGGCACGACCACCGGTCTGGGCCAGGCCGGACTGTCCATCACCGGCACCGGGAACATGGTCTCCATCGGCGGCGAGTTCCGCTCGGTCAACAACGGACAGTTCGAAGGACTCGTGCGATTCTCGACGACTCCTCCCGGCGGCCCGAAGGACGGACCCCGCCTCTCCGGCGACAAGTGGGTGCCGACAGCGACTTCGCTCACCCCCGGGCGTGTGAAGGTCTCGATCCCGTCCAACTGGGACCGGGACGACCTCACGCTCACCTATGAACTGCGCCGCGAAGGCTCCACCGCGCCGCTGTTCACCACGAAGGCGGACTCCACCTGGTGGAACCTGCCCGCCATCACCTTCGAAGACACGGCTCCGGCCGGTTCGCAGCAGAGGTACACGTTCACAGCCACGGACGGCAACGGCAACACCGTCACGAGCAAGACGGCGACCGTCACGGTGGCTGGTTCGACACCTCCGTACTCCGACGCCGTGCTCGCTGACGGACCCCAGCTGTACTACCCGTTGGGAACCGTCGCGCAGGATGTGGCAGGTACGAACAACCCCATCTTCCGCTCAGGAGCGACGCCTCAGTCATCAGGCGTGCCGAAGGGCGTGGCCGGGGCGACAGCCCTCGACGGGACAGAGACCGGACGAGTCGACACGACCACGAAAGCCGCGGCGCCGTCATCGTTCTCGGCCGAGATGTGGTTTAAGACCTCGACGACCGCGGGCGGCGTGTTGTTCGACTTCGAGAGTTCGGCCGCTGGCTTCTACTCGAGGAACTACGACCGAACCGTCTACATGTCAGACGATGGCCGCCTGAACTTCGGGGTCTACAACGACGGCACCAAAGTGCTCACGACCGCGACGGCATACAACGACAACCGCTGGCATCATGTCGTGGCGTCGGTGAGCCCCGAGGGAATGAAGCTCTTCATCGACGGGAAGCTCGACGGCCAGCTCCCTAACGTCACCAAAGCGCAGGACTTCACCGGGTTCTGGAAGATTGGCGGTGGCCGGCTGAAGGGTTGGCCGAATGCGCCGACCAAGACTCTTGCCGCCCCTGCCAACCTTGCCGGCGATGCCCACCTCGTCGGCAATGTCGATGAGTTCGCGGTCTACCCGTACGGACTGAGCGCCGCACAGGTCAAGACCCACTACGCCGTCGGCACGGGCTCCACGGCTCCGGTTGCCGCCTTCACGGCAGCCGTCACCGGGCTCGACGTCGCGTTCGACGCGAGCACCTCCGTGCCGCCGGGGACCACCACGATCTCGGACTATCGCTGGGACTTCGGCGACGGTACGACCGGTACGGGCAAGACGCCGTCGCACGCCTACGCGAAGCCCGGCACGTACGCGGTCACGCTCACGGTCACCGACAGCCAGAACCTCGTGGGATCGGTCACGAAGCAGATCGTCGTGCAGGGGGCGAACACCCTGCCCACGGCCGCGTTCACGCTCTCGGCCTCGGAGCTGACGGTGTCGGCCGACGCGTCGGCATCGACGGACGCCGACGGCACCATCCGCAGCTACCGCTGGGACTGGGGTGATGGCACGACCGGTGACGGAGCATCGGCGACGCACACGTACGCGACGGCCGGGACGCGGACCGTCACCCTCACGGTGACGGACGACATCGGCGGCTCTGCCACGACCACGCGGGAAGCCGTGGTGGCGGAACCCGCGCCGCTCGCGAGCGACGAGTTCGACCGCACGGCCGGTCCCGGCTGGGGTGAAGCCCTCACGGGCGGAGCGTGGAAGATCGCCGGCGGGTCCGCAGCCGCGGCCAGCGTCGCCGACGGCTCCGGACAGCTGAAGCTGGCCGCAGGGGGCACCCGTCACGCGACGCTGAACGCACCGTCGGTGCCGAACCCGGCGCTGGAGACGACCTTCCGCGTCGATCAGCCGTCGGGCACAGGAGGCTCCTACATCGGGGTCATCGCCCGAGACTCCTCCGCGGGTCGCTACCTCGTCCGCGCCTGGCTCCGGCCGGACGGCACGGTCTGGCTCGTGGCCCACCGCGACGGCACCGTCCTCGCGACCCGGGCACTGAACGGCGTCACGGTCACCCCGGGCACCGCCTACACGCTCAGGGCGGCCGTGACGGGGACGGACAAGGTCTCCCTCGTCGCGAAGCTCTGGGCGAGCGATGCCGCGGAGCCCGCCGACTGGCAGCTCCGAGCGACCGACACCACCCCGCTGCCGGCGGGTGGCGTGGGCCTGAGCGGCAGCCGCTCCGCGAGCGCGACCGCCCCGCTCGGCGTGGCCTTCGACACGTTCCGCGTCACGGCTGCGCAGTAACCGGACCGCACACGCGACGGACGCCGACCTCGATCAGTTGGGGTCGGCGTTCTTCGTATCGCCGTACCCGTCGCGCCCGATCGTCGCGGATAGGATGTTCAGACGCCGACGACAGGGGAGGAGGTGGGTCGTGACGCCTGCGCAGGACGACGCCGCCGCAGCCCTCCTCCGCTCGAACCGCCGTCGGCGCCTCATCCGCCGCTGGGTCGCGATCGGGACGATCCCGCTCACCCTCGCTGCGCTGCTCTTCGTGGGCAAACTGCTGAGCATGTACGCGTTCGCCCACCAGGCCATCACCGCGTACGTCATCGACGACTTCGCCGGCTCCGAGGCCTCGGCGCGCGGACAGGACGTCCTGAACTGGTTCGAACCGTACAAGGCGCCGTACAACGTCGGCACCGCACTGGCTGGTGCCGAGGAGCTCCCTGCCGCCCGCGCGGAGCTGGAGCGCTCACTCGACCTCGCGACCGGGCTCGAGGTCTGCCCGGTCCGGGTCAACCTCGCCCTCGTCATCGAGCGGATGGGCGATGCCGCCAGGGCCGAGGGAGACGGCGCCGCCGCGACGGCTCTCTACGGCGAGGCGCTGACGATCACCGTCGAGACTCCGGAGGAGTGCCACAGCGAGGAGGCGCAGCAGCAGTCTCCCGATCCCGAGCGCGACATGACGGACACCCTCGACAGCACCGAGGACCGCCTCAAGCAGAAGCAACAAGAACAACAGGAGCAGCAACAGCAGCCCCAGGAGCAGCAGGAGCAGCAGGAGGAGCCGCAGCCGTCCGAGGACAAGCTGCAGGACCTCCAGGACAAGCTCGAGCAGGGGACGCAGGAACGCGATCAGCAGCAGGGCGACGAACCCGGCGGCACCGGAGCGGACAAGCCGTGGTGAGCGATCGCGAGCGACAGCGCGCCCGCTATGTCGGCGGCACCGAGGGCGCCCCGCCGGTCCCGCCGCCCGGGGGGTACCGCGGCGCCCGGCGACAGCAGCCGGTCGGTCCCACGCCGCCCGTCCCCTCCCTGCTGGCGACCGAGGAGAAGAAGCCCGCGGCGAACGCCCTCGGCTGGATCGCCCTGGTGGCCGCCATCCTCTTCGTCCTGATCCTGTTCGGCACGCTCGTGGCCGGCGGCACCGACCTGCTGTACGGGGTGACGATGATCACACTGCAGCTCGTGGTGCTCGGCGTGATCGTCGCCGCGCTGTTCACCACCGGCGGGCGCCGCCTGGGCATCGTCGCCCTCGTCCTGACCGTCCTGTTCAACGTCGCGACGGTCGGGGGGCTCAGCGCGCTGCGCACCTCGGCATCCGGCAACTACGAGGGCGTGAAGACCGCGGAACAGCGACACGCGGAGGCCTACCCGGGGATCAAGGGCACGGCCCCGCAGGAGGCGCTCACCCAGCAGTCCCTGGAGGAGGTGCGCGCCGAGGCCGACGCTCTCTTCACCGACATCCGGGAGCGGCTCTCCGCCGACTTCGGGTTCACGTGGGTTCAGGTGGGCGACGAGGACCTCCGGCCGGAGCGCAACGGCTACGGCGGGGAGTCGATGCTGTCCGAGTACACGACCGCGGCCTGGGCGACCGAGCAGCCCGTGCAGGGCTATGCGCGCAAGCTCGAGGTGATGGCCGCGATCGACGAGGTCGTGGCAGCCCACGGCCTGTGGAATCTTTACTCGTTCAACGACCCCGCGAACTCCGGCATCGACCCGTCCATGATCGCCAAGCTCTACGGCAGCGACGACCCGCAGATGCAGACGACATGGGAGTACTACACGGAGAACTACCCCGACCCCTTGCGCTTCTACGCCAACATCTATGATCTGTCGAACGATGCCGACGGCGGCTTCCGCACCTCGCGGGAGGCGCAGAGTGCACGCACCGGCGAGCCGGTCGAGGGGCTCCAGCTCGTGGTCATCGCCGGCAAGGTGCTGAGCGAGGCCGACCGCGCGGAGTTCGAGGAACGACTGCAGGACTACCCCGGCTTCGAGTGACCACCCGCCCGGCGCGAGGATGACGGGACGAGCTCACCGTCGAGCTGGAGGCATGGTCGTCCTGACACCTCACCGGGTGATTCCGATCCGGTGCCCTCGATGATCTGCGGCGCCGTGGCTACACTGGCGGCACACGGGGAGGGAGTGTCCGCATGATCAACGAACTCGACGAGCAGCAGTCGTACGAGTTGCTGGCGACCACCACGGTGGGCCGCATCGGATTCGTCGACGAGGGCCTGGTGCAGATCCATCCGGTGAACTTCGTCGTCTCGGGGCACGAGCTGCTCCTGCGCACGTCACCGGACGGCCACCTGGCGGCCCTCTCCCGCGAGTCGGCCGAGGTCGCGTTCGAGGTCGACTACCACGATCCGATCGGCGGCCTGGGCTGGAGCGTGCTGATGCACGGTGTCCTGTCGCAGGTACCCGAGGAGCACGCGGCCGCGGCGTCGGCGCGGGTGCATCCGTGGGCCGGAGAAGACCGGGATCTCCCGCTGTCGTTCCGCATCGAGCGCATCACGGGGCGCAGCGTCCGTCGCGACGCCCGCAACAGCGGCCTCTGAGCCGGCCCAGCCGCCGATCCGTTCAGGACGCGAAGGCGAGACCGGCGGCGAGCGCGAATCCGAGGACGGTCGCCAGCCCCGTGGACTCCTTCGCCTTCGACTGCGCCTCCGGGACCATCGAGTCCACCAGCATGACGAGCAGGGCGCCCGCGGCGAAACCGCTCGCCCCGGAGCGGAAGACCTCGCCGGTCACGCTGGCCAGCGCGAAGCCGGCGACGGTGGCCGCCGCGCACAGTACGGCGACTCCGGCCCACAGCAGCAGCACCCTGCTCCGTCGCATGCCACCGTCGAGCAGGTCGGCGGCGGAGCCGATGGACTCCGGGAGGTTCGAGACGAGGATGGCGACGACGAGCGCGATGCTCACCGGCTCCCCCGAGGCGAGACCGATGCCGAGGACGAGCTGTTCCGGGATCCCGTCGAGGAGGGCCCCCACCGCGAGCTGACCTCCCCCGGCCTCGCCCTTCTTCCTCGCGGCCCTGGCGTCGAGGATGCGGGCGGCGATGTAGTAGCTGAGGGCTCCGAGGGCGACGCCGGTGACGAGCGGGAGAGGACCGCCGCGGTCGAGCCCCTCCTCCCAGAGTTCGAACGCGATCGAGGCCATCAGCGCTCCGGCGCCGAACCCCAGGACGATGCCCAGCCACCGCGGCGGCCAGGTGCGCAGCATCGCGAGCACCGCGCCAACGAACAGCGGAGCCGCCGCGACGGCTCCCCACAGAATCGCTCCACCCATGTCCGACCTCCCGTGCGCCCACTCTCTCACTTCACGCAGCCGACGCTCGTGCCGACCATCCGAATGGTATTCTCTCGGCATGAAGGCAACCATGGACAAGGCAGGTCGAATCGTGATCCCTGCCACACTCCGCGAGCGTGTCGGATTGGTTCCCGGCCCGGTGGACCTCGTCCTCGACGGCAACGGCATCCGGATCGAGATCGAGGCCCCCGACAACCTCGTCGAGAAAGACGGCCGCCTCGTCGTCCGCTCTTCCGGCTCCACCCTCACGCCCGATGACGTTCGCGAGCTCCGCCTTGCCGACCAGCGCTGACTTCGTCCTCGACACAAGTGCGGCGGTCGCTCTTCTCGTGGAAGACCACACGGCGCACGGCGCGGTGCAGACCTTCTGCGCCGGTGCGACCCTCGGCCTCGCCGGACACGCCTCGGCAGAGACGTACTCCGTCCTGACCCGCCTGCCACCCCCCGATCGACTGACCCCGTCGGCCGCCGCGCTCGCCATCCGCACCGCCTTTCCCCGTTCGGTGTCACTCTCGGAGCACACCGCGCTCACCGCCGTCGATGTTCTCGCCGATGCGGGGATCTCCGGCGGGGCGGTCTATGACGGCCTCGTCGGCCTCGCCGCACGGGATGCCGGCGTCCCGCTCGTCACGTGCGATCGCCGCGCGCTGGGCACCTATGCGGCACTGGGCGTCATGACGCGGCTCGTCTGAGGCGAGACGGGACGACACGCCGCCGCCGATAGACTGGGAGCCATGTCCAAGGTCCTCCAGTCCCTGCCCGTCGGCGAGCGCGTCGGCATCGCCTTCTCCGGAGGACTCGACACCTCCGTCGCCGTCGCCTGGATGCGCGACAAGGGCGCTGTGCCCTTCACCTACACCGGCGACCTTGGGCAGTACGACGAAGACGACATCGCGTCGATCCCTGGACGCGCGCTCGAGTACGGCGCCGAGGCCTCGCGCCTCATCGACTGCAAGACGGCGCTGGTCGAGGAGGGCTTCGTCGCGCTCTCCTGCGGCGCCTTCCACATCCGCTCCGGCGGCAAGACCTACTTCAACACCACGCCGCTCGGCCGCGCGGTCACCGGGACGCTGCTCGTGCGCGCCATGAAGGAGGACGGCGTCGACATCTGGGGCGACGGCTCGACCTACAAGGGCAACGACATCGAGCGGTTCTACCGCTACGGTCTGCTCGCCAACCCCCGCCTGCGCATCTACAAGCCCTGGCTCGACGCGGACTTCGTCACGGAGCTCGGTGGTCGCCAGGAGATGAGCGAGTGGCTCGTCGCGCACGGCTTCCCCTACCGTGACTCGGCCGAGAAGGCGTACTCGACGGACGCGAACATCTGGGGCGCGACCCACGAGGCGAAGACGCTCGAGCACCTCGACGTCTCGCTGGAGACCGTCGACCCGATCATGGGCGTGAAGTTCTGGGACCCGTCCGTCGCCATCGAGACCGAGGACGTCTCGGTGACGTTCGAGGGCGGCCGTCCGGTCGCGATCAACGGCGTCGAGTTCAGCGACCCGGTGGCCCTGGTGCAGGAGGCGAACGCGATCGGCGGGCGCCACGGCCTCGGCATGAGCGACCAGATCGAGAACCGCATCATCGAGGCGAAGTCGCGCGGCATCTACGAGGCTCCGGCCATGGCGCTGCTCTTCATCGCGTATGAGCGCCTCGTCAACGGCATCCTCAACGAGGACACCCTCTCCACGTACCACGAGCAGGGTCGCCGCCTCGGCCGCCTCATGTACGAGGGCCGCTGGCTCGAGCCGCAGTCGCTCATGCTCCGCGAGTCCATCCAGCGCTGGGTCGGCTCGACGATCTCGGGCACCGTGACGATCCGTCTGCGCCGCGGCGACGACTGGACGATCCTCGACACGGTCTCCCCGAACCTGTCATATGGGCCGGAGAAGCTGTCGATGGAGCGCGTCGGCGACGCCGCCTTCGGCCCGGTGGACCGGATCGGTCAGCTCACCATGCGCAACCTCGACATCGCCGACTCCCGCGCGCGCCTGGAGCAGTACGCGGGCCTCGGCCTCGTCGGCGGCGCGACGGGTGAGCTCGTCGGCCGGGTGACCGCCGGCGAGTCCGCCGAGATCACCGAGTCGGTGCACGGCTCGATCTCGGAGGCCGACGAGAACCTCGCGGACGCCGTCGACACCGCTTCCGAGCGCGCGGCCTTCGACTCCGGTACCGACTGAGCACGCGGGGCGGGCTCCCGGTCACCGGGCGCCCCCCGCGTCCGGCGATCAGGACGCCGCGGCGAGCGGACGCGCCGGCGTCACCGCGCGGTCCACGATTCCCGGCAGCACGTCGTCGAACAGGTCCATGAGGGCGACGCGCATCGCCGTGGCGTCGCGTTCGGAGAGCACGACGGCGATCCGGGCGACCGACGTACGCACATCCGTCCAGTCGAAGACGCTCCCGGCACGACGGGCGACGCACTCGAGAAGCGTCCCCAGACTCCCGACCAGCTCAGCCCGCTCCGTGTTGCCCTCGATCCGGGCGAAAGCGACGGCGAGAGCGCGCAGGCCGCCACCGAAGGCCGAGCCGTCGCGCCACCGCACCGCCAGCGCCACATCGTCGACGAGCTCGTCCAGATACGCGAGGTCGTCGGTGCGGAGCAGTGCCATCGTGCGGCGGACCGAGCCGATCCAGACGTCACCGAACAGGGCCACCACATCGCGCGCTCGGTCTCCATCGAGCGCGGTCACCCACCGCGTGCCGTCGCGGCGCACCGCGATGAGGCCGGCGGCGGCAAGGCCGTCCAGGGCCCGGAGGACCTCTGCCGGCCCGGCACCGAAGGCTGCCGCGAGCCCGCGCTCGTCCACCCGTGTCCCCGGAGCGAGCGCGCCCGAGACGATCGCATCGGTCAGCCTGCCCTGCAGACCACCGTGCCGACCCCCCGCCAGTGCCTCGCTCCCGGCAGGCACATCGTTCTTCTTCTCGATCATGGCGTCCCCCCGCCGTTCCATGACCGATCCCGCCGGAGTCCCGGTCCGGACCGGTCTCTCCTCTGAGAATGCGCCGAAGCGCGACGCGTAACATACCACGGTCCGCCCCGGAGGAGCCTCGACGGCCGGCCGCGGGAGCAGCAGACTGCGAGGTTCCTGAATTATCTTGCACAGTCTTGTGCACGTTATTACCATGGACGGATGACCACTCGCGCTCTTCGTCGCGACGCCGCGGAGAACCGCGCCGGCATCCTGTCCGCGGCCCGCAGCGCCCTCGCCACCGACCCGCACGCCTCCCTCGACGCGATAGCCCGGGCCGCGGGCCTGTCCCGCCGCACCCTCTACGGTCACTTCGAGGATCGGGACGCTCTGATCCGGGAACTCGTCTCCAGCGGCGCCCAGCGCTTCAACGCCATCGCGGCCTCCATCGACGAGCCGGACGCCCGCCTGGCCCTGGCCCGACTGGCCGCCCGGCTCTGGGAGGAGGCGGCGCACATCCAGGTCGCCGCTGCGCTCGCCCTCGACGAGGCGCATGTGGAGCACACCGCCGCGGCACTCGCGCCGCTGCGCCGGAGTGTCGCCGCCCTCGTGCGGAGGGGGCAGCAGGACGGCAGCTTCCGGACGGACCTCGCCGGCCCCACCCTCGCCCGGCTGATCGAGGAGATGGCGCGCACCGTGGTCTCCCGCACCGACGTGCAGAGCAGCGGCGCCGAGGACCTCGCGGTCCGGGCCGTGCTCAGCATCGCCGGACTCTCCTGGCGCGAGGCGGACGAACTGCTGAGCGCCCACCCGAACATCGCCGCCGACCACGAGGAGGTCCGCGCATGAGGATCACACTGCACGACGTCAGCAAGGGCCGCGCCGGCCAGGCGCTTCCGTCCATGAGTCTCGAGTTCCACTCCGGCGCCGTCCGCTATGCGCTCGCGGAGACCGAGCAGCGGCCGACCGTGCTCGGCCTCATCGCGAGCGGGCGGATGCGCCCCGACACGGGCCGCGTCACGATCGACGCGGCGGCGAACCCGAAGGAGCTGCGCCGCCGCGTCGCCCTCGTGGACGCCCCGGACGTCAGCGACCCGCACCCGGACATCACCCTCGCCGGGGTGGTCGGCGAGGAGCTGATGTTCGCCGGACGCGGCGCGACCCCGCTCCACGCCCGCCGCTGGCTCGCGCGGGTCGGATACCAGGAGCTCGCCTCCGTCCCCATCGGCTCGGTCGACCCTGCCGCCCGCGTGCGCATCCTGTGCGAGCTCGCCGTGCTCCGCGAAGGCGTCGAGGGCATCGTCCTCGTCGCCCCGGATCGTCACGGCGGCAGCCCGGACGGATGGTGGCGCATCGCCGCCGAGTTCGCGGACCGCGGGTACGCGATGCTCGTGATCGTCGGCGGTTCCGCCGCCGTCGCCCTCGAGCGTATGCACGAGTTCGATGCGATCAACGCGTCCGGACCGATCGAGCCCCTGGTGCTCGAGCGTCCGGAACCGACCGACGACCCTGAGGAGAGCGAACCCACGACCGACGAGGAACCCACGACCGACGAGGAAGGAGAAGCGCGATGAAGGTTCCCGCCATGATCGCCGCCGAGCTCCGCCGCCTGACCGCGAGCCGGATGGGCATCCTCGCCCTGGTGGCGCTGATCTGCGTGCCGATCCTCTACGGGGGCCTCTACCTCTGGGCGAACCAGGATCCGTATGCGAAGTTCTCCGAGGTCCCCGTGGCCCTCGTGGTCGACGACGAGGGCGCTCCCGCCCCGACGACCGGCACGCAACCGGCGACCGATGAGACCGTCAACTACGGCGAGGACGTGGCGGAGAACCTCATCGAGGGGAACGCCTTCGACTGGCAGCGTATGACCGAGGACGAGGCCGCCGATGCGCTGCGCCACGGCGCGGTCGATTTCACCGTGACGATCCCCTCGGACTTCTCCGCCGCCCTCACCTCCGCCGCGGGCGACGATCCGCATCAGGCCAGGATCGAGCTGGAGACCAACGACGCGAACAACTACCTCGCCTCGTCGATGGGATCGCAGGCCGTCGAGAAGATCCGCAGCTCCGTCGCCGAGATGGTCGGCAGCGAGGCCGCGGAGCGACTGCTGACGGGCCTCAGCGACGTGCGCGACAATCTGATCTCCGCGACAGACGGCGCCACACAGCTCGTCGACGGCGCACGCAGCGCCGCCTCCGGGAGCACGACGCTCGCCGAGGGCACCGCGAAGCTCGCCGACGGCTCGGCGCAGCTCGCCTCCGGGGCCAAGACGCTCGCCGACGGTGCCCAGCAGGTGAGCGCGGGCAACCGCCAACTCGCCGACGTCGCCGATCGGGCCGGAGCCGCGGTGCAGGAAGCGACGAATGCGCTGCCGCAGGTGCGCGCGGACATCACCGACGTCCTCACCGAGCAGGGACTCGCGCCCGAGGAGATCGATGCGGTGCTCGCCCGCCTGGATCCTCTCGGTACCCGGATCGAAGAGGGCAACGCCCAGGTGCAGGACGCCGTCGGGAAGGTCGACCAGCTCGCCGCCGGGTCTGCGTCCCTGGCGTCGGGGGCGAGCGAGCTCGCCGGGGGCGCCGGCACCCTCGCGACGGGAGCGGCTGCGGCGAACTCAGGCGCCGCCCAACTGCGCGACGGCCTGCAGACGCTGTCCTCCGGGACCGCGGAGCTCCGCGACGGGCTCGCCGACGGCGTGCAGGCGATCCCCGCCTCCACGCCCGACCTGCGCTCCCTGCAAGCCGACACGATCGCGGACCCGGTGAAGGTGTCCAGCGACAAGGTCGCCTCCGCCGAAGACTACGGCGCGGGCCTCGCCCCGTTCTTCGCCGCCCTCTCCGCGTGGATCGGCATCTATGCGCTGTTCCTCATCGTGAAGCCGATCTCCCGTCGCGCCGTCACGGCGCTGCACTCCCCGATCCGGATCACGCTGGCGGGCTGGCTGACCCCGGCGATGCTCGGTGCCGTGCAGATGCTCGGGTTGATGGGCATCCTGGCGCTGACGCTCGGCTTCACGTTCGACCATCCGCTCGGCACGCTCGGAGTGATGATGTTCGCCTCGGCCACGTTCGCCGCGATCATCCTCGCCCTCAACGTCTGGCTCGGCTCCGTGGGGCAGTTCCTCGGCCTCGTGCTCATGGTGCTGCAGCTCGTCACAGCGGGTGGCACATTCCCCTGGCAGACGCTGCCCGCGCCCCTGGCCGCGCTGCACCATGTGCTGCCTCTCGGCTACGTCGTCGACGCGATGCGACAGCTCATGTACGGCGGGGACTACGCCCGCGCAGGCTGGGACCTGGCGGTGCTCGGCGCGTGGCTCCTCGGGGCGCTGCTGCTGGCGATGATCGGGGTGACCCGGATGACGCACCGCCGGACGCTCCGCGATCTGCAGCCCAGCCTCATCGGCTGAGCCCTCCGCTCGCCGCGGACCGTCCCGCGGCGAGCGCGGGGCGGCTATGATGCGAGAGCGCGCACCCGTGAAACGCGCACTGGGGCTCGGTGGGACTGAGTCCCACCTGGCTACCCGAAAGAGTTCTCGACGATGATGACCGATTCGACGGCGTCCGCTGATTCCCCGCGTCCTTCTCTGGGCGCCCGCATCGGACGCATCGCGTTCGTCGTGATCGCCGCGCTGGTGGTGGTGGCCGTCGCAGGCGCGTTCTTCGTGACCTGGACCATCCAGCGCTCCTTCCCGCAGACCTCCGGCTCGACCGCGCTCGCAGGGCTGAAGGCGGACGTCACCGTGCAGCGCGACGCCAGCGGCGTGCCCACGATCACCGCCGACTCCTCCGACGACCTCTTCTTCGCCGAGGGTTTCGTGCACGCGCAGGACCGGTTCTTCGAGATGGACTTCCGCCGCCACGTCACCTCCGGCCGGGTCGCCGAGCTGTTCGGCGCCTCCCAGGCCGGTACCGACGCCTTCCTGCGCACGCTGGGCTGGCGCACCACCGCAGAGGCCGAGGTCGAGGCGATGGACGACGTCACCCGCGGCTACTACGAGGCCTACGCGGACGGCGTCAACGCCTACCTGTCCTCCCGCTCGGGAGCGGAGCTGTCTCTCGAGTACGCGGTGCTCGGGCTGCAGAACCCCGACTACGAGCCGGAGCCGTGGGAACCCGCGGATTCGGTGGCGTGGCTGAAGGCGATGGCCTGGGACCTCCGCACCAACGTCGAGGACGAGACCGAGCGCGCGCTCCTCGCGGGGCAGCTCGCCGAGGATCCGGAGGCCGACGTGGACGGACTTCTCGGCACGCTCTACCCGGACTACCCCTTCGACCGGAACCCGGTGATCGTGCCCACCATCTCCACCGTCCCGCCATTGGAGCCCGGCGCCGAGCCCGCGGCGTTCACCGTGCCCGAGGACGACGGGGAGGCGCAGCAGGCTCTCACCACGGTGGAGTGGAAGGAGACGTCGTCCGTCATCGAAGCGGCGAGCGCGCTCGTGGGCGACGTCGGCGAGGGCATCGGCTCCAACTCCTGGGTGGTCTCCGGCGACCTCACCGAATCCGGCATGCCGCTGCTCGCCAACGACCCGCACCTCGGCGCCTCCCTCCCCTCGGTCTGGTACCAGGTGCAGCTCACGTGCTCGACGGTGGACGACGACTGCCCGTTCAACGTGGGCGGGTTCTCGTTCTCCGGCCTCCCCGGCATCGTCATCGGCCACAACCAGCGCGTGGCGTGGGGCTTCACGAACCTCACCACCGATGTCACCGACCTGTACGTCGAGCGCATCGAGGGCGATTCCTACTGGCGGGACGGCGAGCTCGTGCCGCTGGAGGAGAGCACGGAGACCATCGAGGTCGCCGGCGGCGAAGACATTGAGCTCACCATCCGGTCCACCGTGCACGGACCGATCATCTCCGGCCTCACGGACGACTTCACGGCGATCGCGGACGACCCGACCCCCGGACTCACCGCCGAGGGCACCGTGCCGGATGCCCCGGGGTCCGACGATGCCGAGTACGCCGTGAGCCTGCGGTGGACGGCGCTCGACCCCGGCACCACCGCGACCGCGATCTTCGCGCTGTCGACCGCTCAAGACTTCGAGGACTTCCGCCGCGCAGCCTCCCTGTTCGACGTCCCGGCGCAGAACCTCATCTACGCCGACGTCGACGGCAACATCGGGTACCAGACCCCCGGCCGCCTGCCGATCCGCGGGGCCGGCGACGGCTGGATGCCGCAGCCCGGCTGGGACAGCAGCTACGACTGGACCGGCTACATCCCGTTCGAGGAGCTGCCCGTGTCGTACAACCCGAGCTCCGGGTACATCGTCACCGCCAACAACGCCATCGTCACCGACGACTACGAGCACTTCCTCTCCCGGGACTGGGACCAGGGCTACCGCGCCGCCCGCATCGCCCACCTCATCGAGCGCCGAGCCGCCGCCGGGCCGCTGACGGCCGACGACATGCGCGAGATCCAGATGGACGGCGAGATGTGGATCGGCAAACAGCTCGCCGCCGCGATGGGGGACATCGAGGTCGAGGGCGAGGGGCCGCAGCAGGCCGTCGAGCTGCTCCGGGGCTGGGACGCGCAGAACAGCGCCTCCTCGGCCGGGGCCGCGTACGCGAACGTGCTGTGGTCGAACCTGGTGCAGAACATCTTCGTGGAGCGGGAGCAGCCCCTGCCCATCGACGGCCAGGGCCGCCTGTTCACCGTGGTCGGGGCGATGCTCGATGATCCCGAGGACCCGCTGTGGAGCAACCCCGGCCTCGACGTCGAGGGACGAGACGCCATGCTCGCGCTGTCGGCCGAGGAGGCGTACGACGAGCTGTCCGGGCTCCAGGGCACGGATGTCGCCCGGTGGAACTGGGGCGGCCTGCACGCCCTGACCCTCACCAGCGACACGTTCGGGTCGTCCGGCATCGCGCCCATCGAGGCCCTGTTCAACCGTGGTCCCTACCCCGTCGGGGGCGGTGCGTCGGTGGTCGATGCGACGGGATGGCAGCTGGGCGTCTCGTATGCGACCACGACCGTCCCGTCCATGCGCATGGTCGTCGACCTCGCGGACTTCGACGACTCGACCTGGATCCATCTCACCGGCGCTTCCGGTCACGCGTTCCACGAACACTACGTCGATCAGACGAAGGACTGGTCCACGGGAGTGCAGCGGCCCTGGGCGTTCACTCCGAAGGCCGTGAAGGCGGCCGCGGTCGACACCCTGACGCTCACCCCCGCCGGCTGAGAGGCGCGTGGAGGGTGCTCGGCTAGCGTGGACAGGTGCCCACCAGCTACCTCGCCCCGAAGGGGACGCCGGCCACCCTCCTCGAGTTCGAGCACGCCGGAGCGACCCTGATCGCCGAGACCTTCGGCGACGGACCGCCCACCTACCTCCTTCTGCACGGCATCGGCATGGGGCGCAGCGTCTACCTCGACCTCACCCAGCGGCTGCAGGGGCGGGTGATCGCGCTCGACCTCCCCGGCTTCGGCGAGGCCCCGGAGCCCACGCGCACGCTGACCATGCAGCGGCACGCCGACCTCGTGGCCGCGTATCTCCGTCACGTCGACGCGGATCCGGTCGTGGTGATCGGGCACTCGATGGGGAGTCAGATCGCCGCGGAGCTCGCCGCCCGGCATCCCGAGCTCGTCGCCGGCGTCGTGCTGGCGGGACCCACCGTCGACAAGGCGGCCAGGAACGTCGGCGCGCAGGCCCGATACCTGCTCCAGGATCTCGTGGGGGAACGGCCGCTCGTGATCTGGCGCGGCGCCCGCGAGTACCTCCGCGGTGGCCCGCACCTCATCCGCAAGATGCGCGCGACCATCGTCCACCAGCCGGAGAAGGCCTTCGTCCGCATCGCCTGCCCGGTCCTGGTGCTGCGCGGCGAGGACGACCCGCTGGCCCCGATGAGCTGGTGCCAGGTGATCCTGGATGCGATCCCCGGCGCGGAACTGGCCGTCATCCCCGACCACGGCCACGGCACCCTCATCAGCGACTCCGAGCCCGCCGCCCGCCTCATCGAGGCCTTCGCCGCCCGCACCTAGCCCTTCGCATCGCTCACCGCGCCCCTTGGGTCCGTAGGCCGTTCATAACTCAGGAGATCGCGGCGCGTTGGGACGGTTCGGCGGCTGAGGCAGGCTGCGGCTGCCCTTTCTCCTGAGTTGTGAACGGCGAGCGCCGACGAGCCGGGGGCCGAGCGCCTCCAGAACCTCCCGCAGCGCCTCTCGCGTGCCTGCGGGGTCGGAGAGGATGTCAGCTGCGAGCGGCCGGATCGTGACATAGCCGAGACGAGCAGCCGCCATGTCCCGCGCACGATCCCGCTGCTGCTTCGCCCATCCCTCGTGAAAGGCGCGGCTGTCGCACTCGACGATCAGCCATCCATCGACGACGAAGTCGACTCGACCCACGCCGGGGATGTGGACCTGTGTCTCGAATGAGGCACCGAGCGACCGGAGGAGGAGCCGCACGAACGTCTCCGGCCCCGACTCGGATGACGCGTCGGCCAGGGCGAGCACCGAGCCGAACCGCTGCGGCAGCCGAGCGAAGATCGCGCGCAGTTCGTCCATCGTGATGAGGCGCTGATGGAGGAGGCTGTCCAGGGTGGCCACCGACGCCCGAGGCGACTGGCATCGGACGGCATGGCGTACGGCCGTATCCAGGGACGTGACGTGCAGCGCACTCGCTGCGCCGTCCTCTGCCCAGTGCACCCTGTGAGCCTCCGCGTCTCGACGCCCCAACCGCGAGCTATGGGGATCGACCTGAACGTGCACACCGTGAGCCGCGAGCACGAACACCCCGAGCAGCTGAAGAAGGGAGACGCAGGTGACGCGACCTCCGATGCGCACGGCCTCCGCGACGACAGGATCCACATCCGGGCGGGCGTATCGGTCCCGGCGCAGTCGCAGAAGCCGCCCGCTCCGCACCAGGGCGGTCAGCTCGCGCCCCCTCAGCCCCGCGGAGCGAAGATCCGCTCGAGTCAAGACCGTGGAGTCGAAGACCTCTGTTGCGCACCGGGGTCCGAAGTGGGCGATCACATCCCGGAGGATGCCCGGCGCGACACGGCGGGACGGGGAGTGAGGCCGGATGTGGAGTGTCCGCTCCGGATCGCGAGGCGGTGGAGGAGAAGTGGGGGCCGCGCACGGCGTTCACAATTCAGGAGTATCCGCCCCCCATCCGACCTGAGCGCACGCGCGGCCCGATGACGCCGCAGATCTCCTGAGTTGTGAACCGACAGCGGGCGAAACCGGCTACGTCGGCGGCGAGGCGGTCAGCCGGCGGCGGGAGGGGTCTGCTTCGACTCGGCGAGCTCGTCAACGACGAGACCCCGCTGCTCGATCGTGCCGTTGCGGTAGGCCTGGCGCCCGACCATGTGCGCGGACAGGGGCGCGGTCGCGAACTGCATGAGCACCACGGGGGCGACGAGCACGAGGCCGAACAGCACGCCGCCGATCGACCGCTGCGACAGGGCGATCGCCACACAGATCAGCAGCAGCCCGAGCACCTGCGGCTTCGTCGCGGCGTGCAGTCGCGTGGGCACGTCCCGGAAGTGCAGCAGGCCCACGGAGGCGGAGAGGCAGAGGATCGCCCCGAGCAAGATGAGCACGAGCACCGCCACGTCGACGACGGCGTCAGGGATCATCAGACCGAACACGTTCATGGTGTCGTGTTGTCCCTTCTCGCGACGAACCGGGCGACCGCGATCGATCCGAACACACCGACCGCCGCGATGATGAGGAGCACGGGGATGTTGCGGGTGTGGCCGTTGATGGCCATCTCGGCGCCGAGCACGCACATGACCTCGGTCAGCAGCACGTCGGCGGCGACGGCACGGTCGAGGATCGACGGACCGCGGACGATACGGATCACGGCGAGGATCGCGGCCACACCGAACACGGCGAGGATGATGAGGAGCAAGGTGTTCATCGGGCACCGCCGATCGTCGCGGGGTCGATGCGGCCGGCACGCTCGTCGGCCTTCAGCGCCCGGTACTGGGTCGGATTGCCGAGCGCTCGGACGATGCGCTTCTCCCAGCCGAGCACACCCTGCCGCTGCGTCTCGACATCCTCCTTGCTGCGCACGCCGATCACGTGCAGGTAGAGGATCCCGCGGTCCCGATCCGCCTCGACGACGAGGGATCCCGGGATGAGCGACGACACCACGGCGACGTGCGTCAGGACGAGGTCGTCGGCGTAGCGGAGGGGCACCGCGATGATGGCCGTACCGGGCTGCCGGCGGAAGTCGAAGACCTGCACGGTCACCGAGAGCGCGCCCCGGAGGATCGCGAACAGGAACTGCACGACGAACAGCGCGCCGTACCAGAGGTTGATGCGCCCGGAGAGCTCGACCGTGGGCAGGCGGAACACCCGCGTCACGAAGATCGCCACCACGAGCCCCGTGAGGAAGGACAGCACCGTGAACTGGGCCCACAGCAGCATCCACAGCACGATCAGCCAGGCGAGGAACGGCAGCTGCATGCCGATGTCCCGCCAGACGCTCTTGGTCTCGGGGCTCATCCCTCCACCTCGTCTTCCAGCTGGACGAGGTTGACCGGCTGCAGCAGGCCCGCCCCGATACGGTCGCACAGAGCGTACAGCGGTCCCGCGAAGATCGTCAGGGCCACCGTCACGGTGACCATGCCCGCGGTGGCCACGGTCATGATCCTCGGGATGTGCCGGCGCTCCTGCTGCTCATCCGCGGCGGGGGCTCCGGTGAGGTAGGAGATGCGGCCCTCGGTCTCGGTCGAGTCCTCCTCCTCACGCCAGAACGCGAGGTTCCAGGCGCGCATGAGCGCGTACAGCGTGAGCAGCGAGGTGATGATGCCGCCGAAGATGAGCACGATCATGAGCGGAGTGCCCACGGAGGCCGCGGCCTCGAACAGGGCGAACTTGCCGATGAACCCGGAGAACGGTGGCAGACCACCGAGGTTGATCGCGGGGATGAAGTACAGCAGCGCGATGACGGGGGCGATCTTCAGCAGGCCCTTGACCCTGAGGATGGAGGTGCTGCCGGCCCGGCGTTCGATGAGTCCCACCGCGAGGAACAGCGTGGTCTGCACGACGATGTGGTGGACGATGTAGTACACCGTCGCGCCGATGGCGGCCGGGGTCGCGATCGCGAGGCCGAAGATCATGTAGCCGACGTGGCTGACGAGCGTGAACGACAGGATCCGTTTGAGCTCGGCCTGCGCGACGGCGCCGAGCACTCCGACGATCATCGTCGCCAGCGCGATGATGAGCAGCAGCGTGTCGATGCTGTTCGAGGCGAAGAGCTGGGTCTCCGTCCGGATCAGCGCGTACACGCCGACCTTGGTCAGCAGGCCGGCGAACACGGCCGTCACCGGCGCGGGGGCGGTCGGGTAAGAGTCGGGCAGCCAGAACGACACGGGGAAGATCGCCGCCTTGATCCCGAAGGCGACCACGAGCATGAGGTGCAGGACGAGCTGCGTGTCCTGCGGGAGCTCCGACATCCGCTCGGCGATCTGGGCCATGTTGACCGTGCCGAGGGCGCCGTAGATCATCGCGATCGACGCGAGGAACAGGATCGACGACACCAGCGAGACGACGATGTAGACGGCGCCGGTGCGGATGCGGGACTCGGTGCTGCCCAGGGTGATGAGCACGTACGAGGCCACGAGGAGGATCTCGAATCCGACGTACAGGTTGAACAGGTCACCGGCGATGAAGGCGTTGAAGATTCCGGCGGCGAGGATCAGGTAGGAGGGGTTGAAGATCGAGATTGGGGTCTCGTCCGCCCCGTCGGCCACACCCTGACCGATGGAGAAGAGGAGGACCGCGAGTAGCACGACGCTGGAGACGAGAACCAGGAGTGCGGCGAGACGGTCGACGTAGAGGACGATGCCGAACGGCACCGGCCACCCGCCCACGGACACCGCGAGTGGGGAGCCCGCGTCGACCACGACGAGCAGCACCGCCGCGATGACGGACACGACGGCGAGCGTGGCGACGGTGACGAACACCTGCAGGCGCGCATTGCGTCCGAAGACGAGGGTGATCGCGGCGCCGAGGAGCGGCAGGGCGACGAGGAGCGGGACGAGCGTGGTCATGGCCTGCCCTCCCCGTCTGTCGTGTCGTCGTCCCGGTCCGCAGCGCCGTCGGCGGCGCCGTCGGGTTCGGGCTCCGGCTCGGGCACGTACGGCGCGTCGTACGGGGCGTCATCGTGGATCGCCGGGTTGTCGCGCATGTGCAGGACGGTGATCGGCGCGGTCTGCACGCCCACGAAGTCGGTCGTGGCGTCGTCGTCGTCCGTCTCCGACTCGTCGTCCATGAGGTCTTCGTCTTCATCGGTGCGCTCGCGCAGCGCGATGTCGGCCTCGTCGTCCTCGACCGTGTCCGCCTGGCCGAGCTGCCACGACCGGTAGATGAGCGCGAGCAGGAAGGCCGAGACGGCGAAGGTGATGACGATCGCCGTGAGCGTCAGGGCCTGCGGCAACGGGTCGCTCAGGTCGCCCTCGGTGCCGAAGAACGGCGCGTTGCCCGGCACGCCCATGACGATCAGCAGCAGCAGGTTCGTGGCGTTGCCGAGCAGGAGGAAGCCGATGAGGACGCGGGTGAGGCTGCGCTCCAGCATCGCGTACACGCCGCAGGCGAAGAGCACGGCCATGATCGCGATGAGGGCGAGCGAGACGTCCATCAGCCGTTCCCCCCGGTCCGCGAGGAGAAGTCGACGGCGGTGCTCTCGCCGGGGCGGAGCGCGGCCTGCCGGTCGACCTCCGCACCGAGGCTGCGCAGCACGTCGAGGACGAGTCCGATCACGACGAGGTACACGCCGATGTCGAAGATGGTCGAGGTGACGAACTCCATGTGCCCGATACCGGGGATCTCCCACTCCCAGAAGGTGCTGGTGAGCGGTGCGAGGCCGAAGAACAGCGGCACCACCGCGGTGCCCACGGCGAGGATCAGGCCCGCGCCGAGGAGACGACCGGCATCGGTCGGCGCAGCGGCGCCCAGCTCCCAGCGCCCTCCGGCGATGTAGCGCATCACGAGGGCCATGCCCGCGACGAGTCCGCCCGCGAAGCCGCCGCCGGGGAGGTTGTGCCCGGCGAAGAGGAGGAAGATCGAGACGACGATGATCGTGTGGAACAGGATGCGGACGATCACCTCGAGCAGGATCGACCGGTTCTCCGGCTTCATCTTCTGGCCGCCGACGAGCCAGGCGCGCGGCGCCGATCGGTTCTCCGCGGTCTGGAAGCGCACGCCGTCCGTGGTCTCCACGAGCGGCCGGCTCCGGGCCGACTTGCGCACCGAGCGCGGCAGGGTCTTCGTGGCCGCGAGGAGGTCAGCGCGATGCGTGACGAACACGAGCGAGGCGACACCGGTCGCGGCGAGCACGAGCACCGAGAGCTCGCCCATCGTGTCCCAGCCGCGGAGGTCGACCAGCGCCACGTTGACGACGTTCTTGCCGTGGCCGATCTCATACGCGATCTCCGGGAAGATCGCGGAGATCGGGTCGGCCACGCGGGACTGGGTCGCGACGACGGCCACGAACGCCATGGTGAGGCCGACGCCGATGCCGAGCAGCGCGCGGGGGATCCGGCTGACGGATTCGTTGTGCTCGCCCATCCGCGCCGGCAGACGGCGGAGGACGAGGGCGAACGTCACCATCGTCACCGTCTCCACGAGGATCTGCGTGAGCGCGAGGTCCGGTGCCCCGCTGGTCGCGAAGAGCACGACCATGCCCAGGCCGGTGACGGAGGCAAGCACGACGCCGGTGTAGCGCTTGCGCGCACGCACCGCCACGACGCCCGCGACGGCCATGATCGGCGCGACGGCGAGCTGCGCCGGTGTGTGCCAGAGCGAGAGCTGATAGCGGTCGATGTCGCTCGCCACGAGCGCGGTGACCTCGGCGGCGACGAAGACGACGAAGATCGTCCCGACGTAGACCGGCAGCGAACCGCGCTGGGTGAGCGTCGTGCTCAGCACCGACAGCCGGTCGATGCCGCGCATCACCACGTAGTAGGCGTCGGCCGCCGTGAACGGCAGCAGTCGCGGACGACGGTCCCATCCGGTCCGCCTCGTGAGGAGGAAGAGCCCGATGCCGAGCAGGATCGAGAGGATCGAGATGCCGAGGGCGGGCTCGAAGCCGTGCCAGAGCGCGAGGTGCCCCGGACCCTCGACGGCTGCCCCCTCGTGGTCGAGTCCCGGCGTGGCAGTCAGCGCGTAGGGCTGGAGGGCGACGTCGAGGGCCGGGGCGCCGATCCCTGCGGCGAGCGTCACGCCGGCGAGGATGATCGGCGCGGAGAGGAAACCGACGGGTGGGTCGGGCCAGACCGTGTCCGGCTGTCGCTGCCCGTCCGCATCGCGCTTGGTCCAGAACGCGCCCCAGAGGAAGCGGACACCATATGCCGCGGTCAGCATGGATCCGAGGACCACGCCGATCAGGGCGACGAGGCCCCACACGGAGCCGCCGAGCGCATCGTCCAGGAGCGCCGTCAGCGTCGACTCCTTCGCAACGAATCCGATGGTCGGAGCCACGCCGGCCATCGACGCGACGGCGATGAACGCGGCGGTGGCCATGACCGGTGCCTGCCGGCCGACGCCGGAGAGCTCGGTCACGTCACGCGTGGAGAGCTGCCGGTCGATCACGCCCACGATGAGGAACAGCGCCGACTTGAACAGCGCGTGCCCGATCACCAGCGCGAGGCCGGCGAGGGCGGCCGCCTGCGTGCCGTAGCCGACGACGACCGCGAAGAAGCCGAGCTGGCTCACGGTGCCGAACGCAAGCACGCGCTTGAGGTCGGTCTCCCGCAGCGCCTGGATGCCGCCGAGCAGCATGGTGAGGATGCCGAGCGTGAGCACGATCGGCCGCCACGTCGGGCTGAACGCGAAGATGGGTGCGAAGCGGGCGATGAGGTAGATGCCGGCCTTCACCATGGCGGCGGCGTGCAGGTAGGCGCTGACCGGAGTCGGGGCCGCCATCGCGCCGGGGAGCCAGAAGTGGAAGGGGAACAGCGCCGACTTGCTGATGGCGCCGATCAGGAGCATGACGATCGCGGCATCGACGATCGGGCCGGTCGGCGCGATGGCGAGGATCTCGCGGATGCTCGACGTCCCGGTGTCGACGACGAGCAGCACGACGCCGACGAACATCACCAGTCCGCCGAGCGTCGTCACCAGGAGCGCCTGCAGCGCGGCGCGTCGGCTGGCGGCACGGCGTCGGTAGTGGCCGATCAGGAGGTAGGAGAGGATGCTCGTGGCCTCCCAGAACATCACGAGCATCACGAGGTCGTCGGTGAGGACGAGGCCGTACATCGCGCCGGCGAAGGCGAGCAGGACGCCGGCGAACTGCCCGATGCCCGCGGCCTCGTCATGGAAGTACCAGCGGCAGTAGAGGAGCACAAGGGCGCCGACGCCCGTGACGATGAGCGTGAGCACCCACCCGAGGACGTCCATGTTCATGGACAGGTTCAGCCCGAGCTGCGGGATCCACGGCACGGAGACGAACGGGACGGGACCGTCGAGCACCTGCGGCGTGAGCACGAGCGCGTGCACGAACGCGGCAGCCGGGACGAGGGCGGCGACGGCGAAAGCCTGAGCTCCCAACCAGCGCACCAGGACGGGCATCAAGAGCGACCCGAGAAGGAACACTGCGAGGAGCATCAGCATATACGCGGCTCCTCGGGGCTCGTCGGCCGTACGGCTCAGGCGGGCGGTGTCCGACCAGTTTACCGGGCCGAGACGCCTGTCGGCCCCGCGAGCTTCGAGATCGCGTGCCAGAGTGGTCGCATGCGGCGGGTCTGGGGACGCGAACTGGCGGGCTGGGCGGCCGCGCTGGTCCTGGCGCTCGTCACCGTCGGACACCTCGCTTCCTCGCCGCGCTCGGTCCTGATGTTCGACGACGGGGACTCGCTGATCGTGGCCCTCGTCGGCCGATCGATCCTCGACGGGGGCGGAGGCGACTGGGCGCTGTCCAGCGTGCTCTTCCTCCCCGAGATCGCCGTCTTCACGGCTCTCGACGCGGTCGTGCCTCTCGACGTGAACGGCGTGCTCGCAGCCAACGCGGTGGTCAACGTCCTCGCGCTCTACGGGGCGATCCGCCTCGTCGCCGGGCGGCATGCCGTCGGCAGAGCCCCCGTCGCCTGGTCGGTCGCGGCCCTCGCGGCGTTCGCGATCCTCGTCCTCACCGAGTCCGGGCCGTCCCGCGACGCGCTCGAGCTCGCGTCGCTGATGCTGACGACCACGTACTATTCCGCGACCGTCGTGGCCGTGGTCCTCGCCATCGGCCTGTGTCGGCGGTTCCTCGATCGCCCCCGCGGAGGTGCGGCGCTGCCGGTGTCCCTGGGGATCGTCGCGGCGGTGGCGACCCTGAGCAACCCGCTGTTCGCCGCCTGGGCCACGGTGCCCCTCTCCCTCGTCCTGGGCGGGCTCTGTCTCACCACGCCCGCGGTCAGGCGGCGGGGTCTCGCGCTGATCGCTGCGCTGGTCGGGGGCAGCATCGTGGGCTTCCTCGGTCGCATTCCCTTCTCGGCATGGATCGCGAACTCCGGCGCCGGCTACATCCAGCCGGCGGAATGGATTCACTCCGCTGCGTACTACGGCGGCCTCACGATCGATCGGCTGTCGTCCCCCGGCGGGGTGCTCGGCACGGTGGCCGTGCTGGCGCTGACGGTCCTGGCAGTCGTGCGGACGACCCACGCGTCGGACACCGGTGACCGACTGGTGGCCACGGGCGCCTGGGCACTCCCGCTCGTCGTGCTCCTCGGCGGCATCGCGGCGGGAACCCACGCGGCGCGGTACCTGCAGCCGCTCGCCTTCGCCCCGGTCCTCGTCCTCCTCACCCTGCCGCGTGTCCGGATGCGGCGAGCCACGCTGGCGCAGGTCGTCTCCGCCGTCGTCGCCACCGCCCTCCTCATCGGCGGCGTCGCATCCGTACCCCGCATCGTGCAGGCGGCGAGCGCGCCCGACGCCGACCTCGCGTGCGTCACGGACTGGGTGGACTCGTCAGGGCGCACCGGTGCCGGACAGTTCTGGACGGTCCGGCTCCCGAAGCTGCACGCGGCGGACCCTGCCCGGCTCGTGCAGGTCGATCATGAGCTCCGCGGCTACGCGTGGCTCGTCGATCGTCGCGACTTCGCGGTGGGCGAGGTGTCGTTCCTCATCGAGGACGCGCAGACGGTGGCCTGGAACGTGCCGACCGCTGCGGCCCCGACAGCCGTCATCGCGTGCGGGCGGTATCGCATCCTCGACTACGCGCCGGCGGCGCTTCCTCTCGGCCCCGCCCGCTCCTGACCGGTGCTCGCCGTCAGCGCGACGGGGGCGGCGCGGTCGTCGTGCCGGCGCGGAACACGCAGTGCAGGTCCTGCGTGACGCCGGGCTCCCCGCGGAGCATCCTGGCGACCTGCTCCCCCGCAGCCCTCCCCTTCTGGACCGCCGGCTGCACGCTCGTGGTGAGGGTGAGCTCGCCGAGGCCGTCCAGGGGGATGCCGTCGAACCCGGCGACCGAGAGGTCTTCGGGAACCCGGAGCCCGAGTTCCTCCGCGGCGCGGATCACGCCCACCGCCAGCAGGTCGCTCTGCGCGAGCACCGCGGTCGGGCGGGTGTCCGGATCGGCGAGCAGCATCCGCCCGACGAGGATGCCCTCGTCGATCAGGCTGCCGGACGCCGAGATCGCCGGAGCATCGGGGAACACCTCCCGCATGCCGGCGAGCCGATCGACCGTCACATCGACGGTGGCGTTCGCCAGACGCTCCGGTGTGATGAGGGTGCGCTCGCGTTCGGCGTCCAGCGACAGTGTGACGAGGGCGACGTCCCGATGCCCGAGGTCGCGCACGTGCCGCGCGATGTCGGCGGAGGCCGCGACGTTGTCCAGGGTGATGCGCGGGACGTCGAGCCCCGCGTCCCCCTCGATGACGACGACGGGGAGACCGCGTCCGAGCACGATCTCCAGGGAGGCGCGGGTGCGTCCGGAGCATCCGATCAGCACGACGGCGTCGACGGGGGCGCTCGCGATGGCCGAGCCGTCCTCACCCGGCTCGTCGCGCATGAGGAGGATCCCGGCGCTGAGATCGGCGAGCCCGTCGGTGAGGCCGTCCATCATCGCGGTTGTCACCGGGTCGAGGAAGGCCGCGCGCAGATGCCCCTCCAGGACCACCGCCACGATGCCGCTCCGTCCGCGACGGAGGGAGGCGGCGCGCGGATCGGGCCCCGTGTAGCCGAGGTCGGTCGCGGCGGCGAGCACCCGGTCCCTGGTGGCGGGCGCGACCTTGGCCTTGCCGCTGAAGACGACGGACGCGGTCGAGGTGGAGACCCCCGCCTCGCGAGCCACATCGGCGATCGTGGGCCGGCGTGGCGTCTCCCTGGTCATACTCCGAGGATAGCCCGGTTCGGTCACGCAGGGTCGAATCGATTCGATAGGCTGTTCGCCATGGATACCGCCCTCACCCGCTCGCAGTTCGTGCGCTGGCGCACCGCGATCTTCGCCATCTTCCTCGCCAGCGGCCTCTCGATCGCGACCTGGGCCTCCCGCGTGCCGGGGATCAAGGAAGCGCTCGACCTCGACAACGCGCAGGTCGGCCTGATCCTCCTGGGCATGGGCGTCGCGTCCATCCTCGGCATCTCGACCAGCCCCGCCGTCATGGCCAGGACCGGTGCGCGGCGCGGCATGCTCCTGGCGATGCTCACGTTCGCCTCGGGCATCGCGCTCGTCGGCCTCGGCGCGACCGTCTTCGGGTCGGTGCCCGTGGTCCTCATCGGGATGGTGCTCTTCGGCTTCGGCAACGGCTGCGTCGACGTGATGATGAACGTCGAGGCCACCGCCATCGAACAGCAGATGGGCCGCACGATCCTGCCGGTGTTCCACGCGTTCTTCAGCTTCGGCACCGTGCTCGGGGCCGGCATCGGCGCCCTCGCCGCGTCCCTCCAGGTCGACGTCGGCACGCACGCGGTGTCGATGGGCGTCCTCATCGCCGTGATCGCCGTCGTCTGCTTCTTCCAGGTGCCCGTGCGCGAGGCCGCGCTCGACCCCGAGGATCACGAGAAGCCCCCGTTCCGCCAGCGCATGCACACCGCGCTCGAGGCCTGGCGCGAGCCGCGCACGTACCTGCTGGGAACCGTCATGCTGGGCATGTCCTTCGCGGAGGGCGGCGCCAACGACTGGATCGCCCTGGGCACCGAGCAGGGACACGGCTTCGCGGAAGGCACAGGCGCCGTCGCCCTGGCGGTGTTCTCCGTCGGCATGACGGTGGTGCGCCTCTTCGGCGGACCGCTGGTCGATCGCTTCGGCCGGGTGCTGGTGCTGCGCATCCTGGCCGCGACCGCCGCCACCGGGATCCTGCTGTTCATCCTCGCGCCCACGCTGCCGCTGGTCCTCGTCGGCGCGGCGCTGTGGGGCATCGGTGCGTCGCTCGGCTTCCCCCTCGGCATGTCGGCCGCGGCGGACGACCCGGCCAAGGCCGCCGCACGGGTGAGCGCGGCGGCGACCATCGGCTACGTGGCATTCCTCGGCGGCCCGCCGGTGCTCGGGGTCATCAGCGAGCACATCGGACTGCTCAACACGCTCTTCATCCTCGTCGCGCTCGTGGTGCTCTCGGGTCTCTTCTCCGGCGCCGCCCGACCGCTGCGCGCCGAGGAGAAGGCTCCGGCGGTTCCTACCGTCGAGCGCTGACCCAGTCCTCGACCCCGCGGACGAGCGCGGCCGCGTGCGACCGGCTGCGCGTGCCGAGCGTGTCCGCGTTGGGGCCGGACTTCAGTTCTCTGGATGCTTCATATCGGTGACGAAGCGCGTCCTTTCAGGGGTTCAAGAGTCTGTCCCCCGAATGGTGGACAGACAGTGCCGTTGGCGGCTGCTTACCGTGGCTCCGCGTCAGCCTTCGGCATTGGCGCCAGAAAGGAATGGGATGTTGCGAAGGAAGCTTGGGATCGTCGGCGCTGTCACGGCGGTTGCTGCGCTTACGGTGACGATGGTTTCACCGGCCAATGCGGCGGATGGCTCAGTCGACCACGCCGAAGTGGTGGCTGCGACGATCGAAGCCGCTGCGCCGACAACGGAGATGTCCAGCCCGGGAACGGAGAACCGCTGATGGTGAACGAACCGATCATCTACCTCCTCACCGTGCTTCTCGGAGCGAGCGTGGGTATCAGTTTCGCGTCGACCGCGGTCGGACCGTTTCGCTGGCTGGGTCGGGTGGCGGGGCTCCTGGTCCTGGGCGTTGTCGTCGTCGCTGGCCTCATCATCGGCGCGCAGGCTGTGTGGATCGGGCCCCTCTTCCTGCTCGCGCTGTTCGTTACGAACGTGATGGTAGGGGCTTCCCTACGCCGAGACGACCCCGTGTTCCTAGCCCAGTCGTACTGGCGGCGTGTCCTGCTTGTGAGCAGGGGCTACAAGAGCGCGCCGAGCGCCGCTGTGGGAGAACCGGACCGTTCCAACGCTCAGATCTAAGCGGCCAGCGCTGACTCAGTCCTCGACCCCGCGGACGAGCGCGGCCGCGTGCGACCGGCTGCGCGCGCCGAGCTTGGTGAGGACGTTCGAGACGTGCGTCTTCACCGTCGGGACGGAGATCCGCAGGCGCGCGGCGAGCTGGGCGTTCAACCACCCCTGCAGGATCCCGTCGAGGACGTCGCGCTCCCGGGGTGTCAGCTCCGGCAGCGCGAGCGTCGTCATCGGCGCCGGCTCCGGGGTGGACGCCGCCACTGCGGCGAGCGCGCGGCGGGTGACCCGCGGATCCAGCGCTCCCTCTCCGGCGGCGACAGCACGCACCGCCTGGACGAGAGTCGGCGCGTCGACCGTCTTCAGGAGGAATCCGACCGCTCCCGCCCGGATCGCCGCGAGCACGAGCTCGTCCTCGTCGAAGCTCGTCAGGACAAGCACATCCCCCAGTCCGCGCTCGACGATCTCGCGGGTGGCCGAGACCCCGTCGCGTCCCGGCATGCGCAGATCCATGAGGACGACATCCGGCCGGAGCGCTGCGGCGTTGCGCACGGCCACCTCGCCGTCGGCGGCCTCCCCGACGACCGTGATGTCGTGCGTGTCCAGCATGATGCGCAGGCCGGCGCGGATCGCGCCGTGGTCGTCGGCGAGCAGCACGGTCGGTGCGGTCATGCCCGGCCCCCCACCGGCAGTCGCGCCTCGACCAGCCAGCCGTCGACCTCCGGACCGGCCCGGAACGTCCCGCCCAGCGCGGTGATGCGCTCGCGCAGCATCTGCAGCCCCCACCCCTCGCCGCCTTGCCCGGCGGTGACGGTCGCCGCGCCGCCCCGCGACCGCACCGTAACGTGCGCCTGACCGTCGACAGGGCCGATGGCCACGTCGACCACGGCGCCGTTCGCATGGCGGACGCAGTTCCCCAACGCTTCACGCACCACCCGCACAACCGCCTGCTCTCCGCCGCCGCCGAGCGCACCCGGATCCTCGACGGCGAGGCGCACGTCCAAGCCCGAGCGTCGGGCCTCCGCGGCGAGGCCTCGAGGTCGGCCCATCCCGGGGTCGGCGCGAGCGCCCCGTCGCCGCGGCGCAGCACCCCGATCATGGTGCGCAGGGCTCCGTGCGCGTCCAGCCCGGCATCGCGCACGGCCTGCAGCGCGGCGCGATCGTCCGACCGTGCCGCGGGCGCGGCGAGCGCCGCCTCCGCCCGGATGGCCATGGCCATCACGTGCCCCGCCACCACATCGTGGAGTTCGCGCGCCATCGCCTCGCGCTCGCGCTGCACGGCCTGCGCCCGATCTCGGGCGGCGGTCGCTGCGGCGTCCTCCGCCCGCTGACGGTGCAGGTCGGCCAGCTCGTGCGCCTGCGACACCGCGACCGCCCACCAGTAGTCCGTACCGAAGATCGCGCCGAACTGCACCGCGAACAGCACCGCGACCGCGGGCGTCGCCGCCGAGAAGAGCAGGGCGGCGAGGAAGAGGACGACGGTCGCCGCGCCCAGGAGCACGAGCAGCACGCGGCGCCCGCGTGGGCCGGCGAGGAAGGCCGCCGTCCACAGCACGTCCAGCAGCACCACGAGCGTCCCGACGCCGCCGACCGTGAGCAGGTCCGCGACGAAGAGCACGGCGACGAGGGCGAGCACGGTCCACGGACGACGGCGCTTGCCGAGGGCCAGAGCGCAGGCCGGGATCGCGAGGACCAGCGCCCACCACGGCGAGACGTCTTCCGACAGCAGGGAGAAGGGCCCCCAGAGGCCGTGGAACCCGAGAGCGGCCATGACCGTCGCGAGGGCGGCCATGGCCAACGGGTCCACCCACCACCGATGCCGCCGGTACCAGGCGGCGGGCCCTCCGTCGGCGGGATCGTGCATGCCCTCATGCAACCACGGCCCGGACGGTGTCGCATCCGACCAAAGGATGAGGGCATCCGGACGACCCCGACTTTCGCCCGATCCGCGCTCGGCGTGCCGCGGGGATCGTGGACGCATGGAACTCTTCGGCGGGCTGCCGCTGCCCCTCTCCCTCGCCGTGCTCGCGCTCATCGACGGTCTGAGCGTCGGGACGCTGCTCATCCCGGTCTTCCTCCTCCTGCACCCCGGACGCGTGCGCGCCGGGCGGATCCTCCTCTACCTCGCGACGATCGCGGTGTTCTATCTCGTGGTCGGCCTCCTCTTCCTCTGGGGCCTGGTGAACCTCGTCGACGTCGCCTCCGCCTTCCTGAGCTCTCCCGCGGGCATGATCACCCGCCTCGTCGTCGGCACCGCGCTGCTCGTCACCGCCTTCGTGATGCCGACGAAGCCTGCGGAACCGGCGCCGGTCGGAGCGCCCGCGGCCACCGTGGCGACCGTCCACGGCATGCCGGGCAGCGAACCGCCCATTCCCTCGACCGCCACCGCGACGAACGCTCCGCGTCCCGGTCGGATCACTCGATGGCGGGAACGCCTGCTCGACCCGCAGACCCGGGGGTTCGCGGTCATGGCCGTCGCCATCGCCGCCGGACTCGTGGAGGTCGCGACGATGCTCCCCTACATCGTCGCGATGACGATGCTCGCGGACGCCGGCGTCGACACGCCGCTCCGGGTGCTCTCCCTCGCGGGCTACTGCGCGCTGATGATCCTCCCAGCGCTCGTGCTCCTCGTGCTCCGGCTCGTGGCGGCCCCCCTCGTGCAGCGTCCGCTGGAGCGCTTCGCCGCCTGGATGGAGCGGACGGGCGCGGAGAACACGGCGTGGATCATCGGCATCATCGGCTTCCTCATCGCCCGCTCCGCCGCGACCGAGCTCGGACTCTTCGACGCGTTCCTCTGACCGCGTGACCGGCGACGACGAAGTAGGCTCGTCGGGTGCGTCTCGTCATCGCCCGCTGCTCGGTCGACTACACCGGTCGGCTCAATGCCCATCTTCCCCTCGCCACCCGCCTGCTCGTGCACAAGGGTGACGGGAGTCTGCTCGTGCACTCCGACGGCGGCAGCTACAAGCCGCTGAACTGGATGAGCCCGCCGTGCGTGCTCGCGACCGAGGAACCGGGCGAGGAAGAGGCCGGCGCCGGCGTGGTCGAGGTGTGGCGCGTGACCCACAAGAAGACCGGCGATGCCCTCCGTGTGCAGATCTACGAGGTCATCCACGACTCCAGCCACGAGCTCGGGATCGACCCCGGCCTGCAGAAGGACGGTGTCGAGGCCGACCTGCAGCGCCTGCTCGCGGAGCAGGTGGACCGCGTCGCCGAGGGCGCCACCCTGGTCCGTCGCGAGTACCCCACGGCCATCGGCCCGGTCGACCTGCTGGTGCGCGACGCCGACGGCGTGGCGATCGCGGTCGAGGTCAAGCGGCGCGGCGACATCGACGGCGTCGAGCAGCTCACCCGCTACCTCGAGCTCCTGGGACGCGACCCCCACCTCGCCCCGGTGCAGGGCGTGTTCGCCGCCCAGGAGATCAAGCCGCAGGCCCGCGTCCTCGCCGAGGATCGCGGCATCCGCTGCCTCGTGCTCGACTACGACGACATGAAGGGCATCGAGTCGGGCATCCCCCGCCTCTTCTGACCTCAGCGCGTCGAGACCAGGCGGCGCTGCGGCCCCTCCAGCCGCGCGATCGCGATCTTCACCTCGGTGAGCTCGTGCTCGATCCGGTCGAACTGCGCGTCGACCGCGGCGAACCGCGTGTCCATCCGACCGATCATCCAGCCGAATCCGCTGATGATCGCGACGAGAGTCGTCGCGGCCGTCGCCAGCATCGTGATGACTTCCACCGACACGTACATGCCCCCATTCTCACCCGTGATCCCGCCGCTGTCACGACTCTAGATCGGCGTGAAGGGCCTTCCCGCGTTCGGTGGACGAACTCGTTTCGTGCACACCTGTGCAGGACGGGCGGGCACCCGTTCGCGGGACCCTAGGCTGGAGGCATGCCCTCTTCGCCTTACTCGTGTGTGCTCTGGGACGTCGACGGGACCATCGTCGACGCCTCGGTCGGAATCCTGCGTCGCCTCAACATCGCCCTGACGCACTTCGGCCACCCGGCGCCGACGCGCGAGGAGCTCGTGCACTGGATCGGCCCTCCCATGTTCCAGTCCTTCCAGGACCAGGCCGGGATGACGCCGGAGCAGTCGGCCGAGGCGGTGGCGTTCTACCGCACCCTCGGCAAGGCCGACGGGTACACGACCGACGTGCAGACCTACCCCGGGGTCGCCGAGCTGATCCATGACCTTCACGCGGCGGGCGTCCCCCAGGCGACGGCGAGCTCGAAGCCGGAGAATCAGGTCGACGCCCTGGTGGATCACTTCGGACTCCGGCCGTCGTTCCTCACGACCGTTGGTGCCACGCCGGACGAGGCCACGCTCGCGTCCAAGACCGACATCGTGGCCGAGGCGCTGCGACGGCTGCGCGCGCTCGGTGCCGACACCTCCCGCCCGGTCCTCGTGGGCGACCGGCACCACGACGTCGAGGGCGGTCTCGCCAACAGCGTACCCGTGATCTTCGTCGGCTGGGGCTTCAGCGACCCGCACGAGGGTGACGACGCGGCGTTCCGCGTCACGACGGTGGACGAGCTGCGCGCACTCCTGCTTCCCTGACCGGCTTCAGGGCCGTCAGGGAAGACGAAACTCCCCGCCGGGTCAGCGCCTGCGCGTGGATCCGACGGGGAGTTCCCGGTGTTGCTTCCGCCTCAGACGGGGCGGATGTTCTCTGCCTGCAGGCCCTTAGGGCCCTGCGCCACATCGAACTCGACCCGCTGGTTCTCTTCGAGAGAGCGGTAGCCGGATGACTGGATGGCGGAGTAGTGCGCGAAGACGTCAGCGCCTCCGTCGTCGGGGGAGATGAAGCCGAAGCCCTTCTCCGAGTTGAACCACTTGACCGTGCCCTGGGTGCTCATGTACTGCCTGTTCTGCTGATGTAGAAGCCGACGCAGGGGTGCACCGACATCGCTAACGCTAGTGGAGGGGACCCCCGGCGGAATAGCCGTTGCGAGAAGGTAATCCAAATGTTGCATGAGCGGATGCGCCCGGAAAATGGTGTGGCCCTCACCGCGGGGGGAGCGATGAGGGCCGAAGACGACCGGAGGGTGCGTCAGAAACAGCCTAACCCCTCCGGGACCTTCTTGTCCCCCTTTTGGGGGACAAATCTGAAAAAACTTCGTAGCGATTAGCCGGAGAGCGGCCCTCTCGAGGAGTCCATTGGGGACTGAACTACTCGAGAGGGCCCAATCGCATGCACGGATCGTCCGGCCCGTGGGGAGGGCCTCCGCCTCCTGGGGAGAGGCGTAGACGATCGATCCCCTTGCATGCACTTTCACCATAGGGGAGGACATGATCTGCCGCCATGGACCTTGACAGATGCGGCGGTAGCCTGATTCGGTGACCCTGCTGAACAAGGACATGACGCTCTGCATCTCGCTGTCCGCACGACCGAGCAACAACGGCACGCGCTTCCACAACCACCTGTACGAGGCCCTCGGTCTGAACTGGATCTACAAGGCCTTCGCCCCGACCGACCTCACCCAGGCCATCGCGGGAGTACGCGGCCTCGGCATCCGCGGGTGTGCGATCTCGATGCCCTATAAAGAGGACGTCATCGCTCTCGTCGACCGCATGGACCCCTCGGCGCAGGCCATCGACTCCGTGAACACGATCGTGAACGACGACGGCGTGCTCACGGCCCACAACACCGACTATGCGGCGATCGCGCAGCTGATCGCGGAGAACGACCTGGACCCCGCGTCCTCCGTCCTCCTCCGGGGTTCGGGCGGCATGGCGAAGGCCACGGCAGCCGCGTTCCGCGACGCCGGCTTCACGGACGTGACGATCGTCGCCCGGAACGAGACGGCCGGCCGCGCCCTCGCCGAGCTGTACGGGTTCGCCTGGCGCGCGGATGCCGGAGACGCGACGGCCGACGTGATCGTGAACGTCACCCCCATCGGCATGGCCGGGGGTGCGGAGGCCGACGCCCTCGCCTTCCCGGAGCCGACCATCGCCGCCGCCGCCGTCGTGTTCGACGTCGTCGCCCTGCCCGCCGAGACACCGCTCATCGCCGCCGGTCGAGCCGCGGGCAAGACCGTGATCACGGGCGCCGAGGTCGCGACGCGGCAGGCGCTGGAGCAGTTCGTCCTCTACACCGGCATCCGTCCGTCCGCGGAGCAGGTGCGCGCCGCCGAGGAGTTCATGCGCGCCGGAGCGTGACGCGCTGAACGCGTGTCAGGACGCGCGGCCCTCGGCGAGGTAGCCGAGCCGGTGCAGCGTCTCCGCGTTCCGCCAGCGGAGCATCGGCGTGGTCAGGAACCGGGGCAGGACCGTCGCCGGGCCCTTGACCGGCTCCTCATCGATGCGCACCTGGCACCCCGTCGGGGTCGTGCGCGCACGGATCGTCACCTGCGCCTCGCCCACCGGCCAGCCGCGCGCCCGCATCACCGCGCGGTGCGGCGGGTGCCACTCCACCAGCTCGGTCGTGTCGTCCAGGAGTGCGGGCCAGGTACCGACCGAATGGTGCAGCTGGGCGCCCGCCGCCGGCCAGGAGTCGTCGACATCGCGCATGCGAGAGGCGCCGACCACCCACGCGGGGTACACCCACCCGTTCGCCAGCACGCGGAACACGTCATGGGTGCTGCACGTCAGGTCGCGGGTGTTGGTGGCCATGGTTCCTCCGTTCCGGTCCCATCCTGCGCGATCCGCACGACGGTCGGACAGGTGCTTGACATCGGCCTGCCCGACCGCCCGGCTAGCACAAACGCCTTGAGGACGCCGCCCCCTTGGGGCCCGTCGAGCTCCCGTGACAGGGTCGGACCATGCTTCAGCGACTGACTTCCCGACTGTCCGGCGGTCTCGACGCGATCCTGCACGAGGACTCGCCGTCACTGCTCACCCGGGGCTATGACTTCGGCGAGCGCATCTGGCGCCGAGCCCGCCCCGGCGCCCGGTCGGCTCCGATGCGCCTGCTCGGGCACCCGGCCGCGTTCGTCCGCGGCGCCGAGGGCGTCGAGCTGTTCTACGACGAGAGCCGCATCGCCCGTGCCGGCGCCATGCCGGGGATCGTCCGCGAACCGCTGTTCGGGCACGGGTCGGTGCACGCGCTCGACGGCACCGCTCACCGCCACCGCAAGGCGACCTTCGTCGAGGCGGCGTACGAGGATGCGCAGGTCGAGCGGCTCACGCCGTTCCTCGAACGGGAATGGGCGGCCGAGCGCGAGGACTGGCGCGCCGGCGGCACCCGCAGCGCCTATGACGCGGCCGTCGGCGCGTTCGGGCGCGCGATGATGCGCTGGGCCGGGCTCCCGGGCACGCCGGCGGCGCAGACCAGCTGGGCCGCGCGCCTCGCGCAGATCGTCGACGGCTTCGGCGCCCCCTACTCCCCCGCCTACGTCGAGGCCTTCGCGAACCGGGTCTTCTCGGACCGGCATGCGCGTCGGCTCATCGAAGCGGTCCGCGAGGGCCGGCTCCCGTCCGCCGAGGGCACGGCGCTCGCGCTGTGGGCCGCGCATCGCGACGAGCACGGCGAGCTGCTGCCTGCCCGGGTCGCCGGGGTCGAGCTGCAGAACAGCATCCGTCCGATGATCGCCGCCGCACGTTTCGTAGCCTTCGCCGCGAAGCAGCTGCACGACCATCCCGAGTGGCGTACCCGGATCGCCGCCGAGACCGCCGAGCGGGGATCGCTCGTGGGGGGAACGCTCGCGACGATGTTCGCGCAGGAGGTGCGGCGGACCGGACTGTTCGTGCCCATGCTGCCTGGTCGCACCATCGCCGAGGTCGAGATCGACGGCGTCACGGTCCCGGTGGGCGGCCGGGTCGTCCTCGACATCCTCGGCACGAACACCGACGAGCGGTCGTGGTCCCACCCGGAGCGCTTCGCCCCCGAGCGGTTCACCGATGTGGAGGACTACGAGGAGATCACGACCTTCGTCCCCCAGGGTGGGGGCGACGTCGCCACCGGTCACCGCTGCCCCGGGGAGAAGCTCGTCATCGCGGGACTCTCCGCCGCTGTCGCCGTCCTGAGCGACCCGGAACTGGCTGTGCTCGACGAGGGGCTCAACGTGAATCGCCGCCGCCTCCCCACCAAGCCCGCGTCCGGAGGACGGGTGCGCGGTGCCGGATCCGGGCGCGGCTGCCCCTTCCACTGAGCCACCGGATCTCACCCACCGGAGCTGTACCGGACGTTCCAGGAGATGAAGGACGGCTGCATCAAGGCCGTACTGCACCCCTCCGCCGCCTGACGGGTCGGTCGAGGGGCTCTTCGAGCAACCCTGGTTGACAATCCGCACGTCAGCAACCTAGGTTGACAGCATGGAGTCCCTCGACATCGCCCGCGCTGCGGCGGACACGACCGACCCGCGCGCCGGCCTGCGCGCCGTCGCCTCCCTCCGGACCCTCGCCGACGCGCTCGAGCTGCGTCAGGTGGAGGCCGCGCTCCGCGCCGGAATGAGTTGGCAGACCATCGCAGACGCTCTCGGCGTGACGCGACAGGCCGTGCACAAGAAGCACAGCCGCCGCATCGATCCGACCATCCCCGTGCCGCGGAGGAACGCATGAGTCGCTTCACGCAGGCCGCCGCCACCATGCACACGCTGTCGCTCGCGGCGATGGAGGAGGCGTCGCGCTTCGGCGTGCATGACGCGGACATCGACCACCTGCTGCTCGCGCTCACGATCGACGCCGACACCGGCGGGCAGGTGCTCCGGCGGGCCGGGATCCGCCTCGATGCCACCCGGGCCGCTGTCGCGGCGCAGCACGCAGGGCAGCTCCTGGCCATGGGGATCGATGCCCCGGCGGTGGGCCCTGGCCGCATCGTGTTCCATGAGACCGACGGCTACGACTGGACCGAGCGTGCCCTCGCGGTACTCCGAGCCGCGTCCCAGGGAGGTCGGCGAGGGGACTCCGCCGCCGTGCTTCGGGCCCTGCTCGCAGAACCCAGCGGCCTGATCGCCGCCATCCTCGCTCGTCTCGCCGTGACGGAAGACGACCTCACGGCGCAGCTCGACGAGGTCGAAGGCACCGCGCGCTCCCCCCAACCGGGCGAAGAGCGGGCGGCCGGGGGGATCACCGGGTCCCGCTCGATGTTCGTGCCGGCCGCGGAAACCGAGGTTCGGGCGGTGCTCGCCGATCCTGAACGGCTCCCGGAATGGGAGCAGAGCGTCGCGACCGTCCTCCCCGCCGGGGACGACGGCCCCTGGGAGGCGTTCGCCCCGACGACGACCCCGGACGGACGACCCCTGCATCGCAAGCCGGAGTTCCATCGCCTTCACGTAACGCAGGAGAAGGAGCGGTCCGGGGCGGTGACCTGGCGCTTCGAGTACCCCGACGCGCCCCAGGCGAATCCGCGCGTCCTCACGATGGCACTCGAACCGGCCGCCGGCGGGACGCAGCTCCGCGCGACGATGACGTGGGAGACCAGGCCCCGCGGTCCGGTGCGGCGGGCACTGCGGGCACCGCTGCTTCCACTGTGGCGCGGCCTCGTCTTCATCCAGCTCGCGCAGGTCGAGAGCGGGATCAGCCGCATCTTCCGGTGAGTGGCGGCTCAGTCGCCTGCGTGCCGCGGACCGACGCCCGGCTCCTTGCTGTGGGTCGACTCGTAGGCGGGTTCGGGCGGGTTCTTCGACGCCGGGTCGACGCGGGCCGCGTTTCCGGCTCCGGCGTCCGCACCGGCGCCACCGGCGGGCACGTCCTGAAGGGCATCGGGGTCGTCGCCGCCCCGTTCGGCGAGGTGTGCCGCGACGCCCTCGCGAGACGGTTCCTCCTCGGACTCGGCGGCGGCGTCCTCCTCCGCGAGCCGCAGAGCCTCCTCCGACAGCAAGGGCTCATCCGGGTACATGAAGGCTTCCGGGTTCGACATCACGCGCTCCTCTCGTGGCGGAGACTCCAGAGTGCGCCGGATCCGCGCTCAGGACAAGGCCCGTTGACAGCTCGCCGTCGCCCCGGTATCCCCGGTGGGCGCAGCGGAGGACCGCCACCCCCACCGGGCCGGAGCCCTCAGCTCTTCGCGCCCTTGCGAGGCTTGAGGAACTCGTCGGGTGCGTTCTTCGCGCGCTTCGCCGCCCGCTTCTCCTTGAGCGAGAGCTGCGGCTCCTTCTTCCCTGCGCGACCCGGTGTGGACTTTCCTGACATGGCGCTTCCCCTTTGTGACTGGCTGGCGTAACCCCCGACCATACCCGGAAGCACAGGGAAGTCAAATTTCCCGCTGAACGGGAGAAAAACGGTCGCGGGAATCGCTCGGAACCCCACGCGTCGGGGTGGACACTCCCGCACTTCTTTTGAATGACTCAAAATAACGTGATACCGTCGGAGGACAGCAACCGGCCAGGCCGACCGCTCCGCACACCCGTCACCGGGCCGCCCGCGGGGCGCGCCGCCGCACCACGCGCACCGACCCCGGGGAGACCACCCCGCCGTCCGGCGTACGCCTCGCGAGGGACCCCGTCCCTCGGCGCGAGCCTGCCCACCCGCCCCGAGAGAGGAACACCATGCCAGAGACACGACCCACCGACCAGCGGAGGACGGGGTTCACCTCGATGCCGCACGCTCTCGGCCGCGGCGGCCGCGAGGATATCGTCTGGGAGGCGCTCGAGCGGGTGGACGGCAAGCCGGCGCCCGCGATCGGCGTCATGCAGGCGGCGATGGGCACGGAGGCCCAGATCCGCCTGACCGCGGACGTGATCCGCGCCTACCTCGATGCGCACGGCCTTCGAGACACCCGGGAGTGGGCTGCGCGCCAGGGCGGTGCCGCATGAGGCGCCGGCTCCGCACGGAGACCCAGGAACACGCCGACGCCGTGCTGCGGCTGCAGCCGGCGGAGCTTCACGACACGGCGCCGTTCGCCCCCGGTGACGACCGCTTCGTCGCCGAGCTCGCCTCCCCCGGCCTGGGCGCGTGCTCATTCGTGCTCGGCCCGCAGGGGACACCTCCGCCCGCGTGGATCGTGCTCGACTACGCCGACGGGCAGCAGCGCCGGTGGCGGCGCGCCCGGCGCGCGGGCGGTCGGCACTTCTTCACGCTCGCGGAGGACACGGCGAGCGCGGGATACATCACGACTGTTGCCTGAGGCAACTTTGAGGCGTACCCTGGACACATGACCACCGGCGAAGACGTCGCCGGCATCCACCTGGCCCTCGTCCGCGTGGTGTCGGAATGGAGTGAGAGCGACCTGCAACGCCAGGTCGCTGAAGCCGTCGACGTCGCCCTCGACCCGTCCGCCATCCGCGCGCTCTACCTGCTCGGGATGAACGGGGGCGCGATGGGCTTCGGCGACCTGGCCGCGCATGCGACGCTGTCGCGGCCGACCACGTCGAAGCTCGTCACCCGCATGGCGACGCAGGGCGTCGTCGACCCCGTGCGCTCGGGTCGCACCGTCGAGGTTCGACTGACGGACGCGGGCCGGACGGCCTATGCGCGCCTAGTCGAGGCCGGCCATCGCATGGTCGACGATGCGCTCGCGGGCTGGTCACCGGACGAGATCGACGGATTCCGCCGCCAGCTCGGCCGCTTCGTCACCGCACTGTCCGGCACGCCGCCGGTCGTGTCCATCAAGGAGGAAACCTCATGACCCGCACCTATGTCGTCACCGGATCCGCATCCGGCATCGGCGCCGCCACCACCGAGCTGCTCCGCTCGCACGGCCACACCGTCATCGGCGTCGACCTCGCCGGGGTCGAGGTCGACGGCGATCTGTCCACCCACGAGGGGCGTCTGGCTGCGGCGAGCGCCGTGGTCGAGGCGGCAGACGACGGGATCGACGCCGTCATCGCCTGCGCCGGCATCTCGGCTCCGATCTCGAAGACGATGTCCATCAACTTCTTCGGCGTGACCGAGTTCCTGACCGCGCTCCAGCCCACGCTGAGCCTGGCCGACGCACCGCGCGCCGCCGTGGTGTCGTCGATGGCCTCGCTGCAGCCGGTGTCGCCCGAGCTCGTCGACGCCGCCCTCGCCGGCGACGAGGCGCGCGCGATCGAGATCGGCGACCGCCTGGCCGCAACCCCCGAGGCCGGGTTCCTCAACTACTCGTCCAGCAAGCGCGCCCTGTCGCGCTGGGTCCGTCGTGAGAGCGTCACCCCGGCGTGGGCGGGCGCGGGCATCCCGCTGAACGCCGTCGCCCCCGGCACCGTCACCACGGCGATGACGGCCGGCCTGCTCGACTCGCCCGAGGGCCTGGCCATGGTGGACGCCGCTGTGCCGATGCCGCTGAACTACCACCAGCCGGCGTCCTCCATCGCCGAGCTGCTCGTCTGGCTGACGAGCCCGGCCAACACCCACATGGCGGGGCAGACGATCTACTGCGATGGCGGGGCAGACGCCGTGCTGCGGGGCGACGACATCTGGTCCTGGAACGACGCACCGCAGAGCTGAGTCCTCCCGGTCAGCCTCGCGGACGCCCCGGCGGCGTGCCGCGGAGGAGCGCATACGCGCCGAGGGTGGGCGCCCGCACCGTGCCGTCCTGCCGGAGCGGGTGCTCCTCCCCCTCGGGCACCGCGAGCAGCACGACGTAGCCGAGCTCCTGCGCGGCGGTCCCCCACCCGCGGGGTACGGCGTTCTCCCGCGCCGCCTCGGTGTGCGCGCCCCGCACCCCCGCGAGGTCGCGCACCCGCAGGCGGTCGTCGCCGTCGAACTCCACCGCCACCCGCCCGAGCGGCGTCAGCGGACCGTTCACCGGAGGCTCCAGCACCCGCCATCCGCCGGCCCGCAGTCGGCCGGCATCCCCTCCACCGGACGGCAGCAGCAGCAGCAGACCCGGGGCGGAGCGGTCTCCGTGGGCGAGGAGGACGAACAGGAAGGTCGGCTCCCCCTCCTTCGCCCGCTGCGCCCGAGAGGAACGGCGGACGAGGGCGATCCCGCCGACCACGGCGAGCGCACCTCCGGCCGCGGGAACACCGGCGAGGAGGAATGCGACCACCACGACCGCGAGGCCGGTGGCGACGCCGACGCCGCGGAGCGCCCGGGGGTCAGCGGCCGTGATCCGACCCATGCGTCCGCCCGTCCCCCTCGATCTCGCCGCCCGGCTCGGAGGCCGGCGATCCGTGCCCGGCATCCACCCGCTCGATCTCGGCCTGCGTGAGCGGAGCGAGGCGGTCTTCGAAGAACCAGCGCGACATCGCGGAGCGGAGGTTCTCCGTCCACGGGATGCGTCCCTTGGCGTTCGGGCGGACGACCAGCGGCTCGTAGCCGTCGACGTCGATGAGCTTCCAACGGTCGTAGACGTCGACCGGCTGGTGCACCTCGACGAACTCGCCGCCGGGGAGGCGGACGATGCGTCCGGACTCGAAGCCGTGCAGGACGATCTCACGGTCCTTCTTCTGGAGCGCGATGCAGATGCGCTTCGTGACGAAGTAGCCGGTGAGCGGTCCGACGATGAGCAGCGCCTGCAGGGAGTGGATGACCCCTTCCATGGTGAGCATGAAGTGCGTGGCGATGAGGTCGGAGGAAGCCGCCGCCCACAGGACCGCGTAGAAGATGACGCCGGCGACGCCGATCGCGGTGCGGGTGGCCGCGTTGCGCGGACGCTGCGCGATGTGGTGCTCGCGCTTGTCGCCGGTGACCCACGCCTCGATGAACGGGTAGAAGAGCACCGTGAGGATGAAGAGTCCCATCACCGCCACCGGGATGATGATGCCGAAGGACCAGGTGCGATCGAACAGCACGATGTCCCAGTTCGGTGGGGCGAGGCGGAGAGCGCCGTCCGCGAACCCGATGTACCAGTCCGGCTGGGTGCCGGCCGAGATCGGGGACGGGTCATACGGACCGTAGATCCAGAACGGGAGGATCTGGAAGAACGTTCCCAGCACCGCGATCACTCCGAACACCAGGAAGAAGAACCCGCCCATCTTCGCCGCGTACACCGGCATGATCGGGTACCCGACGACGTTCGCGTTGGTGCGGCCGGGGCCGGCGAACTGGGTGTGCTTGTTCACGATCATCAGGAGCATGTGCACCGCGATGAGCGCGATCACCAGCATCGGCAGGATGAGGATGTGCAGCGTGTACAGCCTGCCGATGATGTCGGTGCCGGGGAACTCGCCGCCGAAGAGGAGGAACGAGGTCCAGGTGCCGATCAGCGGCAGACCCTTGATCATGCCGTCGATGATGCGCAGGCCGTTACCCGAGAGCAGGTCGTCGGGGAGCGAGTAGCCGGTGAAGCCCTCGGCCATCGCGAGGATGAACAGCACGAAGCCGATCACCCAGTTCAGCTCGCGCGGCTTGCGGAACGCGCCCGTGAAGAACACGCGCAGCATGTGCAGTCCGATGCCCGCGACGAAGACCAGGGCCGCCCAGTGATGCATCTGTCGGACGAGCAGTCCGCCACGGATGTCGAAGGAGATCCGGAGGGCGGAGTCGAACGCGGCCGTCATCTCCATGCCCCGCATGGGGGCGTACGCACCGGTGTAGTGGGTCGGCACCATCGACGCCTGGAAGAAGAAGGTCAGGAACGTGCCGGTGATGAAGACGACCACGAACGCCCAGAGCGCGATCTCCCCGAGCATGAACGACCAGTGGTCGGGGAACACCTTGCGACCGAGTTCTTTCACGAGCCCGGAGATGCTGGTGCGCTCGTCGATGTAGTTCGACGCGGCACCGACGAAGCGCGTACCCCGCTTCGGCGGGGCATCGGGCTCGGTCTGGTCGCGAGTGTCGGTCGTGGCCATGATGCGTGTCCTCTTCGGGATCGGTCAGGGGGTGGTCGGGGTCTGGGTGGTGTCGGGGAACGGGCCGACGCGAGTCAGCGCTCGCTGCGCACGGCTGCCGCGCGTGCGCGCAGAGCCGTCATCCGCCGCTCCACCCGGCGCAGCTCGAGCCAGGCGTCGACATCGCGGATCTCGAGCGCTGCCAGGTCGCCCTCCGTCAGGGCGTGCAGCCGCTCGTGTGTCAGCTCGTCGTAGCGCACGGCGTGGTCGTATCCGCGTGCGAAGGCACGCGCCAGCCCGAGGATGACGGTGAGGATGGCCAGCCCGATGATCGTTCCGAAGAGCGCGTCCACGGAACCTCCCTTCCGAGGATGCGGCGATGCGGTCGGCGGAAGGGCGAGGCACCGAGAAGGCCGGCATGCACGGAGAGGCGGAGGCTGCGGGGGCGGTTCCACCGGCGAGATGCGACACGAGACGACCTTCTTGGTCAGTCTTGTCGCTCTGCGGGTACTGCGCCCTCGTCCGCAGGTTCGGATTGCGAACCTGCGGCCACCGTAGCAGAGAGCGCGCCGCCGTCGCCAACCACGACCATCGCCCGTCTGCACAGGTGGTGTTGTGCTTCGCAGGCTACCCTGGGAGGACTCCGGCACCCGGAGCAGCGGACGAGGGAGCAGTACCCGCACACGACGACTGACTCGCAGAAGGAGTCATCATGTCCTGGGTGATCCTCGTCGCATCCGGCGTTCTCGAGGCGGTGTGGGCGACCGCGCTGTCCGCGTCGGAGGGGCTGAAGAAGCCGCGCCCGACGGTGCTCTTCCTCGTCGCCCTCGCCCTGAGCATGGTGGGCCTCGCGTGGGCCATGAACGACCTGCCGACGGGAACGGCCTATGCGGTCTGGGTGGGGATCGGCGCCTCGCTCACCGTCCTCTGGGCCATGGTGACCGGCAAGGAGCGGGCCTCGCTCCCGCGCATCCTGCTCCTGCTGCTGCTGGTCGCCAGCGTGGTCGGACTGAAGGTGGTGAGCTGAGATGGCCTGGGTGATCCTCCTGATCAGCGCCGTTCTCGAAGCCGTGTGGGCGACGGCCCTGGGGTCCTCGGCCGGCTTCTCGAAACCGCTGCCGACAGTGGTCTTCCTCGGCGCGTTGACGCTGAGCATGATCGGCCTCGGCGCCGCGATGAAGTCGATCCCGATCGGCACCGCCTACGCCGTGTGGGTCGGTCTCGGGGCAGTGCTGACGGTGTCCTGGGCGATGCTCACCGGTGGGGAGAGCTTCTCCGCAGGCAAGGCCGTGTTCATCGCCGGGATCGTGGCGGCCGTCATCGGACTCAAGCTCGTGAAGACGCCACCGCGTACGATCGAAGTCTGCGCACCCGCGCAGCGCTGCGAGCAGGACGACCTGACGTAAGGATCATCCGGGGACGGCCCCGGTCGTCGAGGAGCGTTCCATGTCCGGATCGTCGATGAGGTCGTTCATCACCCGCACCGACGTGCTGCGCGTGGCGCTGGGATGGGGGGCGTTCGCCGCCCTGCTCGCCCTGCACCCGCTGCTCGCGCCACCCGTGCCCGGACCGCTCCTGGTCGTCGCCCTCCTCGTGATCATCGCCGTCATCCTCGTGTGCGCGTTCGGCGTCGTGAAGCAGGCCGAGGCCCTCGCCCACCGGTTGGGCGACCCCTACGGCTCCCTGGTGCTGACGCTGTCGATCGTGCTGATCGAGGTGATCCTCATCTCGGCGGTCATGCTCGGCCCGGGCGAGCACGCCACGATCGCGCGCGACTCGGTCATGGCCGTGTCGATGATCATCCTCAACCTCGTCATCGGCCTGGCCCTCCTCCTCGGCGGCCTCCGCCATCGGGGGATGGCGCACAACCGCACCGGTACGTCGGCGTACCTGTCGATGCTCGTGGTCCTCGTCGCTCTGGCGTTCGGGCTCCCCGGCCTCATCGGCGACCGCGGTGCCTACACGATCGGGCAGGAGATCCCGATCATCGTGCTCACCCTCGCCCTCTACGCGTTCTTCCTGTTCCGGCAGATGGGTGCGCAGGCCGACGACTTCACCGAGGTGGACGAGCGGCTGCGGTCGGGGGCCCGCGCGACGCAGAGCGCGGCGGCACCGCGGACCCCCATCCGCGAGGTGCTCGCGGCCCACCGCGCCGAGGTGCTGACCCGCCTCGTGCTCCTCGTCGTCACCGTCGTTCCGATCGTGCTGCTCTCGCACGACATGGCGGCCCTTCTCGACGACGGTCTCGGCCGGCTCGGTGCTCCCGTCGCCCTGGCGGGACTGCTGATCGCGGGCATCGTCTTCCTCCCCGAGTCGATCACCTCGATCCGCGCCGCCCTGAACGGCGAGGCGCAGCGCGTGAACAACCTCTGCCATGGCGCGCTCGTGTCGACGGTCGGCCTGACCATCCCGGCGGTCCTCCTGATCGGCATGCTCACCGGGCAGGAGGTGGTGCTCGCCGAGTCGCCGGCGAACCTCCTCATGCTCGGCGTGACGCTGCTGCTGTCGGTGACGACGTTCGCGGCGAAGCGGGTCACCGCGATGCACGGCGCCGCACACCTGGCGACCTTCGCCGTCTACGTCCTCATCCTCTTCAGCTGACGCGCCTCACGATGCCTCGCCGACGCCGCGGAGGGCGCAGAGGGTGGTGCTCGGCGCGGTGAAGTCGGCGGTGACCGTCCACTTCTCCTCCTCTCCCGCGGCGACGTCGACCGTGGTCTGGCCGGACCCCACCACGGTCGCCGCGTCGGTCGTGAAGAACACCGTCACGACGTAGGTGGCGTCTTCGTCCGTCGGATTGCCGACCACACCGGTGGCCGTGCCCGTCCCGCCGTCGGACTCGCAGGAGGTGATCTGCGTTCCCGCGCGCACCTCAGGGCTGTCCCGGACATCGTCAGGGACACTCGTCGCGGCGACCACGCCGGGGTCCTCTCCGGGGATCTGCGGCGCACCGGACGCGGTGGTCGGCGTGGGCTCAGGGTCGTCCGGCGCCGAGGTGCACGCGGCGAGCGTGATCCCGATGGCCACGAGCGGCACCAGCGCGGCCGCCGTCCGACGGACGTGAGCTCTGCGAGACACGGGTCCTCCTCTCGTGCCGCCGACCGCGACAAGTGCCTTCGACTCGTCGCGGACGGCGGACTCGGTTACTGCTGCTCCCGATCCTCTTCGCGGCGGCGCAGTCCTCGGGTGAGTCCGAGACCGAGACCCGCGAGGATCATCAGCCCGCCGAGGAGCAGTCCCCCGGCCGAGAGCACACCGCCGGTGACCGCGAGTCCGGACGGCGGCGGAGGCAGCACGCGGGTGAACGTCTGCGACGACGGCGGGTCGACGGGTCCCCCGGGGGTGTTCCCGGTGGCCGTCGCCACGTTGCGCACGCCGCCGCGGCGGACGTCATCCGCGGTGACCGTGTGCGGGGGCACCGTGCACGTCATCTCCTCTCCCGAGGCGAGGCTCGTCGCCGGACACGTCACGGGACCGGCGGTCGGATCGGTCACGACGATGTCGTCGACCGTCTGCGCGCCGATGTTCGTGACGATGATCGTCCACTCCACCCGGTCGCCCGGGTCGGTGCGGCCGTTGCCGTTCACATCGACCGCGGTAGCCCGCTTCTCGATGTCGAGCCCGTTGGTCCCGTCGAAGGGAACCCGCACGGTGGACGGCGGCGACACCGGCGGCTCACCGCCGCCCGGCGGGGTGCCGGTCGCCGTGGCGGTGTTCGTGAGAGCCCCGGAATCCACATCGGCCTGCGTGGTGGTGTACGTCGCCGAACACGTCACCGTCTGGCCGGGGAGCATGCTGCTCGCCTCCTCCGGGCATACCACCGGCGACAGGTCGCCGGTTCCCGAGAAGTCGCCCTCGTCGACAGCGACGTCGGTCAGCGTCACGTTGCCGGTGTTGGTGACGACGAAGTCGTACCGGAGCGTCTGGCCCACCGTGGTCATCGTCGCGGGCGTCGCCGACTTGACGATGCTCAGGTCCGGCGCCGGAAGCGCGGGAACCCGCGCCTGCGACGGCGGAGACACCGGCGGAACCAGGTCACCGGGCGGCACACCGGTCGCCGTGGCGGTGTTGGTCACCTGACCCGCATCGATGTCGGCCTGCGTGAGCTCGTACGTGGCGGTGCAGATGATCTGCGCTGCCGGAGCCATCGACGCCGCGCCCGCCGGGCAGACGATGTCGGACATCGTGCCCGTCCCGGAGAACGACCCCTCGTCCACCGTGACGTCCGTGAGGGTGACGTTGCCCGTGTTCGTCACGACGAAGGAGTAGGTCACCTCCTGGCCCACCTCGTAGGCATCGGGGCTGTCGGGGGTGGCCGACTTGACCACGGTGATCGCCGGTGTGCGGTCGCCGGGGACCACGACGGTCGACGGCGGCGACACCGGAGGCTCGCCGCCTCCCGGCGGGGTGCCCGTCACGGTCGCGGCGTTGGTGATCTGTCCCGCGTCCATATCCGCCTGCGTCACCACGTAGGGAGCGGTGCAGGTGACCTGGGCGCCCGGCGCGAGCGACGACGCCGCTTCCGGACACGTGACGACCGGCGGAGTGCCCGTCCCGGTGAACGCCCCCTCGTCCACCGCGACATCGGTGAGCGTGACGTTGCCGGTGTTGGTCACGAGGAAGGAGTACGTGATCGTCTGCCCCGCGGCGGTGATGGTCGATCGATCGGCGGTCTTCACCACGGTGAGGGCCGGCTGCGGATCCGACGGGACCTCGACCTCGGACGGCGGCGACACCGGCGGCTCACCACCACCCGGCGGCGTGCCGGTCACCGTCGCGGCGTTCGTCACGCCCCCGGCGTCCACATCCGCCTGGGTCACGACATACTCCGCGGTGCAGGTCACCTGCGCACCCGGCGCGAGCGATGCCGCTCCCGCCGGACACTCGGCGACCGGCGCGGTCCCGGTGCCGGAGAACGAGGTCTCCGTCACGGTCGCATCGGTGATGGTCACGTTCCCGGTGTTCGTCACGAGGAACGAATACGTGATCGTCTGCCCCGCAGCCGTGATCGTCGACCGATCCGCCGACTTCACCACGGTGAGGGCCGGCTGCGGATCCGACGGGACCTCGACCTCGGACGGCGGCGACACCGGCGGCTCACCACCACCCGGCGGCGTGCCGGTGACCGTGGCAGCGTTCGTCACGCCCCCGGCGTCCACATCCGCCTGGGTCACGACATACTCCGCGGTGCAGGTCACCTGGGCACCCGGCGCGAGCGATGCCGCTCCCGCCGGACACTCGGCGACCGGCGCGGTCCCGGTGCCGGAGAACGAGGTCTCCGTCACGGTCGCATCGGTGATGGTCACGTTCCCGGTGTTCGTCACGAGGAACGAATACGTGATCGTCTGCCCCGCAGCCGTGATCGTCGACCGATCCGCCGACTTCACGACCGTCATGGCCGGCTGGGGATCGGACGGGACCTCGACCTCGGACGGCGGCGACACCGGCGGCTCACCACCACCCGGAGGGTTCCCCGTCACCGTCGCGGCATTGGTCACCCCACCCGCATCCACATCGGCCTGCGTCACCACGTAGGGAGCGGTGCAGGTGACCTGGGCGCCCGGCGCGAGCGACGACGCCGCTTCCGGACACGTCACCACCGGAGCCGTCCCCGTTCCCGAGAACGACGTCTCGGTCACCGTCGCATCCGTGATGGTCACGTTGCCGGTGTTCGTCACGAGGAACGAATACGTGATCGTCTGCCCCGCAGCCGTGATCGTCGACCGATCCGCCGACTTCACGACCGTCATGGCCGGCTGGGGATCGGACGGGACC